>CAYMQB010000071.1:0-2168 GCA_964392665.1 uncultured bacterium | reverse complement strand
ATGGTATGAAAAACCTTAATTTATAATATCTTCAGGAACTTTCGATTTATCTGTTGAAATCTTCGATGAAAACCAAAACAAGGTGGGAAACTGCATCCATTAGATATAATCAACAAAATACATCATTTAGTAAATATCCTTCCTTCTCTGTTTGAAAATATCATTCATAGGATTCAAATATTTGTTTTTTGCTATTTTGGGATTAACATTCACAATAATCGTTACCTCTTCTCGCTCCCCTGCTCTTGCAAGAATCCTTCCTTCTGGTGAAATAATCTGGCTCATTCCGGTAAATCTATTTTCGATTCCCCTTCTCTTTTCAACTCCAATTCTGTTTGCAGTTACTATGAAAACCCGATTCTCTATTGCTCTTGTTATCATAGCATCCTGGCAGAAGGGCATTACGAGATTTGCGGAATGGCAGATAATCTGTGCACCCTTAAGTGCCAATTGCCTTATAGCTTCTGGGTAAATCCAATCAAAACAAATAACAAGCCCAACTTTTGTACCTGACTCAAGTCTTGCTATTTTGAAAGGTTCATAGTCCTTATCAAAAAATCGGTTTTCATATCGATAGAGATGCTTTTTCCTGTAAATGAAATGTCCTCCATGCTTGGAGAATAGAACAGAAGAATTATAGATTCTCTTCCCATCCCTTTCTGCAAAACCACCTACTATAGACATCCTTCTTTCCTTGGCTATCCTCTTAAGAAATTCTATCGTGTTACTATTGGAAAAAATCTCGCCAAATCTCAGAACTTCCTGTCTTGATTTGAATGTATATCCCGTACTAAATAATTCCGGAAGTACAAGTAAATCGCAATTAATACTCTTAATCATAGATTCTACCTTCTCGAGATTTTCTTTTACTCTTCCAAATACAGGATTAAACTGAACAAACCCGACTTTCAAATCACTTTTCTCCTATCCTGAGTTTCTCCTTTGCACGCTCCGACCATCTATTATTTGGATTACTCTTCACCATCTGCTCCCATATTTCCACTCCCCTGTTCTTATCACCCTCTGCATAATATGACAATCCTAAGTAGTACTTTGCTTCCATTAGATTCGGACCAACCTTGAGCGCTTCGTTAAAAAAATGAACGGCATCATCATACATCTCTCGTTCAAAATAAACCAAACCAAGGTAATAGTTGGCGTAAAGTAATGCATTCATATCCTTCCCTTCTTTAATAACCTTGGATAGATGTTCGATTGCCTCACCGAATATTTTCTTCTTGTAACAGATGTATCCCAGATTGTTTCTCGCCATTGCATCGTCAGGAACGCTGTTCAGTACCTTCTGGTATAGAAGCAAAGCATCATCGAATTTCTCACTATACATATGTGCCCATCCTAAAAGTTTCATAACTTGAATATTACCCGGAGCTTTTTTTAGTGCATCTCCAAGAACTTTCTGGGCATTTTCATAATCTCCACTTGCGATATAGTTCCATCCTCTATCAATTAGTGTAAGAATATCCGTCTTCGAAATACTCATCGATTGGACAAAACCTTCTATCATCTTTGCCTTCTTTGTCTCTTCCGATCTTTCCTTGCCCTCAAGGTATGCCTTCATATTTTTCTCAATCGTTCCCAGTCTTTTCCGGTAATCCTGAATTGTGTTGTAAACATATCTAACCTTTTCTTTAAAGAGCGAAGGTTTATCTCCTGACTTTGCCTCCTTCAGCTTTTCTTTGAGTTCCGAAATCAGTTTTTCAAATGAATCCATGTCGTTTCTTCGTTAAGAACTTTTAGACCGTTAGTATCGTTTAGATCGTTGTGTTCGTTATCTGTCATTCTGAGTAATCCGTCCCATATTTACCCTGTGTAATAGGAAAATGTCCTGTGCATAATGGTATTACACGGGGTGAACCCTGGAAGAATCTGCTACAAGAGGTGTCATTCCTGCAACAGCAGGAATCCAGTTGGGTCGTGAAGAATTTCGCTTTCATGGTCTTTTTAGTTTATTTAGTCTTTTTAGTTTATTTGGTTTGTTTAGTTTGTTTGGTTTTCATACAGCGATGTGTTATTTTCATAATTTCCAATTTCTAATTTCCCCTTTCTTGGTCTTCGGTCTTCCTCTGTCTCTCCGATGCCCACCTTACATTTTCCCCGTCCCGCAGGGACTCATACCGTGCTGAAAGCACCAAAACCGTTTGCAAGAA
>CAYMQB010000070.1:0-2664 GCA_964392665.1 uncultured bacterium | reverse complement strand
GTTGTTGATGCCTGAAAATTGCAATGAATTCTTCCATAATTACCCTATATTACAATTCTTGACATCTTTTGAATCTTCTGCTATCGTCGTTTTAATATGAATTACAAGTCAAAACATTTGGGTGATTTTACAAACAAGGAAGTTATTTCTATTTTTCAGTCTGACCCCCGCAAACTGTTCTTTAACCGTGCAGTAACCGTGGCTAAAGGTTTTAGTTTTGGTGGTGTGGAGGGTAACCTTGAATTGATGTTTTAACCGTGGAGTAACCGTAGCTAAAAAATAGGAGGTCAATATGAGAGTAATTGTTGTAAGTGACAGTCATGGCGAGAAGAAAAATGTTCTATCTGTATCAAAAATAGCCCGCGAAGAAAATGTCAATAAGATAATTCATCTTGGTGATGACTACGACGATGCTGATTTCCTCGTGGAGCAAGGCATCCAGCTCGAAAGAGTTCCGGGTGTTTACAGTGCATATTATGCAGAAAAGGATGTTGACAATAGGAAGATAGTCGAGTTCGAAGGTTGGAAACTTCTCCTGACCCATACAAAAGAAAAGCATGAAAATGACCTCCCGGATGACATCTCACCGGAAGACATGGTAAGAGACAACAAAGTAAACATCGTCCTCTATGGACACACACATATCCCTGCAATAGCCAAGCAGGGAAATGTTTACCTGATAAATCCAGGACATTTAAAATCAACGGATAAAAAAGGTTTTGAGCCAAGTTATGCAATACTCGATATAGATAAACAAACCATAAACGTCACAATTAAAAAACTCGACTCGGGAGATACAGTCCTAAGAGAAATCATAAAACGATAGATATAGGAGGACTTCCTAGTTCTGCTATATTCGTCATTGCGAGTGTTCTTGTTTAATTTCTGCCGAAGCAATCTCATATTTCTCCGTACTCTCTTTTCTCTTTTCTCTTTTCTCTTTTCTCTTTTCTCTTTTCTCTTTTCCCTTCTCTGTCTTTATTTGTCATTGCGAGGAGCAAAGCGACGTGGCAATCTCATTTTTTAGTCATCAGTCACTGGTTATTAGGTTTTATGATTTTCCAAATTTCCATTTTCCGTTTTCGCAATTTCCTGTTTTCGTCCTTTCTCTCGTTACAATTACCTTTATCGTAATATGAAACAAGAACTGGGTTTACTCTACCCTATATTTACCCAAAATTTACCTTGACTTTGTCCTTCATCCTTCCAGTTTTCCGATACTCTGTTAGTCCGCTTCGCTTTCGTCGGTCTCGGATCTTCGGTTTTATGTCCGGTGTCTTCTGATTCTACCGTTCTCCGACACTCCGATACTCCGTTTCGCTGTCTTCACTCTGATGTCTGATGTCTCCTGTCTCATGTCTTTCCTGTCTTATCTTTGCGGGTGTATCAAATCCCCTCTAAAAAGAGGGGTGTCATATACCGAATGGTATATGACGGGGTGTGTAACAAGTGAAACTATGTCATTCTGAGTAATGTTTTCCATATTGACTCCGTGTAATAGCAAAATATCTTGTACATAATGCTATTACACAGGGTGAACCCTGGAAGAATCTCTGTTTCCATTTTAATGAAGCCGAATAACAATTTTTCCCTTGACATATATCCTATTTTGAGTATAATTGTACTCGATATGGAGTATGACTTATGTTAGACAGTTTATATATTTCAAAATCAAAGATAAGGCAAGATTTATTAGCCCTATTCTTCACCAACTCATCGCAAAAATATTATCTAAGGGAACTCCATCGCATGTTGGGTTATTCAGCAGGCAGTATACGAAGAGAACTTCTGAAATTCCAAAAAGATGAGCTATTTAATACTCATAAAGTAGGTAATTTACTTTACTATTCCTTAAACACAAAACATCCGTTATTCAAAGAAATAAAGAGTATTGTATCCAAGACAGTGGGAGTTGAAGGCAGTTTAAGAAAGGTTCTCTCGGCAGTAAAAAAAATCGAATATGCATTCATATATGGTTCCTTTGCGGCAAAGCGTGAAAAAGCGATTAGTGATATAGATCTTATGATAATTGGAGACCCCGACACATCTCTACTGAATGAAAAAATCGCAGCATTGGAAAAAAAACTAAGGAGAGAAATAAACCCAACAATCTATTCCTTGAAAGAATATAAAACTAAGAAAAAGCAAGAAAGTGGTTTCATTGTGGATTTGCTAAACAATCCAAGAATTATGCTGATAGGTACAGAAAGTGATTTATAGAATATCAAAAGAGACTTTATTAAAACAAGGTTCGATAAAGACATCTCCGATAGACTGGAAAGCTGTGAACAATCTTCTAATGCGAGCTTATACAGACCTGAAAACTGCTGAAAGAAATATGGATGAGGATGAAGAATGTTGTTACAGCTATGCTTACAATGCAATGTTGCGTTCTGGTTTGGCTTTGATGTTCAGTGAAGGATTCAGACCCGAAATTAAGGACAAACATCTGACTATTGTGAAGTTTGCGAGTCTAATATTGGGAAAGAAATTCAAAAAGGTTATCAACGATTATGATTTTATGAGAAGGAAAAGACATCGGTTTGTCTATGAACCGGATATTCCTTGTTCAGAAAAAGAGGCAAGGGATGCTTTACAAACTGCTAAAAAATTTGTTGATGTAATCAGTAAATTGGTAAGAAAGAACAACCCCCAGAAGGAATT
>CAYMQB010000069.1:0-3374 GCA_964392665.1 uncultured bacterium | reverse complement strand
GGAGGTAGCTAAAAAATCTCATTTTTTACTTGACATTTTACATGGGAAGTTCAGAAGTCCCCCTTTGAAAAAGAAGAAGTTTAGGGGAATTTAAATGTTAGTTTATCTTTATTATCTTTCTAACTTCTTCAAGATTTAACTTTTCACTTTTAACTTTTAACTTTACAAAATATATACCACTCCCAAGTTTACTGACATTCAATGCAAGTTTCTTGTCAGAAACGTTTCCAGTTTCAAAAATTCTCACCAATCTTCCAGAAACATCATATAGGGAAATGTCAAACGAAGCGAAGGGAACCTCAGAGAACCTTAAATCCAAAATGTTACCTTGCACAAAAGATGCGCAAAGAATCCTGCAAGCGCCTTCCTTCTCACTCTCTTCTATCCCGCTCTCAAGCACAATAAAGGAATAATAGTATGAAGGAGCACCATCCGGGTCAGTTGCAGTATTATCTGAATTATCTGTCGCTTCGATATAGTATTTGATAACCGCTGGCGCAGTAACTTCCGGAATATAAAAAAGATACTTATCTGGATAGATTTTGTCAACATAAAGGGAATCCTGCCAGATTCCAGAATTTATCTTATACCATATTTTTGCATCTTTGATGCCAAAAAGGTCATTTAATTTCGACCACACTGCATAAGGTCCGGTAAAGTATGTATCTTCGAGCACGGTCGTCTCCGTTATCAAAGGAGGAATAGTATCCTCACCACCAAGTGCTCTGAAGCAGTCTATTCTACCATACCCGAACAGCGTATCATAACCAGGTGTACCAAAGTCTATTGCAGTCTGGTGCAGAATCTCCCGGATGCTTTCGCGCGGGATTCCATGAGAAAGCATCAGAGCAATTACACCCGTTGTGTGAGGTGTAGCCATTGATGTCCCACCATAACCAATCATAACAAAGGAATCTGGCTTTGCAAAACCATTGTTGAATATACCTGGAAGAAAAGTTTGCTGGACTATAAGGTCAGGAAATCCATTGTTATCCCTATCAACCAGATCACCACCCGGTGCAGAGACCTCTACCCCACTACCATAGTTCGAATAGTAGGCAAGCGAGTCGGGGACACTTGAACAAGTCGCACTAACAGCAACAACCTCATCGTATTTTGCAGGATAAGTAACGGAACCTGCACTACTGTTACCGACACCTGCAACCATGATAACACCTTGATTTGCCGCATAGTCAATCGCATCCTTTACTACAGAACCGGGATTCGAAGAAGAAGCAAGACTGATATTAATTATATCCGCATTATGGTCTACTGCATAGTAAAGACCGAGTGCAAATAAATCCGCCGTTCCTATTCCTGCCCAATTTACTACCTTTACTGGGAGAATAGTCGTATTGAACGCAACGCCAGCAAGAGCAACTCCGTTATTCGTAGATTCAACTATAGTTGAACTAACATGAGTGCCGTGGCTATGGTTATCGTTGGGATGTGCGTCGTCGTTTACGAAATCGAAACCATCCACAAAATGTGCTTCGCTGTAGTCCGGAAGCCTTTTGTAACTTGTCGTATTACTATCAATTTTATCCTTTTCATAGGAAGGTACCGGATAGTCCTCAAAAGCACATCCTGAATCCAGAACTCCAATAATAATTGCCGAATCCCCACCTTGTTCAATATTCCATGCTTCTTCCATACTTATTCGTCTCAAATTCCATTGATACAACCCATAGTATGGGTCATTGGGCACCCACGAAATGTGGAAATAGTAATTTGGCTGAACTCTTAATACCGGCGCACTTTTCTCCAGTTCTTTTGCAACCTTTTTTATGGACACCTTCCCATCTGTCCAGTAAGATACCCAATTACCCCTTGGGCAAACTTGAAGTTTGTGGAGGTTGTTTTCTCGCTCAAACCTGTTTCGTTCCCTTTCACTGACCTGTGACAGGTATGTAACAATGAGCTGATTTGCCGGATACAAAGATGCATTGGATGTCACTATTCCACCATTATTCTGTGGAAGTAACTTACCGAAACATAAGAGGATAAGAACTGTAAATAAAACCTTTTTCACATCTCCTCCCTTCCTTGCAAAATGCTATCTGTATTCCTTTCCAAAAAAGATTGCCGTCATTCTAAGTCAACAAGTCTTACTAATTATAGAAGAATCTCAATATGAAGTAAGCCTGCTCCAATCACTTGTGCACTTCTCTATCTTATAAGGATAACTTTCTTCACGGATGTGTAATCACCAGCAGTCAGCCTTGCAAAATAGACGCTTGTGGCGACTTTGCGGTTGTTATTATCGCATCCGTTCCATTTAGTAGTGTAGAAACCAGTTTCTTTTTTCTCTTTAACAAGAGTTTTGATTAACCTGCCACTTATATCGTAAATATTGAGAGTAACTTTTCCGGGTTTTGCAATGGAATAGGCAATGATTGTTTTATTAACAAATGGATTCGGTGATGGATGATTGAGGAAATAAACCACTGGAGTTGTCTCTTCTCCCGATGACATTGTACCACCCACTGCCTTGTTGCCATTCCAGAGGGGCTCTATCTCTACAACTCCAAGAGAGTTGTCATCGTAATAATCATAGATGTGTGATTCTACAGAGTCTATGTCCATTGTACCCCAGTAGTTCTTCTTCGCCATTATCATGTTAGGAGTGTTGTTGTATAAATCATAAGTTCCACTTCCGTAGATATAGTTGTGCCCACTTCCTCCCAAATTCGGTTCTGCATCATCCGTTATATACACTCCATAATCCATGTTGTTGATTATCTTGCTTTCCTTGAGCTGCGGTGTGGATTTACCAGCGCACAGTATGCCCGTATTATTCCCAGATACATAAAGCCCCTTTAAAACCAGCTCAGGATGCAGAACATTCGCTCTATCTCTGTCATTCCGAACCATGTGCTGAATAATGTCATGCTGAACTTGTTTCAGCATCTCGGTTTTAGATTCTTCCACAGTCAATATGTTCTGTTTACTCAGAATGACATCTTTCTCAGACACCTTGCTCTGCGCTTGGATTGTAGGAGTAACCCTTGTGGCTCCCATTTGTGTTCTGGAGTGCAACAACTCCTGTTGTTGCGAAATGTTTATCCCTACTCCATTGTCATACAAACTGTCATCCTTTATAGTTCCGGATATGTCTTCTCCTAACAGTATTCCTGAATTTGTATTACCCTTAAAGACACAATCCTTCACAGTAACATCCGAATTACCTCTCAGCTTCAATCCCGTTTCGTTATTTGTGAATGCACATTCCTTCATTGAAAGGTTTTCTCCTTCACATAGAGCCAATCCTCTCTTCGCATACTCAATCTTGAAATAATGAATGTTTCTTTCTTTTTTTGTCATTGCGGGCATAAAGGTCATGAAATGTTGTTATTTTTTAAAAAACAATACCA
>CAYMQB010000068.1:0-4367 GCA_964392665.1 uncultured bacterium | reverse complement strand
AAGACCACAGACCGAAGACCACAGACCGAAGACCACAGACCTAAAACCTGATACCTGAAAGGCGAAATTAGGAAAATGGAAATTGACTGCAGAGACGTATAATTCATGGTATATTCAGTAGTATATTTGTAGTGTATTTATTGTTTACAACAAATAACGCAACTCAAATATACAGCGAAGCAAATATAAGCCGAAGGCAAAAAACGATTAACCAATGAGTATTGACCATTAACTGATAACCTGGTTGGTTGAATTAGTTTTATTGGTTGAAAGCTGAAAGAATGCTTGAATTTGGTCTCTTAAGGCTCTCTTTCAGTCTCTGAATTAATGTTTATCGTGCAGTAACCGTGGCTAAATATGTTTTTTTGCTGAAAAACCTTGACATTATTTTCTAAAGGTGTTATTAAAGGATTAGATGAATAAGGTTGGTGAGCTTTACTGCAAATTTTGCGATTCCACAATAAAATCTGATTTAAGAAGCACAACAAAAAATGGGGTGATTAAGGAACTGGTTTCCGCTCTTTCTATGCAAGCAAATGCAAGAGATATTCTGATAAAGAATCTTTTGAAAAGGGAAGGGATGGGTTCAACCGGTGTTGGTAAAGGTATCGCCATACCTCATGCAAGAACTTTGCTTGTCCGGGATTTCAAGTTGGTTATTGGTTTGTCAAAGAAAGGCGTTGAATTTGATTCGTTTGATGGGAAACCAGTTTACATATTTTTTCTGCTTATTGCCCCACCTGAGGAGTCCTCAAATTCCTATTTGATTACACTTGGAAAGGTTGCAGAATTTGCGAAATTAATTGCAAATGATGGAAGGTTATTCAAAGTAAAAAATGAGAGAGAATTTTTGGAAATAGTAAAAGAAATAGAAGACAAAAAGGTTAAGAATTAATGCATAAGCAGTTGGAATTACTTATAATGCTTCACGATTTGGATATTCTGCTAAATGAAGTCAATCAGGATAAAAAAGCTGGTTTTGAAATCAATAAGCGAATGGAGGATTTAGTTAAAGCAAAACGGAAAATCGAAGGAAAATTGCAGCCGAATTTTCTAAAAAGATATCAGAAACTCGCAGAGAAATATGCACGAGCTGTTGTCCCTGTAATAGACGGTATTTGCTATGGATGTTTCGTGACTTTGCCAACATCATTTGTTGTTAGAAAGAATAGGAACGAAGGTGTGGATTTTTGTCCGTACTGTGCCAGGTTTATTTACTGGTTTGATGATTAGGCACATTAGAGCATTAGCGCACAAGACATAAGATACGAAACCAAAGAAAGAACATAGGCTTGAAAAGGAGAAAATTGTGAAACCGGAGGGGAACGAGTGAAGATAGCGATGATAGGAACGGGTTATGTGGGTCTTGTAACAGGAACGTGTTTTGCCGAACTCGGTAATAATGTAATATGTGTTGACAATGATGTTGATAAGGTAGAAAAATTAAAATCGGGAATTATCCCAATTTATGAACCCGGGCTTGAAGATATGGTAAAAAGAAATTGCATGAAGGGACTTTTATCATTTACTTCGAATATCGAGGACGCGGCAGATGTTTCAGAAGTCATTTTTATTGCTGTTGGAACGCCTCCAAAGGAAAATGGTGAAGCAGATCTCTCGAGTGTTGAAAAAGTATCGTCTGTTATTGCTGATGTAATGGCAGATTATAAGTTGATTGTAGGTAAAAGTACGGTTCCGGTAAATACAGGAAAATGGATAAAAAAAACAATTAGCTTACGAAATAGGAAAGGTGTCGATTTCGATGTGGCATCGAACCCGGAATTCTTGAGAGAAGGGTCTGCTATAGAGGATTTTCTCAAGCCTGACAGAGTTGTCATTGGTGTTGAGTCAGAAAGGGCAAAGAGTATTTTGTATGAACTCTACAAACCGCTGAATGCTCCAATTCTTGTTACTGATATAGAAAGTGCTGAGTTAATAAAGCATGCTTCTAATTCGTTCCTGGCTACCAAGATTTCATTTATGAATGCAATTTCCGTAATATGCGAAAGGGCGGGGGCAGATGTAAAGAAGGTTGCACAGGGAATGGGAATGGATAAGAGGATTGGGAAACATTTTCTTGAAGCTGGTGCGGGTTTTGGAGGATTCTGTTTTCCAAAAGACCTTAGTGCCTTTATTAGAATAGCCGAGAATCTTGGTTATGATTTTAAACTTCTCAAGGCTGTTGAGGAGATCAATGATGAGCAGAAAAAGCTAATAGTAAAGAAGGTTAAGGAAAATATCTGGAATCTTGAAGGAAAAACTGTTGGTATTCTTGGTCTTTCGTTCAAACCCAATACAGACGATATTAGATTTGCACCTTCCATAGATATTATTAAGTATTTGATGGATGAGGGGGCACACATAAGGGCTTATGATCCAAAAGCAATGGAAAGAAGTAAGGAAATTTACTCCGAAATTAAGTACTGTAATAATCCTTATGATGTTTGTGATGGGAGTGATGCGCTTGTTATACTCACGGAATGGGATGAATTTAAAAATTTGAACCTGGAAAAAGTTAAGAAACTGCTGAAAACGCCTATAATAATTGATGGTAGAAACATATTTAATCCAGAAACCCTAAGGACAATGGGTTTCGCATATAGTGGAATCGGTAGGAAATGAATGACCTTTCCATAATAGTCCCGGCTTATAACGAAGAAAAAAATATTCCGGTAGTCGCATATGAGATTGAAAATGCACTAAAGGGAAAGAACATTGATTTCGAAATTATTCTTGTTGATGATGGCAGCAATGACGGGACCTGGGAGGAAATGAAGGTTGTAAGGGATAAGTATTCAAATGTCAAAATACAAAAGCATTCAAAAAACAGGGGAAAAACGGATGCGTTACTGACAGGTTACAACATATCGAGCGGAAAAGCTATTCTTTTGTTTGATGCGGATCTTCAGTATAGCACTGATGATATAGTTAGGCTGTATTCGAAAATGAAGAAAGGGTATGATATTGTTGCGGGTTGGAAACAGGGCAAGTACTCTAAACAATTTGTTTCTGGAGTTTATAACTCCCTCTCCAGAAAGCTTTTTAAGCTTCCCATACACGATCAAAATTCGATAAAGATATTTAGAAGAGAAATTCTTGGGAAAATAAGCCTTAGGAAAGACTGGCATAGATTTCTTGTAGCACTTGCTGTTAATGAGGGTTTCACGGTTTCGGAAATTAAGGTTGCACTTCAACCTCGAAGATTTGGCAAAACTAAGTACGGGGGCAAGGGTAGAATAATAATTGGGATTTTTGATCTGTTAAGTGTTAAATTTCAAATCACTTTCCTTAAGAAACCAATGCTTCTTTTTGGCTCGACAGGTTCGGTATTGATCGTGCTTGGAGGGATTACAGGAATTGTCGCTCTTATCTTCAGATATGGCTTACATCGAGGATTTAGACCGTTACTTTATCTTGTAATACTATTCATATTATCTGGTCTCCTTCTTCTTGCTATGGGATTTCTTGGTGAGACGCTTGCATCTATCAATGAAAGAATTTCAAGAATTGAAAAAAGGAGTAGAGAAGAGTGAAACGGCAATGACAAACTTAACAAACAAAATAAGCCAAATAAACCAAATAAACTAGATAAACCAAATGAGAGTCATTGGTATTGACCCTGGTCTTGGAACAACCGGGTATGCCGTTATAGAAAAATTTAAGATTGAATTTCGTATTATAACCTCCGGAGTAATAACAACGAAAAAGGAAGCCATTGACAGGAGACTTCTATCTATTTATAACGAATTGACCACTATTGTCGATAATTTCGAACCCGATTCACTTGCGGTTGAATCTGGATTCTATAGTAAAAATGTTGATAGTCTGATAAAGATGAGTCAGGTAAAAGGTGTTGTTATTTTGACGGGGAGTTTGAAGGACCTCAATGTCTTTGAATATTCGCCTGCTGTCGTGAAAAAAGCAATTGTCGGAAGGGGGAATGCGTCAAAAGAGCAGGTACGGTATATGGTTGAGCAGATAACAAAGAGAAAAATCGAGAAAAGTTTTGATGTTTCGGATGCAATTGCTGTTGCTATCTGTCACCTGCATCGGGCAGGTTAAGGCTGAAGAGAGAATGGAGAAGAGAAGCACAGACATAAGACATAAGACCGAAGACCACAGACCTAAAACCTGATACCTGAAAGTCGAAATTACGAAATTGGAAATTACGAAAGTAGCACAGGAAAGTCAAGACATAAGAGCACAGAACATAAAGCACGAAATTAGAGATTGGAAATTGACTGCAGAGACGTGTAATTCATGGTATATTCAGTAGTGTATTTATTGTTTACAACAAATAACGCAACGCAAATGTCAAGGTTCAACTTTATTCCCCACCCCAGGTTCAGTTTTATTCCCCACTTTTT
>CAYMQB010000067.1:0-4961 GCA_964392665.1 uncultured bacterium | reverse complement strand
GTTTCAATCCTTGTTTTTATGGAACTTGCTTTAGAACCGCACTTTTGCTTTAACTCCTTTATTGATTGATTCTTTCTTTGCTTTTATGCAGGGGCTTTTGGTAAGTTTTTCACACCAAAAACCCCTTATTTTCAACATCATAAGTTCCACTTTACATCCTTAATTTGAAAACAAGTTTTGATATTTAATTACTTATAAAATGTCAAAGATCAAACACAAATATTTTTGTAACAACAGTCAATACATCTATTTCTCCAGCGCGTCCTTTTCGGGTAAAATCCCTTTTGCACCACGCTGAAAATCTCTCCTATCAAATTCTTAGCATACAGGAAATCTTCTGGTTTGTAAAGTATTTTCTTTAACTTCGCATTTTTTCTTACATAACAGATGTAGCCCCTATTTACAGGTTTTTTATAAATTTCCTGAATCAGCATTGCATATAAAACTGATTGGACTTTATGCGTCTTGAAAAGATATTCCCTAAATTCCGAATATTTGTAATCCATTGGTGCCATACTTCCATCTGAAAATGTGAGCACTTCGTCAACAATACCCCTTACTCGAATCACCGGTGATGCAAGATAAACCGATATTTCTTTCCTTACGCAATCTATTTTTTTTCTTAAGTATTCCTTATTTTCCTTCTCCTTCCGAGAATGTAATTCCCTACCTTTCAGCACTTTATACCTTAATTCTTCGTGCTGCGGAATTTTCAAGCAATTCATAAAATAGGTGAACCGTGGACAATAAAGGTGCTCTAAAACCTCGGATGGAGTGATCATTAAAGTGGATTCAGTATCCATCATATCAGAAATCATCCTTCTGTTCTCTGTCCTCTGTCATCTGTCTTCTGTACTCTGTCATCTGTCCTCTGTCTTCTGTCTTCTGTCTTCTGTTCTCTGTCTTCTGTCATCTGCCCTCTGTCCGTTAAAAGAACTTCTCCAATAGTTCTGCTGACACAAGTTTCTTATCAAACGCTTGACCCAGTAGTTTCACCTTCTTAAAATCATCCTCACACATCGGGAAGATGTATACTGAATCCTTTTTAAAATCAATCAAATCTTCACACATAATCGTCAGTTCATCTATCTGATTCTTATTCAGCGTTCCGAGAAATACTGATTTTTGAACTCGGTAAAGTCCTTGCCCCTTACAGATTTTGGCAATGCGACCTCGTGTCTTATCATCAACAATGTCGTATATCACCCAGACTAACATAATTCAGAAATCAGAAGTGAGAAGACAGAAGTCAGACATAATAAAACCACTGAATAAGATCATCCACGCCCAAGGCTTTTTGAGAAACCAACAATCATTGCTGCTATTTCGTCAGATTCTGCTAATAGTCTATCGAAATCACTTTTGTTACAATATTTTAAGCGGAATGCAATCTCAAGTGTCGACATTACTTCATAATCAGAGCGGAGTGCAATCTCTAAAAACCGCTGGAATTCTTTTTCTGACTTATTTCCGCTTCCTTCAGCAATATTTAAGGATATTGATGTTGCAGCGCGTCTTATCTGACTTGTCAAACCAAACAATTCATACTTTGGAAACAATTTGCTTGTTTTATATATCTCTACAGCAAAATTTATTGCACGCTGATATATTTTTAGGTTTCTAAAATTATGTCTTTTCACTTTCCCTCCTTATTTATTTCTGTCCTCTGTCCTCTGTCTTCTGTTCTCTGTCTTCTGTTCTCTGTCTTCTGCCCTCTGTCTTCTGTTCTCTGTCCTTTGTCTTTCAACTCCCCAACTCTTAACTCCTCAACTCTCTAACTCTTTAAGTCATTTTATCAGTCTATTCGCTATTTTATGGCATTCAAACTGAATGATATTTTCTCTTTTTATATTTCTCCCCGAATAGCGGACAGATTCATCTAAAAATCCAGAGAATGTTTCAATTAGTAAAGCCTTACCCTCTTTGTTAAGAAAAAAACCATTTTTCAACTTATCAAAATGTTCTTGTTTAACTTTTCTACCAGCAAAAAGATTTATAACAGTTTCGTCAGCCCAGATACGAAAATTCTCGATCAAATCAAAAACAAAGGATTTCTTATTATAATTATCCGTATGTATAACTCCAACATAGGGATCAAGTCCAGCAATAATACAGGCTTTTTCCACTTTTCCATAAAGAATACCATAAGCATAGTTTAAGAGAGTATTAAATTCGTCCTTTGCCGGGTTTCTGCTTCTACCGTTAAATTTGAATCTATCAGGCATAAGAGAACTCAAGCATTCAAAATACACCCTTCCTCCACTTCCTTCTATACCCATTATAGTGTTTCTCATTTCCTCAACATTTCCTGTGACTTTAAAGATAGATTCCCTGCTATTACTCAATTTTCCAATATATTCAGTTATCTTAGCGGACTTCTGAGTTCGGCTTTTTCTTAACCTCTTGAGAAGCTCTATCTGGTTATCGAATTTTTTTCCTATCCAGGAAAGTGCAAGTTTCAAACCGTCGTCATTCTCTGCAATCTCTAATTGCCTTCTTCTTATCAATGCCGTGCTTCCAAGCTTACTATGCCAGACCCTACCATATGGTTTGCCGAAATCATCTAAGAAGATAATATCGATATTATGGTCAATCGCCAATTTGATAGCATCAGTGGTAATGTAAGCAGATGTGGTAATCATAATGGATGATACTTTATTAACCGACACCTCAAAGACTTTATCACCCTTTTTTATCTTAAAACAATTTCCAGTCTTCTGAAGATAAGAACCGTATGAATTAATAACTAACTGCATTTCTCTCACCAAATATCATTTTCTTCTTCTTCCTCAATGTAAACCATACCAGGTTTTCTTCCGGGAGCCTGTCTCTTTCTCCCCGCTACATATAATGTACAATCTCTTGGACCATAGCAAAAAGTTTCTCTCCTATACTTCTTTAGATGAGGTTTCCACTGGTCTTTTATAATTTCCACTGCCATACTGCATCCCCAGATACATTGCCAGCATTTTTCATTATAAGTTCTGACGAATAACCTTCGACCACCCTTTTCTCTGTATTCAGGCAAAGTTAATGGTATACCTGTGAATGGAGATGTCTCAGAAATTTTCCCTTCCTTGTCTTCTCTCTCGAAAAGTTCTAATGCACTTACCTTGTAGTATGCGGCAATCTCAATACGGGGATTTTCTACATGTACCGCCAACCCTCTAATATCATCTCCTTTTCTAAAGCAAAACTTTGCTTCTGCCCCTTTACCAATAGCAATTATAAAATTCGCTTCTTGATTTCCTTCAATCCTACCATTCAGAAAGATGTTGTATCCTAAATAGGTGTGAGCCACTTCGTTAAATGACCTCGTTAATCTAATGCGCGGCTGAATGGATACTATTGTTCCTGAAAAACTTAGTTTACCTTCGCTCATCTGTTTCCCGAAATCCTCAATTTCTTTTAACTATACTTTTTAAACACGTTTCCGGGTTTATTTTCTACTTCGTTGTGTTTTCAACCCTCTAACTCCTGTACTCTCTAACTCTTCAACTCCTCAACTCTGTCCTCTGTTCTTTGTCATTAAGATTTTTGCGTGCAATTTGCGTGCAATTTGCGTGCAATTAATTCAGTAGTCATTTTAATATATATCTTATAGCCCTACCAACACCTTTTTTTCTTATCAGTCCCTTTTCTTCAAGAAATTTTAAGTCATAATTCGCGGTGCGCAGTGATACCTTGTATCTTTTAACATATTCCGAGCGGGAAATACTTTCATTCCGAATAATAAATTTTAATGCTTTTATCTGGCGATCTTTCAATCCTATAGAATTTGCCTTTTGTAAGACTGAATCATACTTAATTACTCTCTCACTCCTTTCCCTCACATGACCCAATTGCATCCTTAATCCCTCTACAAAGTATTCAAGCCAGGAGGTCATATCCATATTATTTTCCCTTACCGACTGGATAGCTTTATAATACGACCTTCTGTCTTTATCATAAAATTCCGAGAGGGTAAATAACCGCTTAAAATCATACCCCGTTTGGTAGAGGATGAGAGTTGACAGTAATCTTGCCGTTCGACCATTGCCATCCAGAAAAGGATGAATATGAACAAATTGAAATTGAGCAATACCGGCAACAAGGATATCTGAAATATTCCTATCTTGATTCAACCAGTGGACAAAATCCCTCATGAGATGAGGCACTTCGAGGGGTGGTGGCGGTGTATAAATAATTTCGCCTGTTTTAGAATTCACAACATAGTTCTGAATAACACGATATTTACCCGGCCCATGCTTCCCACCTCTTACACCTCTTACAAGAATTTTATGTATTTCTCTTATAAGACCTTCGGTAATAGGATTCTCTTTGCCCAAATAGGTAGAAACAAAATCCATAGCCTTCTTATAATTTAGGAGTTCCATCTTGTCGTCAGGTTTTACACCTTTAACATCTTTACCACTGAGAATCTTCTTTGCCTGGTCAAGGGTCAAGGCAGTGCCTTCAATATGGGTAGAGTGGTGGGTCTCTAAAACTAAGGCTTCTTTTTGTATTGCAGAAAACCACTCTTCTTTAATTCTTACTGCATCAAAAAAACCTCTTACCCTTTCAATGTCTGTCAGAGACTTATTTATCTTCCCCGTAATATTGAATTGAGGTCGAAACGCCATCTATTTACTCCTTTGTTTTTCTATCTTCTGCCTTCTGCCCTCTGTCCTCTGTCTTCTCTTCTAACTCCTGAACTCTCTAACTCTTCAACTCCTCAACTCTACAACTCTCTAACTCCTGAACTCTCTAACTCCTGAACTCTCTAACTCTTTAACTCCCCAACTCTGTAACTCCTGAACTCCCTAACTTTCTAACTCCTCAACTCTTTAACTCGTTTCACCGTCCCAAACCCCCTTGAAACCGACTTCCCAATCCCAAAGTAATCTGGAATCTCAAAATTAACTGAAAAATCTCCTAAAAACCCGAGCATTGGAACACCTTTCAGCGAGGTCTTCACCTCT
>CAYMQB010000066.1:0-5258 GCA_964392665.1 uncultured bacterium | reverse complement strand
CATTATATCATAAAAAAGGTAACTAATTTATCTCATTTTTTGATTATAGACCCCAAATGCGTGCGTTAATCCAGGAGCGCTTCGATTTCATTAGAATTGGGGACAATTTTCCGAGCTCTTTTGAGGAGTCGATGTGTCTCCTCTTTTCTTCCTCTTTTGAGCAGCTCCTTCGCAAAAGCGAGTACTTCGGTCTCAAAGCTGAAGAGAACCTCCAGCCTTTTATCATCAGACCAATCATCGTACATCTTTCGGAATAACTCACCACGAAACAATTTGAATGCCCGCATGAACTCCCGTTTAGCAAATCCCCATTCCCCAGCACGGAGAAGCACCTTTGCCTGTGCAATGTGCTCCTGATACTCTCCATAATCGGTTGTGAAATAACAATCGAAGCAAAGACTATCCTGTTTTATATAGAGGTGGTGAGAAGGAACCTTTAAGGCTTTTCTTATACGTACAAGCAAATGAGAAAGGTTTCGAGAGGGATTCTTGCTGCTGGACCAGAAATTTTTGCATATTCTATCAAGTGATATACCACTTTTGTTCGATAAAGCAAGATAGATCAAGAATGCCGAATCTTTTGGTCTCAGGTTTGTTCTTAGATATTTTTGATTTTTGTAAACAACGAGGTGACCTAAGAGTTTTACAGAATAGACTGGGAACTCTCTATTGAATATTGGAAAATTGAGAATTACTCTTGGAAGCCCCGTATCCTTTCCTTTTTCAAGTAAATCGAGCACAAGCTCCGGGTAAAATGGTATAATCCGGTGAAAAAATCCCATAAGACCATTATTTTTGGCAACTCTCATTGCATTCTGATATCCACCGTGTTTATCCTTGTTCTGAAGATGATAAAAAAGACGTAACATAGGAAATCCGTGCGTTTGTTCCTTCACCAGTACTTCGCTTCTCAAAAGAAGAGCCCGAATTAAGGCTTTCTTTTTCATTCTATATTTCCTGAAGAGCGGAATGTATTTTTGAAGCATTATCTGTGCGTTTTTTTCATTTCCAAGAGCCTGGTGAGTTTCTGCGAGACCGAGAGATGCAGAATTAAGTTGGCTTCTTAATTGCCCCTTTTTTGATTGTTCCAATGCCTTTCTGAAAAATGATGATGCTTCTGAGAAGTTTCCCTGCGCATAAGCACCATATGCCCGAATTACGGCAAGTACTGGAGTGAATACTACAGATTCCCTTTCTGCATTCTTGAGAAATTTTTTACTCTTTGTATACTTGCCATTGACTGAATAGGTAGCTGAAAGCTGTAGACTGCGAAGCTTACGAGCAGCTTCATCGGTTACTAAATCCATTTCCTTCTGGTAGTAAAACGCAGCCTTCTTGTAATTAGTAAGGAATGTTGAAGCATTTCCCAATTCTCCAAAATAGGAAGAAGTGGGAAGGTAGCGGAGCAACCTTTTGCACTCATTAAAAGACTCTCTCGCCTCCTTACCATTGAAAGTGTATGCGGATAATTTGCACTGAAATAAAGATAAGAGAAACATAAGGGAAGGATCCCTGATACCCTTTGCTCTATTCCTTATCATGGTAAGAAGCTCTTGTTCTTTTGCAGGGGAAATCATCCAGTCAAGTGCAAGAATTTCCATGAGACCTGCGAATATGGAAGAATAAAAGAGTTTTTTCTTCTCCAAAGCCTTTCTGATCCTTTTGGCTCTTTTGTAGTATTCTGGAAAGGGGATATTGCCAAAAGCAAAGCTAAGGCGAGTAAGTTGCTTTAATGGAGAGAGCAATTCCGCGGGTATCTCTCCTATGATTGGATCGTTTGGAAAGGATGGAAGTAAATTCGCAATCATTGCAGCCTCTTCAGACTTTCCGCTTTTCAGTGCTTTCTTTATTCTTTCCAATGAGTTTTTTGTCTCCGGTGTTGTGGGCCCAAATTTATCATATGGGTATTCATATCCCCTCCCTGTCAATGCATATCTCCTCCAGATACCCCATATTCCTTTGAGAGAAATTTTGGTTCCTTTCTCATCAAGTATCTTTTGTGCCTCTTTCAAAGTTAACGACGGATTTCTTTCTTTGAGTAACACCACCTTTTCTTCATCATCTTTGTTAGGTCTATTCCAGGATTTTCTAAAGGATTTCTTCCTATGGAGATTTTCTGTTCCACCTTCGTTGTACCATTTTAGCCATCTCGCAAGCGTCTGACGGGAAATAGTCAGGTTTTCGGAAGCTTTTCTCAATGATCCTCCACTCCTGAGAAAATCCCTAACAATTGCAATTCTTATTTCTGATTGGGTATTCATATGCGGTTATAATGTTAAGGAAAATTTAGCATAGATTTTTCCCATTGTCAAGTGGAAAATATCTGTTTGTATAAAGTATTATATCAAAGGGGTTAAGATACAAAAAAAAGTATACAGAACCACAAAATCATACATAATTTATTATATAATATTATATGATATTTTTAGAAAAGCAAAATAAAGACAGAGGATACAATAGAAATTTCATTTTCCACATGCTGTTCTCTGGGACGGAAGGAATGAAGATGGGAGAGAGGTACCGGTAGGTATCTACTTCTGTCAATTACTGTATGGTAAAGAAAGAGTGACGAAGAGGGTGGTAAAGATCAAATAGAGGAGGAACGATAAGGCATTCTGTCTTTGGTTCGGTCAGATCGATTCGTCATCTGAGGTTAGGAGACTACACCCTCAGCAAAGAAGTGTCCGACAAAACTTTTAGTTAACAAGGAGGAAAGATGAAAAGGCTATCTCTCTGTTGCATAATTATCCTTTTAATATGGACATGTGCCCAGAGTTCGTGGACACCGCGTAAACTCATTGGTACATACCAGGACTGGAACTACTGGTGGCTGAACGTACGAATCGGAATAGATCAATTTGATTCTCTCTATTGTGCGGTTGCCCGTTACAATTACTCTAATCAGGACGATTTTGATCATGATCTTTATGTATTAAACACCGATGGCGATACGATCAGGGTCGTACGACCATGGTCTGGTTATGACTATCAGCCAATAGTGAAAGATGCCGAAAATAATAATATCTATCTCGGACAACCCGTTATCGGTCAGGGTCCAAGCAGTTCTCCCCATATGGATGCAGGTGTTACCGACAACTCCAATTGTGTGAATACCACTCATGCCCGAGGTGACAATATCTACTTTACTCGTCTTGGAGCAGACGGTAGCCACATTATATGGATGGATGGAATTTACGTCGGCAATCCATGGTCTGGTCGCACCAGTTTAGCTCTCGATCCAGGTGGCAGGCTTCATTGTACTTTTGCCGATGATAGACAGTTCTTAGTGTATGGGATTTCCCCAGACAATGGGGTAACGTGGAGTTGGGACACGCTCGAAACAATCTCTGTAATGTCACATGTTCGGGTTTTTTCCACTCCCGACGCCTGTACTCACATTATTTTCCGGACGTGGACTTCAGACGTTCAACTGCGTTATATGAAACTGAGACCTGATGGTACAGTTGCTATTGCACCATCGATTTTTTCAGAAGGCTCCGAACGATGGGCTCCAAATGCTGCAGTTGATACTTCAGGCAATCTACGAGTAGTGTGTGATGATTATGCGACAGGAGCTCATAACATATGGTACACAGTTCTTCGCGGTGATTTAGATACGGGTGGTCAGCCAGTCGCTGATTCACTGTTGACCCTTGTACCTGATACGATAATCCAATATGATGCAGTAGGAATTGCCGAACCAAAGATTTGTGTCGACTCCTCTAACCGAGCTCACGTATTATTTGAGCAAGGAGTTCACGGAACCGTAGAGACCAAATGCGTTTATCATATTCGGGAAGACATTATTTCAGGGATAGTCGAGGTGACAGAGTTTCTTGCGATACCGACAGAGGAATACGTTCTCCTGAAGTGGAGAACCGAGATGGAAAGAGAGAGTTATCAATGGTTGCTCCAGAGAAAGAGTATTGAAGAAGATTATCGCACCATTCACACAGTAATGGCTCAGGGGAATATCTCGCTGCCAAGCATCTATGAATACAGGGATTTTGATATTGGATTCGATAGAACATACTACTATCGGCTTATTGAAATCGATGTGAATGGAGATTCTTCCTGCTTCAACCCGATTTTTGTCCACCTTGGAGTTCCTCACTCTCTATCAATCAAGCAGAATTTTCCAAATCCTTTTTCTTCGGTCACAACAATAGAACTTGAAGTGGGTTTAAAAGATGAAGATAATCAGATTCATCTATCCATTCAGGATTGCACAGGTCGGCAGATAAGGGATTTCAGTCTTGAGCTGAACTATTCGGGATACTACAATATTCTCTGGGATGGAAGGGATGAAGATGGGAGAGATGTACCGGTAGGTATCTACTTCTGTCATTTACTGTATGGTAAAGAAAGAGTGACGAAGAAGATGGTAAAGATCAAATAGAGAGGCTTCAATCTCTGGTTCGGACAGATCAATTCGTCGTCTGAGGTTAGGAGACTACACCGTCAGAAAAAGGTGTTAGTCATGCGTTAATCCGAGAACGATTTAGCATTTATCCTGATTCACCAGATTGGTAAAGTATAAATGGAGTCAATTCATACACAAGTAATTAGCAGATTTATTGGTTATGTAGCAAACATGCTAGAGCACGATCCATCAAAGGCATTAATAGACCTTAGAAGGATTGTGCAATTTATAGATGATAGAATTCCTTATCGTGACGGACATAACAAAAGGGTTGCAGAACTGGCAGTAAGGTTAGGAGAAGAAATTGGTCTATCAGAGGATGAGATTTTTATCCTTGAAGTAGCTTCGTTATTGCATGATCTTGGCAAAGCCTATATCAAAAACGAAATATTGGAGAAGCCTGGAATATTGACAAAGGCAGAAAGAAAAGAGATAGAAAAACATGTTTCTAATGCAGCCGTATTTTTGTCATGCTTCCGAGAATTTAAAAAGCCGCTTGAGGGTATTCTTAGTCATCATGAGTATTATGACGGCTCAGGCTATCCCAAAGGTATGACCGGAACGGAAATTCCTTTGAGTGGAAGAATAATAGCCATTGCAGATGCCTATGACGCAATGACATCAGAAAGACCATACCGAGAAAACAAAACAAAGGAAGAAGCAATTGAAGAGTTGAAAAGAAATTCTAAAAGTCAATTTGATCCATATCTTGTTGATATCTTCATAAAAATTTTATTATAGAATGCTTTCCCAATATAGACGAAGGATATTGAATCTCCCGCCAGACAAATCGAAAGTAGAATTAAGCAGTGTATCTTTGCACTTAAAAATCATC
>CAYMQB010000065.1:0-5804 GCA_964392665.1 uncultured bacterium | reverse complement strand
TTACTGCCGACACTATCGAGTACAATGTAAAAACCAAGGTCGTTAAAGCCTATGGACATCCGTTCCTAATTGATAAAGAGGATACAATTACAGGGAAGTTAATGATTTACAATATTGAGACAAAAAGAGGAATGGTTACGCTGGGAGGAACGGAAATTGAGAAAGGATTTTTTACAGGTGATACGATATTGAAAGTTGGAGAGAAGATATTGAATGTGAAAAACGGAAGTTTTACAACTTGCCCGCTTAAACCCCCTCATTATGATTTTTACTCCAGGAGGATGAAGATTTATGGCAATGATATAGTTGTTTGTGAGCCTGTAATTCTTAAAATACAAACAATACCCGTATTTTTTGTACCATTCTGGTTTTTCCCAATCAAGAAAGGAAGACATTCGGGTTTTCTTTTCCCAAAAATTGGAAAAGGTTCAAGCGAAGGACGATATGTCAGAAACCTATCCTACTTCTGGGCAACCAATGATTATGCGGATATTACATTCACAGTCGACCTTTATGAGAAAAAAGGAATAAAAACAAACTTGGCAGGAAGATATATTGTAACACCATTTCTTACTGGTAGTGTAACCGGTTCATACATCAACGATACATTCATAAAATCTAAACGTTGGAATTTCATTCTAAACCACCAGCAGAATCTTGCCAGAAGGACGAACTTATCTGCTCATGCAGATTTCATTAGCGATGTCAACTATAATGTTGATTACAGCGAGGAAGAGATTGTACAATTGAATAAGGAAATCGAGTCTTATGTATCGCTCTCAAAGAGCTGGAGTGGAGCAAATTTGAGTTTTCTTGTTAATGAAAAAAGAGACCTTGCAAAAAGCACTACGGATAGGCGGTTGCCGCGAATAGGATTTTCTTTGAGTTCAAGAAAAATAATTCCCGTAAAAGATAAGGAAAATCCCAGGTGGTACAATTCTGCTTATATGTCTTATTCGTCAAGGTTCATCAACAAGGTGCATAAGGATGAGGATTCGACTGTTACGCGTTACGGATTGGCAAACAGTATGAGATTTCAGTCACCTCAGAAGGTGTTTAGATATTTTAACATTTCGCCTTCCGTAACAGTGTGGGAGAATGTTTACGACAGAGATCGTTACGGTTCGTCGTTTCCTGTAAGGTCACACTATTCTACATCAATTGGTCTGAGCACAGTATTGTACGGCATTTCACAAGGTGGGATTGGTAGATTGGAGAAGTTCAGGCATATAATAAAACCAAGTATGTCGTACAACTATTCTCCGGAGGAAGATAATGTAGATAGATACTTAGCATTAGAAGGGATGGGTGTAGGTTATCCTGTTAAAAATATGTCCTTTTCCCTTTCTAATCTGGTGCAGACGAAATATAAGATTGGGGAGAAGGAAATAAAAATCGACTTAATTAGCTTGAAAACTTCAGCATCGTATAATTTCAAGAGAACTGAGTACCCTCTTTCGAACATTACAAATACTGTTGAAGTAGAACCTGTTAGAATATTCTCTACACGACTTCAGTTTGAACATAATCCATACACAAGAGAACTAAAGAAGTTTACCATCAGAAGCAATATTAAATTGCAGGGAATGCTGGGCCAGGATGCCGAAAACGAATACGGCAATGAGGGAACGAGTAAGAAAATTTGGAGAATGAATGTTACACACAACTTTGTAAAAGGAATAGGTGAGAATATAGATTCCCAACAACTGTTTGGAGGAATGGATACATGGATTACAAAGAACTGGAGGGTTGGGTTTAACACACGTTATGATTTCAACGAAAAGAAATTTATTAACCAGAGTTTGTCAATATACAGAGACCTTCACTGCTGGGAAGCGCAGTTTAGTTGGAATTCATACGGCGGTAGATGGAAGTATGACTTTAAGATAAAGATTAAGAAAATACCTGAAATCAAAGTAACCAAAGGGGTTTTCGGGATTTTTATTCCATAATAAATCGGTTCTTAAGACATTACATTTCATAGAGATAGCTTGAAACCCTTGAATTTACTACATTTTTTACTTGACAAAACTCTATAAACCTGCTAAAATCAATACTGTTAATAGTTTTGAGAGAAAGGAGGTGAAACATATGAACAAGCAAGATTTTGTGGACAAGATTTCAGCGAAAGCAGGGATTTCGAAAAGAGAGGCAAACGATGCTATTACAGAGCTTTTTGGAGAAATTACAAAAGCTTTGAAGAAGAACCAGAAAGTCACGTTCGTCGGATTCGGAACATTCTCGACAAGAAGGAGAAAACAAAGAAAGGGAAGAAACCCAAGAACAGGTGCAGCAATCACCATTAAGGCAAGAAGAGTTCCGAAATTTTCTGCCGGGAAAGCTTTGAAGGATGCAATCAAGTAGCTGAAAATTTCTGCAGTCGCAGGGGTAAGCATTTTGCTTACCCCTGTTTTGTTATCTTATAAGCAGGATTTTCCTTACTGATTTAAAGGAACCTGTTTTCAGTCTGACAAAGTAAATGCCCGTGGAAACATCTTTGTCCGTCGTATTTTTTCCGTTCCATTTTAGTTTATGGTGACCGGGTTTTATTTTGTCGCTTAATAGTTGTCTAATTTTTCTTCCTGTTATGTCGATTATATCCAGTGTAACCTTTTTGTGTTCTGGAATATCAAAAGAAATAAGTGTATTCGTGTTAAAGGGATTAGGGTATGTATTGTAGAGTTTGTAGCAGAAAGGTAAGGAAGGCGGAGTCGACTTGATAGCACCCGCACCCGGTGTTTGCATCAATCTTATCATCCAGTTGTGCATAGTCCAGTTATTCCATCCGTCAGTATTATTGTACCACCAGGAGCGTAAGTTAGGCGAGAAGTTATCTGCACCCACACCAGGTGAATTTGGGGAGGAAGGAGGCCAGTGCAGGACAACCCAGAAATCTCTCGCTGCGGTCACTTCAAATGAGTCATAGTTGAACTGTGCCCAGCCAGGAGCAGATACGGCTGCAACATTATAGTCTTCCATAAGAGGAGAAGTTGTATCGGGAAGTCCCGATGCATCGTTGTATAATGCTACATAATCGAAAGCACCTGTGGCATTAACATATATTCTTCCACCCGTGAAGTAGAATGGAACCAGGAGAGTAGGAGTAAATTTAACAGCAAATTTATTGTTGTCATAGGTGGAACTCACAATATAATATGTTTCAGGTGTCCCATCATCATAGATGATTTCATAACTTACATAAGCGATTTTTGATTTTGTATCGTTTCCCGGTTTTATGTCGTCAGTGACATTGACTTTGAGCTCGCAGGTGTGATTACCTATTTCTGCTGGAGTTAATTGAGAAAATGTGACGGTCGCCTCTGTCTCAGGTAATATGGGTGAAGAATTGGTTGTATCCAGATAAACAGGATTTTCAAGGGTATCCTTGACTGTAAGGATTGCTTCGATGGGTTCAGTGTATGAACCGTTGTTGCAAACAAGTGCTTGAGGAGTTATTTGCATATTGATGGTCGTTTCATCAAAGGGAACAAGAATTTTTCTTGCTTCGGCGTCATGGAAGCACTTTATGGCAAGCGATAGTGTATCGTCACCAGGATACTGGTCTCCTGTAAGTTCACACCAGACGGTAGCCTGATAGTAGTTATAACCAGGAGGGGACCATGTGGGGGAGAAAGTTTTCTGGGTTGATGTGCCCGGGGAAAGGTTGGATACGGTAGTTGATGATGAGTAGATGACCATTCCCAGAGAATCTTCGATAGAAAAGTAAACATCGAAAGATACGGTATTATCTCCATAGTTCTTAAAGGTAGCCTCTGGTGTTATAACATTTCCAGTTTGAATCAGGTGAGCAGGTGCATCGATGGATTCTGTCGCAGCATTAACAGAAGGTGTGCTTCCAACGAGGATAGAATAAACTTCTCCTCCATTTCCCATTTGGTATGCGTGAACTGCCTTACCACCTGCAGTTATATACTGACCGTCAGAAGAAACATCACAGTCAAAAAGTGAACCAGGTTCATCATTTCTTGTTACTCCGATAATGGGGGCGGAAGTTGTTTTGGAATGTACTGTAAGTACATAGAAAGTTCCTGTTTGTGCTGTATCACCCCAGGATGAAGCAACACCAATGGAACCGTCATCACATAGGGAGACTGCCTTTACATAAGCGCCATAACTGCCGTAATTCTGGTATGTCCAGATGGGTGTTGGAGACGAAGCATCAAACATAACCGATTTGCCATTATTATATCCAGTGCCTGCCATAATGGTCGAACCATCGTTAGAAATGTCTACTGCAGCAACCCATGGTCCTCCTATTGTACTCACCCATTGTTGGGCATAACTTGTTCCATTCCATTCGTAGAGAGTTACCTTACCGGAGAAATCACCTTTGACAATTCTATCTCCGCTACCTGAAATTTTCGCGGCTGTCTGTCCGTAATTTGAAATTGTGTCACGCAGCGAGCCATTTTCGAAGACAGACAGAACATAGTAAGTAGAAACCAGAGCAATCGTTCCATCCTGGGAAAGCTCCACTCCGTAAACACCATTTCCTCTATCGAAATTTGCCGAATAAAGTGAATCACCATTTGATGAGAATACGAAAAGCCGTCCGGTTGAACCGTTGTCTGCAGCAACAGTAGCGATTGAACCATCTTTTGAAATTGCACATTGTCTACCGGAGAATCCGGCAGGATGTCTAAATTCCTTTATAGGAATCGAGCATGCCTTGTCCCACAGAATAAAAGGTGAGCCGACACTCACCCCCGAAAGCAAATGGCCATCTTCTGAAGATGAAACATCTATCTGCCAATCTGCAAGTGGTATCGAATGAGTCCAGAGAGGTATTCCACTGCCCAAAGTTCTGTATAAAGATGTGCGTTCGTTGTTCAACCACCATCCAGCGAGTATGGACATACCGTCACCGGATATGGTGATATTTTCAGCGACTGCATTGAGATGATTCCTATCAACCCATAGAACTGCGGTGTCAGAATACAATGGAATAGCTATTGCCCCACTATGAAATGGTTGTTCTGGAATTGTTTTCTCTCCAGTATATATATAGGAATAAGAAGAGAGTTGCCCAAAAGTATTTAAGTTATATTTCGTATAATATCCGGGTAGGGTTTTCTTTTGCAGGATTACTCCGTAGACAGATGATACACATATAGCAACGATCAGGATTGTAATGGATATGTTACGCATAAGTCCTCCTTTGTTAAAAAGGTAACTGCTTTTAGTTATTGTATGTCTTCAGGTCACGTTGTTTGAATCTTCCTAATTCCGTTTTTTACAGACGGATAAGGTTAAATCCTCTTGCTTTTAAAAAATTTGCAAAAATGACGAAGTAAAAATGTTGTAGTGCGAGCTCTGTGTGCCTATTTTGTTGTCGAAATTTTGAAAATGTTGCCGGCTTTATCTACAAGAACTTTCACAATCCTTGGTATTTCAAATCCGTCTTCGGTAGTAATAAGCTTCTGAAAAATCAGTCGGAAAAGCCCTTCTGTTTCGAAGTATTTTGGAAGGGAGATGCCAAGTTTCTTGTAAAGATTTTCATCAGGTTTTATAGAAATTCGCTCCTCCATCGGCTCAATGTCTTTCATATCCGGAAATTTCTCTTCTACTGTTAATTTTATTTTTTTCAGAATTTTTGCTTCTAAAATTGACATATTCGCTCCTTGTTGTGAGCTAATCAGGAAAACTTATATTGGAAATATTATAGGAAAAATACTATATTCTGTCAAGGAAATTCTCAAATTAAAAAGGGGCAGGTTTTACACCTGCCCCTGCATTTTTTCGAAGGCTAAGCCTTCGACATTTCGCCTTTCAGGTCTTTTGTC
>CAYMQB010000064.1:0-6382 GCA_964392665.1 uncultured bacterium | reverse complement strand
CTATCGTACCCACATTCACATGCGGCTTAGTCCTCGCAAACTTCTCCTTTGCCATTTTCCTACACCTCCGATTTTTTTTCCAAAATAAATATGTAACTCTCCATCACAGTCTCTTTTCATTTCTGAAATCAGGCAAGACTGCCTAATCACAATGCTGCCAATACCTTAACTACAGGACAGCACTATTTACAGAATTTTATATTATACACACAAATCGAAAATTGTCAAGTGTTTTTATTGTAATTTTTCAAAATACCAAGAAAATACCTTCCTTTACATTCCCTTTCGTCATTCACGCGAAAGTGGAAATCCATAATGTATAGCTAATTCCGTAGGTATAAGGAAATAATAGCTTTAGTGATCATTTAACCATTGTTTTAGTCCATATCTCTTTCCCATCTGTTCGAAATATAATTGCTCCATCCCTGTCTGTTCTATAAACTTTGCTTTTTAAGGAATCTAAGATAGCAAGGTTTTCTTTTGCCGGATGTCCGTAAAAATTCCCTTCCCCTACAGATATGGTTGTAACTTCAGGATGAACGACGCTTAAAAACTCTCTTTCATCTGTAAGCCTTGCGCCGTGATGTGGAAACTTAAGAACCGTGGAAGGTAGCAAAGCAGAAGGCAACTTCAGAATTCTATTAGGAAAATCACCCGTGAATAAAAATGTTATGTCCCCATACCCAAACTTGAAAACTATTGATCCTTCGTTTGAGGGTAGATTGCATCCCTTCAAAATAGGTGGATTAAGCACGTATAGAGGGTAGTATCCAATCCAGAGCACCTCTCCCCTGTGTATGTTGAATACGGGAACCTCTTTTTTCTTTGCGGTCTCGAGTAGTTTCGTATAGAGAAACGTCAGTTTCTCTGACCCATTTATCAGAAGTCTATCCACCTGAAAATTTTCGATAACAGCAATGAGTCCGCCATAATGGTCTACATCCGGATGTGTAGCTATCACAGTATTTATCTTATTAATACCTTTTGAATGCAAAAACTGAGTTATTACTTTCTCACCATAATCTACATATGCACTTCTCCTTCCACCATCCACAAGGCAACAGACCCCATTTGGAAATTCCAGGAAAGATGCATCTCCTTCAGAGACATCAAAAAAATTAATGCTCAAGACGGGATGACAAATAGACCATACTTTTGAGAAAACAAAAATATTTAAAACTAACAGCGATGCAAATACTATGAACTTTATCCTCTTGATGCCCTTTAGGAAAAACAGTAAGAAAATACCCGGATAGTAAATCAAAAGAAAAGGAATCGATGGTCGTCCTGTCCTAACAAGAAGATATGGAATGGATGAGAAAAAATTAGATATCTTTATGATGAAGTCAAGAAAAATCCAATTCGCTCCCGTAAGCACTTTTGCTATGACAGGATGTATCGCTGCGCCAGCCATTGAAAGAAAACCTGTTGGGATGGCAAGCGACACTAACGGAACGACAACCAGGTTTGCTATAGAGGCTGCTAATGGCAACTTGAAAAAATAGTAGGCAACAATGGGGGCAGTTCCAAGCTGTGCAGCAAGCGAAACCGAGAATGGAAGCAAGATGAAATTTCTTAATAATTTTTGTTTTCTTAAACCCAGAGGAAATATATTGTATATTTTTTGATTGAAAAAGACAATGGAAAATGTGGCGGCATACGACAGTTGAAATCCTGCATCAAAAAGCTCAGTGGGATCAAGAGCAAGAATAATAATAGCCGATAGTGCTATCAAATTTGCAAGAATTATTCGCTTCTGACTTAAAAGTCCAAGCATTATAAAAACAAACATAATTGTAGATCTGACGACAGGTGCTCTCAAACCTGTCAGAAAACCATAGATAATAAGAAAGAAACAGGAAATTACAATCGATGTATTGAAAGAAAAACGTAAACTCCTTAGAAGAATAAACAGGAAAAATGAAATGATCCCAACATGCAAACCACTCACCGCAAGTATATGAACGACACCTGCGTTGGAAAACACTTGTTTTAACTCTTGCGGTATCTCTCCTCTTATTCCCAGAGTTAAACCTTCCAGAAGGGCACGGTGCGTTCCCTTCAGGTTATGAGAGATTACTTGTATGCAGTATATTTTCAACGGAAGGATGAGTTTTTGAAAAAAAGGGTTCCCTCTGATATGCGCTACATACAATATATTATCAGGTTTTATGTAAGAAATATAATCTACACTTCTTCTTTTAAGATAGGAAGCATAATCGAATCCACCTGGATTTCGCACTCCTCTTGCCTTCTTGAGCACTCCGTAGAACAGGACAACATCACCATAACCTATTTCGCTTTGAAACTTTTGCACATAAATCTTCACAATTGCGGGGAGAAAACATCCATCTTTCTCATCGACAAGTCGAACTTTTAATACGACATTCCCTGCTGCAGCCTCTGGATTATCCAATACAATTCCACAGTACTTACCTTCTACATTACTAACATGCTCGTCATAAGGGACAGCGTCTCTTACGGAAAGCATAATCGCTCCACACAGAAACAGTGAAAATATCAAAATAATGTCGATTAGAAATAGATATCGTCTCTTCAGGAAGATATGAAGTATTAATATAATGAAGAAATTGACAAGGAGGACAAATATTGTTGTGATTATACTTAAATGAGTGAAATGCGAAAAAATGATACCTGCACCAATAAAAAACACATAAAAAAGTGCTGGTATTCTCTTTATTGCAATTCTAACCACAAACTAATCTGAAAGAATAAATTAGAGAAGCGTTTCTTCAATTTCTGAAGATACCTTTTTCAAAGAAAGTCTGGCAATGCCCATGTTTTGCGATTCTCCACGCAACACAATCATAACAAAATAGTCTTTACCAATAGTACGAACAATAATTGTTGTTGTATCCGTAGTAAGGATAATCTCTCTTAATTCTCCTGCCTGGGTACCTCTTATTGCATTGCCCCCGGTAGAAATAATGGTGGCAATTTCAGCGTCGAAAACTGTTTGGTCATAGGATTCATCCTTGCAAAAATCAGCAAGCGAAATCCCATCCACACCTACTATACTAGCTGCAAAAGCACCAAGTACGTTCCCAACCGTTTTCTCAAGCATTGCCTTATAATCAACAAAACCTTCACCCATCTATCCTCCTTTTTTTAGAAAACGGGAGAAAAATCCTCTACCTTTTTTATTGTTTTTATTTAGTTTGCCAATCTCATTGTGTGCACGTTTGTCATCCTCATTCCATGCAAGGGCATCATTAAAACACTTAATTGCCTTTTCCGTTTGTCCAAGGATCCTGTAAACAATCCCTAGATTAACGTGAAAGTGCGAATTGTACAACTCCTCTTCAATTGCTTCCTGACAGAATTTTATAGCTTCGTTACTTCTTCTTTTCTGTCTTGCCAGGGACAAACCAAAATAACTCTTGTAAAGTGCCTTATCAGGAAAAAGTGACATTGCAGACCTAAAATATTTCTCTGCCCTCCAGAAATCACCCTTTTTATAGAATTCCAGACCGTTTTTGAAAGCCATTTTTGCCTGAATACTGCTTGGCGTTTGTTCAACCTTTTTCTTGTAGGATGCACTGCTTACGATTTTGTCATACTCCGCTCTCTTCTTGTCATCCAACAACACTTTGTATGCTTGCACAATCATCGAAAACTTATCGTGCATCTCACGAACATCTCCATCATTCGAATGCTTGTCAGGGTGGTACTTCCTTGCCAGAGACAAATATGCTTTTCTTATTTCTACCGTTGTTGCGTTCTTACTCACTCCTAAAATTGAGTAATAATCCATTTATGCATTTTATCAAAGTTTTTTCATTTGTCAAGTCTTTTTTCATAGACATTGAGGAAAAAATGGCTTATATATGCACTATGACGATTGGGATTGATATTGTTGAAGTAGCCAGGATAAGAAAAGCAATTAGGAAGTGGGGACAAAGATTCACAAAAAGGATTTTTCTCCCCGCCGAGATTGCAACCTGTGAGTCAAAGAAAAAACCTTATGTGTGCTATGCAGGTCACTTTGCAGCAAAAGAGGCATTCTCGAAAGCTCTGGGAACAGGTATCCGTATACTCAGTTGGAAAGACATAGAATTAGCAAACGACAAAATGGGAAAACCTTTTCTAATAATCAAAGGTAAATCAAAAAAACTCCTTAAACAAAGAAAGTTGGATGTTTCCATCTCCGATACTGAGAATTTAGCTACTGCCATCGTGATTATAGAAAACAAATGAAAGTCTTTTTACAACGACTCAAAGACCCAATGAACTCGGCAAATCGACTATACTCATTTGAAATCAAATGATTAGTTTAATATCACTTACCAAGACCTTCGGAGGAAACACTTTATTCTCCGATTTAACACTTCACATAAAGAATAATGAAAGAGTTGGCTTAATAGGCTATAACGGATCCGGCAAAACAACCCTCTTGAAAATCATAAAAGGCGAATTATCGGCGGATAGTGGACAGGTGCTTTATCCAAAAAACACAACAATTGGTTACCTTCCTCAGGACCTCGTTCGACTAAAAGACTCTACGCTTATGGAAGAAACCCTTTCAGGATTTACGAAATTATTATCTGTAAGAGGAGAACTCCGCTATCTCGAATCGAAAACAAATCAAACGCCCCGAGAAGCAGAGTTATATGCTCTTCTAAACAACGAATACAACGAACTTAACGGGTTCCAGAAAGAATACGAGGCAAAGACAATTCTAGTAGGCCTTGGTTTCGATGAAAATGATTTTTCCAGGTCAATAGATACCTTCAGTAGTGGATGGCAGATGCGAGCGGTACTTTCCCATATCCTTCTAATGAATCCAGATATTATCCTCCTGGATGAACCAACGAATCACCTTGATCTGGAAACCCTAGATTGGCTCGAAGCTTTTCTTTCCAAATTCAAAGGCATTATTCTTACAGTTACCCATGACAGATATTTCCTGAACAAGTTCACGAGAAGAATATGTGAGCTTTCTTCAGGGAAGATAAAAAGCTACCTTGGCACATATGAAGATTTCCTATTTGAAAAATCTCAAACGAAAGAAACAATAAGAAAAAAATACTTCGAACAGAAAAAACGCATAGCTGAGATACGCCACTTCATCAACAAATTTAGAGCAAAGAAGGATATGAGGAAACAGGTGAGAACCAGAAAAAAAATGCTTACAAGGATGAAAATGGTTGAAATACCTAAAGAGACGAAGCAGATGAACTTCACTTTTCCGCAACCCAGAAGAAGTGGAATAGAAGTAGTTAATCTTTTGAATATCTCAAAATCCTATAATCAGAACTTAGTTCTTAAGAATATTAATTACACAATAGAAAGAGGTGACAAAATTGGGCTTGTTGGGTCAAACGGCATTGGAAAATCTACACTCCTGCGCATTATTGCAGGCAAAGAGAAACCTGAAACAGGTGAGGTAAAAACAGGATATAGTGTTTCGCTACAGTTTTTTTCGAATCAGGATTTGACACTGGAAGCAAAGGCAAACACTGTTCTCTCCGAAGCTCAACTAACAGCACCAGAACTCGACATATTACACTTGAGAACTTATCTTGCTGCTTTTCTTTTTTCGAAAGACAGCGTAGATAAAGAAATAAAAGTGCTTTCAGGTGGAGAAAAAAGTAGATTGAAACTTGCAAAAATGCTCTTGAAACCAGGGAATCTCTTACTACTGGATGAACCAGCAGGACACCTTGACATACAGGGCAAGGAAGTCCTTGAAGAAGCCCTGTGTCAATTCTCGGGAACTATTGTCCTTATATCTCACGATCGTTTTATGTTGAATAGAGTGTGCAGTAAAACTGTTACAATAGAAAACAAGAAACTGAAGTTATACCTTGGTGACTATTCATATTATCTTGAGAAGAGGAAAGCGGATGAAGAGACAAAAACACAAAAGCCGTCTCAAAAACCTAAGAAAACTGTAAAACACAATAAAAGGCTGGAGGCAGAAAAAAGGCAGCAAATATATAAAATCAAAATCAAGATAGAAAAACTAGAAGATGCAATCATCGGAAAAGAAAATCAGATCGAAGAAAAAGAGAAATTGCTCTTGGTCCCTGAGACCTTCAAAAACGCAGATGTAATTAAACAGACACTTACGGAAATTAGTGAGTTGAAGCACGAACTCGAAGAATTGTATTATAATGTTGGTAACGATTACAAGGCTTTAGAGTCACTCACGAATGAGCTTTCGAACTTAAAAAACGGAAGCAGTTCTATTAATAATAGCTAAAGATCGATAAAATCGAAGCATAATTCAGAGTAAATAATCAGTAAACCCCGTTACATTCTCCTCTAAGGGTGTCATTGCGAGTAACTCTTCTTGCCCTGTGTAATAACATTATGCACAAAACATTTTCCTATTACACGGGGCTTACTCGGCTTATGC
>CAYMQB010000063.1:0-7212 GCA_964392665.1 uncultured bacterium | reverse complement strand
GGTATGAAAAACCTTAATTTATAATATCTTCAGGAACTTTCGATTTATCTGGAATGAACAGAGTTTCCATATTGACATTTCGAGATATTTGTGTAGAATAAGGTAGTGAAAAAGTCGTCATATCGTTTGGTTGTGATTACTGCGCTCATCGCTGTAGGGTTTACTTCGATGGTTGCTCAGGTTGTTCTGATGAGGGAACTGCTGATTGTCTTTTACGGAAACGAGCTTTCTCTTGGAGTAACTCTTGCGGGATGGCTTTTCTGGGGTGGTATGGGTAGCCTTCTTATGGGTCCGTTTCTTGCCAAGAGGATAAGGAAAAAATTATTGTTTTTCACAACAGGTGAAATCTTGCTTTCTATATTTCTTCCGGTCACCATTATACTTACGCGCCTAATTCCAGAAATGCTGAGAATGACATCTGGAGAAATAATAGGTATAATTCCAATGGTCCTATCAAGCTTTCTTGTAATTGCACCTGTGACATTTCTGGGTGGAACGCTTTTTGTCCTGGGTTGCTCTATCTATGGCGAAGAAAACGGAGAAAAAGCGATTCCAATTGGCTATGTCTATGTCCTCGAAGCCATCGGAGCAACGATTGGCGGTCTTGCGGCAAGTTTCTTCCTAATAAGATTCACTACGGGAATCGTGATTATGTTTTCACTATCTTTCTTGAATCTCATTCTTGCATTTCTTCTTGAATGGGGGAAGGAAAAATTCATTCTAATTATATCAGCAATTCTCATTCTTTTTCTGATAATTTCGGTCTCCAATTCACAAAGGATAAGAACTATTACACTCAGAAGACAGTGGAAAACATATAAATTCATTACTTCTGAGAATTCAATATATCAAAATATAACAGTCGTATCAAGAGACCAAACGATTATTTTTTTCACAAATGGACTGATTGCTTTTACAGTACCTGATACTGCTTCAAGCGAAAGAAAAGCACATATTCCCCTGCTTGAACATCCGGACCCAAAAAGTATTCTTATCATAGAAGGAGGGATGAATGGTATAATTGGAGAGATATTGAAGCATTCGGTGAAAAAAGTCGACTATATTGAAATCGACCCTCTTATAATCGAGATTGCAAAAAAATATCTTGATACAGGCAAAATTTTAGATGGAAGGGTAAAAATTGTAAATATGGATGGAAGACTTTTCGTGAAAAAGACTAGCGCATCATACGATATTGCAATAATAAATCTTCCTGAACCTTACACTGCTCAGACGAACAGGTTTTATACGGTTGAGTTCTTCCAAGAATTGAGTAAAATACTGACGGAAGAAGGTATTGTTTGTTTCTCCATTTATTCTAATCCTAACTACATAAGTGAAGAGGCAAAGGAATTGTATCTCAGCCTAAAGGAAACACTGAATACAGTTTTTTCAGATGTCATTATCACACCGGGAGAAACGAACTTCTTTCTTGCCTGCAAATCTGATGGAGTTCTTACAGAAGATTGGCAGGTACTCATTGATAGAGCAACAGAGAGAGCATTGAAGACAAGGTATATGCGAGAGTATTACCTTTACGCAGATTTTTCTCGTGAAAGGTTTGACTATACACATAAAAGGTTAAGCTCAGAAAAACCTGTCAGAATAAATACTGATTTTAGACCTGTCTCTTATTACTACGATATGGTGTTGTGGAGTACATATTTCTCCAAAGCAGGTTATTTAACCAGGAGATTGTTGAAATCCGTTACAGAACGGAAAACCAGAGTTTCTCTTCTCATTGTATCGGTGTTACTCTTAATACCGATTGGAATAAAAAGAAGGAAACATTCATCATATGGTGTTTTGCTCCCCATAGCAACGACGGGTTTTGCAGAAATTACATTCCAGATTGTCACCCTCCTTTCGTTCCAGATACTTTACGGCTATGTTTTCTACAAGCTTTCACTCATTCTAACCTCCTATATGCTGGGATTGATATTCGGTGGATTGTGGATTACAAGGTTGATAAAGAAAGGAAAGGGAACTGGGAAAACTTACCTTTTCACGCAGATAAGTATTGTTCTGTATCCTCTTGTTCTACCACTTCTGTTTTACGTATTTGCAAAATTTCGAGGAGATGTTTCGAACTTCATAGGTTCAAACATAGTTTTTCCTTTGCTACCAATAATTCCAGGTGTAATTGGAGGGTTTCAGTTTCCTCTTGCAAATAAACTTTTTCTTTTGGGGAAGCAAAAGAGTTCGGTGTCTGCAGGTACGACTTACGGACTTGACTTAGTAGGTTCCTGTATAGGTGCAGTTCTTGTAAGCATTTTTCTCATTCCCATAATTGGTATTGCAAATACCTGCTTTGAGGTAAGTATTCTAAATTTTGTTGGCCTTGTTCTTATATTTTTCTTTCTCTATCCCTTCGGTCGGTCGATTGCTAAATAGAACCGAAATATGTTTTTCATCCGATTCAAAGGACAACAAATTTTCTAAGAAAAGCATGCTCTATTGTATGAATTTCAAAATTTCTTGGAGAAGGCTTGACAAGAAACAGAATGTATAGTATACAAAAAATATGAAAAGTCAAGGAACACGATATGTAATTCATCCTGGAAGGCAATTATGACGTTCAATAAGGAAAGCGGTTTTTGTTTGCTTGTAATGTTTTTATTGATTACCTTTTAGTGGGATTTGCAAACACTTATTGAAAGAGACTTCGTTGGTGACAGTAAAGGTAGGTTTTTGGGAAAACATTTCTATCATGATGTAAAAGCAAAGGAAGTGCAGGAAAAAATCAGTCAGATTTTACAGACAATTGAGTAGTCTGTAATGCAGAAAAATGGAAAATAACAAAGAACTTCCGAAATCATTCAATCGACTGATACAGGATTCGGAGAAACCCGTTTTAGTGAATTTTTTTGCAACATGGTCTAATCCCTGTAAGGTTGTGTCTCCCCTAATTAACAAAATTGCAAAAGAGTATTCCGGGAAAATTATTTCCGTAAGGATCAACATCGACAAACACCGCTATGTGTCGACCAAATATTATGTGCAGGACATACCAACGATAATGCTTTTCTTCAAGGGAAAGGAATTAATGAGAATAACGGGTGGGCAATCTTACGAATACTATAAAGAGCAAATAGAGAAAGTGATTCGAGAGAATTAGTTTTATCCACACATTAGTGATAATGTAATAACAAAGAGAATACTGCTTGACTTTTTCGTATCTTTGTGGTAGACATTCTGTGATGTTAGATAGACTGAAGTCGGTTTTGGGAACCAATTTAGCCTACCCCATTAATTTCAAAGAAGTTTTTGTAACCGTTAACCCTTAAGTCGGAGGATATAGATGAAGAGATTCATCAAATTTTCTTTTGTTATGCTTGTTGCAGTTGTTTCAATTCAAGCAACCTGTGGAGTTCAAAAACCTTTTTCAAAAGCACCCGAGCAGGTTCTTAGAATTAAGGACCATGTTTATTTTCACAATGTTTCGATAGCATATGACGGGCATCATTACTTTACACTGAATGGTGGAAATTCCGATTATTGTACGATAAACGAATACACTCGAGAGGGAAAATTCGTCGAGGGTTATGATGTTGGTCTCGATGGGCGCTTCATAATGTATAATCCTGCTGATGATCGTTTGTATGTTAAGGTTTACGGTACCGATCTTTATTCCATAGATCTTAAGACGGGAGGTTCTGAACTTGCTCTGAGCGATGTTTTTGATGGAGACAATAGTTCGTTAGGTTTTTCGCCTGACGGTGAGTTCATCTATGAAATCAATGATGGTGAAATAAGGACTTTAAATTTCAAAACAGGTAAGGAAGTAAAAAGTTTCCAGTTAGAAAAATACTTTGATGAGCATGGCTACAAGGATGCTATCGCTGCATCCGAAAAATACCTGTTCGTTTGGGCAGCGGAAGATGAGGTAGAAGTTTATAATATGAATGGTGAGTTCGTAGCAAAAGTTGAACTTCCAAGGGCTGGATACGGATTTTCACTATCCTATTGTAATAGAATACTCTGGATTGCAAAAGATGCCGATGCTTCCTCAGAAGGAGGGTATGGTTACTGGTACGGTTTCAGGCTGTAGAACTCTCCTACTTCCTCTGTGGTTCATGCACATATTTCATACTGCTTAGTAGCACCTATTGATTTTTTTCTTGTATTGCTTTTTCGATCTTTTTCCATTGATCGCGAAGTGTTACGGTTCTATTGAATACCAGTTTTTCGTCGGAAGAGTCTCTGGAATCTACACAGAAGTATCCGAGTCTTTCGAATTGATGGATACTTCCTGGTTTTGCGCTTCTCAAGCTTGGTTCAAGTCTGCAGCCTTCCAGGACTTCGAGTGATTTGGAATTAAGATGTGTTAAGAAGTTTTCTTCTCCTTCGAGTGGATTCTGCTTAACAAAAAGACGGTCGTATAGGCGAATGCGAGCTTCAACGTTATGTCGTGCCGACACCCAGTGCAAAGTTGATTTTACCTTTCTTCCATCAGGAGCATCTCCTCCCCTTGTTTGTGGGTCATAGGTACAGTGTAACTCGATTACTTCGCCAGTATCGTTTTTTACAACTTCGATACATTTGATGAAGTAAGCATATCGTAATCTCACTTCTCTACCAGGTGCAAGACGATAGAATTTCTTTGGAGGATACTCGCGAAAATCATCGCGCTCTATATAGAGAGTCTTTGAAAACGGGACTTTGCGCGTTCCCATTGCTGGGTCTTCTGGATTGTTCACTGCATCCAGTTCCTCGGTTTTGTCCTCAGGATAGTTGTCTATAACCACACGCAGAGGGTGAAGTACAGCCATTGCACGCGGGGCACTTTTATTAAGGTCTTCTCTTACACAGTGCTCGAGCAATACAATATCCACTATACTATCTCTTTTTGCTAATCCTATGCGTAAACAGAATTTCCGTATTGATTCAGGCAGGTATCCTCGCCTTCGCATTCCTGAAATTGTTGGCATCCGGGGGTCATCCCAACCATTGACATATTTTCCATCGACCAGTTGCATTAATTTGCGTTTGCTCAGGACGGTGTAACTGAGATTAAGACGAGCGAACTCGATCTGTTGTGGATGATAAACATTCAATTCTTCAAGGAACCAATCGTACAAAGGACGGTGGTCTTCGAATTCAATTGAGCAGAGAGAATGTGTAATGCCTTCGATAGAGTCAGACTGACCATGTGTGAAGTCGTATGTTGGGTAGATACACCAGGTACTGCCCTGGCGGTGGTGTGGTTTGTGAAGGATACGGTACATCACAGGATCACGCATATTGATGTTCGGAGAAGCCATATCGATTTTTGCGCGCAAAACCTTTGTGCCATCTGGAAATTCACCTTGTTTCATACGTTCGAACAACTCAAGATTTTCTTTAACACTCCGATTCTGAAAGGGACTTTCCTTTCCAGGTTTGGTTAATGTTCCGCGATATTCCCGGATTTCTTCGGCAGTCAGGTCGTCGACATAGGCTTTTCCGTCTTTGATGAGTTGTATTGCCCATTTATAAAGTTGGGGGAAATAGTCTGAAGCATAAAGTTCACGATCTCCCCAGTCATAACCAAGCCAGTTTATATCTTGCTTAATAACATCGATATACTGCTGCTTCTCTCTGGTTGGATTACTGTCGTCAAAGCGCAAATTACAAATACCATTAAATTCTTTTGCCACACCAAAGTTAAGACATATTGATTTTGCGTGCCCGATATGGAGATATCCGTTTGGCTCAGGTGGAAATCTTGTTACAACCTTCCCTTTGTGTTTATTGTTCTTTATGTCTTCCCGTATTATATCTCTTATAAAATCAGAGCTTTCCTTATTTGCTTTCTTATTTTCCATTGGAGAACCTCTTATTATTTGATAACTAAGTTTTCAGTTAGTTATGCTGCATTACAAGAAAAGGTGTCATTGCGAATATTCTTTCATATTTACTTTTGAAGCAATCTCCTATCTGCGACTTTCTTTTCCTTATTTTTCCTCTCCCTTGATGGGAGAGGATCAAGGTGAGGGTGAAATATGAGATTGCCACGTTCTGTTCCTTTACTTCGTTCAGAACTCGCTCGCAATGACGAAGGTGTTATTAGTACCCCGTTTGAAATCCAACGGGATTTGTTTCATAACTGCGTTTTCAATTATAATCAATAATTCATGTATGTCAAGTTTTTTATTATCTGAATAGATAGAATCTGAATTCTTGACTCACACTTACTGATGTGATACAATTATTGATATGAGCAAAGTTATGATTGAAGTGAAGAATACATTAAAAGAGGTGTTCAATACTGTTTTCATACTGCTGAGGATAATTATTCCAATCAGTATTATCGTAAAGATACTTGAGGAATTAGGTGTTATAGATGTTATAGGGCGTTTTCTCGGACCGGTTATGAAGATTGTGGGATTACCAGGGGAGTCCGGTCTTATCTGGGCAACAGCTATGGTTACCAATATATATGGAGGAATTATTGTTTTCTTTACCATGGCAATGGACAATTCCTTCACCATTGCCCAGGTGACTATTTTGTGCAGTATGATACTTGTAGCCCATTCGCTTCCGGTTGAATTGCGCATAGCACAGAAAGCCGGGGTCCGTTTGTGGTTTATGTTTGTACTTCGTGTTTTTGCAGCTTTTCTACTGGGGCTTATACTTCATCATATCTATAATGGATTTAGCATCTTACAGATGCAGGTGAGAATATTGTGGAAACCCGGAGAGATTAACCCTTCGATTCTTTCCTGGATAGTTGGGCAGCTTAAGAATTATGCTATGATATTTATCATTATATTTGTTTTAATTTCAATAATGAGAATCCTGAAAGCACTGGGCGTAATTGAGCGACTTAACAGGTTGTTAGCACCTTTATTAAGAATACTGGGTATGAGAAAATCCGCTGCCCCATTGACCATTATCGGAATGACACTCGGTATTTCATATGGTGGTGGGCTTATCATCAATGAGGCGAGGTCCGGTCGGTTAAGTAAAAGGGATATTTTCTTATCTCTTTCGTTAATGGGATTATCGCATAGTCTAATAGAAGATACTTTGTTGATGTTTACACTGGGTGCATCTTTGACAGGGATTTTACTTGGTAGGATTTTATTTACTATCGTGGTTATGTTTATCCTGATAAAAATCGTCAATCGGATTTCTGAGAACAAATTTGGGAAATTACTCATGCGCCCTTTATCGCGCAGATAAATCGAAAGTTCCTGAAGATATTATAAATTAAGGTTTTTCATACCA
>CAYMQB010000062.1:0-8447 GCA_964392665.1 uncultured bacterium | reverse complement strand
GATTTTTAAGTGCAAAGATACACTGCTTAATTCTACTTTCGATTTGTCTGGGGAAAGGCAAAAAAGGCTTGACTTTTTGACCGTTTATTGCTATATATGTTCTTAGTCTAGGTGTGCAGCAAACTTGATAAGTGGGGGCGAATGGTCTCGACAGTGGTATGTAGGCTGATGGTTGCATGCCGAGGTGCCACAACCTCGTTAAAAGTGGCAAAAAACCTAATTGGCGTAAGCCAAGTTGCATTTGCTGCATAAAGCAGCAACATCTTCTCGAATCCTGTCTGTCGGGTTTGATGAAGGTGACGGAATGACAGACTAGTTTTTTCAATTTGCCTTGCTTGGAAAGATGAGATTTTAAAGGCTATGCTTTAGGAAAATCCTGTTCGGAGGAGTTTCTTAAGGCGAAGCAAAAATCCGAAAAACGCATGTAGTAGCTATTAGTTTTCTATCTCTGGACGTGGGTTCGATTCCCACCGCCTCCACCAACTTGCAGAGAATGTCGTAAAAGCAAAATCAGGAAAATAACACAACAGAGAAACACGAAATTACGAAATTAGAAATTACGAAAATCAGAATGGCAGAGCAGAGACATGAGACATAAGACCACACATCATGAAAGGCGAAATTAGAAATTGGAAATTTGGAAAATGATACACCCTACAGCACGAAATTATGAAAATATACCGAGGTGCCAATTGAATATTTGCAATGATTCGTATAATTTGCTAATGTCGTGATTTCTGGTTTGTAAATGAAGGAGGTAGGATATGAAGATAACGCCGCTTGATATTAGAAAACAGGAATTTAAAGCCGTTTTTAAGGGTTTCGATAAAAATGAGGTAAATGTTTTTCTCGAGATGATTGCAAAGGAAATGGAAGACCTCATAAAAGAGAACACTATCTATATGGAGCAGCTTCGGGACCTTGATTCAAAGATCGAAGACTATAGAAGGATGGAAAAAACGTTACAGAATACGCTGACAAGCGCACAAAAAACAACCGATGAGCTGCGAAGAAATGCGGAGAAGGAATCAGAACTTATACTGCGAAATGCGCGAATTCAATCAGACCATGTTCTTGAAGAGGCAAGATCTCAGGCTAATAAGTATAAAACCCAGATAGTATCATTGAAGAGTCAAAGGGACAATTTTATTGCTCAGTTTAAGGGCTTGGTTGAAGCGCAGCTTCAGGTACTCAACAGGGGTTGGGAGGAGCTGGAAATTGAAGAGGTAGAACATGAGGGAAAGAGCAAGAAATCGATTGATTCCCAAGATAAAGAACTGGGTAGCAAATCTCGTGGAACCCTTAAAGGAATTGGGGACCTTTTTTTAGATAAACCTTAATGTTTGAATCGGATAAGGATATGGATTCTTTACTTACAAAACTCATTTTTAAGCTTATAGAGAAGATTTGAATGTTTAGTAGAAAAAGTTTTTTATTTGTTTTTTCTTTACTCTTTCTTTGCTTTGGAATTGTCAGCTGCAGCAGGGAAATAGCTCATAAGCAGAAGGAAGCCCGGGAGCATTTTGACAAAAGACAATACGAAAAGGCTGTTCAAGTACTTGAAACGATAAGTCCAGGGAAAAGAAACCCCAATATTTCGCTGTTGCTTGGAAAATCTTACAGCGCATTGTTTGAATTCAGCAAAGCAGACAGGATTTTAAAAGAGATGTTGAGTAGATATCCGTCTTCCAAAGACAGTCTTATCAGAACTTACTTAGAGATTGCAGATAAATTCAGAAGGAGAAAGAGAGAAGATCTATCAGTAAGAGTTTACCTGTCTATACTTGAGGTTGAGAGTGATTACAATATAGGTAATGGTTTTTACACATTGGGACACTATTTCTATCTCAGAAATGATATTGTAAGAGCAAGAACATTTCTTGAAAATGGGGTTTTAAATATTAAAGATAGAAAGACTCTCACCAGGGCAAAAATCGAACTTATGGATATCTATGAGCAGCTGGGAATGCTCAAGGAAGCATTTGATTTATCAGGAAATGATGAATCAGGAGACATCATTTTTAGAAGGGGGAAGGTCTCGTATAGTCTCGCAAAAGATTTTTTCTCGAAAAATCACTTTGATTCTGCGCTTGCTTACTGCGAGAGTATCATACAGATAAAGTCGCCCAAAATGTTACTTGATGATACTTATTTCCTTATGGGAGAAATTTATTCGGAAGAAGGTTGCTACAGAGATGCGTTGAAGTGTTACAAAGAAGTTGTAAAACTCGACAAATTTGAAAACAGTGACATTGCCAGTATCGCAAGAAAAAAAATAGATATCTTGTCACGTTTATACAAGGAGGAAATGTGAGGTTCTTCATAACGGCATTTTTCTTGTCTCTTTTCCTGTTTAGCTGCACGAAAAAGACAATTAGATATGATATGCCAGCGAAAGATCTATTTAAGATTTCGAAAGAAGCATTTGATAATAAGAAATACGACATCGCAATTGATGGTTTCAAAAAACTTGTTTTTGAGCATCCTGGAAGTGAATATATAGATGAAGCACAATTCTTTCTTGCAGAGTCATATATGAAAACAAAAGATTACGAGAATGCGGTTGTTGAATATAGGTTTCTAATTGAGAATTTTCCAGAGAGTCCGTACATCGATGATGCGAGCTATAAACTTGGGTTAACATATTTCAAGGCGTCGCCTCCCTACTATCTTGAACAAACAAAGACCGAAGATGCACTAAAGATAATTGAAAGATTTGCAGTAGGATTTCCAGAAAGCGAATGGATAGAGGAAGCAAGGGAAGTCGAAAAAAAGTGTCTAAACAAACTGTCGAGGAAGGAGTTTGAAAACGGTAAGCTATATTACAAGCTGGGACATTTTGAGAGTGCAAAAATATACCTTCTTGATATTTTGGAATCCTACCCGTCGTCTTCTTATATGGATGAAACCAAATACACGCTTGCTCTTTGCTATAGAAAACAAAACAATATAGAGGAAGCGAGAAATTTACTGGAACAACTCGTCGATGAAAAGGGAAGTTTCGCCGATAAAGCGGGAAAGGAACTCCGGAGAATAAAGGAAGACAGCGATTAGCTACAGAGATTTGGACAAGAATGCATAATGATAAAAAGTGTTGCAATTTTCGGTGGAACGTTTGACCCAATCCATAATGCTCATCTTTTAGCAGCGGATGATATATTTGAGAAGACAAATTTTGAGAAGATAATCTTTATACCCTCTCTTGCCCCCCCTCACAAGGAAGTTTATGCCCCTTTTGACATAAGGGTACAGATGGTAGAGCTTGCGATTCGTGGTAATCCCAATTTTGAATGTAGCGAGATTGAGAAAGACCTGTCCAAGCCAACATATACAGTCAATACTCTCAGCAAACTCAGAGATAGTGGGATTTTTTCTTCCATAGCACTTATCATTGGTATGGATTCGGCATGTGAGTTCGAGCTGTGGGAAAAACCTGATAAACTGCTGAAAGAATTCGAAATATTGGTAATTCCCAGACCCGGTTACCATAGAAGACATATTCTACCAGAGTTCCAAAAAAACTTCACTTATGTAGAAACCCGAAGAGTAGAGATATCATCAACAGAGATCAGAAAAAGAGTGTTAGAAGGAAAGAGTATAAGATATCTTACTCCTTCTCCTGTTGTTGAGTACATTAAAGAAAAGGGACTGTATCGCAGAAGTGAAGAAAAAAGATAGATAGACAAATGGTATTTTGGTAGGACAGGGAATCGCAATTTCGTAATGTAAGGGAGCGGTAGGTAAATTATAAAAAGTGTGAAGAATAGACTGATTTTGATTGATGGTTCTGCTCTGGCGTACAGATCTTATTTTGCTTTCATAAGAAATCCTCTAAGAAATTCCAAAGGTGAGAACACAAGTGCCACTTTTGGTGTTGCAAATTCGCTTGTGAAACTTCTAAGGGAGCAGAAGTTCAGTCACATCGCTGTTTGTTTTGACACACCCGAACCAACAAAAAGGCATAAAATCTTTCCGGAATACAAGGCAACAAGAGAACAAATGCCTTTTGAATTGGGAGTGCAAATGGGCGATGTAAAAGAGGTTATAAAAGCAATGGGGATCCCAATTATTGAAAAGCCAGGAGTCGAAGCTGACGATGTTATTGGAACACTTACGAGAAAAGCAGTCTCGGAGAATTTCCTGGTTACCATTATATCATGGGATAAAGATTTTCTGCAACTCCTAACAGATGAAAGAATAGATATGATAAAACCTGCAAGAGGTAAGGCATCTGAAGAGATTGTGAAAGCGGCTTCTGTAAAAGAAAAGCTTGGAGTAGGACCAGAGCAGATAATCGATTATCTTGTTCTTACTGGTGATACCTCGGATAATATTCCGGGTGTTCCTGGTGTGGGTCCGAAGTCTGCTGCAAATCTTTTACAGAAATTCGGAACCGTTGATAATATTCTGTTGAACAAGGATAAATTAAAATCACAGAAGATAAGAAATGCCATTAATGAAGAAAAACTCAGATTATCAAAGCAACTTGTTACAATAGATACCGATATCGAGATCGATGCAGAATTGAATGAGCTTCGATATAAAGGAGAGAATAAGAATCAGTTGATGGAATTATTCAGGAAATTTGAGTTTACCTCCCTTATTGGAAAAGTGGAGGGTAAGGATGAGAAAGGGCTTACAGCGAAAGAAGTTCAGTGGGAACAAATACAGGATATTACGGATGAAATCAGTGATGTTGCAGGTATTGAATTCCTGAATATAGGTGAGTATGTTTGCTTTTCTATTGCCACGGAAAAGAAGTGCTGGACAGCGAAAATTGGTGTCGAAGAACTTAGAGATAGTAAACTGTTACGAAAGTTGCTTAACAGGGAAGATGTATGGAAAATTTCAGTGAGTGTCAAGTCTCTACTTAATATGTTAGATCTACAAGCATTAGGCACTGCTTCTAAATTTTTCGACACTTCTGTCGCTTCTTATCTCCTCGATCCATCAAGGGGAAGCCACTCAGCAGATTTTATTGCGCTGCGGTTTGGCGGCAGGAGTGTGAATAAAGCAGTTAATTTGTTGAAAGCATTCAAGAAGGGAGAAATAGGAGAGCAGGAGATAAAGAGAGAAGTATCTAAATATGCAGAGATAGATATACGAGTATTTACCCAAATGGTTTCGTTACTGAAAGAAGAAAATCTATACGGGCTCTTCGAGAAAATAGAGATGCCGCTTGTCTCTGTTCTTGCAAGGATTGAGAAGAAGGGTATTGCAATAGACAGAAAATTCTTTTCCGAACTATCCAGAGTGTATGATAGGGAAATCGATATTATAGAAAAGGGGATTCATCGGATTGCAGGGGAAGTATTTAATGTTCGCTCAACTAAACAATTACAGCACATATTGTTTGAGAAGTTGGGACTGAAACCGCCGAAGAAAACCAAGACCGGGTTCTCTACAGATTCGGAGACCCTGCTCATTCTTTCGCAAGAACATGACCTGCCAAAGGAAATTCTTAAATTTAGAGAACTTTTCAAATTAAAATCGACATATATAGACACACTACCAAAACTTGCGGATAATGCGGGGAGGATACATACAAATCTGGTCCAGGTTACTACTTCAACAGGCAGACTCGCATCAAGGGATCCCAATCTTCAAAATATACCTACAAGGGGAGAATTGGGAAGGGCAATAAGAAAAGGTTTTATTGCTTCTCCTGGAATGACACTCCTCTCTTGTGACTATTCACAAATAGAGCTCAGGGTTCTTGCTCACATTTCTGATGATGCAAATCTGAAACAGGCTTTTTATGATGAACTTGATATTCATAGGAAAACAGCTGCAAGCATTTTCAGGATTCCAGAGGAGGACATCACAAGGGAAATGAGAAGGAGAGCAAAGGTGGTGAATTTTGGAATTATCTATGGAATGAGTCCCTATGGTTTGGCCAAGGAATTAAGTATAACACCGGAAGAAGGAATGCTGATAATTAACGCATATTTTGATACATATCCAGGTGTCAAAAAATGGATTGGGTTGAGTATCGAAGAAACGAAGGAACGAGGATTTACAGAAACTTTACTTGGCAGGAAGAGACGTATAGCTGAGCTTGTAAGTAAAGATTTTAATACACGGGAATTTGGCAAAAGAATTGCAATTAATACACCTATTCAGGGCACTGCTGCCGATATAATTAAGATTGCTATGATAAGAATTGATGAAAAAATAAGAGGGGAGTTTTCAGGTGTCAGCATGGTTCTGCAAATACACGACGAGCTGTTGTTTGAAGTGGATGGTAATTCTTTAGAGGATGCAAAAAAAATGATAAAGTTTGAAATGGAAAATGCTTACCCTCTTTCGGTCCCGCTAAAGGTTGAGTTAGGCGAAGGTAATAACTGGGGGGAAGCACATTGAAGACAGCAAACAGTAAGAAAAGACCTGAGACATCAGAACAGAGACCAAAGACAGTGAACCGGAGAAACGGAGTATCGGAGTATCGGGGAAGAACGACGGTAAGCAATAGGAGTAAGCAGCAAACAGCAAGAAAAGATGTAAGACATCAGACCAGAGACCAAAGACCAAGGACGTAAATAGTCAGTAAACGCCGTCATTGCGAGTCTGCCTGTGGCAGGCGTGGCAATCTCATATTGACAGAAAGCAAGTATGGGATTGCTTCGCTTGAGTCTAGCAAGCCCCGTGTAATAGGAAAATGTTTTGTGCATAATGATATTACACACGGCAAGAAGTGGAACTCGCAGTGACACGACTCACTGCTCATTTACTCTGAATTAGGACGGAATTCACTGATTATTTGCGTTTTCGGTGTCCGAGCGGGTTTTTAACGAATAGCTTTATTGTATATTTCAAAAATCCTATCGGCTATTTTTCCCCAATCATATTGTTTTACAGATTCTAATCCACTGGTGAGAAGATTATCTCTGAGTGAGTCGTTTGAAAGAATAGAAAGAATTCTTTCTTTTATATCAACTGGAGAATAGGGATCAAACAATAACCCGTTTTCTCCGTCTTCTATTACCTGTCTGTATCCGTTGATATTTGATGCCGCAATAGGAACTCCTGACGCCATTGCCTCCAAAAGTACTATTCCGAAGGTTTCTGCACCGAGTGCAGGGGAGCAGTAAACATCGCAGGAGCGATATACCGAAGCTAGGTCTTCATTTCTTACAAAACCCAGGAAATGTACATAATCTTGTAGTTTGTTATCCCTGACAAAATGTTCATACTTCGCGTTTTCGGGACCCGTGCCTGCAATAATAAGATGGGCATCTAATTCGCTTCTCAGAAGTTTGAATGCGGAGAGTAATTGACCAAGTCCCTTGCGGCTATCGAGTCTCCCTAAGAAAAGTATTTTTTTGCCCTTTATTTTTTCTATTTCCCGGTGTTTTTTTCCATAAGGTGAGAAGCGCGCAGTATCAACACCATTGGACACGATAGTATATTTGCCTGGAATATAAGGCTTGATAAAATCTACTGCGACTGGAGAAACTCCGATACGTACTTTCAATTTTTTGTAAAACGGAAATAGTTTTTGATACAGGTGAACCCCAATAGTAACCTTGCTGAATCCAGTAGTATGGAAGGTTGCTACACAAGGAGAGGGGGAGTATTTTAGTGCCCAGTGTGAAATGTCGGGGAAAAAAGGACCGTGCAGGTGAACAATATCAAATAGCTTTTTCGAAAAAAAGGTTTTCACTGAAATTGGATTTATGAGCGGGACAGTGACCAGAGTGCCATTCATTGGAACAAACATTACCCTACCGAGTCTTTCAACTCCTTTTTCTTTTTCTTCTTTAGGATAATGGATTGTAAGAATGGTAACACTGTGTCCTTTTCTTCTCAAGACCTTAGAAAGGTTGTAAACATGTTCAGTAACACCTGAAGGATATGGGTAATAGGCATCGGATACAACACATATACGCATAATTTCAGATTATCATACTTAAATTGGATGTCAAGATAAAAACTGTTTTCTTGATAAGAACGAAATTTACTTATGGCTAAACAAGTAAAAAAACAAAGCGACAATCATAAGAAAGTTGGTCATTAAGAAAGTCTTGCCTGCTCTTCAGTTCTCCAGAGTTATTGCGTGTTTGGTGGGTAACTACTTTTGTCCTATCTTTACAAATTTCCTGGTTTTTGTGAAATTTTCACTTCTCATCTGAATGAAATATACACCCTGGGGTAAATCACTAATATTTGGATAAAAATAATGTAATCCCCTTTTTACATAAGTATTTAGAAGACTCTTAACTTTTCTCCCATCTATACTGTAAAGGGAAATCTCTATCCTTTCATTTTTGGGAATAGAAAATGAGCATTTGAATTTGCCTTTTGTTATACTTGGATTTACAGATAAATAATTACTTAAAATAGATTTATTTTCTTCTTCGCTAATGGCATTAGGATAATCCACACATACCCTTTGTCGAGGTTCAGAGGAATTCCCCAGTTGGGGTCAGGATAATTCCCCAGTTAGG
>CAYMQB010000061.1:0-9250 GCA_964392665.1 uncultured bacterium | reverse complement strand
AGGAGGTAGCTAAAAAATCTCATTTTTTACTTGACATTTTACATGGGAAGTTCAGGCTCAGAAATAAGATTTAGAAAGATTTAGTATTTCAATTCAAATACCAATTCTTCTTGATATCTTCGTGAATGTTCCCCACCATCCTCAATATTATAAAAACTCTTCTTGAACTCTATAAATATATGTAAATTTTTCTAACAATTACTTGACAAATTAGCTAACATATGTTATATTGTACTGAGAGTCTAAAAAAGGAGGTATGATGAGTAATTTTCAGATTAGACTTGGAGGAAGAATAAAAAAATTGAGAAAAGAAATAGGGATGAGTCAACAGAAACTTGCGAAACATCTTCGAGCTGGCAGGGTAACTCTCTCGCAGATAGAGAATGGGGAGAGAAAAATAACTGTCCAAGAATTAGTGAAACTTTCAAAAATATTTGATGTATCTATAGATGTTTTGTTGGAACTTAAAAAGAAACCAGAGATTATTGTTGGAAAGAAAACGAAAAAGAGAATAATGAAATCTCAGATAAGAATAAATGTGCCTCAGAGGAGTGTAGAGAAATTTAAGGAAGTATTACTTTATATTCTAAATAATGTCGGTTCAAAACCAAATATCGGGGAAACAGTTATTTATAAACTTCTCTATTTCATAGATTTCGATTACTACGAGAAGTATGAAGAGCAGTTGATTGGTGCTACCTATAAAAAGAATCACTATGGTCCCACACCTATAGAATTCAAAAAAATTGTTTCAGAGATGGTCAAGAAGAAAGATATATCCAGAGTGAAAAACAAATACTTCAGTTATCCTCAAACTAAATATTTACCTTTGAGGGCCCCTGACCTCTCCAAATTGAAAGCTACTGAGACAGAAATAATTGATGATGTTCTGAGCAGGCTGTCCGATATGAATGCTACACAGATAAGTGAATATTCACACAACGATGTTCCATGGTTAACAACTGAGGAGCAAGAGATTATTGAATATGAATCCGTTTTTTACAGAACCAAAGCCTATTCAGTAAGAGAATATAGTGAAGGTATTTCGAAGGATTAGAAGGCTTTCCGAGTTTGAGAAGGATATAAAAAAACTTCGAAAAAGATTTAAAACGATAGAGGATGATTTACAGAACTTTATCAAGATTCAATTAAAGCTTTACCACAAGCTGAACATAGACCAGGGGGGTATTTTTCAGTTCAGAAATATACAGATCAAAAACCCTAAAATATACAAAGCAAAGAAGTTCGCTTGCCGTTCTCTTAGAGGGAAAGGCGTACAATCGGGGATTAGAGTTATCTATGCTTATTTTGAAGAAAAGGATGAAATTCAACTTATTGAGATCTACTTCAAGGGTGATAAGGAAAACGAAGATAGGAAAAGAATAGCAAAGAATTATGGAAAAGAAAAATAGTGTAAACCGAATGAAATAGGGATATACGCTATATGCCATTAGCAGTATGCAATTCACATCAGCAGGTTATTTCAATCATCTTCATCAATAATAGGGGTCCGACTAAGAAGTGAGATTTAGTATTCAAATTCTCACTCCAATCCTCTTGACATCTTTATGAATAACTGGTATGGTTTCCCATAACAAATCGCTTCACTTGACCCACCTCAAGCGGGAAGTTGAGATTTATCGTTATCTGACTATGGATTTATAGAAAACATGAATGGAAAGAGTAACTGAGAGAGTTTTAAAAATTCAATTTGGTTATTTCTATCCGACTTGAACATATATGTTTATTAAGTTCATTGAGCAAATGGATAATAATTAGGACAGGAGAAATATATGGCAAATAAAAAGACATTTAATGACCTTGGACTTTCAGCAAAAGCACTGGATGCAATTAATAAAAAGGGTTTTGAAGAGCCAACCCCAATTCAGGCTATGACTATCCCTGTAATGCTAAGAGATGATACTAATATCATCGCTCAAGCCCAAACAGGTACAGGCAAAACAGCTGCATTTGGATTACCGTTGATAGAAATGGTTAACATAGATTCCAGAACAGTTCAGGCACTAATTCTAGTTCCTACACGAGAGTTAGCCATTCAGATATCAGAAGAAATCATTTCACTCAAAGGAACCAAGGATATCAAAATAATACCGATATATGGTGGTCAATCTATTGATCAGCAGTTACGCAGACTGAAAAAAGGTGTGCATATTGTAGTTGGGACTCCGGGTAGGGTGATTGATCATCTTAACAGAAAGACACTAAAGCTTGGGGGGATTGAGCACCTGATACTTGATGAGGCAGACGAAATGCTAAATATGGGATTTATCGAAGATATGGAAGAAATAATGAAGCATACGAATCCTGCAAAAAGAACACTATTATTTGCTGCAACAATGCCGGCAAGGATAAAAGATCTTGCACATAAATACATGGACGGTTATGAGTTTCTTACAGCTAAGAAAGAGCAACTGACAAGTGATCTGACGGAGCAAATATACTTTGAGGTTAAAGCTTCTGATAAATTTGAGGCACTATGCAGGATAATTGACATTGAAGATGATTTTTACGGTTTGGTTTTCTGCAGAACAAAGAGTGATGTGGATTCTGTTGTAACTCATTTAGTAGGTAGGGGGTATGATGCAGAAGCTATTCATGGAGATATTTCACAGACACAAAGAGAAAGAACCCTGGAAAAATTTAGGAAACAAAGAGTCAATATTCTTATAGCAACAGATGTTGCAGCACGTGGAATTGACATTATTAACCTTACCCACGTTATAAACTATTCTCTACCTCAAGATTCAGATTCATATGTTAATCGAATAGGTCGTACAGGAAGGGCCGGGAATGAGGGTACCGCTATTACGTTTATTACTCCTAAGGAGTATAATCAACTGATGTCCATACAGCGAATCGCCAAGACTGATATTAAGAAATCAAAAGTACCAAACGTAAAAGATATTATCAAAGCCAAAAAGAAAAAAATATACGATGATCTGACTACCATTCTTGAAAATGAGATTGATACTAAATATTATGACTGGGCTAAGAAATTGCTTCAGGATAATAATCCGACAGAAATATTGGCAGCTATACTTAACTATCGTTTCAAAGAAGAACTCAATCCTGATGCCTATGGTGAAATAAAAGAAGTCGGTGTAAAGGGGAAGCAACTTGATCAACAGGGTAAAGCAAGACTTTTTGTCGCACTTGGTAAGAAAGACGAGATTAATGCCAAAAAACTTGTTAAGCTTATTATGAGCAGAGTATCAGTTGAACCCAAATATATCAGAGACATACGGGTAATGGACAAATTCTCTTTCATAACTGTTCCTTTTGAAAAAGCAGAGAAAATCATTGTTAGCTTTAAAAAAAGGGGTAAGAAGCCATTAATCACCCATGCCAAGAAAAGAACAGGGAGTAATAGGAGTCAGACTAAGAAGTAAAGACCTAGCGGGGTCACTCTGAAAACTGAAAATTGACTTGTAAGGCAAAAGCGACCTAGTATTCCCACCCTCTCCTATACGCTCCCTAATTCAATCAAATCCCCCTTTCTCCCCCTTTTCTAAAGGGGGAAATGAGATAGTAAAATTTTGAAAATAACGAGGGACGGAGGATGTAAACTTGTAAACTTTTCTGGTAAACCCTTTAACTATCGAATATGTAAAGGAACAGAATTCTGAAACGATACTGAAACGCCGAGATGCTGAAAGAGGTTCAGCATGACATTATCTGGATAGAAAACAACATAATCGATTTATCTTGACAGATAATGCAAGAAATGATAAAATTCGAGAATCAGAAAACAAGAGGAGGTGAGACAATTATATCTTTTTTTATCTAACAAGAGGAGGTAATGGTGGCAAATAAGGAGGTATTTGTTTGGACATTGATATTCGGAGTTTTGGTCATTCTTATCCTCAGTACAGTATTAATAGGTGATCAGACAATTATCGCACCCTCCGAAGATGTCTATGTTACAACTTTCGGAGGAGGTGAAGGATGCAATCCATTCATAAAATATGACATATCTTCCGTTCCATCAGGTGCAGTGATTGATTCTGTATTTCTTCAAGTATATGTCTGGGAAATTGGTTCCGCTTGGGACGGTGATGTAAATTACTGGAATGTTAATAACCAGACCTGGACGGAAAGTGATTCCGCAAAGCTATTATGGGATTCCCCAACCTCTGATTCAACTTATCAACTGGCAGATTTTGGAACTCTTGTGGGTTGGACACAATCTGTAGACATCAAGGACATATTCCTAACCGATTACAATATTAGCAATACATACATGAGTGTCAAAATAAAAGACCCCGACGATCCCACATACATGCCTCCACCCGGAAGTTATCCTTTTGACTATAACGATACATTAGCATTAGGAAATTGGTTATTTGAAGAACACATAATTTTCTATCCTCACGAATATCCCAATGCCCCACCCTGGTTAGTGGTATACCATCACGCAGTAGGGATTAACGAGACTTTTTTATCTGAAACAGATTCCAATGGTAAAAAATTAGATGTATACCCAAATCCATTTTTCTCAGTTCTCAATATTGCTGAGCTTAAAACAGATATTGAACTTTACAATTCAGCGGGAAGATTTCTGATTGTGTTGACATCAGGCACAATTGGAAAAAATCTAAAACCTGGTATTTACTTTCTAAAGGCAAAGCGATACTTACCGACTAAGATAGTAAAATTACAATAGCTTTACAACATTAAAGGGGTCGTGCTGAAAAATAGAAATAACTCCCTCTCTAAATTTGTTCTCGAAAAACGAGATTCTTCCTAAGTTAAAAACTACAGCCTTAGTCAGAATGACAATAAGACAGATTACACACCCCTAAACCCTGTGAAATACAATTAACTTCTGTCTATTTTCCTATTTCACGGGGTAAAGTCCCCTCTTTTTAGAGGGGACTTTACTTATTTAGAACGGACGAGCGGGGTTTATAATCAAAAAATGAGATATAAAAGGGGAAATGACATAATGAAATAATGAGATTCTTCCGAAGTTACAAAGAGTGCTTTACTCAGAATGACACTTCTTGTGTCAGATTCTTCCGAAGTTACACAAAGAGTGCTTTACTCAGAACGTCAGGTCTCCATTTATTGCTCTGAATCTATTTTACGGTTTATTCAGAAGAGAATTAAGAATTGAAAATTCATGATGACCTTGTGCTCTGGTTCATTAGGATGTTAAAATAGTAATGATAAAAAAGTAAAAATGTCAAGAATATATTTCTCTCTTGCTTTTTTGGCAAATCTCCTGTATATTAAATACCATATTTGACTAAACCGACTTGCTTACTCAGAAAGTACACAAAAAATCCGATAAGGAAAAAATAAGGAGGACGACCATATGATAGATAAAATAATGAAAATTCTGGGTGAAGATGTTCAAAGTTTATTAGAATATAAATGCGAAAGAATCCCAAAAAATAGTCTCCATCTTCCGGGACCCGATTTTGTAGATAGAATAATGAGTTTTTCCGATAGAAGCAATACCGTCCTTAGAAATATGCAGACGCTTTTCAATCATGGGAGATTATCAAATACAGGATATCTTTCAATTCTACCCGTTGACCAAGGTGTTGAACACTCAGCAGCTGCTTCCTTTGCACCAAACCCAATATATTTTGACCCGGAAAATATCGTGAAACTTGCCATAGAAGGTGGATGCAATGGTGTTGCTTCAACATTGGGAATACTCGGTTCTGTGTCAAGAAAATATGCTCACAGGATTCCCTTTATCTTGAAAATAAACCATAATGAGCTTCTCACATATCCAAATTCCTACGACGAAAGAATTTTTGCATCCGTTGAACAAGCGCTCGATATGGGTTCCGTGGGAGTGGGTGCAACGATTTATTTCGGTTCACAGGAATCCCGCCGTCAAATTGAAGAAATCTCGAACATCTTTGAATATAGTCATGAATTAGGCCTGTTTACAGTCCTCTGGTGCTATTTGAGGAATGCAGCGTTCAAAAAAGACGATACAGATTATCATACATCTGCCGATTTAACGGGTCAGGCAAACTACCTTGGCGTCACTATCGAAGCCGACATCATAAAACAGAAACAACCAACAAACAATGGCGGATACACTGCATTGAATTTCGGCAGAACACACCCATTACTTTATGAGAAATTAACATCGGAAAATCCCATAGACATGACGCGATACCAGGTGGCAAACTGCTATATGGGAAGGATTGGTTTGATTAATTCAGGTGGTGCGTCCGGTAAAAACGACTTGGAGCAAGCAGTGAGAACTGCGGTAATCAACAAAAGGGCTGGAGGGATGGGTCTTATAACCGGAAGAAAAGCGTTTCAGAAATCGATGAAGGAAGGTATTAATATACTGAACACAATTCAAGATGTATATCTTGCAGAAAAAATAACCATTGCCTGAACCTCACAACCAAAATAATCCTGAACAATACTAACAGGCAAGGGTTCCAGCCTCACACCGGAGCGCAACAAACCCCTTCTATTTTCCCAGTTTTACCGTTAATTTTTCGAGCATATCCTTAACCATCGCACTAAGATCGTATTCTGGTTTCCAATCCCATTCCTCCTTCGCACTGGTGTCATCCATATGATTGGGCCAGGAATCTGCAATCGCTTGTCTGATAGGGTCAATCTCGTATGACATTTCAAACTCAGGAATTCGCTCTTTTATCCTTACTGCAATTTCTTTTGGAGTGAAATTAAATGCGGTTAAATTGAAAGCATTTCTGTGTTTCAACCTTGTAGGATCTGCTTCCATCAAATCGTAAGCGGCTTTCAATGCATCGGGCATATACATCATATCGAGCATTGTATCTTCCTTCAAAAAACAGGTATATTTTTTGTTTTTTATTGCTTCATAGAATATTTCAACTGCATAATCTGTTGTTCCCCCTCCTGGAAGAGTCTCATATGAGATGATTCCTGGATATCTAACACCTCTTGTATCAACTCCGAAGCGTTTAAAGTAGTAATCCGCGAGCACCTCACCTGCTACCTTTGTAACTCCATACATAGAAGTCGGCCTTTGTATTGTATCTTGGGGGGTGTTGTCGACTGGCGTTTCCGGTCCAAATGCAGCAATGGAACTCGGAACAAAAACAGCACACTTATGTTCCCTTGCAACCTCAAGAACATTATACAAACCATTCATATTTACATCCCAACAGAGCTGTGGTTTGCTTTCGCCTACCGCAGAAAGCACTGCAGCAAGATGATGTATAGTACCCACATCAAACTTCTTAACGATACCATCAACATCTTCTAATTTACTAACATTGATGAATTCGAATGGACCCGAATTCTTTAACTTATCCGATGGTTTTGTTCTATGTCCCACAGCAACAACATTATCGGAACCATATTTATCCCTTAAATACATTGTTAATTCCGAACCTATCTGTCCTACTGCACCTGTTACCAAGACTTTCCTCATATTAACTCCTTTCTTCTTTGTTTTCTTATAGACCATTTTCTTAAAAATGTCAAGTTTAATTGAGAATTCGATTTTAAGATAAAAAAACTCCTTTATTTCTCTATCAAAATCCATAATATGAAAAAATTCGCATATGTGTGGCATTTTTGCCCCGCTTTTTGATACATTCATAGCTAAAACAATGAACAAAAAATACTCCTATGCCCCGTAAACTACTATAATAGATAAACTTAGAATTATAGTTTCTCTCTGGCATAAAAAATGCATATATTTTCATTGCAATGAAGCAGTAGATTGCATAAACTTATATGAAAAAGAAAAAAAATATTGTAGACATTACAAAAGACATTTTTCTGAATGCTATAGTCTGTCCTAAATTGGGCTGGTTAATGCGCAGCGAAGAAATATCTATAATACCATCAATGGGTGATGCATTCAGGACAATCCAGGCAAAGGAAGTGCAAAAAAGAGCGCGACTTCTTTACGTCGAAGGATTATTAATAAAGGAAAAAGATAGTGTGCTTGCATCAAAGAAAACATCTTACATAATAAACCACTCTAAAATACCCGCAATATTCGAAGCAACTTTTTACATAGACCATTATATTGCCAAAGCAGACATACTCAAGCGAGAAAGCAATTGCTGGACGCTTATTGAAGTTAAATCTGCCGTTAAGAACAAGAACGAATTTCTTGACGATATGGCTTATACTTGTATGGTCATTAAAAAGGTGGGTTTAAAAATATGTAAGATCAAACTTTTCTTGATATCAAAGAATTTTAGATTAGGAATGGAAAAAGAAAAATTCTTCATCTCCGTCGACCACACGAATGAGGTGACAAAAAGAGAAGAACACTTCACGCATCTCTGGACTATAATCGAAAACATTACCAAAAGACCTATTCGCCCTGAAGGTAATCTTCTCTTTGAGTGTCGAAAATGTAAACTCCTAAATGAATGTATAGGGAAAAATCCGGAAAATACAATTTTCAGATTACCAAAACTAACAAAACCTAAATTTGAAAAACTAACGAAATTGGGTATAGTAGAAATGGAAGATATTCCTTCGGATTTTCCTTTAACAGGATATCAGGAAATCGTCAAGATATGTAGCAGAACTGGTAAACCATATATTGGAAAAGAACTAAAATCGCGCCTGAATGTTGTTAAGTGGCCTGCTTTTTATCTGGATTTTGAAACAATCATAACCGCCGTACCTATATACGAAGATGTTGCACCGTATACCAGAATACCAACACAATATTCAATTCACAAGTGCAGCAATCCAGGTCAAGTTCTTTGCCACAGAGAATTCATTGCAAACCCGAAGAAAGACGTTAGGAAACAACTCACAGAACAGCTCATCAAGGATTTGGAAGATAAAGGAACTATCCTCGTATACTCTGGTTTTGAGCAAGCCATAATCAACAACCTTGCACAGACATTTCCGAATTATGAAAACGATCTGATGAAATTAATAGAGAGACTTGTAGACCTTGAGCACATAATAAAATATAATTTCTATCATCCAAATTTTCACGGAAGCACATCCATTAAAAAAACACTCCCAGCTTTGATATCAGAGATATCATACGATGGACTGGAAATTTCAGATGGTGACACTGCCATGGCGGTTTATGGTTTCATGGCACTTGGTACCTATGAACAAAAAGAAGTTGAAATCCTTCAAAGCAAACTCCTTGAATACTGTAAACTCGACACACTGGCTACCGTTAAGCTGCATGAAAAGCTTGTGAATTATGTTACATAATCTACCTGAATAGATACATAGTCTAAATTGTTCTTTCTCTCCTCTATAACATTTG
>CAYMQB010000060.1:0-10000 GCA_964392665.1 uncultured bacterium | reverse complement strand
TAACTTGAAACAGAGGTCACCTTTTATCCCAGAGTTTACTTGGGAGATATGGTGTATTAGTCCCGTTTTCACGGAATTATTCACCTCTCGGGAGTAGATTATCCACGCGTTACTCACCAGTTCGCCACTCTTCGCAAAAAACGACCTTACGAATCGTTCAACTTGCATGGCTAAGACACGCCGCCAGCGTTAGTCCTGAGCCAGGATCAAACCCTCCGAAGAATTAAAAAAAATAAAACCTTCAGGTAATGCACGCTATTCAGTTTTCAAAGAACAATACAAATACACAATTAACAATAGCATAATATTATCACTTTGTCAAGGGTTTTTAAAAACTTTTTTTAAAAAACATGTGATGATGTAAATTACAAGGCGATTTTAAAGTTTTCCGTGAGGTAACGTTTAATTATGCATACTCACTGCTGTCATATTTATTTGAAGCAAGTGGTTTCAATAAAAAACCATTTCAAGGGGCATTTGGATCCAAAACCCTCTTGATTTTAGCACCAATTTTGGATAGTTTTTTTTCGATATGTTCATAGCCTCTATCGGTATGATAAATTCTTGATATATGAGTTTCACCTTTTGCAGCAAGAGCAGCAAGTATTAATGCTGCAGATGCTCTTATATCAGATGCCATAACTGGTGCTCCGCTCAGTTGTTTTACACCTCTAATTATAACAGTATATCTATCGAGCATTTCGATATTGGCTCCCAGTCTCCTCAGTTCAGGAACATGCATAAATCTGTTTTCGAATATGCTTTCCACGATTGTGCTGTTACCCGGAGTTAAAGAAAGCAATGCTGATATTGGTGGTTGTAGGTCTGTTGGAAAATCCGGATATGGAGCAACTTTTATGCTAACAGAATTAATCTCTTTTTGCGAAGATATTCTCAATGAGGTTTTATCCGTCTCAACTTGTGCTCCATAATTTTTAAGAACTGCAAGAAGAGCTCTGTTGTGCTCTGGTTTTGTTTCTTTGATCGTTAATCTGCCATTCGTTATCGCAGCTGCAATAACGAATGTTCCTGTTTCGATTCTGTCAGGAATAATGTTGTATTCAATGCCCTTGAGTTTCTTACAACCTTCGACAGACAGTATAGACGTTCCCATCCCTGTTATTTTACCTCCGCAAGCGTTAATAAAATTTGCAACGTCCTCGACCTCTGGTTCCCTTGCCGCTTCTTCTATTGTAGTCACCCCAGTTGCCAAAGAGGCTGCCATCATAACATTTATCGTTGCTCCTACACTCGGTCCATGTAAACCCTTCAGAATTATTCTGTTTCCATGTAATTCTTTCGTTTCGCATGAAACGTATCCGTGCTCGATTTTAACTTTCGCGCCAAGCTTATTAAAGCCATTCATATGTAGGTCAACGGGGCGTGATCCCAGCGCACAACCTCCGGGAAGGGCAACTTTTGCTTGTTTGAACCTCGCCAATAGAGGTCCAAGTACATAGTAGGATGCACGCATTTTTTTTATCAATTCATAAGGCGCTTCGGTTGAGAACAGGTTTGATGTATCAATGGTCAAGACACGATTCTGCCATTTTGATTTACATCCAAGGGTTCCTATGACCTCGAGCATTGTGAAAACATCGCTCACTTTTGGAATCCTCTTTAGAACGACTTTTTCTCCTGTAAGCAAGCTAGCAGCTATAATTGGAAGAGCAGCGTTCTTTGCGCCACTTATATGAACTGTTCCTATAAGAGGAATTCCACCAGACACTATGAATTTTTCCATACCCTAATTTCCTTTCCTTAGGAATTGTTGAAGATCGTCAAGGGGGTAACAATTTATTATATCCTCTTTTTTGAGCCATGCACGCCGGGCGATACCAATTCCAAGGTGCCAGTACCTCATCATTCCCAGGTTATGTGCATCCGTTCCTATTGAGAACTTAAGTCCATACTCCTTCGCTTTAGCAACATTTATGTCACTTAAATCCATTCTGTCTGAGTATGCGTTAATCTCCATAACTACGCTCTTCTCCTTTGCTTTCGCAAAAACCTTTTCAAGATTAACTTCATATCCTTTTCGTTTTGAAATTAATCTACCGGTAGGATGTGCAATGATGTTAACATATGGGTTTTCCATTACAGATAACATTCGTTCAGTTACATTTTTCTTGAATCCCTGGTGGATGGCGGCGATTACGATATCTACAGTTTTGAGAATATTATCGTTATAATCAAGTTCTCCATTGCTTAGTATGTCAACCTCTACACCTTTTAGTACGGTAATTCCATTTATGTCGTTATTCACCATATCTATCTTTTCATTTTTCTTAAGGAGCATATCCGAAGACAACCCGGATGCATATGTAGCAGATTTTGAATGGTCGCATATGGCAACATATTCATGTTTCATTTTCTTTGCAGCTTTTGCGATATCCATTATACTATTCGTTCCATCTGAAAATCTGGAGTGTATGTGGAGATCACCCCTGAAGTCCTTGTAGTCAACGATCTGTGGAAGCTTGTGTTTAATGGCGAGTTCGATTTCACCTTTATCTTCTCTCATTTCAGGAGGTATGAAGTCCAATCCTATACTTCTGTAAACCTCCTCTTCTGTTTTTCCTCCAACTTTTTTTGTTCCTTTGAAGACACCATATTCGTTGATTTTCATTTTCTTGGATTTCGCAAACGAGCGCAGTTTTACATTGTGTGATTTAGAACCTGTGAAATACTGCAAGCAAGCACCAAAAGAATCTTCTTCAGAAATTCTAATATCAATCTTAACGGGAGGTTTATTAACCAGTATAGTGGCTTTCGTTTTACCGGAAACGATGAGTTTTCTGACGAAAGGGAGTCTTGTAAATAATTGAATTATGTCAGCTCCTTTATCACTTACTGCGAGTAAGTCAATATCTCCCACGGTTTCTTTCATTCTTCTGTAAGAACCGCATGGTGTAATTCTTGATGCGACCTTCCCGAGTTCTTCGACAATTTCTTCGATTAAGGGATAAATATCTCCAATGATGAATCTCCTTTTTCCTATTTCAGATTTTAGGAAAAGTTGAATTGCTTCCGAAATCCTTTTTACCTTTTTCTTGCCCATTCCCGTGAGAAGTGCGAGGTTTCCGGAAGATATTGCTCTTTTCAGTTTTGTTAAGCTGTCCACTGCCAATTCCTCATAAGCGAGTTTTAATGTTTTTGGACCAAGATATGGAATTTTAAACATTTCCAGAATGCCGTTAGGAATTTCCTCCGTTATTTCATCGAATTTTGTTATCCGACCTGTTTCAATGTATTCGGTTATCTTTTTTGCAATACCTACCCCAATACCAGGGATTTCCTTAAGAGAATTGTTTTTGGCGTATTCTCCAATATTTTGAGGGAAATCTTTGATAATTCCCGATGCTTTTCTATAGGCAATAACCTTGAACTGATTTTCTTCCTTAAATTCAGATGCATCTGCAAGCAAGGAGAAAATTTCCGATAGTTCGTGGTTAATCATAATATTTTTCTTCTAAGGAATTGAAATTTGAATGAAAAGCTCCCTCTGGTTTGTAAAAACCAGTATTTAGGGAAGTATTTTTAAGATTTATTATTCAATAGGAATTAAGAAGTTTTTCCCATTTCCTTGAGTTTCTTTGTAAGTGCCTCTATCTTTCTTTCGAGAGCAAGTTCTTCTTTCCTTTTAGATTCAACTTTTTGAGACAGTATTATTTCTTCCCTTCTCTTTTTTACTATTCTTTGCGTAAGTTCTAATTCTTCCTTCTTGATTTCTTCAATGTCTTCTGTTGGAAGCGGGGTTTCTGCCCGGGGTTTTGCATCCAATTTGGCTTTCATATTTTCAATCTGATTCTTTAGTTCCTCAAGTTCACTATCTTTAGAGGAGAGTTGATCTTTGAAATCATCAATGTCAGACGGAGAAGCACCCATTGCTTCGTGTTTCTGTTCCAACTTAATAAATTCCGCCTTTTTCTCATCAATGCTTTCGGTTAGTTTTGTTTCCTCGGTTCGCAGTTTTGCAATTGTTTCACTTAGCTTTGTTTCGTCGCCAGTAACCTGAGTCTTCTGCTTGGAAATGTTAGTGATTTCTCTCTTTAATTCACCAATGTTAGCTGTGAGTTCTTCTTTTTCCTTTTTTAGTTTTTCTATTTCATTTTTCGATATGGTAGGTGTGATTGTCTTTGCTGGTTTTGATGCGCCTACTGCTCCAATGATTGTGAGCACCAATCCTATAAATGCAGCTGCAATGATTAGTATTTTTGCTAGATTGGAAGGTTCTGCATTTTGCTCATCATTCCATGGTTTGATAATTCCTAAGTGTATTTCTCCCTGTTTCACACCTTCAAGTGATACAGGTACGGCTATATCAAAGATCTCTTTGTCATCCTTTTTAATAGACTGAATGACGTTTTTCTTGTCATCCAGAGGTTGTAAGTTCGTTGGGTTGTAGTCCTGCATTATTTGAGAAGAGTCTGGATGGAGAAGTATTTTACCGTTTTTGTTCACGATAATTAAATAGGACAGCCCAACGATGTTGTTCCTGATCTCCGAAATATTCATACTGACTGCAAATGGATCATTGTCTAAGACAGGGTCAATTATGGAGTGTGCGACACTTGCCGCAAGAGCAGTCTGAGTTTGCTTCCATATCTCAATAGGCGAGGGATCAGAAGATTGAGGAGGAGCAGATTTTTGAATTGCGAAGAATCCAACACCGCTAAAAGTAATTACGACTATTATTCCTAAAACAAGGGATTTAGTATTCATTTACTTATTACCTTTCTCCTTTTTCTTCATTGCAAAATTACATATTGTGGTTTTCCCTGGTGCGATTCTTACCTTTTTCTGTTTCCAATAGTAACCTGGTGTTGAGGACCTAACTACATAAATTCCCGATGGAAGCGAGATTCTGAAGGTTCCAGTTTTTTCCAATGATATAATACTCCCAAGGTCACTCCCCGGGAAAGAAATAACTGCTTTTAATGGTTTGGCAGTCTTTTTGTTCCAGATTTTGCCTGTCAGAGTTCCTGACTGCTTGATTTCTCTTTCTTCAACAACTGCCTGAGTGGTTGCGGAACCACCGATTGCAAATCTTGGATACAATGCCTGCATACCACCCAACCTATGTTCAAGTTTTACTGCAGCCATAGATATAGTGAAGTAGGGAGAGCGATACTGTAATCCTATATTGAAATCCCTTCCATCAAAATCGATCATTGGTCCAAATCCCTGGAAGAAGTCAAATGCTGCTCCCCAGAATAATCCTATTGCATCGTTGTGTTCGGTATCACTATAGATATCCGTGTTAAAGTACTTACTTCTTGAACCGTATCCAACGAATCTACCCCTTCCTATTCCAAGATGATATTGGCCCCAGGAACCGAAAGCTTTACTCATTACAAAGTAAACAGAGAATTGCTCACTATCTCTCCTTGGATATGTTGCATCATCGCCCCATCCATTTTTCTGACCTGCTACGTGCTCAACTGCTGCATCATCGATATCTTCTCCTCTTCCAACTTCGGTTATAAACCTACTGTAAGTGATGTTTTGTATGCCGAAAGCAATCGCTGGTACATTTATCGTCTCATTTGTTAGAACATACGTAAGGTCCAGTACATAATCCTTAAACGTGAACATAGAAAGCGCGAGTTCTGCCTTTCCCGCGATTCCGTACGAAACGGAAAAATCCATGTCTGCAGGTTTTTTCTCCCATATGTTTTTGCTTGTTGTGGTAACGGAACCATTCATACTGAATTTCCATACCTTTGCAGGAAGGATATAAGCCGTTGGAATGTCAATTAAGCCTGTGGTTCTATTGAATTCAGCGCTGAGTGTGATTGCTAAGAGCATTACCAAAGAAAGAACGAGCATATTTGCTGAAAAATATTTCACTTCAAACCTCCTTTATGAGTTTTAATTTTTTTCTTTTTACTGTTTTTCACATCCTTATCATAACCGTAATAGTGATAGTATCCGTATCCGGAATATCCACCGTAGATATGGTCAACCTTACTAAATCTTGCTTTGTTAAGAATTGCTCCAAGAAGTTTTCCTCCAACGTTTTCGATAATTTCTTTTGACTTGTATATGATATCTCTTCTTGTTCTTCTTGTTTCTATAACAAGAACAACACCGTCAATTATGCGTGAAACCACAACAGCATCCGTGACTACCATAATTGGGGGAGAATCAAATAGAATAAAGTCGAAATTCTGTTTTAACACTTCAAGGATACGGACCATTTTTTTGGACTCAAGTAGTTCCGTCGGATTCGGTGGAATGCTTCCACAAGTGATGATGTATAAGTTTTCGATGGATGTTTTCTTGTAAACTTCATCGATTCTCAATTCGGGATTTATTATCCAGTCAGTAAGTCCGGGTACCATCTTAACGTTGAATAGTTTGTGAATCATTGGTTTCCTTAAATCGGCGTCGACCAAAACGGTTTTTAGTCCACGCTGGCTCAAGGTTATTCCAAGATTCGAAACAATTGTTGATTTTCCTTCCTTTGCCAGAGTGCTTGTTAGCAGGAGTGATTTAACGGGTTTATCGGTATTGAAATATTGTAAATTCGTCCTTAAAGCTCTATATGACTCTGAAATAGTCGAGCGTGGTGCATAGTTACTTAGCAGTAGTTTCCTAATGCTAGGTACTTTGCCGTTTCCTTTGCATCTTTTCGCAAGGTTCTTTCCATTCATGTCCGGAATGACACCAAGGGTTGGTTCTCCTACAAATTCTTCAATATCCTTTGGTTCCTTAATAGAAGTGTCGAGATACTCAGTAAAAACTGTAAAGACAAGTCCTATTCCAATACCAACCAGCAGGGCAAAGAGTATATTCTTTTTTTTGTTTGGCTTTATAGGGAAGGATGGGACAAATGCTTTATCTATTATCTTGACATTTCCTAATTGTCCTGCTTCAGTTATCTTTGCCTCTTCATATTTCTCCATTAGCATTTCGTAGATGTTATCGTTGATTTTGTAAGCCCTTTCTAATTGAGCCAATTTTAATTCCTTGGAAGGTAATTTGGAAAACTGATGTTCGTAGGTATTCCGAATTTTGGCGATTGCAGACTGCTTTGCCTCAAAAGCAACAATTTCCACCTCAAGAGAGGCTATTTCCTCAGTGATTTTTTGATTTTGTGTCAAAAGGTCGGTTTTTTCAGCATTAGAGGCCATTAGTTTTTTTGCTTCTTCCCGCAAGTGGTTTTTCGTATCATTGATAAGGGTTTTGATTCTCTGCATTTTGGCATGACTATCACTCAGTCCTTGAAGAAGATAGTTTGAGTAATCGGTTTCCAGCTTTATGAGTTTTTCTCTCAAGTTAAGAATTACAGGGCTTTTCGTCTCTGTTATGTCGGTTATTATGTTCTTTTGATTCTGTTGGTACTTGTTCTTTAGAAAGGTGAATGTTTTCTTTTTTGTCAAGTAATTGGCGTTTGCTTCGTTGAATTCTTTGTCAAACGTAGATAATTTGCTGAACAGAGCTTGTGCTTCAGTTGAAAGAGCAAAAACTTTGTTATTTTCCTTGAAGAATCTTAGAGAATCTGCAGAATTCTTAAGATTATTTTCAACAATCTTTATCTGGTCTTCAAGAAATTTTCTAATCTCCGTTACCTCGCTTCGTGCTGTTTTTCGAGATTGAACAAGAAGGTTTTCTGCAACGGTGTTTGCAATCACTGCAGCTTCCCCAGGACTTGTTGAATGGACGAGGATATTCACTATATCGGTTCTCTCTATGGGTTTCACAATTATATTGTATGCAAGGAAGGTAATTGGGTCGGGATTCTTGAAGATTGGAAGATTCTCGTCATTATAGTTTTCCTTCATTCTGTCAATAACCAATTTAAGGTTTGTTCTTGACTTTAAAATCTGTGATTGATTCTGAATGAAATTGTCCCTTACCCCGGTATATTCCCAGGGTGTTAGAAAAGTTTCTTTTCCCTCTGGTATCTGTTGCAAGAGAATACTTGTTGACGCTTCATATATCTTTGGAGAAATTAGAGTGTATATAGCCGTAAACATGAGTGTTGCTCCTACAGCAGTTCCCATAACCAGTCTTCTCCTCCAGAGAACTTTGAGGTACGCAATTATATCAATATGAGTGTCTTGCTCTTCTTTGTTATTTTTTTGCTTCATTTTCATTTTCCAAATATTTGATAGTATATAACTGCAACCATACTGATCTGAGTAATGAATCGTACAAAATTGCTGACATTGTAAAAGGCGGAAGGCATAATCTCAACTATGTCTCCTGGTTTCAAGGTTATTCTCTCTTTACTTCCATCCAGTAATGATTTTTTCAAATTAACGGTATACAGGGAATCTTTTTTGACACCCTTCCTGGTAACCTTAATTTTCGACAGGTCTGCATTCTCCGTTGGACCGCCGGCAAGAGATACCAATGTTACTATGTTACTCTCCTCCGGTAGGGAATAAAGTCCAGGGTTTTTTACCTGTCCCCATATTTGAACATTTACCAGAAGTTCATCACCTTCTCCTATGTAAACATAGTGTCCAGCGGATTGAGATGTTTTACCTATCTCAGTTTGTCCATATAAATGAGTAAGAAAGACAGTCAAAAATACTATTAAAGTTAAACTTTTCATATGCCTTAAACTTTTAAACCAATAGATTATATGCAATTATGTGCATTTTGTCAAGAAAAAAAATTAAGATAGAGAAAACTCTTTACAAAGTAGGAACCTTTAATTAAATATTCCATTTCTTATTTCATAATAATCATCTTCTTTGTTAAAGATCTCTCATCTACACTCAATTTATAGTAGTAGATACCAATAGAAACAGGATGATGATTATTATCACGGCAGTCCCAGTAAACAGTTCTCCGCCCTGCATTTTTGTAAGAACTCTCTGTGAGTGTTTTTACAAGCCTTCCTAATATGTCGCAGATTCTTAATGTTACAGAGTCCTTGCTTGTTGTTATGTAGGATATGGCTGTCTTTCCATCCTTAACAGGGTTAGGGATATTCTGGAAGAGTTTGAAAATGAGAGGTGTTGGCTCTGGAGGTTTTTCAGAAACACCTGGTTCTGGATTGTCTGCATCGACCATAAAAATGTAGTTTTGTGCTTCATTTGTTGCTAACCATAAAACTGGTGTCGGGTATAGTGTGGATTGCCAGTCATATGCAAGGCTGGCAACGTTATTAAAAGAAAAAGACATGAGGGGGTTCCTGTTGCAGCATCTATCTCCCAGACCATATTACTGTTCCAGCCACCAAGCCAGAAGGTATTATTGTAAGGGTCATAGCTCAAACCCCGTTGAGAGATATAGGTCCATGCAGGATCACCAAGGGAGTCCGGCAATGTTCCGTCTGGAATTGCGAATTTGTATATCTTGTTTGAACCACCAACTGCAAAGACCCAAAGTTCTCCGTCAGCCCACCACTCGCTAATATCACCCGGTAAGCTTGCAGCAATCTGGAAAAAGAAAAGGTAACCAGAACCGGCAATCTCATAGCATATATTCGACGCACTTTCGCTTGCCCAGAGATTTAACTCATGTCCAAGTCCCCAGGTTTGGTTGTATGGCAATGAAAAGGAGGTTATAATTGCCGGACCAGTTGGATCTATCATATATAGAGTGTTGTCAAACATATTAACCAGATATAGACAGGTACCATCCCATGTTATTCCTGCATTGTCATACCCATCACCAGGCATACCAATAGATGTAAGGTCGATGGTCATAAGATTATCGCCTAGTATTCTTCCATCGTCAATGTTCTCCTGGGTAGGAGAAGGATTTGGATTAAACTTTGCATCAGTATCACAAGTGGTTTTTTCTACGATTGGCTTTTTTGTTTCATGTCCCGTTTTAGCCTTAATGGACGCAAAAAACAATATTTTTCTCCTCCTTTTTTTTGACATTTACATATTATATTTTTTTGCATTTGTTTGTCAAGCAAAAAAGTTCGATAATATTACTTCCTTCAACATCAGTTTACTAATTGGTTAAGGGAAAGGCCAGATAAATCGAAAGTTCCTGAAGATATTATAAATTAAGGTTTTTCATACCA
>CAYMQB010000059.1:0-12739 GCA_964392665.1 uncultured bacterium | reverse complement strand
AAGTGGGGAATAAAACTGAACCTGGGGTGGGGAATAAAGTTGAACCTTGACAATGGGTTCCAAAACCTTCTTACCAGAGTGAAGAGTTAAATATTTCTATTGAGAAAATGAAAGGTAAGTATGCTGTATGCTCGGAAATATTTCTCTATGAATACCAAAAATCAACCGGTGAAAAAGCTACTCAAATATCAAAAAATGGTAGGGATTTTTCTCAAAAAATTAATTTTCTATCACCAAGACCAAATCCATTCAGTAATTCAGCAAGGTTCAGTTTTATAATTCCAAGAGAAGATAAAGTTTCCCTCAAGATTTATGATGCTTCTGGTCGACTTTGTAAAACACTTGTGAATAAGAAATTGGATATGGGCTCTTACTATTTTGACTGGGATGGTAAAGAATATGCTGACGGAATCTACTTCTCTGTTCTTAAGGTAGGTGAAAAAAGGCTTACACGGAAGACAGTAAAGATTAAGTAATTCTTTTAGGGGGGTAGATTTTTTCTGCCCCCCTTGAAAGGGGATAAGATGAATTATTTGTTTGTATCGTTCTTTTTGATTTTCACTTTTTCAAACAGTGCTTTTTCTATTAGTAATGAGCAAGTTATAGAAGAAAATTCAATTCTATTCAAGAAAGACCAGTTATCAACAGAAAAAACATCCAGAAGCCTCCTTCTTACCTTCCGACAGGAAGATACACTTATTCTTGATGATGGTAGTGAAGTATTTTCAAATAATGCCTATTTCTCTGCTCAAAAATTTTCATCCGGCGTATTATGTACTCTAAAATCTGTTATTTTGAAAACTTCTGAACTTGGAGTAGATTGCTCTCTTTTTGTATGGAACGATTCATCGGGAATTCCCCAATCCTCAATAAATCTTATTTCTCCTATTTTCTTTGTTAGTTCTGGAGAAAGTATATGGAACAGAATTGACCTTCCCGCTCCTATTGTAATTGACAAAGATTTCTGGATTGGTATCTTCACGTCAATGAATATGGGTGTTGCACATGACAATACACCAAATTGCCATAACAGAGTTGCTACTTCAGGTGATAAGAACGACTGGTGGGTTTGTGATTATCATTTGTTTGGTGAATTCTTAATAAGACCCATAGTAACACTCACTGGACCAAGGCACGATGTTTCCTGCACTAATATATTCTCTAAGAAAGGTTTTTTCCTGCAAAATCCTTCCAATGATACTGTTGGAGTTGTGGTGAAAAACTTTGGTAATGTACCGGAAATGGATGTACCGGTTTACCTTAGAGTTACCGATTCGCTTGGTCTATTAGCCTTTTTCGATGTTCAATATATTGATTCATTAAAACATAATGAGATCGACACACTTTTCTTCCAATGGAACTATAATAAGAATGGAGATTATATTATCGAGGGTTATCCCTGGTTGTCAAATGATTGTGTGAGGGATAATGATAAACAAGAAAAAGAATCCTACATAAGAACATATCCCGGTGAATTGTATTATGATGATATTGAAACTACAGCATCATCTTGGCACAAGTGGGATATTGCCAATATGTTTTATCCACCTTATTATCCTTGCAAGATTGAAAGTGTTAAATTTACTTTTGATGCCTGGCCATGGGGAGAACCGTATACCTTTGGTATTGGAGCAATAATTCATGATGATGATAGTATAGGTATACCGGGAACAGTGATTGCAAGGGATTCTGTCTTAGGAATAGTCGGACCCGGTATTTTTTGGTGGTTTACCGTGGATTTCTCCAACCATAATGTTGTCTTTGATTCAGGTGGTTTTTTTGCAGAATGGATTAGTATACCTGATTCAACAACTCCTCTTGGAAATCCATCGTTATGGGTAGACGATGGTAATCCCCCTTTTGCTATGATGACCTGGGTTAAACAGGATACTTTCAATTGGCATCATTGGTGGTGGAGACATGGCGATGCCACGATTAGGGTATGTGTGGATTATCCGAGTGCTGTTAGGGAAGAAGAAAGAAAATTTGTCTTAAGTAATTATTTATCGGTAAATCCAAGTATTACAAAAGGTAGATTCAAATGTTCATTTTCAATTCCAAAGAGTGCAAAGATAGAGATTGCTCTCTATAGTATAGATGGGAGAAAAATTAGGAGTCTTCTAAATACTTATGTAAAGAAGGGATTACATTATTTTTATCCTGACATTAGCGATCTGCCTCAGGGCGTATATTTCATCCGTATGAAAGTTGAGGATTTCACAAAAACCCGAAAAGTTATTTTAGTTAAATAATTCCTTGGAGTAGCAGTCTGGCCTTCGCCTTATCGCAAGACAAGTCTTCCTACTCCTGTCGTGGTGTTTCGGGAATGTAGTTCCCGAAACGAAATCTCATTTACGGTGGGATGGAGGAATCCTTGTATTTAAGTCTTGTTAAGCCATCCTTTGTGCCAAACCATACATAATTTTCGTCAACATAAATTGCCCTTACTTCGTTATTTGCAAGACCATCGCTCTCATTGAAGGTTTTCCACATCCTCAGTTTCTTATTATACCTTGTTACCCCATTATCAGTGGCTATCCATATATAGTCCTTATTACCTGAGATTGCAAAAACCCATTCACCGCATATGGGAGTGGGGAAGAGATATTCCTCCCATTTTAAACTGTCGGGAAAATATACGTCAATACCTTTTCTTGTCGTTCCAAACCATACAGTATTGGTATCGGCAAAAATAGTTGAGACCCCAAAAGCAAAATCACCGTCAGGATCAGAAATTTCGTCAAATAGGCTATCGTGTTTGCTGAATGCACCATCCGCACATCCTATTAGCAATCGGTTGTCGTATTCGCTTAGAAAATTGATTGATATATTATCAAAAAATTCAAAGCTGAAAATATCTTTTGATCCAGGAGGTAAGTAAGCCAAACCCTGGTTTGTTCCTATAAAAAGCGTGTCCCCTTTCAGAATTAGAGCTTTTACAATTTCACCAGGTAGCCCATCAAAGAGGTTATAGGTTTTCCAACTGTTTTTATCTTTACTGTATTTTAATAATCCGCTGCCTGTTCCAAACCAGATGTTTTTGCTGTCACCTATTATTGCGTATATGTTGTCTGAATCCATGCCGTAAATGTCTTCGGAGCGGTAATATTGTCCTTCGCCTGTATCAAAATTAATAAAGGTAATCCCCTTACCTGTTCCATTTCTTCCACCAAGCCAGAAAAATTCATCGTCTGGAAATATCGCATCGACACGGCTGTTGGCAATTCCTGTATAGTAATGATTTCCATTCCATGTGTATGTATTATCGTAGTAAACCCCATATCCGTTAGTGCCTATCCACATATCCTTATTATCTACTGCAATTGAAGCATACTCATATCTATGGAAATATTTATCTTGGGCATAGTAAGGAACAAGAAAAGGATAATCTCGAACATCCGTATTGTCTTTTTCTCCAAACCATTCAATATCCTGGGGAAGTGCCGCGGACCACTTCTGCCACAGATATGCCCCTCTATTTGAAGCAAATATTCCCTCTTTCCCTACGAGAAATATTCTGTTGCGATTGAAACCTATCGAGTTAATCGAAGTGAGAGAGATACTAATCAGTGGAATTTTTCTCTCCCAGAAAGCAATTTGTGGGACATAAACGTAAACTGAATTTTCGGAGACAATCCATAGTTTATTGAAGTTTCTGTCGATAGCGACAATCTTTGCCCTGGTGTCATCGAATCCATTGCTTTTTGTAATAGGTTCGTCCCATTTTTTTTCGATTCTATTGAATCTAAGAATAGAGGCGTCGCTGCCAAAATAAACTTGGTCCATATTGATTGCTATGCTGTAGATGTGTGTAAATTCTTTATAGGTTGTCCAGACAAAGGGATTGTATTTTCCTGCATTGAGGGTTAAAGAAAGTGAGAGTAAGAGAATCAAAAGAAGAAAAAAGTATCTGAAAGATATAAAAGAGGTTAGTCCTTTACTCTTAAAGTTATTCATAATACTTAAAAAAGTCAATGGCACACTGCACAAAAACTGCCACACCTATAGGTAACGCATCTTCATCTATGTTAAACTTCGAATGATGCCAGGGGAATGTCGTATTTTTCTGCTTATTCCCTGTTCCCAATCTAAGGAACGTACCTGGTACTTTCGTCAGGTAGTAAGCAAAATCCTCACCACCCATCAAGGGTTTTTGTAATCTTATTATGTTGTCCTGTCCCAGAAGTTTTAAAAGCACATTGCTTGCAAAGAGGGTGAATTTCTCGTCGTTTCTAAGAACGGGATAACCTCTGACAAAATCGAACTCATAACTACCACCGTAAAGGTTTGTAATTGTTTCAAGTATATCGTGGATTTTCTTCTCTGTAAGGTCGACCAAGTGCATATTTAAAAGTCGCACGGTTCCTTTTAATTCAACTATATCGGGTATTATATTGAATGTTGTTCCGCCATGTATTGCACCTATAGTCACAACGACAGGTTGTAAAGGACCTGTCCAACGTGATGATATTTTCTGTATTGCCTGTATGACGTCACTTGCCATAACGATAGGATCGATTGATCTGTGCGGTTCGGCAGCATGACCGCCTTTTCCATGCAAAAGGATCGTAAACTCCGATGTGAATGCCATAAGTTCACCTGTTTTGTATCCAACCTTTCCTGTTTCGATTGTAGGATCAGAATGAAGTCCCAGAATGACATCAACCTTTGGATTTTCAAGAACGTCTTCATCTATCATCTGCATTGCACCACCGGGAAGGCTTTCTTCACTTGGTTGAAATATGAATTTCACATTTCCCCTGAGTTTATCTTTTATTTTTGAAAGAATCATTGCACTTCCCAGAAGAATACTCATATGTGCATCGTGACCGCAGGCGTGCATTTTTCCCTTCTGGTGTGATTTATATTCAACATCGTTTTCCTCCATTACTGGCAGCGCATCCATATCTGCTCTCAGGGCAATCGTTTTTTCACCGTTACCCTTTAATAGACCCACAACGCCTGTTTTTGCAACCCCGGTTTTTACCTCAACTCCATCGATTTCTGACAGAGTTTTTGCAATGAATTTAGATGTTTCAACCTCCTGGAAAGCAGTTTCAGGAATGGTGTGAAGGTATCTTCTCATTTTAGTAAGTTCGTCTTTTAATTCGAGAATCATCTTTCCAATATCCATATTTTCTCCCATAAGCTTAGTTATTATACTATTAAAGTTAACTTGTCAAGAACCAATTTGTGAAGTGTTGATTTTATCTGTACAATTGGATTTCGCATATTCCAATCTTTATTAATTATCTTGCACAATAAGAAGGACGAGTTGATCGGTTGTGAAAAAGCATATGATAATGGAGTCGTTAATGTTGCATAGCGTTTACTATATCTTTGATCGCTTTAATATGTTCTGGTGTTGTTCCGCAGCAACCTCCGATGACCGATACGGGAATATTTACGAGTTCCTTTGCTCTTTCTGCCATAAATTCAGGGGTTTCAGGATATATGGTTTCGGTTCCTTGAATTATAGGTAAGCCTGCATTTGATTGAATTATCAAAGGAAGAGTGGTGACCTTGCTAAATTCTTGTGCAATCCTGACCATATTCTCAATGCCGTTCCCGCAGTTCGAACCTATAATATCAGCTCCTGCTTTTTCGAGTCCCTTTGCTGCGTTAAAAATACTTGTGCCCATAACCGTATAAAAACCTTTTGGAGTTGCGTCAAATGTCATAGTTGCTATGACTGGAATTGTTGAAGAAACCGATTTGGCTGCTTTAATCGCAAGTATTGCCTCATTAAGGTCAATCATCGTTTCAATACAGACAATGTCGATTCCCGCATCAACAAGGATTTTTATTTGTCTTAAGAAACTTTCGTAAACCGTTTCTTGTTCCGTATCACCATAAGGTTTGAGAATTTTTCCTGTTGGTCCACAGGAGCCGGAAACATATGCGCGGTTAGCTGCAATCTTCTTAACAGCGAGAACGGCATTTCTGTTTATTTCATCTGTTTTGTCTTCGAGCGAAAAGAACGAGAGTTTCAGGGATGTTCCTCCAAATGTATTTGTTTCCAGAATATCTGCACCAGCATCGAGATAGGATTGTGCGATTTTCTCAAGGATATTGCTTTTTGTAATATTGAAGATTTCAGGAGGCTGACCCGGTTGGAGACCTTTGGTAAACAACATTGTACCCATTGCGCCGTCGCCAACCATAATTTCGCAATTTCTAATTCTTTCAAGAAAGTCTTTCATTACATTTTACCGTCTTTTGCCATTATTTTTTTAACCGTTTCCACAGCGCTTATACTATCGAAGCAGTATGCGTCTGCTCCAATGCTGTTTGCAAATTCATCCGTAACAGGAGCGCCTCCTATGATTATTTTGATTTGCTTATTTAATCCGTCGTTTTTAACAATATCAACAACGGTTTTCATAACAGGCATTGTTGTTGTCAAAAGAGTTGATAAACCAATTATAGGGGCGTTTTCTTTTTTTGCCCTTTCAACGAAGTTTTCGGGAGAAACATTGTTTCCAAGGTCAATAACTTCAAAACCGGCTCCTTTTAGCATTATTGCAACAAGATTTTTACCTATGTCATGCAAATCTCCTTGAACAGTGCCAATAACAATCTTACCCCTGTCCTGCATTTTGCCCTTTAAAAATAATGGTTTTAAGATACTTATTCCTGTATACATTGCCTTTGCAGAAAGAAGGACATCGGGAAGAAAGATATCATGAGCCTTGTATTTCTGTCCAACTACATTCATTCCGGCAATCAAACCATCGTCCAGTATCTTTTGGGGGGGTATTGCGTTGTTGACTGCTTCTTTTGTCAGGCTCAAAACTTTTTTATCGTTTCCCTGTTGAAGAAATTGTGAAATGCTGCTCAGGATATCCATTATTTTCTACCTTTCTCAAAGTTTATTTTTTTGCCAATTAAATTTCTTATTCTAATTCTACAAGAATGTGTTTTACATTGTTCGCAAAAAGGGAAGTTATCCTTGAAGATGTGGATTTTCTTATCTCCAACGACTATAACACCTGTTACTGATTTCAGTGGTTTCATCAAGTAACTTGGCAGCAACTGGATTCCTATTGTTTCAGGATGTAGATATGCAAAGAGTTTTTTCTGTCCACTTATGTGCCATCCGCAGTAGCCTGGGCTATATCGCAGCATACCGGTGGAAGGATTCATCATCGCTTTGTTTATTAATGTTTTATAATAGTGCTTTTCAAGAACATCTGCTGTTTTGTCCGCGCTTGCCGATGCAACGGAATCCAACATGCTTGCCACTGCAAAATCATTTGAATCGAATAGTTCGGTGATTTTTCGACTTATTTCTTCACCTATTGTTGCAGCGAATAAAGCAAGTTTATCTGCTCTTTTGTAAATCGAGTCAAGGGGTGTTGTCATTTCATTCAATCCTTCTCCTGCATAGATAGTTTCAAATTCTGGAATAGAAACTTCGTTCAAGATAGCTTTTGGTTGAGCATAATCGAGAAATATGGAAATAGCTTTTTGTAGTAGGTTTGTAATACTTTTAGGAGGGATTATATTTTCCGGGATACCCTGTGTTTCAAATACAGCATTTCGCTCCGGTTTTATATCTTCTAAATCGAACTCAACAATATTTTTCATATTTTTTTAGCTTCCATAAGATCAAGGCATTTTACCCTGGACTCCAAGTTTGAATTGGTCATATATCGAGACAGGTCGGGTAAATAACTCATTTGTTTAATTGAGTTGATGGAAGCTTCTCCATATTGTATCTTCTTGCCTCTTTTTGCATAAGTTTTGTCAGGTACTTTTTTATGCTATCAGGAAGTGCCGATGGTTTATAGTTTTTAATGAGTTTTTCAACTTCACTGTGAGCTCTCTGTAAAAGCGTTAGTTCTCCTTCTTCCTGCCATCTTCTTCTATTTGCTCTATCTATTACGGTTGAAGGCAAATAAAATTCGTGCTTTAGATACTTACGTGTATGATTTGAAATCAGTAGTTGTTTTTCCTTGAGTAGTTCCTGGAAAAGCGGAATCGAAGGGAAATCTTCCTTGGGTTCGATACCTTCAGTCATATGAAGAACCATTTCACAAATTTCGTTGTCCAGCACGAGTTTTTCCAAACTCTGACAGCTTTCGAAATCAAGCATTCCTGGACCTGAAATATTATTTATGCCTGAAAGTGCGGCAAGAGTAGCGCCTATACCCGATTCCAGGCCTGATTGTGCGTCAAGCTGCTTCGCATCACTCAGCGCAATGTATGCCTGTGTCGGTATTCCCAGATAATGCCCAATTTCATTATAAGCGCAATCAATCATCTGGGTTTCTATTGCACCCATTGGTGTTGTTTCGTATCTAAGGTCGAAAATTGCAGGTGAACCACCGTAAAGCACGGGTGTTCCCGGGTTAGTCAATTGGCTTATCACGATTCCACTGAGTGTTTCGGCTGTGTGTTGGATTAATGTCCCGACGAGTGTAACTGGTGCTATAAATCCGGAAAGAGGCATTGATATGAATTCAATAGGTATTGAATATTTGGCACAATCAACAACATTCTGCGATGTTATTTCACTCCACTTAATGGGAGATGTTGGGCAACAGGAAAATACAGTCAGTGGTTTTTCGGCAAGTGATTTTTCTGTTCCACGAACTGCAACCTGGAAATCTTTCATAATATCGAAAGCTTCTATTGTGAATGCACCTGTTACGACAGGTTTTTCGCAGAACAGTAAACTAAGATAAAGTCTATAACTATCCTGTATTTTTTCAGGGACATCATTAGGAATGAATGCAGTACTCTGGGATGCGATTGCAGGGAGACCAGCCACAAGCTTTGTATATTCGATGTAATCGCTGGTTTTGGGCTTACGAATTTTGGAAGTTTTGTAATCGAGTAAATTGATGGCAGCCGAACCAGGTGTAAAATATACTTGGTTATTCACAAAATTATGGGTTTCGTTTCCCAGAACATCGTAAAGCTTGAAGGAATGGGGGACTGTTTTAAGCGCCCTATCGATGTTTTTGCGTGTAAAAAGAACATGTTGCTTTTCAAAATTAACATTTTCGCCATACTGATTTAGCATAGTTAGTATTTGAGCATTGTGTATTTCAACACCCAATTTGCATAGAATGTTTTTTGCTTCATCTAGAATTCTCTCTATAAGGTCATCGTTTAGAAATCGAAGGACAGGTCTCATAATTTTCTCCTGCTATAATGTTTAATGCTTATCTGTTTAACTCCCATTTTGATATTTAACCTGAAAGTTTGTCATTGCGAGGAGCACATTCACTTCGTTCAGTATAAACTCCGCGACGTGGCAATCTCATCTTTAAGTAATAAAACTTGAAATAGTAAAAGCGAGATTGCTTCGCTTTGTGGAGCAAGCCGCGTGTAATAGAAAAATGTTTTGTGCGTAATGGTATTACACAGGGCAAGAAGAAACGCTCGCGATGACGTTCTTGTGATATTGTGACTTAAGTAGATAAGCATAAATGTTTATTAAACCTGGTTATACAGATTTTACATTTGAAAACATTTGGCATATTGCCAGTTACTGCCCTAATTTCAACTATAATTTTATGCTCAATTACTAAATCCACAATGAAATTACCTACTTTCTTACTCTAATAGTTAAGTTCAAAACATTTTTGGGTCTCATACTTCAGCCCTTCTTTCTCAAAAACCAATTTCAGCATCCTGATCCTTATAGGATGTTTAAATACTATTAAGTATACAGTGATCGGGTGAAATTTTCAAGAGAAATTTAACATTTGAATTTAAAGTCAATACCTACTGGACAGTGGTCCGAACCAGGAACATTAGTCATTATGAACGCATCTTTGACGCAGTTTCTCGCATTATCGCTAACAAAGAAGTAATCGATTCTCCAGCCAATATTTCTTAGACGGGCGCGAGATTTGTAATCCCACCATGAGTAATTACCTCCTTGCATATTGAACATACGGAATGTATCGATGTAACCGTGTGATAGGAATTTGTCGATCCATGCCCTTTCCTGGGGGAGGAATCCCGAGGCTTTTTTGTTCTCTTTTGGTCTTGCAAGATCAATCTCCTTATGGGCTGTGTTTACATCGCCACAGACAATCAGGATTTTATCCTTCTTTCTCAGTTTATCTGTGTAATCTAAGAAAACATCATAAAAAGCCATCTTGTAATTTAGCCTTGCATTGGATTGTTTTCCATTCGGGAAATAGATGTTGAGAATGACAAATTTCCCAAAATCTGCGACGATTGTTCTACCTTCAGTGTCATATTTCTTGATGCCAAATCCATTCGATATCGTTCTCGGTTTAAGCTTACTGAAAAGTGCAACGCCGCTGTAACCTTTGCGTTCTGCAGAGTTGAAATAGATATGCAAGTCCTTAATATTCCTTATGTCATCAGGTATTTGACTTTCCTGCAATTTGGTTTCTTGAATACAAAGGATATCAGGTTTTTCTTGTTCAAGCCACTCCAAAAATCCCTTTTTGTGAATTGCTCTCAGACCGTTTACATTCCATGACAAAATTCTCATACAAAACTATATGTTTTTAATCTGTAAAAGTCAAGGTTTTTAATTGCGCAACCATAGAGTTTAGTCTTGACTTCAAGATGATTTTCTGGTATGTTGTTATTACGATTAAGATATGGAGGGAAAAATGCCAAAAAGACAACAATTAAAGGTACTAACAGTTCCGTACATTAGTGGAGTGGATGAATTGGTCTCTGGGGATTTCGGAGAGTTGCTGGTGTCATATTATCTGGTAAAGAGGAAGGTGCATGTGATAGTCGCAAAATCCGAAGGGTTTGATTTGTTAGTCAATGACACGAGGGGTTTTATTTTTGAAAAGGATAGATTGACTGGGATTAGTGTAAAAACAAGGCAGAAGAATTCGATATGTCTTGATATGGGAAAGGCTTTCGAGAAACTGAAGATTGCTGCTAAAATCTGGAAATTTCTACCGTATTTTTGTTTTGTGACTCCTCGTGAGGTAATAATATTCCCTGCAGTAATGGTGAAGGACAACAGGATTAAGACAGGTGCGAATCTCGTTTCTTTCGCGAGGCTTAAAGCTTTGAAAGATAAAAGGATAATATATTTTGAATGGGGTATAAGAGAAAGAATGTCAGGTAAAAAATTTGCCTGGCTTTTCGAGGTTTAGTCTTTTATTGAGTTAAAGGTAAGGGACAGACTTGTACGTCTGTCCCTTTTGCGAGAACACCCACATATTTTGATTACTGTTTGTAAAGATTCAGATGCTGTAAGTTACCATCATCATCCTTGGATTCGTTACCTATGAGTTTTTCGGATTCCATCTCATAATTGCAGTTTGCTTTGTATTTTATGCTCTGTTCGATTCTTGCCACTTTGAGTTCACTGAAGAAATCAAGTATCTCCTTCTTTTTTGGGACTTCCGTACTTGTTTCTTTTGTGCTGATAGCATCAAGTATATAAGATTTCAGCAATTTCTCTCTTATTTTTCCAAAGAAACTGGGATTGGCAAAAATGTCGACACATACAATCTCTCCATTTAATGCAATAATCATTCCGACCATATCCTTATTTTCTAGACTCGGTCTTAGAGCGTCAAAGTATGGTTTACTGCGTAACTTGATATCTTCACTTGATAGAAGTGCTCTGTATGTCCCAGTGGAAGTTTCTGCATTATGTTCCTTGCACTTCTTACCTACCTGGTTCCAAACTTCTTGCTGGTTTTTGAACTGCAGTGCACTTCTGACATTTCCACTTCCTATTGCTCCACCTGACTTAAACTCGTAGGATTTGCCTTGCCATCTTCCATGCTCCACGCATCTGACGGACACCTCGATTTTTTTTCCTGTAGGTATTAGAACATCGTGAGACGTCATTCTGTCCTGTTTTCCCCCTATGATGATTTCTCCTGCCATAATGAATATCGATTTTCTACCGATGTTTTCTATAATAACGACAGGAACCGATCCAGACTCTTTTTCCTTTATGATAATAACCTTTCTATCTTGAGCTTCGTCAAGCGTAATATAATCTTCCACAGTGACGGGTGTCTTTTTGAAGACGGGGAAAATTGCAATCTGATTATGAACCACAGGTTTTCTTACTATGAATTCCTTCTCAATATCGAATGGGAACTCGCTGAAAGCGTTACCTTCCATCATAAAGGAAAGAAGGTTATCACTTGCACCAACCTTCTTAAGGTTGACAATGTCGTTCGTTGTTAAGTCAAATGTGAGATCCTTGTGGGTAATATGTGACTTGATTACTTCTTCTCCAACCTTTGCTTTCAGCAGTTTTATTATATCGTTAACATTTCGGTTGCCTCCAATTCCCAAAAATCCCATAAACGATATGCAAATAAGCAGCAGAGAAAGAATCTGAAATGATTTTTTCATCATTTTTCACCTCCTTTTAAAATTTTCGTGATAAGGTTGACGGTTTCAATTAAATAGTGCAAACAATCATTGGACTGTATCACCTATAAAACTTATTCTATCCAATATACAGCAGAAAGAGTGATTTATTCCAGTAATTTTATTTCGGGAAAAAGTTTTAATGCTTATCTGCTTAACCACAATATCACAAGAACGTCATTGCGAGCGTTTCTTCTTGCCCTGTGTAATACCATTATGCACAAAACATTTTTCTATTACACGGGGCTTGCTCCACAAATGCGAAGCAATCTCGCTTTTACTATTTCAAGTTTCATTAGTTAAAGATGAGATGGCCACGTCGCTTCGCTCCTCGCAATGGGCATAAAGGTCATGGAATGTTGTTATTTTTTAGAAAACAATACCA
>CAYMQB010000058.1:0-13053 GCA_964392665.1 uncultured bacterium | reverse complement strand
TGGTATGAAAAACCTTAATTTATAATATCTTCAGGAACTTTCGATTTATCTGGGCCATTGCGAGGATGACCATTTTATTCTCACATGAAACAATCTATAATTGCGCTCAGTCAACGGGAGCTTGCCATGCACTGAACCATAGAGTTCAGCGCTCGCATTGACAGAGTTAACTGACTATTTACACGCTACCTTTGGTCTATCGCAATGACGTAACTTACTGAGTACTTGTTAGGGATAGACAATGTGTCATTTCGTAACAATAACTATAGGTTTTATCAGTACTTCATTTCCATACTTGAGCATTACAAAATAGGTACCGTTTGAAACCCTTTTCCCTTGCTCGTTGTCACATTGCCATTGGTATTTGTAGTTTCCCGGTTTCAATGAATGTTGCAAAATAGTTCTGATTTTTTGTCCTGCAGCATTATATATCTTGACTGTGACCTCATCTCTATCAGGAATGCCAAATTGCAAAATGCATTTGCCTGTTGACGGATTGGGACTGATATCAAGATACACCTTGATAGGGATTGTTTGCGTTTGTTCATTGACCCCGGGTGGGTTGGCAATAAACTGGTAAACGACACTTGGAGCACCAGGCGGGTCAGTTGAGACATTATGATTTGCCGAATTATCGTATGCCTTTATGTAATACCTTATAACCTTTGGTGGAGTTACGGCTGGAATCGTGTAGAAATGGGTTGTATCATTCATAAGTGAATCAGTTACAGCGGAATCCCATGGTGCAGCCTGAATCTTGTAAAAGATGTAATTTTCGCTCACCCCGGAATTATCGTATATGTCACTCCAAACAACAAACGGTCCTGCGAAACCTGTATCGTGCCAAACCTTAGTGTTTTCGATCTCAGGTCCTTCATAGTCCTGCACATTAAACGAGAAAACGGTTGTGGGTGCACCCGGGGGGTCATACCCGGTATTGTAGTTTGGTGATGCATCCACAGCCTCAAGGTAGTATTCAATGAATTCTGGAGGTGAAACAACATAGGGAATAGTGAAATAGTAATCGTCAACCATAACACTGTCTGTGATTGCCAGACTGTATGCACCGGAACCACCTTTTCTATAATATAAGTATGCTTCCCCCACACCACAGGAATCAATTATCGTCGAAGAAACAGGATATGGACCTGTATATGATGTATCGGTCCACTGTGTCGTATTGAAGAACACCGGTGGATAATGGTCATCGGCAGGGTCTTTAACAATAAAACTGAAAACGGAATCTGCTGGAGCATTTGCAGGGTCGGTTGCTCTATTGTGCGTGGGTGCAAGGTCTGTTGCAGAAAGATAATAGAATACAGTATCGGGATAAGAACCGACTGCAGGGATGGTAAAATAATATGTATTCACGTTTACACTATCATGAGTCACATCGGTATACCCACCTGCTGCACCAAATCTGTAATATAGAGAATCTGTGGCAATACCGGATGCATCCGTAATTGTGGACTCTATAGTGTATGGTCCAGGATTGTATCCATTATCAACAATTGTAGTATTAGTAAAAATAGGAGGAGTTGTTTCGTTTATAACTTTGCTGTACAATCTAAAATAATCCTTGTATGTAGTAAAATTCGGATTTGTCTCCTTGTTCTGGCTCTGAACCGTAACGAAACTTCCAATATCAGGACCTATCCATTCATATATGATGTAATCCTCATCCACCACCGGGACGCCCACATATTCACCATAGGAGCTCTTGTAGTACATCATAACAAGACAGGGATACGGACCACCTTCGGGTATCGTTATATAACCCTGATTAATAACCGTTGTTAGAATAGTGTCGTATATCGTAATACCGGAATAATCCCAGGAATAGTAATCATTCCAGCTGGTTCCAACACTCATAGGAAAATAATAGGGCCTACGATAAGGTGGATTGAAATATATGTTTGTTCCAGATGCGTAGAATCCATAAAGATACATTGCGGATGATATCTTCTTTTCCCAACCCCAGGAAATTGCTCCACCAAGCACCTGTTTTTCTGCATAGGTTGCAATTCCTGGAGGACTTCCTTGAGATTCACCTATAGGTCGTATTTCACTCGATGCAGTCCCAGTGGTTGGACCTGATGTAAAATCCCAGGTGCTGTCCGGTGGATTGGCATTGTATCCTCCCCAGCTGCTATTTTGCCCTCTATACCAGTCCCATCTATTACCAATGCATTCGCTGCCATATGTCCAGTGGTCAGCGGTAATTATGAGTTGAGCGTTAAGAAAAGAACACAGTATTGGAACAACCAAAAAAGCAAGGACAAATGATTTTTTCATCTTTCCTCCCCTGTTAAATTGAACTTTTTTTCCTTTGTATGGTCCTTTATGTTTGAAATACTGATATAACATTTTCTCTGTGGTGTCTGTGGTTTTCTTGTGGCTTCTTTCATATTTTCATCTTTTCCATTGTGTTACCATTGACAAGTGGTAACAAGTCAATAATAAACAAAAAAAACAAATCTGTCAAGACTTTTTTTTGCCTAACTGCAGAAATCCATTATTTCTTCCGGACTAACAGCGGATGCCCCAAGTTTTCTTATCTCGATCGCTGCTGCAATACTTGCGAACCTTGTCGACTCTTTAAGTGACATACCATTTGCAGATGCAAGTGTAACGGCTGCTATAACAGTATCACCCGCACCTGTTACATCGTATACATCGATTGAATGCGGCTTAACATAATACGCTCTGCTCCTCTTCTCCAGCAGAAGCATCCCCTGATTACCCATTGTAAGCAATACTGCTTCCGCTTTTATTCTCTTAAGAACTCCCCTCAAAGCCTTTTCGATTTCACTTCTATCCGATAACACAACCCCGCACACTCTCTCCAATTCTCTGATATTCGGCTTGAATATAGTCGTTCCATAGTAATCATAGAAATGCTCGAACTTTGGATCAACAGAAACAGGTATTCCCATTTCTATTGCAAATGAAATTATCTCTGTTATCAAATGTTTCGTAAGAAGTCCTTTGTTGTAGTCCTCGATAATGATACCGCAAAGGTCATTTTTGAACTTATATAGAAACGTTAGTATTTTATCTTCTGTTTTTGTGTCTATCGGATGGCTTTCTTCAATATCAACCCTCACCACTTGTTGATTGTGAGCAACGATACGCTTCTTCAATATTGTTGGTCTTCGTTTTTCTACGAATATCCCGTTTACTCCGATTCCATTCTTCTTTATAAGTGACTTAAGTTTCTTCCCTGTATTATCGCTGCCAGTCACTCCAACAAGAACGGGCACTGCTCCCAGCGAATGGGCATTCAGAGCAACGTTTGCAGCCCCGCCAATTGCGAATGTATTCTTTGTTACTTTTACAACAGGGACAGGTGCTTCAGGTGAAATTCTATCAACAGTGCCCCAGAGATATTCATCGAGCATTATATCACCAATTATTAACACTTTTTTATCCCTAATTCTATCAAGGATTGAGATGGCTCTTTCTTTTTGCATACAATCTGCTTACCATAAACGACTTACAAAGTCAAGAAAAAACATAGAGACACCACACTTGCGAAACATCTTATATGAATGAAACCTTCCATCAGTGACATCAGAGTTCCTACGGTATGTCACAAAAAGCATAGGATTTCAACATAAAAAACGTCATTGCGAATATTTTTTCCATTTTGACCTTTGAAGCAATCTCATATACTCACTCGCTCAATATGAGATTGCCACAGGGCTAAAGCCCTTCGCAATGACAGAAAGTCATAAACTATGAAAAACGCAAAAAAAGTGTTTGACAACGAATTTGGAAAATGCTATCATTAATAATCATATGGGGCTGTGGCGCAGTTGGGAGCGCGTCTGACTGGCAGTCAGAAGGTCACGGGTTCGAATCCCGTCAGCTCCACTATAATAGTTCAATCCCTACTTAAATACTTCCACCCACTTTACTTTGGCTGTTGAGAACATAAGAATTGCAAGAGTTGTTATCGAACCTATAGTTATTATTAAACCCGTGAATCCAGGGAAGAAGAAAGCGTAAGAAAAAAGTATTAAGAAAATCAATTCAGATAATCCCGCTACAAATAATGCAAAGCGTGCATTAATAACAATCCATATATAGGGAATTACAAGTAAAAGAACAACTATCGACGAAATCAAGAATGTCCAGTGTATCGTAATATGGTCGACAAGGTATGCATAAAGTAAATGGAAACAGAAGAAGGATGCGCTAAGAAAAAAGAAATGCATCGGATGAAGGTTTATCTTCCTCACGCTTCCGAATATCAGGATTGTGGTTAAAAAGAAAAGCAATGGTATCGGAGCGAAGAAGCTGATTCTGCTTGCAAGTGGTCCGGGATTCATTCTCTTTGGCATCTCTTCGCCAATACTGTAACCGGTAACAAGATCTTTATACTTCCATGTGAACTTCCATCCATCCGGAGTCTTCTCTTTCTCGGTCGGTGAAATTGTACCTTTTGGAAAATCAGGATTGTCAAAATTGGATGTAGAAATTAGAACGAAATTTTGAACCTGTCTGATTCCGTTACCGAAAACATATTTCCAGATATTCAATCCTTGAGATTTGTAGCAAATACTTATTTGTTTCTTCTGCTGAGGAAGAAGCTGGAGAGGAACATATATTACCGTTCCCATTTTTTCTTTTGTATCAAACTTTTCCCCGTCCACAAGTATACTAAAATCATCATAGATCGCACCACTTGCTGGAAATTCGAACTCCAGGAAACCGTTCAAAACCGCGTGATTATCATTGGTAAAAACATACTGACCATCGAAACCAACTCTATATGTGCTAAACCAAATAAGACCCTTTCTTCTATATTCCAGGGCAAAGTCAACTCCAATATCCGAACTCACCGCATCATAAGTATGTGTTCTTTTTACATCTACATAGTATACCTTACCTGTCTCCTCGTTGGTCCTTCGTTCCCTTTCCATTGTGTAATAGACAAAATACGGAGCCTTCTGAATATGTTCGGAACCCCAGAGTTCGGAAACTTCGCCCGTGAGAATATCATTTGCATTTTTAGTTCGCTGCACAATACTGACACCAAGAATCATCCATCCAATAGTTGTCGCAATAAAAATCCCAATAACTGCGAAAACTCTCCATACAGTCATCCTACCCTCCTAATGTATAGTTTATATTTTGTTACCAATTTTCCTTGATCTTGCTGTTCCATTCTACTTCTTTATTAACGAAAGAATACCACGATAGTTCCCCTTATGTCAACAAAAATGTAAGGGAATAAATTGAGACATTGGGGACGTTGCCCCTTGATTGCACTCGCTATCTTTGAGCTGCCTTTATTCCTTCAGAAATTCATGAAATCACAAAAAACCACGGTTATGACCTCGCATTCCTGGGAAGCCGGAATGGCGTACGACGAGGAAACCGATTTTGTTTAAAAAAGTGCTTGCATTTTTAAAGAATTTATGTCATTATACTTTTTTGAATATCTTAGGGATTAATGGGACCTTTTCATATCTCAATAATCTCTGGAAAGAGGTTTTTGTTGACAATAATTTCTATCGATGGGCCCGCAAGCTCAGGTAAAAGTACAACTGCAAAACTGGTTGCACAAAAATTAGGATTCAAATACATTGATACAGGCGCAATGTACAGAGCGTCAACGCTTGCCGTACTCGCTTCAGGTGTAAATCCGCACAATGAAATAGCAGTCGTCAGAGCTGTAAGTAATTCCTCGATAAAATTGGTCCCCGGAAAAGGGAAACTTAAAATTCTTCTCAACAATAGAAATGTCTCAAAGGAGATACGGTCAAAACAGGTTACAGAATTTGTTTCTCTTATCTCAACCTATCGAGGAGTTAGAGAACACCTCGTTGCTCTTCAGAGAGAGATGGCTGAGAGTGACAACGTTGTGTGCGAAGGAAGAGATATAGGAACAGTTGTATTCCCAAATGCTGACCTTAAGTTATATATCGACTGCTCAATCGATGAAAGAGCAAAAAGAAGACTACTCGACTTGCGCCGAGCAGGAATAAAGGTAAGTATTGACGAAGTTAAAGAACAGCTTGAGAAACGTGACAAAACAGACAGTGAACGGGAATTGTCTCCTTTGACAGTTCCACAGGGTTCGGAGATAATCGATACCACAAGTCTTACAATAGAGGAAGAAATCAAGAGAGTACTTGAACTCTTTTATGCCCATAAAGAGGAGTAAATGCAATTTCATATTTTCATAACATCGATTCTAACTTTCCTATTTTTGAAAATAGTGTTTGGTCTTTCCGTCAAGGGACAAGAAAACATTCCAAGAAAAGGTGGACTGATAATTGCACCCAATCACCTATCCAACTGGGACCCTCCTGTCATTGCAATTTCAACTGCGCTCAAAAGGGAAGTATTCTTTCTTGCAAAAGAAGAGTTATTCTGGGCAAACAAATTTTACGCATGGCTCTTGAAAAAATACAATGCGCTGCCGGTGAAAAGGTATGGTATCGACAAAAAATCTATCAAAATGGCTTCCTTCCTACTACGTAAGGGAAAAACCCTTATTGTGTTTCCCGAAGGGAAGAGAAATAAAGGTAATGGTTTTCTCAACCCACAACCAGGTGTTGGATATCTTGCGTTAAAGAACAAGGTTCCAATTATCCCTGTATATATGAGTGGAACAACTGAAAAACTGTTAAATCTATTGTTTAGAAAAAACCGCGTTAAGGTTATTTTCGGCAAAATAATCAATGCCACAGAATTTTCTTCAAATGGTTCATACCTTGACAGAAGCAAAAAGCTAAGTCGACTTGTAATGAGCAAAATTATCTCATTAAAAAAAAATGCATAAAATACTGTTAGCTGGAAATGCTGGTTTCTGTTATGGCGTAAAAAGAGCAATGGCTATCGCCGAAGAAGTCTCAAAGGAAAGTGAAACTTCTTATACATACGGTCCATTAATCCATAACCCTCAGGCAGTTTCCTATCTCAGGTCAATTGGTGTTTACCCAATAAACAATCTTGATGAGGTAAGTCCTGGGAAGTTGATTGTCCGTTCCCACGGCCTTCCTCCTAAAATAATCAATGCTGCAAAAAAGAAGGGGTTTACAATAGTAGATGCAACTTGCCCTTTCGTGAGAAGACCCCAGAATTTCGCTAAAATGCTCCTGGAAAAAAATTACAAAGTCGTTGTTATTGGAGAAGCAAAACATCCTGAAGTCGTTGGAATTGTTGGTCACGCAAAAGGGAAAGCCACAGTGATTGAGAAAGAATCAGACATAGAGAAGCTTAAAGGTGAGAAAAAAATCGGCATTGTTACACAAACGACACAGTCAATGGAATACTTCAGATTTCTCGTATCGAAAATTCTTGAAATAGCAACTGAAATAAAAATATACAACACGATTTGCGGTGCAACACAGAAACGCCAGAAATCAACTCTCGCACTCTCAAAGAGAGTCGACCTGATGATAATAATAGGAGGAAAGGATAGCGCAAATACAACACACCTCGCACAATTGTCAAGAAACGCTGGAAAGCCTACACACCATATAGAATCTTCCGAGGAATTCCAGTCAAGTTGGCTAAGAAATACAAAACTGATTGGTGTTTCTGCAGGAGCTTCTACACCGGCTTATGTAATTGACGAAGTTATTGAGAAGTTGAAAAGCGTAACGAAAAACGCTTCCGGTCCCGATGGACCGAGATTATCATATAGGGAGGAATTATTAAATGATTGATAAAGAAACTGCAAAGCAGGTTAAAAAGAGTGAAAAATCCGCAAAAGTAGAAAAAACACTATTTGAAATCCCAAAACTCTCACAGAATGAGATGGAAGACCTCTACAATAAGCACCTCATCGATATAAAAACGAGAGGTATCGTAAAGGGACAAATAATCAAGGTTACCAAAAAGGATGCAATAATTGACCTTGGACTAAAATCGGAAGGATGCATTCCATTAAATGAATTCTCAAGCCCAACAGACATAAAAGTTGGTGAAATCGTGGACGTTTACCTTGAGGATTTTGAGGATGATGAAGGATTTGCAATTATCTCCAAGCAGAAAGCAGACTTCATGAAGGTATGGAATTTCATCTATCAAAAACAGGTAAGTCAGGAACCTGTCGATGGTGAAATCGTCAGAAGAGTGAAAGGCGGGATGATCGTAAATATTAGTGGAGCTGAAGCATTTCTTCCAGGTTCTCAAATAGATTTTCACCCAGTAAGTAATCTCGATGGACTTGTCGGGCAGGAAATAAAGGTTAAGGTCATAAAGCTGAACAGGAAAAGAAGGAATATTGTCGTCTCAAGAAGGGCAATACTTGAAGAAGAAAAGGAAAAAGCCAAGCGAAAATTACTTTCCGAACTTGAAGAAGGACAAACCAAAGAAGGAGTCGTTAAGAACATAACAGATTTCGGAGTTTTTGTCGATCTGGGAGGTATCGATGGGCTTCTTCATATAACCGATATGTCCTGGGGTAGAATCTCACACCCTTCCGAACTTGTGGCAATAGGTGACAAAATTAAAATAAAGGTTATTGCATACGATCCCACAAAACAGAGGGTTTCCCTGGGTATGAAACAACTATATCCTTATCCATGGGAAGATGTCGAAGAAAAATATCCAGTGTCAAAAAAGGTCCGAGGGAAGATTGTCTCTATCGCAGAATACGGTGCATTTGTTGAACTGGAAAAAGGTGTGGAAGGGCTTATACACATTTCTGAAATATCATGGACAAAACATATTAAACATCCTTCCCAACTTCTCGCAATAGGTGACGTGATTGAAGCTATCGTGCTCGATGTTGACAAGGAAAGAGAACGCATATCATTGGGACTTAAGCAGCTAGAACCAGACCCATGGAAAGCGATCGAAGAAAAATTTCCTGTTGGAACGAAAATTACAGGTAAGGTAAGAACACTCACAAATTTCGGTGCATTTGTCGAAATCGAAAACGGAATCGACGGACTAATTCATATTTCTGATTTCTCCTGGACAAATAGAGTAAAACATCCGAAGCACTTCCTGGAAAAAGGACAAAAAATTGAATGCAAAATTCTTGAAATAGATTCCGAAAGAAGACGAGTTTCACTAGGGATAAAGCAACTTGTGAAAGATCCATTTGAGGTAATGGCGAAAAATATTGGTATCGGCGCTATAGTCAAGGGAAGGATTTCCGAGGTAATCGACAAGGGACTTGTAGTCGAACTCAACAATAAGATAAAAGGATTTGTTCCCATTACACAACTGCATACTGAGGATTTCTCTAAAGTAAAAGAGGATTTCAAATTAGGTGATTCGATTAACTTGAAGATTATCAATATCAATATGAAAATCAGAAAGATCACATTGAGTGAAAAAGAAGCAGAAAATGAACTCGAAAAACTGGAGTATAAAGACTACATAAAAACCGACGAGGAAAAACAACCGGAAAATGAGAACACAGAAGAGCAAATTGACGGAGACAATGAGACCATTTAAAAAACTGCATAGTAAGAAAGAATCAATGGATAGAACCAGAGGGAAAACCATTGGAATAATACCCGCAAGATATAATTCTACAAGATTTCCAGGCAAAGTGCTAGTTGACATTTGCGGCAAATCTATGCTGCAGTGGGTATACGAAAGGAGCAAGAAGGCAAAAAAACTGGACTATCTTGCAATAGCAACAGATGACAAAAGAGTAAAGGAGGAAGCAGAAAAATTTGGCGCCTCTGTAATTATGACTTCAAAGAAACACAAAACAGGTACGGAAAGAATTGCAGAAGCAGCGGAAAATTTGCGGTGTGATATAGTCTTGAACATCCAGGCTGACGAACCGCTCATACCATTCCAAGGTATAAATAGACTTTGCACCACGATGCAGCAGAATAGAAACATACAGGTCTCTACACTCGCAAGCATGGTTTCATTCGACGACCCACTGGTGGAAAGTACCAATAGCGCAAAAATAGTTATTGACAGGAACGACTTCGCTCTGTATTTTTCGCGTCTACCAATTCCTTTCTCAAGAAATAATCTCCCTCGTCCTTTCCTTATACATATTGGAATATATGCCTTCAAAAAAGAATTTCTTTTCGAATTCGTAAACCTTAAGAAGTCAAAATTGGAGGATTTGGAGAAACTTGAGCAGTTACGCATTCTTGAGAATGGTTATAGAATTAAGGTCATCAAGACGAAATACCAGACATTAAGTGTTGACATACCAAAAGACCTCGAACGAGCAAGAAAGCTTTTCACTTCCATAAGATAACCCCACGTACTGTCCTTTAGTAAACTTTAGGAGTCTTAAGTGAAAACAAACACTTCGATCTGGACCTTTCTTAAACTTGTCTTTCTAATTTTCGGTTGCATTATATTCCTAAATTTCGAAACGGGGCTTCCAGATTCCCACAACTGCCGTTTCTGGGGTGCGATTTTTACCGGCAAATTAAGTGAACAATGGAAGACAACTTTCCGCATTCATCTCGATTCTCTGAAAAAACTAAGTTCAATAAATGACGATGGTTGGGGTATAGGATACTATCTTTCACCGCACGAGGGTGAACTACTAACTGTAATATCAAGGGGTGAACCAAAGGCAATGGACGACCCAAGATACGATAAAATAGTTAACGAGATGCTATCCTATATCAATAATGGCTGTATTGTTCATGTAAGAAAAGGCTCGAGTGGACCTTCAGGAGGTTATCCAAACCCTCATCCCTTTAGAAGAACTTCAATAAGCAGTATTAGAAGCTTCGATATGCTTTTCGCACATAATGGAACAATTAACACATCACTTATAGAAGACTTAATCGATGAAGAATACTTAGAACAGAATCCACCGGATTACACCGATGTAAATAATATTCCGAATCTCGATTCAGACCTGTATGCCATATATATTATGAAAATAATTGATGATTTTCCAACTTATTCAATTGATAGCTGTATTGTAATGGCGACCAATACTCTGGCACTTCATCTTAATCAAAATGGTGAAAGCGCATTGCTTAATTTCGTTATGACCGATGGTTCAAAGTTGTGGGCTCTGTGTTACGCAGATGTCAGTCCATTCTACTATACTCTTTACTACTTTCCTAACACTTCTATTTCGGATAAGTGGTTGGCTGCATCTCAACCTCTCGATAACGATTCAAGTTCCTGGGTGCAAATCCCCAACTACACATTGGTAACACTTGCACCAAATGAATCACCCAAGCTCCATACTATTAAAACGGTGAAACTTACGACTGCCATAACAGACGACTTCATTTTTAAAAAACTCTATCCAAATCCCTGTAAAGGTGTCATAAATTTGGCATACTATTCACCGGACATGCGCAATATCAAAATTTCTCTGTATGACGAAAGCGGTCGACTTATTGAAAGCCTCTTTGATGGTTTTTCTACTAAAGGTATAAACGAAATTACCTACGATTCGAGGAAACTCTCAAATGGTATTTACTTTGTAAACCTCAAAACAAAAGGAAAAAACATTACCCAAAAAATCATCTTCCATTAGGGGTAGGTTAAGGGTAGGGTTAGACTGACCCCATTATCCTCTAAGGTTCTATTTTTTTCTGAACATCCAGGTTGCAAATTGAACGATGCGCACCTTTGCAAACTGCCTGAAGTAATATACCATCGTCCAAAAAGGTTTTGCTTTTGGTTCTTCAATCCAGGAAAGAGGTATCTGGGTGCTTAAACGAGCAAATCCTGATATGGCAAAGAGAACCTGTTCCGGTTCTAGATACAATCCTAAGATTTGCATCGCCCTAGGCAAGAATGCCCCCGATGCAAGCATTGTAATCATCATTGCAATTCCTGAAAAGGCACCAAAGAGACCGGAATAAATCTGACGTTTACCCTCCGGAGCAATTGCAAGCACAAAATTCATTGCAATAATACCTGCTCCTGCCCACATAATTCCTGAAGAAACTGCTTCAATATATACAAAATAATAATGTGCTTTTGTGGCAAACACCCAGACTATTGGATTTATTCCACCTAATACAAGAGCAATTCGCATTACCGACTTATTCCCGAAACGGTCAATCAAAAAGCCCCACAGCCGCAGCGAAACAATCGAAAAAATAGTGCTGATAGTCCCATAAACTTGAATTCCTACAAGAGACATTCCCAATTTCTTTATCATAAATGGCTGCCAGAACGGTGCTCCAATCCCAATTGCGAGCATCCACCAAAAACCATAAAATAACAACTTTCTGAAGTTTCTATCCTTCAGAGGTTGAGATACAATCCTTAAAAAACTATCTTCCTCGATTTCTTTGTTTTTTTCAGGCTGTTTTGCCAAAATTATTAATCCATAAAGTCCCACAATCGTGGCCAAAATAAAAATCACAATAAAAGCATAGGGTAAATTCGGAAGCCTGAAAAATGAAATTCTTCCCAGAATTGAAGAAAACCACCTGGCAATAAAGCCAGGTTCGGGGTCAAACAAATCTATAAAAATACCAACAATGTATCCTGTAACAAGCCCGGAAATAACAAGGAACTGCGAGCGCATCGAGAAAAAACGACCTCTGAATCGTATCGGTACCATATCTGAAATCCATGCAATCCATATATTCATCCCAACTGCCTGCATTGCACCGCTAAAGAAGAAAAGAACGAGAAAAATCCATATAACAGCAAATTGTGGGAAGATAAAGGGCAAAAATCCAAAAAGCACAGTCAGTAGTCTGGCAGACGCATAGAGTTTAAGAACTACGCCTTTTCGAGATGTGAGCTTCCTTGTAAAAGCGACTCCAAGTGGTTGAAATATTTGAGAAAGTTGACCAATAGCAGAGAGAATCCCGAATTGCATTGGCGTAGCTCCCAGCATTACTGCAAATTTCGTAATAAATATACTTCCCGGTGAGGCAACAGAATTGTATGACTGTGTAAAAAGCCCCTCGATATTCGAAATTCTTATGGTTTTTCTAAGTTTCGAATTCCTTTTCACTTTCCTTTTTGACATTTATTAGTGGACAGACTACAATTAACGGCAAGTTTGTAAAAATTTTGCAAAGCCTTATGCAGTAGCCATATTCAGCTGTAATTAGAAGTCCATTTCTACCAAGCTCACCCAATCCTGCATCAATAGCCAGTGGGATACTC
>CAYMQB010000057.1:0-13692 GCA_964392665.1 uncultured bacterium | reverse complement strand
CCAAATACACCCTACCACCGGTGTTCAAGAAATCTACAAGTGCAGTAGCCTCAGGGCTGCCAACGGTTATGATATTGTTGTTTGAGTATATGCCAACACACACAAATACTGCAAGGTAATCATCAAGCTGCGTTATAGGTAAACTCGTGTTGTAATCACCCGAAAATCCGCATGCCTGCAATGCTGCATCTATTGCAGGTCCACTCGATGTGTTAGCGTCGTAATCCCAGATGAAATAATGCTTGGCTCCTACTGTAATCTGGAAAGTTAGTGTATCAATATATGTACCACTTGTCACTTCAAGCAAAAAATCGATGGTTTCGCCAATCGGTGTAGAACTCGATGCATGCACAACAAACGGGTCGCCCGAATTAGAAGCACTTCCACCCATCGGAATGTCACCAAATGTACCATCATGGTCGGGAATACTAATGTATGAAGAATTCTCAAACAGGTATCCAGTAACCGATGGTGCGTCCTCGCTACCGTCATTCTTAAGGGTTACGAGCAAATCCACTGTTTCACCCGGGTCAAGCCTTTGGTCGCCTGCTGGGTCAACCACAAAACTCTCTATGATCAAAGCCGGTGAATAAACTACAAAGAAAGGATGGCTTACCCAGATACTGTCCTGATTGTCACGTGCCGTAAAGTCAAACAATATTGTATGCCCGTCGGGACAATTGCCCATTACGCTGAAACCATAGTGAGGATTGCCGATTACGGAATCTCCTGCAGCAATAGTTCCGAACCAGGATGAGTCGTCCGACATACTTATGTAGGGGTCGCTTTCACTCATCTTTGCATAAACTCCATAACCTGCATCAACACCTAAATTCTCAGCCCATCCGCTAAGATCAATTGTTTCACCAGGATTTATTCTGCCATTACCGTTACCGCCGGAATCATCTATTATACCCTTCTGAAACGAAATATATGGACCACTGGCTGCCTGAACAGGGATATCAACGATATAGGGAATCTTATTGTATGCAGTAACTGTTAGTTTAACATCACCCGATGAAGTAAGCGGAGGATTAATGTTTATTGTTGCAAAACCAGAAGCATTCGTATAAGCGGAACCATAGAGTGTATCATTTCTGAAAAGTGCACACAAAGCATTTTCAACTCCTGTTACTGTTACATCGAAAGTTGTCGTGCCAAAATAAATTACGCTGTTATGGGAAACGGTCATAGATGCGGGTGTATCTGTTCTCAATTGAACGGAGGCATCTCCGAAAATAGTCCAGGTCTGTGCCATCTCGACACCATCGGAGTTCGTTGCTCCATAGTACTCAATCATATAGCTTGCACCGTTAAAAAATATACCCCCGGCTGTGTTGTATCTGTCATGTGTTAAATGATTAACTGCTCCCTCCTGACCTATGCACGGGGGCACCCAGGACTGGCTTATCGTCGAACCCCAGTGCACCAAAAAACCATCCGGGTCACTTGCCGTCCCTGCCGTAACAGATGCCTCACAGTAACAATCGCTTCCATTGAAATTACCAACTAAACACGCAACCGAAATAACAAATGGTAGCATCCAAGGATTGTTGAGACTCGTAACATCGGATATACCAAATGGTACACTAGACCAACCACTCGTACTACCATGACCAATGTAGTTGATTATGCTTAAACCCGCCTCTATATCCTGCTTTATTCCATTCGTGCTACCACCCTGTCCCTGATACTGGTCTTTTATATTTGTATACGTGTACTGGAGCAGTGAATCCCTTAACCAGTTACATCGCTCATAATCCGGAGGACTCCCTTGATTGCTTGCTACTCCTAACCCTATGTGATACCAATTAGCTCCAGTCTGGGGTGTTCTCTCATAATCTATGGAACGGCTTACCTGCTTGTCGATATTCGTCGCTGAACCATTCCGAGAACTGAATCTCGAAATGAATATATCAGGATAATAATCACCACCTGCGGTGTATCCATATACTGGATCCGCATCTTCCCCACTCGCCGAACCTATAGTCCCTATCGCCGGAACTACCTCGTTCCCATCCCCAACCAGAAGCACCCAAACAAGACCCCCTGCATTATATTCACTCTGTATGTAGTTCTTTATGCTCGTTTGGTTGTTACCTATCGAAGATACTGTAATCATCTTCGTATCGATACCCTTCTGCCTCTTCCAGGATACAAATGCATCCATATTACTTAAATATGTATCCGCACAAATTATAACCATTCTACCTGCAAACTCCGAGACAGAATCATAACGGGTATCACTGAAGTTCAAGAACACACTCTTGTATATACCAATAAATTCATTGCTTATGAAATTCCCTTTTCGGTGTAGAACATTCATTGTACTATTCCCTGATTGGTAAACCTCTACAACAACACTCTTTACAACTCTTATTTCATTCCTTAGGGGATTATACTGAAATGGATTGAACCTCAAAGAAACACCCCGATAATCTCTCAAAATAAAAGCCTCTGAAATCTCAACTGTCTCTTCAGGCCATGATGTATTGCTCTTATAAAAAGTGTCAAATGTATACCGAACATCATCCGGATTGATATTTCTGTATAAATTACCCTTCGAAGGAACAAGTGTATTAACTTTCTGTGTTTCATACTCAACGCTGATAATCCTGTAGCTCATCTTTGCATTATTGGGAATAATCACATTTCTTGATATAGTTGGAAGTTCAGGATATCCTTTCACAAGATATGTTACTTCTCCCGGGAGAATAATCTTTGAGCAAGGCATTCCGTTAACATCCTCCTGTTCAACTGCATAACCCCGAAGTCTAAATTCCACTGTAATACTCGTCCCTCTATCCTCCAAAACATTTATCTCCGGTCCCTGCCCTTCAAATCCTCCATAGCTTACCCAGCTACCACTTAAAGACAAAGAAATAAAAAGAATCGGGAATATAAACACAAGAAATCTTCTCATAAGACCTCCTTTTTCGTATTTCTAAAATATTACTACTATAATCCCAAAATGTCAAGGGATTTTTCGAACCTACTATTTTAACAGCAACCTCAAGATAAATTTATGTGTCATTCTGACTAAAGGAATTTTTCTGACTGAGGAAGAATCTCAAAATGCTGAAACATCACTGAAACAACAGTACCGAAACCAACATATCCCGATGAAGGACAGAATTCAGCAGATGTTTTAACATGAAAAACTACTGACCTCTTTTTTCTTGACTTACAGCGAGTGAAATGCTATGTTTATTCTCAAATGAAATTATACAAGAATATTTTGAGAAGAATCGATTCTCTATGTTCCCCACCTGCCAGAGTTTATCTTTTGTAGTAGCATAACTAAGGAGACGGACCTCGAAGGACGGGTCTGTAGTCAGGTTTTTCAGCATAGAGAAAATAAGCAGGAGGGACAATGGATAAATTATTAAAAGCCTGTGATATAGCAGTAGCTCAATGCCTCGGAGTAAAAAAGACTGAAACTCTCCTCGTAATTGGGGACAAACCGTCAAGGAAAATTGCATATAAATTCTTCGAAGCAGGTCAAAGTAGAGCAAAAGAAACTGTCCTTGTTGAAATTGTTGAGAGGGAGATTCATGGAAGGGAACCTCCTTTAGCAGTCTCACATATAATGAAAAATGTTGATGTAATAATCGCACCAACCTCTAAATCCATCTCCCATACTCGTGCAAGAATGGAAGCAAGCTTATCTGGAGTGAGGATAGCAACGCTTCCTGGAGTAACTGAAGACATACTTCTGCGCGGAATGCTTGCCGATTACAACAAGATTTCAGTACGTACACAAAAACTGGCAAATATCCTCTCCAAGGCAACAAATGCAAGAATCAAAACAGATAATGGTTCCGATGTCACTTTTTTTCTTGGAAATAGAGGTGGTCATGCAGACACGGGGATAATTCAGAAACCTGGAAGTTTTAGCAATCTTCCGGCAGGTGAAGCATACATCGCACCGATTGAAGAGAAAACGGAAGGCATAATCGTATTTGATGGCTCATTTGCTGGAATAGGAACTCTGAGTAAGGCAATAAAAGTCGTAATCAAAAAAGGATACATTTCTGATATAACAGGCGGAGAAGAAGCAGCAAAATTGAGGAAAATAATGGACAAAGCTGGAAAAACTGGACAAAATGTTGCAGAACTCGGAATGGGAACGAACGAGAAAACGGAAATTTCTGGCAATATTTTAGAAGACGAAAAAGTCATGGGAACGCTTCATGTGGCATTTGGTGATAACAGCACCTTTGGTGGACTTATCGAATCATCGATCCATCTTGATGGAATAATAAGAGTTCCAACTCTATTTATCGATGATGTGAAAATAATGGAAAAAGGTCACTTACTTAATGTATAGTAACACCAACCTTTCGAGTGAATAGTGAATAATATAAGGAAATCCCTTTTTCTTACTTGCTACTTTCTTATCCTTTTTGTTTTCCTTGTACTTAGTACTCTGGCTAAATTTAATTTCGGACCAAGCAGAACAACTATCGCATTGGGTGTTTCAATTTCTGCTCTATTCTTGCTCATCTCGTTTATTCTGTTAAAATATGACCTTAAAATGGACAAACTGTACTGGATACCTCCTCTCATTCTTCTCTCAAACTTGTCAATTCAACTAACAGGAGGTTTAGGACGATCTATGTTTTCCCTTTTTTACCTTTTTGTTATTATCATTGTTGCACTCAAATCGGATGTTGCGGCAACATATTTCACGCTATTGGTCGTCGTGTTTCTCGAACTTTCTTCCTCTATTCAGCTTAATCTGCTCGATACGCCTTTCATCTTGCTGATTTTATCCCTCTTAGCCTCTTCGGTTATACTTTCCATTTTTATTTCAAAATTCAAAAACAGAAAGGAAAAAACTGAAAAAAAACTCAAAGAAATAGAAACAGCTACAAGCCTACTTTCGACACCGGCAAATAGTACCGACAGAAAAGAACTTTTAAGAACCTTGAAAAGCAAAAAAGAAGGTTATGACTTCACTGCAAAAGAAAAAATGGGAGACATTGTTAAACCCATATTGAATGCGCTTTTCGAGACCGGTGATTATCACTCCTCCGCCATTTTCCTTAAGCAGGAAAGTAAAAAAACTTTTTTCCTGTTTCAGGTAAAATCCCATAGCGCATATATAAACAGAAATGCTATGATATCTCGAATAACTGGACCATACACCTGGATAATTAAGGAAAAGGAACCGTTATTGAACAATCAGTACTTGGTCGATTCTACCAATCTTGAATACTACTCGAAAGATGAACGGATCAGAAGTTTCATTATGATTCCCCTTATGCAGGAAAACGAACTCATAGGAATATTGGTGTGTGACAGCAAAGAAGAAAATAAATTCGATTGGAAAACAAAAGAAAAAGTTAAAATCTTCGCAAATCTTATTGTCTCCACATTATTGCTGTTCCGAAGCCTTTGCTGGGCTCAATGGGAGGCAAACAGATATTCTGCTCTGCATGAGATTGCAAAAAGACTCAGCGAGAGTTTACAGAGGGATGAAGTACTGGATATTCTAATGAATATCGCTCCTCAGGGATTTGAATTTGACCTTCTCGTGCTTATTCTTTACGAAAATAATATTCCAGTTATATACAGAGTATTTCCTGACAAGGAATTCGACCACTTGATAAACACGCAAATATTCCTCAAAGGCTCGATTGCAGGATTAGTCATCGAAAATAATCAAATTTTGATCAAAGCAAAACATATAAAAACACCTTTTTTTACGAAAAGCGAATACAATCTTGATGGTTTCGAATCATTTATTGGTGTTCCCCTGCATAAAGATGATAAGGTTTCCGGCGAATTGGTGTTAATGAGTAAAAATCCTTCTCAATTCTCGCTTAAAAAGAAAGAACCAGTTATTTTTCTTGCAAATCTTATATCCGTTGCGCTTGAAAAGTCAAAACTATATGAAGAAACAAGGGCACTGTCGATCAGAGATGGATTAACCGGTGCCTTTAATCATAAACACTTTCAGGACAATCTTGTAATAGAGTTAAAAAGAGCAAAAAGAAACGGTGTTCCATTTTCTCTTTTGCTATTTGACATAGATTTGTTCAAACAATTCAATGACAATTACGGCCATCAATTGGGAGACAAAGTGCTTAAGCACATATCTCATATTGTCAAGCAAAATGTCCGTGAAATTGATTTTTTTGCACGCTATGGAGGAGAAGAATTCGTCATCGTTTTGCCGGGAACGACAAAGCAAGGTGCAACGGCAGTTGCTGAGAAAATACGAATGATAATAGAAAAAAGACCATTAATACTGAAAAACCGTATATATCCTGTAACAATTAGCGTCGGATGCTCTTCGTTTCCATTCGATGGCGAGGAAAAAGATGCCATAATAGAGAAGGCAGACGAAGCTCTATATAGAGCAAAACAGGATGGAAGAAACTGTGTTAGATAGATGACTACCGCAATAAAGTTTTTTGAGCTTAATCACAATCTATACCCGTACCTACTATTTATTGTGTTTCTTCTAATATTTGCATCTGTTGCACGTGTCCTGACATTTCTTATTGAAATGTTGGTGGAGAAAAGTGCATTTAGAAGAAGGGGCATAGCTGAGAACTTCACACCATTTCTAATACTGTTTTTCATCGTTGCGGGGGAATCCATTTCTTCACTTCTTTTCACTATGACAGGTTCATTACAGTCTTCTTTCTCCTTTTTTCTCAACTCACAAATCGTCTGGGCGATATTCTGGCTTGTGATGGTTACAATAAAAACAGGGCTTCACGAGCTGTCTCTTACAAAAGCTTCAATCAGAAAGTTTTATCCTGCCTTAAGAATTTTGCTTCTTTTAATACTCTTAACATCATTGTCTGCAAGAAATTTCGACCATATAATTGCACTGTCCCTGGGCTTTATTATAATCCTTATGCTTTTAAGGATTTCGTATAGCATCAATCAAATTCCTTTGGTCAGGAAAAACATTTCTCGCGAAGATGAAGAGGAAAAAATCATTGCGAGATGGGATGTTTTTAATATAACGCTTCCTTACAATGTACCAAAAGATAAGATAGACAATGCAATACAACTTGCAGAAAAATGTGTCAAAGAAACGAATAATATTAGTGGCAAATTCTCAGTATTGCTTAAAGATTTGAGTGAAAGAGGCATTGTAATCGAGGTTAAATACCTGGTTCTGGATTCTACGAAGATGAAGGAGACAAAACATACTCTTCTTTCTCAAACCCTCAAGAGTTTTGCGGATAACCAAATCCCTATGAGTCCATCATAGAATGCAAACTCTTTACGAAAAAGGTGGCTGTCCCCTTATCTTCTCGCAAAATTCACCACATACAAATACATTTGCCCATTCGACATTCTCCGTAAGCGGAGCGACTTTCAATATTTGAGTATTTGTAACATCTCCCCATATTTTGGTCAGTGGATATGAGTACGGATAAAATCTCTCGTCCTTTAACTCAAGTCCAATTCCTGTTACTTGATAGCCATTGGAGAAATAGACACTCGTCCGTGCAAGTTTCATCTTTGCTTCAATGATTGAATCATATCGAGCATTGATTACGAGGAAATAGAGTCCATTATAATGTAAACGCAAAACAACTTCTTTTATCTCTCCCAATATAGTGGCAGCTACATACATAACTATATCGCCCATTTTACAGGAGTAATTCTTGTTTATCTTCCTTATACAATTGTCGTTTAGATATAGCATAACCATCCTTTTCCATTTTTTCTTTGGTAATATGCTAATGTATTTCTCACCCATTATACCTGTTAGTGGGTCAAGCAGTTGAAGGTCAAGATAGTCCAGCTTCTTTTCTGTATCTTTTTTCAACCAGTTTAGAAGCCCCAACAATCTATAGGGTCGAAGTCTTGTTTCCATGGGAAGTTTCTTCCTTCTCTCGAGCCATATCTTGTTTTTCGTATCAAAACAGGGTAGAGACTTATCTCTGTATCCTGTAAGGCGAAGTTCTTTGAGCTTCACTTATTTCCTCCTTCCTGCTCGAAACATCGCAAGATGTACTCTTGCGGGAGCACCGTAATCCTGTAATAAGGCTCTTCTTGTTTGAGTATTTGAAGAAAGAAATGTGTTTGCATTGAAAAAAATAACAAAACATCAACACTCTGCCTGAAAAGCAGTTTTGCATCGGGTGGAATACAGCTCTGTAAGTATTTCTCTTTCACCCAGAAAACGATGGGAGAGAACAAATCTCCTTTGCAGTTCCCTTCAAGAAAATCAACATACCTACTGAGCAGGTGAAAATGAAAATTGGAAAATTTTCTAGCGTATTCGCTAATTGGCAATAAGAAAAAAAGTGTCTCCTTGTGCTCATCAAGAAGCAAGAAAAGACATATTACATCATTGGAAGTAAATACCAAAAATAACAGTGGTGGACCAGTGCTCGCTTTAATTCTGCTTCCTTCAAAACGAAGCGAGGGGAAAAAAGTCTTGATTACTGGTGACAATCTACTAAAAATAAGCGAGCTTACTTCATTCTTTGGAATCTCAAAATTCTCTATAATCGGCTCATGCTCTATTTTAATAAAGAAGTATTCAGCGGTAGGTTTAATATCCTTTAAAAAGAATTTCTTAATCTCTGAAAGAAAGGAATATGTCTTCCAGAATATTCTCTTTTGCCGGTTTATTAATTCGCTCAACGCTTCACATTTTCCCGGCAAAAGCACTTCGTCATTCTTTAGAAAAGTTATCCTCCAGGGAGGCTCGATTTCATCCCCCACTGCTTTACCGGTAGAATGTTTAATGATATTCATTATTCTCTCTTTACTGAAACCGCTGAATACTTTTTTGCTTGGCATTTCTTCGAGCGCTCTCAGAATGAGCCCTTTTGCAGCTTTTGTATTTCTTATCTTAGTGTTATCAGGTATCGCCGAAATTATTGCAATAGCATTCTTTATTCCCTGAACTTCTGCCCTTCTTATGTCTGGAATTACTGTTTGCCCGAGAACTTTCCCAGGAACAGCCAGGTCATAGCCCATGGAACCATAGCTATAAAATTCTGCAACATTTTTGAGCATTGGTTCCATTGCTTCGAGTTGCTTAAACACTTTCTTTTTTACCTGAGCAAATCTCATCTTAGTTCCCTATATGCAATATGTGATGAAGAAGAGTTCCCTCCATTCTCTCAACAAAATGTCCGGATTCGTATGTATCACATTGCTCGACTTTTTCTGTCATACGGACGATAGTAAATATCTTAGCATTAAAGGAATCCTGCCAGGTTTTATTTGGAGAATTTTCTCCGGAGATATCCACGTTAATCCCCTTTATTTCATACCCATCGGATGTTCTTATACATGTTCTGGCAAGAATCAATTTTAGATCATTGATAACGCTCCAATCATCATCAAGAACCAAAAATTTTCTACCCATAAACGAGATGCGCATAATTTGTTTTAATCTTCGCTGCAGGCGTTTTGCAGCAACATAAATATATAAATTTCCGTAAGCATATCCAAGCTTTCTATTTATGAGTTCGATTGATTTTGACTTTATTGCAACTAATATTCCATTATTTCCAGAAAAATCTTGCTTCTTCAAGAAATAAGATTGTCCTGCAATACCGGTAAGGGGATCAAGATATGAAAGGTCAAGCAAATCAAGCCTTTTTTCCGATTGTTCCCGGTTACATCCTTCAAGAACCTTGCCAAAACCAATTAAATCGTAATCTTGTGCCCTTCGCCAAATATCTATCTTCTTCCTTGTTTCTAACCAGATTCTATTTGCTGGATTCGGAGAAATAAGCTCTTCGAACTCCACATCGTCAACAAGAAGCTCCGTGCTCACGAGCACTCCTTTCTATGTCTAATGTCGGATTCTCTTTTAACAAAATTCTTTGAAAGAACTTGAAAGAATAGAAAGTTATTCGAAAGTAAGGTTCCTTTTCCTCCGCCATATGGATAAAGGTGCGGGTTTTATTGGAGATGAAAATTTTGACATCAGGGGAGTTAAAAACATTTTTGGCATCCGGAGGCAATATTTTCTGAACAAGAACATCCTTCTCCCATACAACAAAAGGCTCGAACTCTCCGGTTTTCCCCTCAAGGACCCTCAACATTCTCTCTAAGAGAAACAACAAAAAGCCAAATGTATTCTCGGTTTCATTGTTCAGGACAAAAGGAAAGAGAACAGCCTGTATGTATTCGCTTGATTTAACATAGACGAAAATTACATCTTTTGTGTAAATAGCGGCATAGAAAAGCCCTCCATATTGCCCCATAACTGTGTTGCTGCAAGGAAAGAACGCTTCCACAAATTCTTCCATTTTCATAACGATAAAGATGCTTGCTTCATAATTCTCTTTGATACCTTCTCTTTCCTTGATTTTATCGATATCAATAACTTTGTATTTTAGATTCTCGAATACATCTTCCGTATTCCCCGGTCTCAACATGTTAAGTGTTTCACATATCTTATATAGAACTCTCATTTCGTTCTTTAGTATACTCATTCCTGTTTTCCTAAAACCAGGAACCGAAAGCGCGAATTTGCCCACATCTATATTCTCCCATAAGAAATCTTCATAAGAATTTTTGGGGCTTTTAGGGTATCTCTTTACCGTGTCAATCACTCTTTTCAATCCAAAATTATAGACGCAATCGTTAGGATGCAAACTTGACCTTTTCATTTTTTCAAGCCCATCCACAACTAACTTCTCCATCTGTGTAGTATTCTGAAAAAATAAGGGCTCGATAAATCCTTTAACTGTTCTGTATCCATCAGCTAAAGCCTTTGATTCCTCCTTCTCCCGAGTTTTCATAAAGATTTCAATGTTAATGAAATTTGGGATATTTGCTTCCCTCCACTCTTCCCCAAACCAGACCTTTCCAAAACCAATATATAGAGACAACCATACCTCCCAAAAATCTGGCGTTAGCGGTTCAAGACTCCCTATCTTTCCTAAGAGTTTATTTTTAAACTCCCCTATATTGACTTTTTCCATTACCTTTCCAACCTCAGCTATTATATACACCCTCAAGCGAAAGAAGAGGAACTACAACGGATTTATACGAATCAATGAAGCTTTTTCCATTTCTCATTTCCAGTATTGTCTTCCTGAGAATCATGTCATTTCTTACCTTCAGATTGTGTAGATTGAGAATTGATTCAAGATAATCAATTATGTCTTCTCCTCTTGCTTTTGTCTCTTCGAGTCTTAGTGCAAGGACAAAGAATAATCCTTCCGGTAGCAATAGTTTTATTTTACCTTCCTCTGCCTTCCTGAATGTCTTCTCAATTCTATCAAGAACCTTCTTGTCAAAGGACAAAAAATATTTAAGAAACAACTCCGGAAGCACGAGATATGTTTTCATTTTCCCTCCTTTGTTCCTCCACGAAAATCAAAAATATTCTTTCTTATGGCATTCATAATTACATTTTCACCTCGAATTTCAAATGTGACCTTGTCACCTGGCTTTATTTCGAGAAAATCTCGGATTCTCTTTGGAATCGTCACCTGTCCTTTGACGGTCAATCTCGCTGGTTTCATTACCTCCTCCTTTGTGTTACTTTTTATTATGTATTACTAATTACAATATAATACCCAAATAGCCTTTTGTCAAGTCTTTTTTAACAATTTACAAGTTAGCCTGGCAATAGCGAGTTTCTCATCACTATTCCTTTTGCCCGATTCCCTCGTTGTTTTGAATAGAAATAAGACTGACAATGCTCGACCGTTCAACGCCATCACCCTCACCTCATTCCTCTACGTCTGTCTTCACCTATACCTTTACCTGTTCATCAAATGAGAGCATAACTTAATAATGGCAATGAAAATATTGCAAGAAATAGTCTTAGGAAATTCCCAGAAAATACTTGACAAAAGTTAGATGGAGTTGTATAAAATAAATATCAGAAATATTCTGCAAAGGAGGAAATGTTGATAAATTTAATTTCCTTTTTCACAAAAGAACATCAGGAGAGATTACGGTTTGGTTTCCCCGTTGTTCTCTTTCAAAGATGCAAGAAAGCAAGGAATTATTTCTGTATGAAAGACTACAAATTAAAGTAATATCATAAGTAAGTTGATAAATGTTTGCTGTAGACCCACAAGAAAATGCAAAGAAAAAGGGAGAAAAAACGATTGTTTTCTTAAATTTTCTGCTAGGAGGGAATGTTGAGAATATTTCCATCTTTTAAGTTACTTTTTTGTGTGATAGTGCTCATTTTTATCATGTCATGTTCTAAAGAACGACATTACAGTGTTAGGATAATCTTCACAGACTCTACTTATTTTTACGAAAAAGAAAATTACAAAGCTGGTGATACTATTTATGTTACAGGTTTCGAATGGTATGGTGCATTTATGCCTGACACCGTTCAATTTCAAATCACAAGCAAAACAGGAGACACGGAAGCAATAATTGCTTGGGGGCAGACTCTAACTAATCAATTTATTATTGCCCACAGTGGTCGTATAAGTTGCATATCAAAAACTCCGCCTGCGGTATTTAATGGAATTCTTGAAGTAAAGGGGTCAGGTGATGTTATTAGGTTTATTACGATGTAAAGGGACAGACGGCAAAGGATACTGCCCTTATAATTCCTTAAAAATGGAGGATAAAATGAACAAGAAAACATTCTGTGTTTTGATAACTTTATGGGTTATTTTACTTTCATTTAATAACATCTCATCTCGCATATTTCAAGGGAAAGCTATAAAGAGAGGATTCTGGGAAGGGAAAGAAATAGAATATTTAGACAGGGAAATTATGTTTAAGGTTAGAAATGCATATTCTCTTTCTAAAACAAAAGACTTCCTGCTGAGCAAGGGCTTCAAGTTTGTAGAACCATTCGATGAGCTAAGTATTGGTAGAATAGATATACCAGAAGGTGAAGATTTGTTTATGGCAATTGAAAATTTGAAACAAAAGGATTTCATTGATTGGGCAGAGCCTACAATGATATGTCATATGAATTTGATTCCTAATGATCAGTATTTTGGAAAACAATGGGGATGATGTAATACTGGACAAGCAGGGGGGACTTCTGGTGCTGATATTGATGCCCTAAAAGCTTGGAACATTACTACGGGCAATTCTTCTATAAAAATAGGGGTATTAGATACCGGTATTCCTTTGAATGATTATGGAACAGATCTTCTCCACCCAGACCTTGATGATGCCTCAAGAATAATATTGGGCGTAGATTTCGTTGGAGACGGGAATGGTGTGCAAGATAAAAATGGTCATGGGACTCATGTTGCTGGTATTATAGGTGCAGAAAGTAACAATGGTATCGGGGTTGCCGGAGTAAACTGGAATTGTAAGTTATTAATTAGTCAGGTGTTTGATAGTCAGGGAAACAGTGCTGCCCCTATCGTCAAAAATGCAATTATATATTCTACAAACCAAGGATGCCAGGTTATCAATTTTAGTGGTGGTCGTCCTAGTCCTTCGAACGTTCTTCATGAAGCAGTTCAATACGCTTATGATAGAGATAAACTATTGGTTTTCGCAGCTGGAAATGACAATGGTGCTCTGGATTATCCTGCTGCCTACTCATCTGAGTTCTCGAATGTTATTGCTGTTGGTGCTACAGACAATAATGATGGTAAATCTTCTTTTTCAGATCATGGACCAGAGCTTTGTGTAGTTGCCCCTGGGGGTGCCGATCACCCCTTTGATGAAAACGATATTTATTCTACAAGTCCTTGTCGAGGTTCAGAGGAATTCCCCAGTTGGGGTCAGGATAATTCCCCAGTTAGG
>CAYMQB010000056.1:0-13955 GCA_964392665.1 uncultured bacterium | reverse complement strand
ATTATATCATAAAAAAGGTAACTAATATATCTCATTTTTTGATTATAGACCCCAAGTGGGGAATTCTTTTGACCCCAGGTGGGGAATTAATCTGACCCTAACTGGGGAATTATCCTGACCCCAACTGGGGAATTCCTCTGAACCTCGACATCAATTTCTCAACACTATTCTAATCTTAATCTCTCAGCAGGTAAAGGTAATAGAATTGTTAAAACTCTGATAAAAAATGCTCTTTGTAAAATTATTGAGATAAGTCTCGGTGGTAGAGGAGGACTAACAAAATTTTTGGAAATAACAGAGCAAGGTTATAAAGTTATTAACATGCCAGAATTAAAATACACAAAAGGCACAGGTTTTGAACATTGGTTTTGGCAGAACAAAATTGCAGAGCATCTTAGAAAATCTAAAAACAATAAAGTTAAAATCGAAGCAAATATTAAAGATAAATTTATTGATATTCTCGTTGAGCAACTAAAAGATGACAAACAGATAAAGATAGCAATTGAAATATCTATAAACTCAGCGCCAGCACAAGAAAAACATAATATTATTAAAAATCTTGAGTCAGGAGCTGATTATGTCATTACAACATGCCAGAAAGACAAAATATCTGAGATAAATAAAATGATTGCTTCTTTAGAGACACAATATAGAGAGAAAACTTATTCTTGTTTGTTATCTCAATTACTAAGAGCTGACAATATTATGGAATTTTTCAAACTTTAAGATATTCAAGATAATGAAAAAGATTCTAATCAACATAAAAGAACTTTCAGAGTTAACTGGGATAAGTATTGGAACTCTTTACAATTGGGTTTCACAGAACAAAATTTGTCATGTTAAGTGTGGAAGATTAACAAAATTTTATTTAGAAGATATCAAAGAATGGATTAAAAAAAATACAATTGAAGTAAAGAAAGTATGGTATAAATAAATGCCTAAAAACCAGCATTATTATTGACTTTTCGCTAATTTTTCTATTGACAAAAAAGAAAAAAAATGCTATATTATAAGAAAAGAAGGTAAAGATGGGAGCATATAAAAGAAAAAATATCTGGTATATTGATTATTACTTTGATGGAAAAAGAATAAGGGAAAGAGTAGGCCCAAACAAGAAGCTTGCTGAAAGGATATTAGCAATAAGAACAGCTGAAATTACGCAAGCAAAATTTGACATTGAAACTTATAAATCAGTAACTACTTTCGATGAGCTTGCTAAAATATACATAAGATATGCAAAGATAAACAAAAAATCCTGGAGAAGGGATGTTACGAGTCTAGGCAATATCTTACCATTTTTCAAAGATATGAAAATAAAGCATATCACTCCTCTGGATATTGAAAACTACAAACAGAAAAGAAGTGAGGAAGTTAAACCAACTACTGTCAACAGAGAATTAGCCTGTATGAAGCATATGTTTAACTTGGCAATTAAATGGAAAAAGGCATCAGCAAATCCAGTAACTGAAGTCAAATTCTTCAAGGAAAACAATAAACGATTGAGGTTTCTCTCAGAAGAAGAAATACACAGACTTATGGAGTGTAGCTCTCCACAATTAAAGCCTATTGTTATTACAGCCATAACTACAGGAATGAGACTTAATGAGATACTTACACTACAATGGAAAGATATTGATTTTGATACTAATCTCATTATTTTAGATGAAACCAAAGGAGGTTCTTCACGTAAAATTCCTATCAGTGATGCTTTAAAGGAAGTTCTTTTTGAACTTAAAAATGAATCTGTAAATGAGTTTGTCTTTCAAAATAGTCTTGGAAAACCTTATAAAGATGTCAGGACCGCATTTAGAACAGCTTTAAACAAATCCGGTATAAAAGATGTAACATTCCACACTTTGCGGCATACTTTTGCCTCCCATCTTGTTATGTCAAATGTTAATCTAAAGACTGTTCAAGAACTGTTAGGACATAGAACAATTCAGATGACCATGAGATATGCTCATCTATCTGGAAAACACAAACAACAAGCAGTTAACATCTTGCAAAGAAGACTCAGGCTTAATGATAGTCACAAATTGGTCACAAATGGAAAAATTTTTAAATAATAAAAATACTAAGTTATTATATTATTATACTTGCGCCTGTAGCTCAACTGGATAGAGTAACGGACTACGAATCCGCAGGTTGCGCGTTCGAGTCGCGCCAGGCGCGCCAGTCTTTGAGAACAGAAGAGTGAATAGAGAGACGGAGTATCGGTGAAAAGGTAAGGATAAAGGATAAACTGTAAAAAAACGGCTTTGGCTGTAAAACACACGTTTTGTTGAGAAAAAATGAAACGAACTAAACGTTCAAATGAACTAAACAAAATTACTAAATTACCTAATCTGGGATGAGCTGTGATGAAAGTGGGAAGAGAAACAGACGAAAAATGGATGAAGGAAGCTTACGGGGAAGCACTGGAAGCTTTAGATGAGGGGGAGGTCCCTATTGGAGCTGTTGTAATTAGGGGTAATGTGGTTATTGGTAGGGGTCACAACAGGGTTGAGAGTCTGAATGACCCAACAGGACATGCGGAGATTATTGCAATTAGTGACGCTTGTAATACGATAAAATCCTGGAGATTGAATGGATGTGCGATTTATGTTAGTGTTGAACCCTGTATGATGTGCGGTGGTGCTATCCTACATTCAAGGATAGAGAAGGTTGTATACGCTGTGAAGGAACCGAAATTCGGAAGTTTTGGCTCAGTGATTGATATTCTTGAAAAGAATAAGTTCAATCATACAGTGGAGGTCATAGAAACTGACATCCTGAAACAGGATATAGAGAATTTGCTCATTGAATTTTTTCGAAAAAAAAGAAACCAATCAGAAGCGAGAAAAGATTAGCCTTATGCAATATGCTATTAGCAATTATGCTATTTTTGCACTGCAAAAATCGGAGAGATGGCTGAGTGGACGAAAGCACGCGACTCGAAATCGCGCATCCTGAGAGATCGGGATCGGGGGTTCGACTCCCCCTCTCTCCGCTTTCTTATTTTTTCTTGACTTTTTGCTTAATTCTGGTATGATTGATTAACGCCGAAGTGGCGGAACTGGTAGACGCGCTGGGTTCAGGGTCCAGTGTCCTTCCGGATGTAGGGGTTCGAATCCCCTCTTCGGCACAAAACTCAGATGGGAGGTGTTACAGTGGCTGAATCATTTCCAAAATGTATTAAGTGCGATAAGGGTGTGCTTGTTCCACTTTCTGATTATGGTAGAGATGGAGCATCTATAAGATATAAAGCATGGGTATGCACAAATCCTGAGTGTGGTTTTCATCTGAGGATCGACAATGGTGAGATTACAATGGGAACGAGCATAGGATTTACAAAAAAATTCTAAAGATTTTGCGGTAATTTGTATGAAATAATCAACAAAGGGATTAAACAGTTGAAGACAACTTGATTAGCAGTGCATTATGAAAAGAGATTGTTAGCATCATCTATGGAAGGACTACCCGTAATTTGAAACCTGAAATCACTGTATAACCGTTCAAGAAAGGACAGCGAATGAAAAAGGTGAAAAAATCTTTTTTCTTTTTTCTTGCTTTGATTTTTGTGGTTTGGATAGTTACCATCATTTTTGCTGTGAAATATCCCTGGAAGGGAGAGAAAGACTTAGGAATGAATTTCATAACAGACAGGGATATTCTGGATCTGGATGTCAGTGGTTATGGAATCTACGTGAATGATGAGAAAATTGGATATTCCATTTCGAAACAAGAAAAAACCCAAAGTGGTGTAAGAATAAGCGAAAAATCGATTATGAATATTGTAGCATACGGATTTAGTCAGAGTGTTACAACATATTCAGTATCTGAGGCTGATGAGAACTTTATCTTGAAATCGTTTTACGCAGAGGTTATAAGTGGAGAACACAAAGTAAGAACGAATGGCGTTATTAAAGAAGATTCGATATTTCTAACGATTGAAAATTGTGGAGAGAAGAAGAACGTTGTTTTTCCCATTGGAGATAAGCCTTTTGTACCTGCCTCCATTGAAAGGGTTGTCCAGTATCTGGAGCTTGAAAAGGACACGGTTCTCAATTATGCAATATTTGAACCACTTTCAGAGAAGGTTGTCGATGTTGACATTAGCAGAGGAGGAAAAGAGGTAATTAAATTGGACGGAAAAAATTATAATACTGATTACATCATTGTAAGGATGTTGGGATTAGAGTCAAGACTATATTTTGACAAAGAAAAAAAGATGTTGATGGAATCTTCTCCTATGGGTATAACTATGAGGAGAGAGTCGCTTGACAAGATAGCAGATTTAGGAAAGTCAGTACAGGGACTGAAAATATATGAAACTTATGCAATTTATCCTGAGGGTAGGATTGAAAAACCAAGGAAGTTGACTCACCTTGTTATAGAGATTAGTGGCATTACATCGGATTATGAATTCCTGAACAATGAAAGACAACAATATGCGAATGGGAAAATTACGGTTAACATAAAAAAACCACGCTTGAATTTCTCGATCGATGGTATTAACAGAGAAGAATTTGAAAATGACCTTGCCTCGACACCTTTTATGCCGTGTGATGACACTGAAATTGCGAAAATTGCACAAAAGATAACGAAGGGGAGCAAGGATAAATGGGAAAGCGTGGAAGATATTTTGGATTGGGTGTATGAAAACATAAGAAAAGCACCTACATTTAGCATTCCGTATGCAAAAGAAGTATTATCATCAAGGGTTGGCGATTGCAACGAACATGCGGTTCTATTTGCCGCACTTGTACGTTCACTTGGTATCCCTGCAAAAGTTGTTGTTGGAATAGTCTATGTCGACGGAGCATTTTACTATCATGCATGGAATGAAGTTTACTGGGGAAGATGGGTGGCCTGTGACCCTGTTTTTGGACAACACCTTGCAGATGCAACACACTTGAAACTCGAAGAAGGAACACTACTCGATTTCATTAAGGTAATCAAACTTGTTGGTCAGATTAGTATAAGGATTATAGAATCCAATTAAGTGATCAGTTTTACGAGTGTAACGAAAACATTTGGAACACAAACAGCCGTTAAGGACTTAAATCTCGATATAAGAAAAGGTGAACTTTTCGGGTTTCTTGGACCCAATGGTGCCGGTAAAACCACAACTATCAAGATGCTTGTTGGCTTGATTGAACCAAATAGCGGATCTGTTACTGTTGAAGGCATTTCAGTTATTGCTAATCCCATTGAGGTTAAGTCGAAAATTGGCTATATTCCTGATACACCTTTTGTTTACGAGTATCTTACAGGGCGTGAGTTTCTGTATTTCATTGGTCACATTTTCAAGATGGAATCTTCCAAATTGGAAAATGCTATAAATAAATATGAGGAGCTATTTGAAATGAATAAATGGCTCGATTCTCCTACAGGTGAGTATTCTCATGGGATGAAGCAAAGAGTTGTGATTTCTTCTTGTTTGATACATAATCCTTGTGTAATTGTAATAGATGAGCCTATGGTTGGGCTTGATCCCAGAAGTGCGAGAGTAGTCAAGAACGTTCTGGTTGAAAAAGCAAGACAGGGTGTTACCATATTTCTCTCGACACATACACTGTCTGTAGCAGAACAAATATGCACCAGGATTGGAATTATTGACAATGGAGAATTGATAGTCGAGGGTTCGATAGAAGAGATAAAGGGAAAATGTAATGTAAAAGGTGAAAGTATCGAAGAACTGTATCTTGAAATAACCGAAAAAAGGTAAGCTCTAGGTTGAAGAAAAAAAGTGTACAAAAACGCTGAGGTTGTGAAACAAACGCTACGCTGTAAGGAAATTCACTTCGTGGTGTAAAGCGAGCTACGGCTTAATCGACTAAACTATCGAAACGAGTCAGACGATCCGAACGATTTAAACGAGCAAAACGAAATTGCTTAATCACATAATTACTAAGTGAGATTATGTTAGTAGATAAGAAAATACAGAAGCAGGTTGAGAAACTAAGAGAAAAGATTAACCACCACAACTATCGGTACTATGTTCTGAATGATCCTGTCATTTCTGATAGAGATTATGATAAATTGATGGAAGAACTGCTGAAGATTGAAAAACAATATCCTCAACTGGTAACGCTAACGTCTCCAACACAGAGAATTGGTGAAGAGCTCATAGGTGGTTTTCCTTCCACTAATCACAGCGTTCCTATGCTGAGTCTCGAAAATACTTATTCGGAAGAGGAACTGAGGGAGTTTGACAAAAGAATTGCAAAAACCTTAGGTAAAGAAGATTATGAATATGTAGTAGAATTGAAAATAGATGGACTTGCAGTAAGTCTTGAATACAAAGATGGGAAATTTTTCCGAGGTTCTACAAGAGGAAATGGGATTGTTGGTGATGAAATAACGCAAAACCTGAAAACCATAAATTCCATTCCACTCAAGCTAATTGAAAAGAGAGTAAAAATCAGCAACATAGAAGTTAGGGGAGAGGTTTATATGCCTCGCTCGGTATTTGAAAATTTGAATGAAGATAGAAAAAATAGTGGGGAACCACTGTTTGCAAATCCACGAAACGCTGCAGCAGGAAGTATCAAAAATATGAATCCCAAAATTGTTGCGAACAGGAAATTGGACATCTTTGTTCATAGTGTTGTGTCCCCACACCCTTTTGAAACTCATCGGGATGCAATGAATACTCTGAAGGATATTGGTTTTAAGGTAATGCCGGTTTTAAAACGAGCGGTTGATATCGATGAAGTTACTAAAATCTGCAACGGGTGGAAAACAAAAAGGGACGGTTTGAATTTTGATATCGATGGAATGGTTATTAAAGTAAACAATTTCGAACAGCATAAAAAATTGGGAGAGACAATAAAACATCCCAGATGGGCATTTGCTTACAAATATCCTGCTTTACAGGCAGTAACAAAAATAGTAGATATTGTGTTAAGCGTGGGAAGAACAGGTGTAGTTACCCCCGTTGCCGCACTTGAACCTATAGAGTTATCAGGGTCGACTGTATCAAGGTCGACATTACACAATCAGGATGAAATAAGAAGAAAGGATATCAGAGTAGGCGATTATGTGATTGTTGAGAAGGGTGGGGAAGTAATCCCCAAAGTGGTTAAGGTTGTTACTGACAAAAGGACGGGCAAAGAAAGGGAATTTAGGATGCCTGACAGATGCCCGATTTGTGGATCAAAACTTGTTCAGAACGAGGACGAAGTTGCAATACGATGTGTTAATATTTCCTGTCCTGCGCAGGTAAAGGGTAATATCGAGCATTTTTCAACACGTAATGCAATGGATATAGAAGGACTGGGTTTTGTTCTTATAAGCCAGGTTGTAGACAACGGACTTGTGACGAAGTTTTCCGATATTTATAAACTTAAGTTAGAGCAACTTGTTAAACTTGAAAGAATGGCTGAGAAATCTTCTGAGAATTTGCTCAGTGCAATAGAGAAAAGTAAGCAAAGAGGTTTTGCTCGATTGCTTTTTGGAATTGGCATAAGATATGTGGGTGTCAAGGCAGCGAGAATCCTTGCAGAACATTTTCGCTCGATGGAACGGCTGATGAAAACCACATATAATGAACTGGAAAGCATTGATGAGATAGGTCCGGTTATGGCTGACAGCATTGTTAAATTTTTCGGAAACAAAGAGAATCTTGGAGAGATAGAAAAATTGAGAACAAGTGGTGTGAAGATGGTTCCGATAAAGAGGTCGGTTAGCAGGAATAGTTTACAAGGAAAGACCTTTGTTTTAACGGGGAGTCTGAAGAGCTATACAAGGAGTAGAGTGAAGGAAATGATTGAATCGCTTGGCGGAATTGTTACATCAGCGGTGAGTAAAAAAACTGACTTTGTTGTTTGTGGAGAAAATCCCGGCTCAAAATACGATAAAGCAAAAAGTTTTGGTATAAAGATTATAGATGAGCAAAAACTAAAGAAAATACTTAAATAAGCAAAATGCATTTTGACTGAAGCAATGATCCATATGCGCAGGCGGAGATAATAAATGAATGCTGATAAGAGAGATATCTATAACTCCTTAAAGACCCAGGAGTTGCTTTCTGAGTTAAGATCAAGAGACAGAACCTGCGGGGAGTTGAGAGAGAAACTTCATGATCTTGAGGACAAATATTGTATTATGGCAAACAAAGCCTTTGCAGGAATCATCACGGAACGTGACTCAGCAGAAGAAGTTTTGTATAGGAGCAGAGAGCGTTACAGGATTGTGACAAATGTTGCGCAGGTCGGGATTATAATAGTTGATGCTCTGGGAAAACTGTCATTTGTGAATCCGGCATTTTCCAAGATGGTAGGTTACACCGAAGATGAATTGGTAGTAATGAATCTTTATCATTTTATCGACAGTTCGGAATTTGAAAATTTGATAGATGAAACGGGGACAGAAAATGGAAACATAAAAGGTACTTTTGAAAGCCAACTTAGGGGCAGTAATGAAAGAAAAGTAGATGTTGTTGTATCTGCTTCTTTGCTTAAAGACGACACCGGAAGACATATAGGGACGGTTGCTGCATTTACGGATATTTCCGCACGTAAGAAGGCGGAGAAAGAACTTAAGAAGACGCATGATGAGTTGGAAGAAAGCGTAAAGAAAAGAACCATTTGGCTTTCAACAACGAACAAACTGCTCAAAGACGAGATTACAAAACGCAAAGAGGTCGAGGAGGATCTAGAAGATAGTTTTGAACGATTAAAAAGAACACTTAATGGAACTGTACAGGTAATTGCTAATGTTGTTGAGGTAAAAGATCCTTATACATCGGGTCATCAGCGACGTGTTTCAGAACTTGCTTGTGCTATTTCGAAAGTAATGAATTTTGCGACTCACAGAATTGAGGGGATCCGCATTGCTGGACTACTGCATGATATTGGAAAGATAAATATACCTGTTGAGATTTTAAGCAAACCTGGTAAACTTGGGAAATTTGAGTTTGAACTTATCCAAAATCATCCAAGAATCGGCTATGAAATACTACAGGGAGTTGATTTTCCCTGGAAAATTTCAGAAGTGGTGTTGCAGCATCATGAAAGGTTGAATGGATCCGGTTATCCTTCCGGTTTGAAAAGCGATAAAATTTCCATTGAAGCAAAAATACTGGCTGTAGCAGATGTAGTCGAAGCTATGTCATCTAACAGACCTTATCGTCCTGCTCTTGGTATTGATAAGGCATTGAGTGAAATACTTATGAATAAGGGTGTCTTATACGAACCAGAAGTTGTGGATATTTGCGTTAAGCTCTTCACTGAAAGAAAGTTTAAATTTTCCTGAATGTGTTTACAATAAGAAATATATTGACAATAAAGAATTTCTAATATAGACTGGTTTGGTTGGGAGGGCTAGTCCTAACAGGTAAGGCAGCGGATTTGAAATCCGCCGGGCTCACGCCCTTGGGGGTTCGAATCCCTCGCCCTCCGCTGGAGGGGTGGCCGAGATGGCTGAAGGCAGCCGCCTGCTAAGCGGTTGTGGGGGTAATACTCCACCCGGGGTTCGAATCCCCGCCCCTCCGCCAGAAAGGCAGACCACAGACCTAACACCTGAAGGCGAAATTACGAAATTAGGAAATTGTGAAAATGAGACCAGAGACCGAAGACATCAGACATGAGACATAAAACCCTGAAACAAATGTTTTCTCTGTGTGCTCTGTGTTTCTGTGGTGGAATGTGTATGGAAGTTACGAAAATGAGATTGCTTCGGCAGTGATTATGACCGAAAACTCGTAATGACAAAGTTAAAGAGAGTAGGCAATGGTGTAAGGGTGAGGATTGCTCCAAGTCCCACGGGATATCTTCATCTCGGCACAGCAAGGGCTGCGCTTTACAATTGGCTGTTTGCAAGGAATAGAAAGGGCAAATTTATTCTTCGCATAGAAGATACGGATATTGCGCGCTCGAGCAAAGAAATGGTAAAATCAATTATTGACGGATTATCCTGGCTTGGAATTGATTGGGACGAAGGTCCTATTTTTCAATCAGAAAGGCTGGAAGTTTATCGGAAATATGCCAACAAACTCCACAAGGAAGGTAAAGCCTATTATTGTTACTGTTCTCCAGAGGAACTTGCAGAGCGAAGAGAAACAGCCAGAAAAAAGAAAGAGGATTGGAAGTATGACCGACGATGCTTACACTTAAATAATGATACTAAAGAGAAATATGAAAAAGAGGGCAGGCCCAAAGCACTTAGATTTCTTGTCCCGGAAGGTACAACTTCCTTCCTTGATATTATTCACGGTGAAATTAAAAAGAAAAATGATGAAATCGAGGATTTCGTTATCTTCAAATCCGATGGGACTCCTACTTACAATCTTGCCGTAGTTGTGGATGATTTTGAAATGGAAATTAGTCACAACATAAGGGGTGAAGACCATATTCCTAATACTCCTAAGCAGTTAATGCTTTGTGAAGCATTGGGTCTTAATCCTCCTGCATATGCACATCTTCCGCTTATACTTGGAGAAGACAGAAGTAAACTTTCTAAAAGGCATGGTGCAGTTTCTGTAACGGAGTATAAAGGCATGGGATTTCTCCATGAAGCGCTTTTCAACTTTCTTGCACTTCTTGGGTGGTCTCCAGGTGAAGACAGGGAATTAATGAGCAAAAAAGAAATCATAGAAAATTTTAATCTTGATAGAATAAGCAAAAAAGCTGCCATTTTTGATATAGAGAAACTTGAATGGATGAATGGCGTTTACATAAACGAGATGAACGATGACGATTTGGTACAGAGAGTTATACCGTTCTTAACCAAGAAAGGATGGTTGGAACAGAATACGATAGACATTAGGATGGATTATGTTGTTCGTTTTGTGAATGTATTAAAAAAGAGAATGCGCAAGTTAACGGACTTTGTGAAATATGGCTCATACTTCTTCGAAGATGTTAATGAATATGAAGAAAAAGGTGTGAAAAAACATTTTACCAAAGAATCAATTAACTATATAAAAGCAATACTTAATATGTTTGAAAAAAATGATGATTTTTCAAAAGCGTATTTGGAAGACGTATTTCGGCATCTTTCGGAACAGCTCGCAGTAAAGCCAGCCAAATTGATTCATCCTGTGAGACTTGCTGTAACAGGTATGACAGTGGGTCCCGGACTCTTTGAATTATTGGAAGTTCTGGGTAAAAAAATTGTGATAAATCGCTTGACAAAAGCCTTAAAATATATTAGAATTTCTTATAATGAATCAAATGGCGCTATCGTCTAGTCCGGTCAGGACATCTGGTTCTCAGCCAGGAGACTGGGGTTCGAATCCCCATAGCGCTACTTTTTGTTAAGTAATTGGTGGGGAGTCGTCTAATGGCAAGACGCGAGGCTCTGGATCTCGTTATTGGGGTTCGAATCCCTGCTCCCCAGCCAAATGAAGAGTTTTTTGCATATCTTTCTGATAGAATTGCAGCCGAGCTGAAAAATTGATGACCTCAACGAAATACGAGCCGGCTGAGGTCATATTAGTTCTATGAGTTTATGATTGTAAGAAATAGAAAATCCAAAAAGAAAGCAGAGCACTATATTGAAGGTGGATTAGATGTAAAACCAATCCCATTGAACAACAGTTTATATTACAACAACTTAATAGCTATATCTTTGACTATTTTATAAGGAGGTTGGAATGAAAAGTTCTAATGTTTTCGTCGTTGTCTTGATTATGTTTTTCTGTGTTTTTTCAGCATTCTCTATTTTGAATGCTGAAAGCGTTTTTAAGACAGGTAAAGTAGAAAAGCCTGAAATTGACATAGTTTCTTCGACCGTTAGTGGAATAGAAGTGACTTTTTCCATTAGTGACGTCGAATCGAAGATTCGTAATACAAAGAATGGGGAATTCACATTCTTAAGTTTCCCCGGTTCTCGCTCTACTGGCGAAATAGGAAATCCGCAACTTCCATGTTATAGAACATTTATCGAAGTTCCGTTTGGAGCAGAACCTGTGATAGTAATTAAGAATGTAAGCACAAAAAGTGCATTTATTGAAAAACCTGTTTATCCTACACAGGCTCCAATTCCAAAAATTCCTGGTGCGCTTGAAGGTGCGGAATTCAATTACGATGATAAATTTTATTCTCAAGATATATTTAATCCCCCAAAAATGGTTAGGATAAAGGAGGCGGGTATTGTAAGAGAACACCGGCTCTTTATTCTCGAAGTAAATCCTGTTGCATACAATCCAAAAACAGGAGAGACAAGATTAAAAACTTCGATTAGTTTCGAGATCAGTTTTCGTCATCCGAATATTGCTTATACAGTAAACAGACTAAAAAAGTACGGGAGTTCGAAGTTCGATAGTTTTCTGAAAGGTTCTGTGCTGAATTATGGAATTCTTGAATCTATGGTTGATTATCCTGCAATACCGATAGGATATCTTATTATTTGTTATGATGCATTTGTAGGCAACATAACTCCTTTTGCGAACTGGAAGAAACAAAAAGGTTATTATGTAACGGTTACAAAAACATCGGATATTCCCGGGGGTCCTACAACAACGAACATTCAATCATATATTCAGGATGCTTACAACAACTGGCCAATTCCACCTCAGTTTGTTTTACTTGTGGGGGATGAGGCGCAGATTCCAGCATTCATAGGAACGGAAACTGGTTCTGTTACAGACCTTTACTATGCTGCTATTTCTGGTTCCGATTATTTTCCTGATTTATGGCTTGGGAGATTTTCTGCTGAAACAGGAACCCAGTTAGATATTGAGGTTGGAAAGGTTATGGATTATGAACAAACAAACTGGACCAATGGAACGGACTGGATAAAGAAAGCAGTTTTTATGGCTTCTTCGGATAATCACAATATTTCGGAAGGTTCACACAGGCATGTTATTCAAACTTACCTCGGACCGGCCGGATATACCTGCGACAGCCTCTGGTATTACTACGGTGCTACAACACAGGACGTGAAGGATGCGCTGAATGATGGTCGTTCTCTTGCAATATACTCCGGTCACGGTTCTGAGCAGGGTTGGGCAGATGGTCCTCCTTTTAACCAATCGGATGTGCAGAGCCTTACCAATCTCGATATGTACCCTATGGTTTGCAGTCATGCCTGTCTAACCGGTGATTTTGGATACTCAAGCGAATGTTTTGGGGAAACCTGGGTAAGAGTTGCAAACAAAGGAGCAATCAGTTTCTGGGGTGCCTCTACATACAGTTATTGGACCGAGGATGATACACTCGAAAGAGGTATGTTCTACGAATTTTTTGTGAATAACATAAGTTGGCTTGCTGGAATGCAAGATGCAGGGCTTTATCATGTCTATTTAGCTGGTTCGATGGAGCAGTATTATTATGAAGAATACAATTGTTTTGGAGACCCATCAATGATGGTATGGACAGAAGTTCCTCAACACCTAACGGTTACTCATCCTGCTGTAATTCCTGTAGGTCCATACAGTATCCCGGTAAATGTAACAGTAAGTGGTAGTCCTGTTGATAGTGCACTTGTTGCAGCAATAGTGAAGTCATCGGATTCACTTGTTACCGCTTATACTGCTGGTGGAAATGCAACCCTGCCTGTAAACACAATCGGAGGTGATTCTGTATTTATTACTGTTACGGGTTATAACCTGGAGCCATACTATGGCGTTATATTAGCACTTTCCAGTGGACCTTATGTAGGTTATCTAAAATCGACCATAAATGATGTTGGTGGAGGTAATGGTGATGGAATACCCAACCCTGGTGAAACGATTGATTGGGACATATGGGTTCAAAACTTTGGAAATGCCACTGCAAATGGGGTTTATGCTCTTCTTTCTTTGTCAGATCCATACATAAGCATTTCCGTTGATTCCAGCTGGTATGGAGACATAGCAGCTGGAGATTCTGCATTGGGTTCTGTTCCATATACTTTATCCATAACCAATGATTGTCCTGATAGTTACACAGCCGTATTTGATTTCGATGCCCATGACACAAATGATAGCATATGGACATCACATCCATCTATAACAGTATATGCGCCGGTATTGACAGTAGATAGTT
>CAYMQB010000055.1:0-14595 GCA_964392665.1 uncultured bacterium | reverse complement strand
CCTAACTGGGGAATTATCCTGACCCCAACTGGGGAATTCTTCTGGACCTCGACAGCATCGTTTGGTACTTTTTATACTGTTGTTTTCGAACGCATATACGGTAAACAGAAAGAACTAGATAATCTTGAATTAAATGGTTTTTTAAAATGGGGAAAATCTTTAGGTCAGCTTCACAAAGTAATCAAAGAAATCCCTAGTACGCTTGAAATAAAAAGAAAAACACATGAGCAACTTTTTGAGAATTTAATTATTCAATATCCACCAAAGGATGAAATTGAAACAAAGGAGATAGAAAGTATTAGAGCTTGGATGAAAACGCTTACAAAAAATGACAATGATTATGGAATAATCCATTATGATTTTGAGTTAGATAATATAATATGGTCGAATAATGGATTATATATCATAGATTTTGATGATGCTATTTATTCTTGGTTTGTAGCGGATATTGCTTATGCATTAAGCGACCTCTTTGATGAAGGTGAAAAAGTAAATATTAATGATAAAAAGTTTTTACAGTTTATCAAAGGTTATAGAGAAATGGAGCATATTTCGGATGAACAAATTGATCAAATCCCCGGATTTTATAAATATCATAATTTTATAACTTACAAAAAGTTAGAAAAATCTATTGATCTTACAATAGATGATAAAAATCCTGACTGGATGAATGATCTTATTTTAAAACTTGAAGGGTTTAAAGAATCATGCTATAATAAATTTAAAGAAAATGGTAAGACTTAAGCTGTTTTAGTTTACACAAAGTACATCCATTTACGTTTGTAAGCATTAAAGAAGGAGCGGAACACTTGATGTAACAACGAGTACCCAGCTTCACTTCGTTTCGCACAAATTGGCTACCGTTGGTCGCCAAATTCAGGTACTTGCGAAACGTTAGCTGCAATAATTTTAATTGAGGTTAAAAATAATGAATCAAGAAGTGTTTTTTAAAAAAGAAGACTTGAAAACACCGACAGTATTAGTTTTTATTGCAATTTATATTTTTGCGCTTGTGTTAGTTTTCTTAAATGAACCGGAAAACGCATTAACTTATATCGGTTTAAGCATTGGTATATTATTCCTTTGCTGGTGGATAGTTGATCTGACAAAAAAGATAACAATTCAGGATATCAAAATTAAAAGGCCCGGATTTGAACTTATAATTGGGCTCCTGATTCTTATTATCTGGGATTATCTACCTTTGCCAAAAATTGACTTTGGAGATAAATGGAATATTGGAATGATTATAAAGAAAACAATAATATTCGTAGGTTTACCTTTTCTATTTTTGAAGTTTCGAAAGAATTCACTGGCGTCCATGGGTCTTAAAAGCAAAGAATGGAAAAAAAATCTTTGGGTCGGTTTTATTATTTTTCTGGCATTGGCTATTCCAAGCGCTTTTTTTGTTGGTAATACAGGTAGTGAAATTCTTAGCGGAAAGTATGGCGCTCAGCAGGTTGGAATCGGACTATTTTCATCTTTTATTTACTATTTTCTGATGTCGGGCTTTTCGGAAGAATTTTTTTTCAGAGCATTTATTCAAACCAGGATATCATATTTATTAAAATCAAGTATTAGCGGAGTTTTAATTACTTCACTTATTTTCGGGTTAGGTCATATTCATGGTATTATGCAATGGTACCCCGGAATAACAATCGTGGAAGCTTTTTGCAGAGCATTCTTTTTGCAGACATTTATGGGAATTATGTTTGGAGTACTCTGGGAAAGAACAAGGAATTTGATCCCCTGTGTATTTGTACACTCAGGAGTGGATGGTTTGAATAATTTGTTTTCTGTAATCACAAAGCTTGGTCTTTGAATGAATACGGCTAACACGGGATAAACGAAATTGGTGATGATTGCTTTAACAATTTATAAACATTGTAGAGAATATGTTCAGTTAAAATGTTTACGATATTTAAAAGCATCCTACTTCGTTATCCCGAGACCGTTATGCCCTATTAGAAAAAACGAATGAAAATGTGAACACAACTGAATTAAGTTATATTAAACCAAATGAAAAATGAAATGAATAACAAAAAGAAAATTATAGTTGTTAATTTGTTTTTGTTTGCTTTATTATTTGGACTAATCTCTTTGAATAAGGAAATTATAAGACCGTTATATAGTCATACGCCAATTATGAAGATTTTAACCGGAAGTTTTCCGAATTTTATTGCTGCATATATTGTTAGTATTTTTTTTATGAATGCAGTTATTATAAAAGCACCAAAATATGGACGTCTTATTGTCTATATGGGTTCTTTTATGGCATTTCTATTGATGGCGATTGAAGAACTAAAGCCTTTGTGGGGAGTAAGTAAAATTTGTAACTATTATGATATTATAGCAAGCGGATTAGGAGCAATATTGGCAATTGTGACTTTTGAACTAATTACTTTGAAATAAAAGTTAAATAAAGGATAAACTTTTGAATTGAAAATTCTTAAATGTTTTTTATAAAAGGTAGGAAACAATGGAAATAAGAAAGAAAAATCCTAAAATATTTCTTATTCTTACAGGAGTTGCATTTTTTGCAAGTGGCATTGATTGTTTAGAGAACAATTTAATATTTATTGGAGTTTCAAGTATTTTGGTCGCTATATTAAACATAGGTGCTTCTTTTTTCGAAAAAAAACATCCATTTAACACAAACCTTATTTTAAATATTATAAATGCAACTTTTGCAGGTTTGTCGAGTTATTTTTATTATCAAGCAGGTAGAAACATACAATATGGATGGGCGGTTGTTTTTATTGCATATTTGATTGCTATTGTAGTTGCTTATAGAAAAAGGATAAAAAGTAAAAATACGTATACTAATCGAATTAAAATGAACGAGTGAGTATAGAGAAAATCAATAATAACAGGGAATGACTTTGTGAAATCGCATGATAGGGGGAAAAGATGAAAACCTTATTTAAAATAAAAAATTTGTTTCTTTTCTTATTTGCCTCTTCTCTTTTCGTTTTTCTGGGTTGCAGCATTTTCAAATCCGAGGAATCCAAACCGATAGAAGGCAATATAATATTCAGTGTCAAGGAAGGCTATCGAGACTATAGCTCAATTAGTGAACCAAGTATAATGCTATCGATGGTCACAGAGAAAATATACCCCTGCTGTAACTGGTCAATAATATGTGACGTAATAGTGGATGGTAATATAGTTTCAGTTGATTTTTTGGGTATATATATTCCTGAGATTTGTCTTACTGCTTTGGGACCTGCCCATTATACATCATTTTTGGATATTCCTGAAGGAGAGTATTCACTCTATTTTACCTACAAAGGTGTTGTAGATGCATATGTTCTCACTGTTACCGATTCCTCCATTAAGATTTCTGGGAATGTGTCACCAGAATTTACTAAACCTAAGTTTTATCAGTTCTGGCGTTATCCACCTAATTCACTTGTTTACCTGTGTGGAACGACTACGGAAACCTCATGGATATGCGAGGATTTTCTGGATACTTTATTAAGCGAAGTCAATCTCGAACAGTTTCAATTTCCTAATTCCGGTAAAATTCCCTATCCTTGTTCAAGTGACGGACATTACTATGATATGCCAGCCAAATATTTCTTCTATGAAAAAGATGAGGACTTCGATAAAGCGGGTAAAATACTTGAATCATATACCCAAAATATAATAGCGCATTATTCAGGTATCGGGATTTCATTGATAAACTGGAAAAATAAGGAATATCTTTCCTGGCTATTTGACAATTAAGAACAGAATCATACAAATGTTTTCATTTACTTTTCTAAAAATACACTACTTTCCCGCAATATTCACATTTTATATGAGTCATTCCCTTGACGATCGGTTTGGTGAAACTTGCTCCACAGGCGGGGCATTTGTCTATTTTAGGAAGTGGCTTTTCTTGCTTTTCCTTTTTAGTAGCTTCACTTGTCATAGTAGATGATATTCCTCCGGTTATTACTGAATCAAGAATATCATCGACCTGCTTCGAATCGATACTTGTTCTGAAGCTTGCCTTTCTTAGTTTTGCACCCTGTTCGAATTGTAAATTCAGCATCTCCTTACGGGCAAGAAAGAAACCTTTTTCACTGTCTCTGGATGAGGCTATTAAACCAACAGGTTCATCGATAAGTAATTTCCGTCTGTGTTCTTTTTTCGTTACTACAAGAAATCGTCTTGATACAACAACATCTTCATTCTGCTCGAATCTGAATCTTTTATCGGTCAAAAAAATGATACCTTTTGGTCCTTTTTTCCGTTCTTTTAGATACTGGGCATCCCAGGCATCTACAAGGCTTTCACCTTTCAACAGCTTAAAAGAAGCTTTTTCAATGTGCTCGAAACCATTATCGATTCTCTTTATCCTTTTATCCAATACATCCAATTTCTCTTCCATAGGCTCTATCATTGTTTTCAACTTGTTACCTGCATCTTCTATTAGTGATTTGATGGGAGAAATTCTTGATTCCATCGAATCGACATGTGAATAGTAATTTGTAGGATTCCTTTCAAAATCCGAACTAATTGAGTTTATTTCAGAGAGCATCTGGTTCAAAGTAAATGAGTGAACATTTGCTATATTATTTGATTCCGTTTGAATGCTTGACTTGATTCGCGGGAATTCTCCTTTGTAGTCGGATACCATTTTATCCCATTCATTTCCGTAAACAAAACCTTTTTGCCGTATGGTTCTTATTCCATTCTCAATTCCAACGAGTTTCCTTTCAATGTCGCGAATATTCCCGAAAACATCATCGAAAAGATATTTCCTTTTAAGGTTCGTTATGTCACTTTGAATTGAAGACAATTTTGTTCTGTAGTTCCCCACTTTCTGTTCGTCTCTTTGATACATAGATCCTCCTTTATTTTAAATTACAGTAACATAAATAAGGAGAAAATTCAATTACTTTTTAAAATAAATTTTCAAAAACCTGTTGACTTTTGGAAAAAGTTTACTATAATAAGAATGTATGGTAAGGATTTATCAATCAATAAAAACTATGTAAAGCACTTTAGGAGGGTAATTTAATGATAACGGTAAAACAAATTCAGAAATTGATGAAGACCTCTTCTGAAAAGTATCCCATTCTTAGCCTATACTTAGGAATCAGTCCAGCACTTAGCTCTCAGAAGCAGTATAAAACTCTTGCCAAAAGCCTTATAAAGCAGGGAACATCCCATCTTTCCAAATTCGACGATAACCAGAGAAAACTCATAGCCAAGGATTGTCAGAAAATCAACGATTTCATAGAATATGAGTATGTGCACAAATCAAAGTCCATTGCAGTATTTGCATCAACAGGATTGGGATTGTGGCAGGTGCATACTCTGCCGAGAAGAGTGAGGAGCAGATTTATCATTGATAGAGACCCATATACAAGACCCCTCGTTAGATTTCTTGAGGAAAACGAAAAATACTTTATTGTTTACGTAGACAGCAAGAGAGCAAGATTATTTAGCATATATACAGGGGTAATGAATGAAAGAAATGAGATTTTGGACGAAGCAGTGCCCGGGAAGCACAAGCAGGGCGGGTGGTCTCAATCCAGATTTCAAAGACACATTAAGAACCGTTCTGCAAAGCACTTAAAGAATATAAGTGATATTATACATGAACTTTATAAGGTAGAAAAGTTTGACCATCTAATAATAGGTGGTTCATTGGAGGCGCTTCATTCATTCAAACATATGTTGCACAGTTCTTTACAGAAAATCATAGTCGCACAGGTTCAGGGAAGTCTGGATGATCCGGTAAGCGAAATACATTCATCGGCTCAAAAAATCATTAACAACTTCGAAACCAAACAATCAATGAAATATCTCAAGCTATTTCTTGATAGAAAAGGGAAGAAGCATTTGGTTTCAAGCGGATTTTCGGATATAGTTAAAATGCTAAGACAGACAAGAATTCACACGTTACTGGTTAAAACCAATTTGGTTGTTCCAGGTTTCATCTGTTCTAATTGTGAGACGCCGTATCTAAAACAAATTGCAAAGTGCGATTTTTGCGGTAAAAAGGTGGTTAAGGTTCCCGACATAATCGATGAAATCATAGAAAATCTGTGGAATCAGAATGGTGAAGTCAAATTCATTAAGACAAGCAAGGAACTTGACAGTGTGGGCGGCATCGCAGCCCTTTTGAGATGGTAAAACAAATGGTCTTTTATCATTTCAAGTGGGCAAACCCATAGGAATAAGATTATGGAAAAACATTTTTCTATTTCATTACGTAAACAAAGCGGGTTATGTCATGCTGAACTTGGTTCAGCATCTATGGTTTCAGATTCTGAAATGAATTCAGAATTACATTTCCAAAGTAAATTCCGTAAATTCGGGAAACGCATTAATAACGTTAAGGACTCAGGATAGCATTTTTCAGAAAGTAACCGCAAAAATAGTATGGTAGATTTAGGAAAACTTGAAAAAAAGGAGTAGTGATGAAAAAATTTTTAATGATTTTCGGTTTTCTGTTTTTTTCTGTTCCATTTCTCCATTCTTTTGAATCCGTTGCAACAACGGACAATGCATTATCAATAATCGTAAACCCCGCAGGATTGGGTTTTAGCAGAACCTTTGAAGGTTGTCTCATTTCTCCTTTTGACACAAATGGTGCAGTAAATGAGACTCAACTATACTTCAGAACAGGTAGAATTGGATTTTCAAGCCTGCTTTCTGGAGAAAACGATTATAATGCCTTTACCGTCTCAACGGGTACTAAAATTGGCAGAAATCTTTACCTGGGCTCGGGCTATCGCTGGTTCACAAAAAGCAAGAGAGGTTCTGAATGGGACCTGGGTTTTCTTTACAGACCTTTGAACTTTCTTTCCGTTGGTGTTACTGCAAATGATATTAACTATCCGGATGAGTTGTTCCCTCGATATAACCTGGGTTTTGCAGTCAGACCATTTGGAAACAGATTTACAGTTTCTTTCGATGGTTCATACTATAAAACAGAAACAATAGATTATGGGGAGGATCTAAACCTTACACTTGGTGCTAACCTGGAACTTATTAATGGTATAACTATCAGTGGACACTATTCGGAAGATAATTTTGGAGTTGGTTTGGGATTAAATCTGAGAAATTTCGGGATTATGGGTTACGGCAATTTCGATGATAAAGGTAATTTTGCTGCCGGGAAAACAGCAACGCACTTTAGCATTGACAGGTATCGAACAGTTCTCAAGAGCAAAAAGCAATATTGGGTCAGTTTCACTCTTTCGGGTAACATCATCGAAGAGAGAAGACCATCAGGTATCTTATCCAAGAGGGAGACAACCTTAAAACAAATACTTGATAATATTGAAAGAATTGCCGATGATGCTGAAATAAAAGGTATTTATTTAGTAATGGAAGGACCTGAATGTGGTTTTGCGAAGTTGCAGGAAATAAGGAAAGCTTTATCTGAATGCAAGAAAAAGGGGAAAACAATTTACTGTTACGCTCAAACTCTTGGAAACACGGGCTACTACCTTGCAACGGTTGCAGATTCACTCTTTATGAATCCTTCAGGTGAGCTGTTCCTTACGGGTTTATTTTCCCAGGTTCCATTTTTCAAAGGGACCCTGGATAAAGTCGGGATTGAAGCCGAACTTGAACACATTGGAAAATACAAGTCAGCTTCAGATATTTTTACACAGGATAGTATGACTCTCGCTCATAAGGAAGTTACAAACGCAATACTTGATGACCTTTTTGACCAATTAACCGGGACTATTGCACAAACAAGAGGGATGAATGTTCAGCACCTGAAACACTTAATAGACCAGGGTCCCTTTTCCGCAAAGCAAGCCAAAGAGCGTAATCTCATAGACAGGTTGCTGTATGAAGACGAAGTAGGGGAGAGGTTGAGAAAGGGGCGAACAAAACTTGTTTCTCTCAAAAAATACATTTCGAGCAAATCGTATGTATATGATTGGCAAACAGAACCAGCAGACAAAATTGCAATCATATATGCCACAGGCAATATAGTCTCGGGAAAAAGTGGCAGCAATTTTCTTGCCGGAAGCCTTATGGGTTCAAAAACAATAATCAGTGCAATAAGGTCTGCAAGAAAGGATAAGAGTATTAAAGCCATAGTGTTAAGGATAGACAGCGGAGGGGGTTCGGGACTTGCATCGGATGTAATATGGAGAGAGGTTAAGAGAACCACGGAAGGTAAAAGTAGGAAACCCTTCATAGTTTCAATGTCGGATGTTGCTGGGTCTGGTGGTTACTACATTGCTTGTGCAGCAGATATTATTCTTGCCGATGAAGGGACAATTACTGGTTCAATCGGTGTTTTAAGCGGAAAATTCAGTTTTGAAAATTTCTATAAGAAAATTGGCTTAAGATTCGAAACAAACAAAAGGGGAAAGCGCGCTGCTATGTTCTCAGCCACAAAATCCTTCACCGATGATGAACGAGAGAAACTCCAACTTGACATTAGAGAATTCTATCTTGACTTTATAGAGAAGGTTGCCGAAGGAAGAGACATTCCAGTTGCAAAAGTGGATTCAGTTGGCAGAGGAAGAATATGGACAGGAAATCAAGCAAAAGGTATCGGTCTCATCGATGAGATAGGTGGTTTGAGCGAGGCAATCAGAATTGCGAAATTAAAAGCGGGGATATCCAAAGACTCAAAGGTCGGAATGGAGATATATCCTAAGTATAAATTCTTCAACCTGTTTGGTCTTTTAAACTCCGGGGTTTCTGATTTGCACTCACACTTGCCTGACGAAATACTTGATGTTGTGACAGATATGGGTAGGTACAGTGTATTCGAAAATGAAAACATCCTGTTCATAATGCCCTATATGCCTAAGATTGAATAAGACATTCTGAGTAAATAAACTTTGAAGAAGAGAGACCTAACCGCAAAAATTCCCGATAATCCCGGTGTATACTTGATGTTAAATGCTGTAAGAAAAATTATCTATATCGGAAAAGCATCAAATTTGAGAAAGAGAGTTTCTTCCTATTTCACCAAAGATTATTCGTTTAATGAACGAACAGCAAGAATGATGTCGAAAGTACATAAAATAGAGTTCATTGTTACACAGTCGGAAATCGACGCTTTAGTTCTTGAGCAAACTTTGATAAAACAGCATAAACCTGCATACAATGTAAAACTCATGGATGATAAGACATTTCCATATATAAAAGTTACAATTAGTGAAAAATTTCCCAGAATCTTCCCAACAAGAACTATTAAGGGGAACGGTGCGCTTTACCTTGGTCCATATACAGACGTTAGGGCTGTAAAAAAAACAATAAAAACTGGGAGAAAACTTTTCCCTCTAAGAAATTGCGGAAAGAAACTCCCGGGAAAAGACTGTCTTGATTATCACATTGGTCTTTGCTCGGCACCCTGCATTTCAAAGATATCATCCGAAGAGTATAGAATAATTGTCAATAATTTCATAAAATTTCTCGAAGGAAAACAGAACGAGGTCGAGAGACAGCTCGAAAAGTCGATGAAAAACCATAGTAATAATCTGGAATTCGAGAAAGCAAGTGAAATCAGAGATAGACTATTGGCTTTGGAGAAGATCAAAAATAGACAAAAGGTTGTTTTGTCGAAAAAGGAGAACATGGATGTTATAGGTCTTGCCAGAGAAAAAAATGATTTCTGCATAGTAGTAGAGGAAGTCAGAGATGCAAAATTGGTCTATCAATACCATTATTTTATGAATGGTCTGTCAGATAATAACAGTGCTATCGAGACATTTTTGTCCAATTATTACCGAGAAAAAACCTATATTCCGAAGCAGATTATATTAGCTCAAATGCCATCAAGCAAAAAATTACTTGAAAGTTGGCTTTCAAAAAAGGCTCAGTACTTAGTGACTCTTAAGAAAAATGTTAAGAAAGAAAAACTTTCGATCCTTAAAATGGCAAACAAGAATGCACAGGTTTTTATTGCGGAGTTACTGAGCGTAAGGAAGAGAAAACAAATCTCACAAGAAGTTAAAGAACTTGGTAGGGTGCTAAAACTGAAAACTCTACCCGTAAGAATGGAGGCGTTTGACATATCGAATATAATGGGCAAATTCGCTGTTGGGAGTTCTGTGCTTTTCGTTAACGCATTGCCTGTGAAAAGCGGCTATCTACAGTACAGGATAAGATCAGTAAAAGAAATTAATGATGTTGCAATGATGAAAGAGATTATAAATAGAAGATTGAATAGAATTATTAAGAAAAAGGATAAAAAACCTGATTTACTAATCGTGGACGGAGGTCTTGCCCAGTTGAATGCTGCAATCTCCTTGCTCAAGGTGAAGAATATACATATTCCCGTTATAGGACTTGCAAAAAGATTTGAAAACATTTATCTTGGAAGAAATAAAATCGTTTCTCTGTCTGTCGACTCACCCGCCTTGAAACTGCTCAAAAGGATCAGGGACGAATCACATCGCTTTGCCATAAATTACTACAGAAAATTGCACAAAAAATCATTAAGAGAATCGGTTCTTGATAACCTGGAAGGAATAGGAAAAATAAAGAAGAAACGACTTCTAAGGCATTTTGGCTCACTTAAAAAGCTTAAAGAAGCGTCTGTTAAAGAAATCGAAGAGGTGCAAGGTTTTGGGAAGAACACCGCATTAGCAGTTTTTGAATATTTAAGAAATAAATATAATGAGTTTACTGCCGAAAAAACTTGACATCCTTACTTTTAAGAGGTATTAAAACTTAACTAAAATGAAGAGAGTTATGAAGTCAGGAAATTGGGTTGTGCTACCTTTTGTATTATTGGTCATTATGCTGTCCTCCGCCCTAAACATAAATGGGCAAATGAAGGTGGGGGAGACGCTGAATTACAAGATTACTTTCGGGGGTATTCTCAAGGGCGATGCAAGGATACAGTTCTACGGTAAAATTGCCTCTTTTGCAAAATATGAGACACTGTACGTTTCAACCGACTGTTTAATGAGCGATTCAACACTTAAGGCAGTTCTGGTGGATTCCACCAATAGTGAAACTGTGATTGACAGCACAGAGGAGAAAATCTCTGGAGACTCAGCAATAGAATTACAAGCCGATTCACTGGTCGAAGTAATTCCAGATAGCATCAAAGCAGTAAGAACGCTAGTCACAAATATCTATTTTATAACATATAATACACACTTTATTGGAAATATTTATAACCTTAATGCTAGCATTTATGCAACCGACAATTTCTTACCTTTACTTATTGAAACCAAAATCGATAGAACTGGCAAAACATCCTATGGTCGAGAGCTTTTCTTTCCTGATAGAAAAATGGCCATATTTTCACAAAATGTTGAGAACAAACAAGAGATAGACACAATATTTAGAAAATACCCGCTTCAGGATATTACAACACTTCCATTCTATCTTATGAACATAGATTTCGATGGAGTTGATACCATAGAAGTTAGCCTTGCTCAAGGAGAGCTAAAACTTCACAAAGTCGGGAAGAGAGAAGTCATAATTGGAGAAGAAAATTTTAACACGGAACTTGTTAAATCCAGGCCGGAAGAACTTAAGGTGTGGTTAAACCGGAAAGATAGACTTCCCATCAAGGTAGAAATTAACAAACAAAAAATAAAAATGTACTTCAAGAGCAAAGAGGTCAATGGAGCAATAGATAATAAACTTTTGGGGATAAATAAAGAAAAAATAAAAGTCAAACTTTCTCATATTATTAATAATATGTAACTCTAAAGAAAGCTATCTTATTCACGGGAAAAACCTCGTTCGAAAATAAGTCTTGACACATTAGAAAAAAAATGTTATTAGATTATAAACTTAAGAATAAGGAGGTGTAAATATGGCTGAAGAGAAGAAGGAAGAAGCAAAAAAAGTAGAAGTAAAACCTGAACCTAAGAAACCTGCAACGGGAGATAAGGTGGTAGAAGAAGGGAAACAGCTTGCCTGGTTATCATACTTTGGCATTCTTTTCCTCGTTCCATTACTTGCAAAGAAGGATAATGCTTTCTGTATGCACCATGCAAAACAGGGAATCGTATACTTCATTATTGAAATCGTTCTTTACATCTTATTTATCATACCTTTTATTGGATGGATAATAGGGGTATTGGGGCTGCTTTTTATGGCAGTAATGTCCATAATTGGCTTAATCCAGGCACTCCAGGGAAACTGGTGGAAGGCTCCAGTTGGAATACATGGACTTTCTCAAAAGTTCAAATTTTAATTCTTTACAAGGTAGCCGCAGGCTTTAGCCTGCGAATAAATATAGGGGCAGACTATGTGTCTGCCCTTTTTGTTTGTTCCACGATTTTCAGCAGTTTAGAACACTCCTATCATTGTTACCCATAAACAAAAGGTAAAGTTATTCTCAGTGTAACCGGGGTCGCTCCGTATATGTGATAGTATTCCATTGCTGAATCGTATTTTTTCCTTGACAACTATTGAAAACATTCTATAATGATTACGCAACATTGTACTTCTTGCTATTTTCTAACCAAATTACAAAAAAGGTAGGCTTAGATGAAAAATTACATTTTGTTCATCGGAATGATATTAGTCTTGACCCTTTTTAATACAAGTTATGGCAATACCTGGTATGTACATCCTGATTCAACACTCAACACTATTCAGACAGGGTTGGATTCCTGTTCTGAAAATGATACAGTTCTTGTTGCAGCCGGGACATATTTTGAGAATATAATTTGGCCTAACACGCAGGGGATTGACCTCATAAGCGAATATGGTCGTGATACAACAATAATTGATGGTAGTGACATTGCAGAAGTTATCATAATGGATGTAGGACTTGATTCTACAACAATAATTAAGGGATTTACGATTACACATGGGGATGCGACTTATGCCGGTGGTATAAACTGCTCCTCTAATAGTTCACCTTCTATTATGAATAATACTATCACAGAGAATAATGCTGCTATAGGTGGGGCTATCCACTGTGACCAATCTATACCATTTATCACCGACAATATTATTAGTAATAATACATCTACTGCTGGTGCAGGCATTTATTGCTCTTATTTGGGTAATGCCATTATTACAAATAACATCATTACAGGTAATATCAATAACATTTCGATTGGCGGTGGTATTCTCGTTATCGAATCTTCACCGTTAATCTCATACAATACAATTACTATGAATACGGCTATTGAAGGAGGAGGTATCTTCTGTGGCACAAATATAGGAGTTGTTTGTGCACCAACCATTATAAATAATACAATATCGAATAACACAGCAAACGAGGGTGCCGGGATTCACTGTGCGATTTCAAGTTGTTCCCCCACTATTGACAGTTGTATCATTAGCAATAACAATGGGGATGGTATCTTTTCAAGGGATTTAGCGAACCCGATAATACATTACAATAATATTACAGGCAATACCGGCTATGGTGTTATAAATACGGATTCAACACTCACTATAGATGCCACAAATAACTGGTGGGGAAATCCAAGCGGTCCTGGTGGTTTTGGTCCTGGAACAGGTGACTCGGTGAGTTTGTACGTGAATTATGACCCATGGCTTACTAATCCTGTAAGTGTTGAAGAGACAGAAAATACGAAATTTAAAATTGCGGATATTAAATTAATAGTTCATCCCAACCCATTCACAAATAAAGTAGAAATAAGATTGCAAATCCCCGAAATTACGAAAATGGAAAACAGAAATTTCCCAGTTTCCCAGTTTCCAACTTACCTTTGTGTTTATGATTTGGATGGAAGGTTGGTGAAAAAATTGTCACTGGGGACTTGGCAATTGGCACTTGGCACTGATGTATCTTGGAATGGAAGGGATGATAGGGGAGAGGAAGTTTCTGGTGGTGTCTATTTTCTGAAGCTCAACACAGACAAATACACATCAACAAAAAAATTGTTATTGGTTAGATAAAAAATTAAACCTTAAATCAAGAAGGAGGCAGAATGAAGAAGTTCGGCTTATTCCTCATAATCTTTCTTTTTATTTCAGCAGGCTTAAGGTCAGCCAGTTTCACCGATAATTTTGATGACGGGAATTATTATGGTTGGCTGGAACCTATGGCTATGGGTGAACACTTTGATTGGAATGTGGAAAGTGGTGAACTCCACTGTACTTTCGAGTCTGCCAATTTTGGAGGGGGTGTACTTTATTCACCGGTAGGAGCGGTTACTGACTTTACATGCGAATTTATTTCAACGAGGAAAACCACTGGTGGTGCTTTTACATACGGTATAATAAGGGTATCAGACAATGGACGTTTTATTGCCTGGCAGGTTGCTCAAGATAGTGTTGTTATGATTGCATATGATGATGGTGCAGGTCAACAGGTGCTCTTTTATGAAAACGAAGGAGTAGGAGAGTATTATCATACTATGAAGCTTCAGATAACTGGGACTGCACCTACCCTTACTGTGTCAGTTTGGTGGGATGGAACTCCAAAGTGGACGGGTGACATCACCGATGCAAGTGATGCATTATCTCAGGGACATATTGGCTTGTTTGCATCTGGAGATACTGCGTCAATATGGTTTGATGATGTGGATTTGACCTATATAAGTTATGTAGGTCTCGAAGAAACCAAAACGACGGTTCCATCTATTAGTTTACTATCGCAGAATATACCTAATCCCTCGATTAATCAAACAAGCATTGAGTACTCCATTTCAAATGCATCACAGGTGCAGT
>CAYMQB010000054.1:0-14989 GCA_964392665.1 uncultured bacterium | reverse complement strand
ATGATTTTTAAGTGCAAAGATACACTGCTTAATTCTACTTTCGATTTGTCTGTTTCCGACCAATTTTTTGTTGACACGATAAGAAATATCTGATACGATATATTCTATGCTACGAATAGCAAGAGTTGTAGTTCAAGGTATTCCTCATCATGTTACTCAGAGAGGTAACTACACAGGTAGTTTTCCTTAATGACAATGATAGAAAGCAATATCTTAGAGGGATACATTTGATGGATAGTAATTCGTATGGTCAAAAAACGGAAGGTTCTATCTTTTCAAAAGAAAAAATTCCATCTTCGAGAAGAAGATTTATAAGTTGATCAAAAACAAAAATGATAAACAAGCAATATTATATTTATATAAATCGTAAAAAAAATCTTTATCGATGGAGGGATGTTATGAAACCTAAGAGCTTATTCTTTTCCTTATTATTTCTTTTCGCATTTTTGGCAACTTCATTATCAGCTGATCCCCCTATAACTTATGACCTTCGCGATGTAGGTGGAGTTAACTATGTTACTTCTGTCAAGAGTCAGCAGGGAGGAACCTGCTGGACACATGGTGCAATGGCTGCAATTGAAGGGAATCTATTGATGACCGGTGCATGGACTAATTCGGGTCAGGTAGGAGAACCCAATCTTGCGGAATATCATCTTGACTGGTGGAATGGTTTTAATGAATGGAATAATGATGATATTGATCCACCTGGTGGAAGTGGTCTTGTTGTGCACGAGGGTGGTGATTATATGGTGACAACAGCCTACTTAACAAGGGGCGAAGGAGCGGTAAGAGATATCGATGGTCAGTCTTATGCCACAGCTCCTCCACGAAGACTGGACACTTACTGCTATTTTTATCCGAGACAGGTACAGTGGTTTGTTGCAGATTCAAACTTGACCAATACAAACACCATAAAACAGGCGATTATGAATTATGGAGTAATGGGAACGTGTATGTGCTATTCCTCGGGCTACATTCAGAATTATATACATTATCAACCTCCCAGCAGCAGCGAGTTGCCCAATCATGCAATTGCCATAATCGGCTGGGATGATACACTGACAACACAGGCACCCCTGCCTGGAGCATGGCTCTGCAAGAACAGCTGGGGAGAAGGATGGGGAAACAGTGGTTATTTCTGGATATCATACTATGATAAGTGGTGTTGTCAGGAACCTCAGATGGGAGCAGTATCATTTCAGCAAGTTGATCCAATGCAGTATGATGATATATATTATCATGATTACCATGGCTGGAGAGATACGAAAGATAATACAACAGAAGCTTTTAATGCTTTTGAAGTTGAAGGGGATCACTCAATTGAAGCTCTGAGCTTTTTTGTAGCTGACGACAGTGTTAACTACAATGTGAAAATTTACAACGCTTTTACAGGAGGAAATCTTCAGGATCTGATGTCAGAGGAAAGTGGGTTTGCTGAATATGTCGGCTTCTATACAGTTAACCTTGCAACACCGGTTGAATATGCACAGGGAGATAGTTTTTATGTCTATCTTCAGTTATCTCAAGGGGGCCATCCTTATGACAGGACATCTGATGTTCCTGTGCTTCTCGGAGCTCAATACAGAGTCATAGTGGAATCTTCTTCGGATCCCGGTGAAAGTTACTATAAGGAAGGGGGTACATGGAAAGATCTTTATAACTGGAGTGGTAATCCATATCCTCAGACTGGTAATTTCTGCATAAAAGCTCTTGCAATAAATATTGGGCTGGATGTAGATCCAAATTCCGGTTTTAATTCTACAGGACCTGTTGGAGGTCCTTTTGCTCCATCTGAAAAAATGTATACCCTTTCGGTGAATGGTGCTCAAAGCATTAATTATAATGTTTCGGTTAATCCATTGGTAAACTGGCTCACACTTAGCGGAGCGACATCCGGCATTCTTTATCCTGATTCAACAGAAGAACTGACATTAGCTGTTAATTCAAATGCAAATTCACTGCAAGAAGGTGCTTATACTACGACGGTGTTTTTTGAGAACACAACAAATCACATGGGTGATTGTTCGCGGGATGTCCTGCTCGCTGTCGGATCAAACTCCGTTATATATGAATGGGATCTTGAAACAAATCCCGGATGGGTTACTGAAGGTCAATGGGCATTTGGTGTGCCGGCAGGTCTTGGAGGACAACATGGCTATCCTGATCCAACTTCAGGACATACAGGGACTAATGTATATGGATTCAATTTGAACGGAGATTATCCGAACAACATGCCTGCCTATAATTTGACTACAGAAGTGATTAACCTTTCGGGGTATTATAATACTGAATTGAGATTCTGGAGATGGCTTGGTGTTGAAAGTTCGGAGTTTGACCATGCTCTCATAATGGTCAGCAATGACACAGTGAACTGGGAAACAATCTGGTCAAATCCATTATATGAAACCTCTGATAACAGTTGGGTTCAGGTGTCTTATGATATTTCATCTGTTGCTGATGATCAGGATTCCGTTCATGTTAGATGGGTTATGGGAACAACAGACGGTGGTTGGACGTACTGCGGCTGGAACATCGATGATATCCAGATATTAGGTTTGGAAGAAACTCTGGTAAATGAAAGTCCGAGCAAATCGACATATGATCTTCCGCAACTATTTTTTGCCAATCTTATAAACTCAAATGCTGATATTTCTTACATACTTCCCTCACGGGGACATGTAGATCTTGTAGTATATGATATTAGCGGTAGGATGGTCAAAATTCTTGTCAACGAAGACCAGAGTGCCGGATCCCATAGATTAGGATGGGATTGCAGAAGTAATAATGGCTCATCTGTTTCTTCAGGAATTTATTTCATCAGACTGAAAACCAATAAAAATGTTTTAACTGAGAAATTGATTATATCGAGATAGGGAAAATTAGTGTCTATAATAAAAAAATATAGAATTGGGGTCATAGAATTGTAGTTATTTCTTAGTTTGACCCCATTTCCCTGCATTTCCCTGAAAAGACAATTGGAAATTAAGAACTCTCAGAGAAAAAAGTAGGAATAAGACCCCCCTCCACTAAAATTCTTCACCCTCCTCTTCGAAACCCTCTTCGTCTTGATCACGCTGGCGTTCCGCTTTGTAGTCGTTGAAATTGTAGCTGAGGGTAAGCATGATCATCTTTGACTCACGTGTGAATTCACTATGGGAATAGAAATTAGTGCCCTCAGAGGTATAATCATGTTTTCCTGTCCCGAAAATATCTCGAATCGAGAGTGTTGCGGTGAGATTCTTGCTAAAGATATTCTGCTTGATTGCAGCGCTGCTGATAAAGAAACCTTCGCGTTCCCCCTGGGATGAAACCGAGGGGCTTCGGTATCTACCGCTGAATTGTAGACGGGTTGCACTTGCCAGCTTCCATGTATTATTGAACCTGGCGCTCCAATTGAAGCTTTCCCGCGAGAAAGCCTGTCCATCTGCCTCCCCTTCAATCCGGTAACCATAGAGATTACCCATAAGACTGAGATCCCATATTTTAAATAAGTTAAGAATGAACATACCCTCTGTTCCGAAGACATAATCAGTTCCCACGTTATCAATGGTATGAAGGATAACATTGGGTTGATACACACTCCGAATGCGCTCAATCTTATTGTGGGTAACCCGGTAGTACACCTCAGTGGAGATTGAATTCCTCCCCACATATTTCTGATATCCCATTTCGTATGAATCAATGTATTCCGGTTTGAGATCTGGATTTCCTTTTCGGACATTAAAGGCATCTGACCAGGTTAAAAATGGTTCAAGATACCATCCCCTCGGGCGATCAATCCGTCGCGTGTAGCTAGCCATTAACTGGTTCCCTTTTGAGAACTGGTAGGATGCGTGCACCGTGGGAAAGATATCCCAGCGATCAATGCCAAAATCCTCATTTTCTCCAATGAGCTCTATGAATCGATACGTATACTCGCCGCGCACCCCTCCCTGATAACCAAATGATCCCAGCTCCCCTGAGTAGATGCTGTAGAGAGAGTGTATGATGCGGTCATACGATGTCTCGTGGCTGAATTCCGGTCTGTATTCGTACTGCTGCGAAAGGGAATCATACTCGTAGAGGTGTGAAATATCCTCGCTCCACCTGAGCCTGCTCTGGGATCCCATTTCAAATTTGTCATTTTCACGGAGCGGCAGCGAATAGTCCAATTTTGCCCTTACATGCGTACCCGGACCCTCCTCCTCGGATCGTTGACCAATGGTAATTGCATGGTCCATGGCCATGAGTTCATCGAAGGATTCTTCATCTCCTGTTCTCTTGCTGAGAATAAGCTGTCCTGATAGCTCGTGTTGCTTGGAGAAGGTATGCCGATAGTCCAGGTTACCTGAATAGAAGTATCCGCCTCGCTTCCATCCACCATTGCTGATGTAGAGGCTATGGATATCCCCTGGCTCTGTCCACTCGTCAAAATCGGTTATGGAAGAACGTTCCATCGCCCGATCACCATACCGGAATCCCGCACTCAGTAAATCGCCGCTGCTGATATACAAGTCAACCGCTCCTTTTGCCCCATACATGAGTCGTTTAAAATTCGATTCACCGCTTGATTTGACAATTGAAGTGGTGTCCTGCTGAAAGGTTTGGTTTTCCATCTGGTACTCACCCGGATGGAACCTTTTATTGTAGTCACCTCCAAATGCAAGATTGTAGTTCTCCCTTCGTATGTTAAGCAGAACATCTCCGCCGTATTTATCGTTCAACCCTCCATTTGCGTTCATAACCCCGCTTATCCCGCTTAACTTCTTCTTCTTGGTGATGATGTTGATGATGCCGGAGATGCCCTCGGGATCATACTTTGCGGAAGGGTTGGTGATGATCTCTATATCCTCAATCGAGCCCGCAGGAATCTGCTGCAGCACTTCATTCGGCTCCATGACCGTTGGTCTTCCGTCAATGAGAACGGTGAAATTCTCACTCCCACGGAGGCTTACGTTCCCTTCAATGTCAACCGTCACCGACGGTACGTTCTCAAGCACATCAACGGCAGTACCTGAAATGGCAGTGTAGTGTTTGCTCACATTGATGACTTTCTTGTCTATCTTGTACTCAATAGCTGGTTTCTCCTCTACAACCTCAATGCCTTCAAGTGCAATAAGGGCTTCCTTCATGAAAATGGTATCTAGATCAACTCCTGCCTGACCAGGTTTGAGCTCGACGGGATCGATCTTCTTCACATGGTATCCCATGAATTTCAAGATTATCGTATACGTACCTGGTCTGATTCCTTTCATGAGAAAATTCCCTTCTTTATCGGTGATCGTACCGGTAATCTGATCATTCGTGGCTTTATCATGCAACACAATATTCACATATTCTAAGGGTACCTTCAGTTGTGTATCGATAATTTTCCCCTTAACAAATCCCCCAAATCCTCTTCTTCCTTGATATTCTTGCGAATCTACTTCGATTGCTATCGCAAATATCAAAGTAAGTAATAAAACAACTCGCGTTTTCATTATAATTTTCCTTTCATCAAAATTTCCAAAACTAACCTTTGCAAACAACCCAATAATCATAGATGCTTCTCACGTTGTCCACTAAACTTCTCTTTGTAATATAACCACTTTTTATGTAATGTCAAGCACTCCTTTTGCTCTCTTTCGTAACTCCATCTAATCAATAACCTTGTATTGTAAGCGACCTGAATCCATGACTGTTCAATCCTATCAATTTTTCCCCTTTACAATTAGGAAAAATGTCTTATAATAATTTAAAAGCAAAAATCAACGTTTGACTCACTCAAAATTACATTAAAAAGGAGATTTTCGATGAGAACCCTTCACAGAATTATTTTCTCGGTTTGTAATACTAAGTATTTTCTGTCTCTTAGCAGGTTGTGCTAACCAAGGGAATTGAGGGAATTGGGGTTAGGTTTCAATATACGAATTGGAGTTTAGAAAAAGTCAGATAGGCTAAAACATATACCTACCTTAATATGAGCAGTTTGTAAATTTCTGTCGAGTCTTCTTTTCTAATGAAGAAAATTCCTGAGGGTAATGTGCGTATCTCTTGGGGATTTACTCTTCTCCCGGATATGTTGTAAACAGTCACCTCATTGTTTCTTAGTAGATATAAAAATTCCGAATAAAGAAGGAGTGCTTTAGGTCTATCACCAGGCTTTTCTTTTACCCCGCTGCCATGATTTGGGAAAAGATCACTCCAGTGATACCAGTAGGGGGTTTTGTTCGCAGAATTGTTGACTGAATCTGCGAACGAAATAGCAAACATTGAGTCATTAGGTAGAAAGAGCATAGTTTGGATCGTATTTGTCCGAGAAACAGCTCTCATAATATTGAACATACGTTCGGTTGTTATGTTTGAATCTGCGTTGACCGAATCGAGTATTACACCATACCTTGGGTCGTAGATTGGCGTATAGTTTACCTCTTCATGGTTTAACATCAATAGATTCCATGGACGGAAGTTAGTATCATTCTCTGCTGTTCTAAATGTATCTCCACTTTCATTAACGCATTCTATTACTGCAGCAGAGATAGTGGAAGAGTCTATGTAGGGAACGATATTGTGGCACAGCCAAGAACCCGCATTAGGGCTAACGATACACTTTTCATAGACATCATGGAAATTAACAGTGTCGTTTCCGTTGTAGTCTGATACTTCAAGCATTTCTCTCTGGGTGAACTGGAATGGTTCGAGTTTTGGAACTAAGTTTATTGTATCTGTATGGTAACCCATATTCATTTCGACTGCAAGCATATCTTCATTCATACCGGATATAGTGGAAATAATCCCGGGATAGCCGAAACCCACCCAGTCTTTCCCGTTGTTCGGGTCGAAGGTCATAAGCAAAGCATTTTCCAGCATCATGTCAGTGTGGTTGAAATCAAGATTTCTTCCCATAATGATGTTTCCATTAAGGAGTGTATCCTGATTAGTGGCATTCCCCCAGGAGGAGAGAGAAGTGCAGCCGAAGGGATTTAAGGAGGTGAAAACATAACTGATATCTCCGATAGAATTTGCAATTAGAACATCGGTAGAGTCCATATCTCTACCGAGCGTGTCGATATAGATGCTGTAACCTGCATCCAGGATACCATCGAGAAGAGCATTTGCTTCGGTCGTGAATTGTGCCGGTACAGTGAAATAGGTCCAGAATTGGCTGTAAATATAGTTATACTGCGCGGGAGAAATACCCAGTCCGTTAAACAGAAAATCAGTAGCAAACTCGATAATCCTTATGTTTAGAAGATAACCCTGAGCATATGCCATTTCATAGTTTGTACCCCAGACATTCAGGATTTCCTGCTCACCGTTATACTCTATGGAACCGTTTTGACCGAACAAAGCATACGGGAACAGTAGAAAAACAATCAAAACAATTAGGTTTTTCATAATATGTATAACTAACATTTTTTTACTTTCTTGTCAATACAAATAAGGTTGTGAAAAAGATAGTGAAAAATGAGACAGTATGGTTTTTCGGTTTCACGCATGAGAAGCGTTCCTGCTTTTCAAGTGTATCCATGCCAACCAAAATGCGCCAATGAGGATAATCAGTCCTCCAAGTAGCTCTTTGCCTGCCGGTATTTTGTGAAGAAAAATATACGCAAGTGGCAGAACAAATAAAGGTTGTGCGGTGAGAACTATGCTTGAGCGGGACAGCTCCCAGTACCGATATGAACGAAAAGTAAAAAGGAAACTCACACAGGGACCGAGGAATGCTCCCAGAAATAGAACTAACCAATAGGATAATTTGACATCAAAATCCGCTTTCCCACTAAGAAAAGTCCAAAATGCAATAATAATAGCAGCAATGCCAACTCTATAGAAAACTAGAATGTTAGGATGAATCTCTCTCACTTTGCTCTTCGCTATTAACATTTGCAAAGATGTAGCAAAACAGGCAAACAATGTAAGAGCCGTCCCAATTCCAACAATATTCCATCTGCCAATGGCACTCAAAGAACCGCCAAGAACCATAATTGCAATGGGAAATATTTCTATCATTGTTAATTTTTCTCTTAAGAAAAGTGCACTTAGCAAAATCGTTAACACAGGAGCAAATCTCCATATAAACGCTGCAAAAGAGGGATCCAGCCGTGAAAGTCCAGCCCACCCGAGAAGCATTCCAACTCCAGTTGCCACACCAAGCATACTCACTTTGCTGACAGTATTTGCAGCCAATTTTAATTCATTTCTATGACCTGTTAAAAACACAATAAGCAGAGCATAAAAAGCAGCAGAAGAAGTCCAGACTAAGCTAAATGTTTCCGGGTTGAATCCCTTCAGTGCATACTTGGCTGTCACAAAATTCGTGGAAACAAGAACCGCACCTGCAAGCGAGTATAAAAATCCTTTCAAAGAATTTTTATGAATATCAGCCGGTTTATTCATCCGATTTAAGAGGTTCTCCATATCGATTCCAGAAAAGTATATCATCGAGTTTCAATTTCGCTCTTGGCTGTTGTTCTTTCTGCTGGGATGGATAACCGATTGCTATAAGAGAAACGATTTCAAGAGCTCTCGGAATACTAAATATACTTCTTACTGCTCTTTCATTAAACCAACCGATCCAGCAAGTGCCCAAACCTAACTCCGCAGCCTTAAGTAAAATATGTTCAATGGCAGTACCCATATCGAGATAATGGTAAGGAATCCGTTTAACTCCACCTGCAAGTATGTGCACAAGGAACGACTTCTTCGCACACGCCACGATAAAAGCAGGCGCTGTTTCTCCCCAGGAGTTTGAAACAATTCCGCCAAGCGCTTTGGCAAATATCATACTAACCTTTTGCTTATCCGTAACAGCAACAAACCTCCATGGTTGAGTATTGTGTGCTGATGGAGCAAATCTTGCGGTTTCGATAATTTGTCTCAAACTCTCATTGGGCACAGCCTCTTTTTCATAAGCCCTTACGCTTCTCCTTTTTATTATAATTTCATCAAAACTGAACTTTTTCACATTCCCTCCTAATAGGGTCTAATTAACGCTATTATGAACCAAAGAACCTGGGACTTCCTGCAAAAAACTATTCACAATCTATATTACCATTAACCAAAAGTCAAGGCAATTTGGCAAAACAAAGCGACCTCGCACTGATAGCATCATCCAAAAGCGAACTCAAGTAATTTTGTAATTAAGCAATTGGTAATCTCGTATAGGTCGTTTAGATTGTTGAGAACGTTTTGATTGTTTACTTAGTTGTCTGTCATTAGTTCTTGCTTCTTTTAGTGTCATTCTGAGTAATCTCTTCCATATTGACTATGGAAGAATCTAAAGGCGAGATCCTGAAACAAGTTCAGGATGACAAACTGAAAGACATGACTCGAGATGACTGAACCGAGATTCTTCGTGAGTGAGAAATTAATGTTTACTCAGAATGACAGGATTCCGTTTTGAATTCTGAATTCTAACCCTTGACACAGACAATGAAGTGCATTATAATATGGTAAGAAAAAAGGAGGAATTATGCAATTTTTACAGATTTTTCTTTTATGCAGCTTAAGCTGGAGCAATACATTAACCATAAATGTTCCAACACCAGTATACAATATAGAGGCGAATAAACTCGTTGTCCACAACTTTTCATACATCAACAGCATGGGTGCTCCCAATATACCCTGCGAAAAAGTTACAATTGCTATTCCACCGGGTGCTATCCTTGAATCGGTTGACTTTTCTGCATCGAGAATAGAGATAGGTAAGTGCCCAATAGAACCAGCTAAACCACCTTTGCCAATGATGAACAAGAATGCAGTCAAACAAATTCAGGAAATATATGAAAGAGCCGAAAACACATTCTATGCTTCGAATAAACTATACCCTGAAATCTATGGTAAACTCCTGTCAAAAGGTGGCTTGAGAAAATACACAATTCTTGATATTGCATGCTACCATTTTGCTTACAATCCCATTTCTCAAAAACTCTATTGTACTCCCAATATTACTGTAACAATACATTATAGTATGCTTGAGAATCACAGTGAAAGAACATGCTTCTGGGAGAAACTGAAAGATGATATTACATTCGATGAAATCGCAAAACAGGAAATATACAACTGGGAAGATACAAAATTATGGTATCACACAGATACTCCGCACAGGGCAAATGGTTACCATATAATCATTCCCTCTGCATTGACAAATTCCGTTGATACCCTTGTTTCCTATAGGCAAAGTCAGGGATATAATGTTCAAGTCATTACAAAGGAGTATATTGACACCAATATCCCTGGTGCCGACCTTTCACAAAAAATAAGAAATTATCTGAGGAATAATCTTGCAGACATCGAATATATTTTACTCGTTGGCTCTTTTTCAGACTTGCCCTGGCGTCAACTCGTTCCGTTCAATAATGACCCGGACAGCCCCTGGAATGACATTAACATCTCCCCTATTCCCAGTGACTTGTATTATGCCGAATTGACTGACCCGGATAGTCTGTCCTGGAACAGCGATGGGGATAATTTCTACGGTGAAGTTTATGATGCAAATATGCAGCCAAACGGAGATGATAACCCTGACTACCATGCAGATGTGCATTTGGGAAGAATCCCATTCAGTGAGCAGACAACGATCGACGATATTTGTAAAAAGATGATAGCATTTGACAGCAATACAGACTTTTCTTACAAAACAGGTGCCCTACTTGCTGGTGCTGTATTCTATTATGCAAATGAAGATTATCAGGGCAACGCAAGGAATGATGGTGCCGATTATATGGAACAGCTGTTGAACGATAACGTTTTTTCAAGAACAAATGCCGTTTACCTGTACGAAAAAGGTGGTTTGAGTCCCTGCCCTTATTCCTGCACTGACTCATTGACGCAGAACAATATGATTGCCTACTGGCAGAACAAAGGGATTATGTATGAATGCCATCATGGTAATAGCTATACTTATGCAAGAAAAGTCTGGGCATGGGATGATGGGGATAATGTTCCGGAGAGTAACGAAATGCAATGGCCTAGATCCCTTGACATAACAGATATCTATCAACTTGACAACAATCATCCTGCTACATGTTTCTTAAGATCTTGTCTCTGCGCCAAACCTGAGGTAAACAGTCTCGCAGCTCAACTCCTGCACTACGGCGCTTCCGATATTGTTGCAAGCACAAGGATTTCCTGGATGTCTTACGCAGATCCCGGTGGAATACCATACCATCTTTTCTACGGGTTTATGAAAGATACAATCACAACCGGTGGAGTTATTGGGAGTTCATATGACCTGGCAAAAAATGATTTTATGGATATCACTATGTTCTGGCTTCCTGTATACCATTATAATCTTTATGGAGACCCAGCACTAAGGCAGTATGGAAGACTTGCGGGTATTAAAGAGACAGATAATCCGAAATTACGAAATTACGAAATTACGAAAATAGATGCATACCCCAATCCGTTTGCAGAAAAGGTAGAAATAAGGTTGAAAATCCCCGAAACTGGAAAAATAGAAAATAGAAATTTTCCAATTTCCCAGTTTCCAATTTCGCTCTGCATTTATGATTTGAGTGGGAGACTTGTTCGTAGTTTTGTGACTGGTGACTTGTGCTCTGGTGCTCTTGTGTGGGATGGAAAAGAGACAAATGGGAAAGTGGCTCCCCCTAGCATCTATTTTTTGAAACTTAACGGTAAAGTTGTCAGCAAAGTGGTGAAGGTAAAATAAGCAAACATTCTTATGTTTTTATTCGTACGAATAAGCCTTGGTATTTTCCTTCTGCTTTTAGGTTCTTTCATAATATTTTCAGTCCTGTATCCTCCCTGGAGACGAAAACTTAGAAAATGCGTTTATCGAACACTGGGAATCCGCTGGCCTTTTATTCATTTATTTCAGGATAGTTTTCAAGCAGGCGTATTATTGAAACCCAAATTTAAAAATTTTTGGATATCCTATTACATGTTCCATACTGTATTTACAGGAATAGTTTTTATTGCCTTAGCATATCTCTCTTTTACTGGCTTGTTGTATTGATGTGGCAAATCTGCTGGCAAAACCAAATTCTCTAATTAGACGGAAAGACCCTTCCAAATAATTTAAAAAACCGGACATATTTCCCTTGACAAACGGACATTTCATGATTATATTAATTATTAGAAATATCAATGAAAAGTATACTAACATCTTATTATATAATGGATTACAATAATAGAATACAGGCCTTTTTCTTTTCTTATTATGGACAAAATAATCTTCATTTAATTTCAGCATAATTTATATGAAAGGATGGAAAAATATGAAAAAATATCCGTGGCTGACATTCAATGTTGACTTAAAAAGCCTATCGCCAAGAAGTTGGATTCAACTAGGAGAATGCGTATCAAAATGCGTACATATCTCAAGAATTCCATTACAACCGTCTTTTGCAGAGAAAATGCATCTTATTTACCTAAGCAAAGGCATTCGCGGTACAACAGCAATTGAGGGAAACACTTTAACAGAGAGGGAAGTCAAACAAAGAATACAGAAACAGCTTGAACTTCCTCTCTCCAAGAAGTATCTTGGACAAGAAGTGGATAACATTCTTGAGCTCTGCAATGAAATTAAGAAAAGGATTGATAAAGGGAAAAAATTCCATATCACTCTCGAAGATATTTACAGATTCAACAGAGTTATTCTAAGAGATGTTCCCGTCCCAGAGTATGTGATTCCTGGAAAACTGAGAAACTATCCTGTTGGTGCAGGGACATACAAAGCACCCAATTCTGCAAATGTGAAAAATCTCTTAAAAAGGCTTGCTGAATGGCTTAATTCCGATTACTTTGAGTCTGATTCTGACCCACTTGCATACGCAATTATCAAAGCCATTGTTGCTCACATCTACATTGCGTGGATTCATCCTTTTGGTGATGGTAACGGACGTTTGGCAAGGATTCTTGAATTTGCGATACTTCTTGGATCAGGGATACCATCACCAGCTGCCCATCTGCTCAGCAATCACTATAATGCAACAAGAAACGAATATTATAGGCAACTTGATTCTGCAAGTAAAAAAAATACAGTTGTGCATTTTGTAGAATATGCAATACAAGGTTTTCTTGATGGTTTAAATGAACAACTTAGGTACATCTTTAATCAAACAATAAGCATATACTGGAAAAGTTATGTATACGAAGCATTTGAAAATAGAAAACATAATAGAACTGCAAAACGTAGACTACAACTAATGCTCCGCCTATCCACTCTCAATTTCAAAAAACCATTTTCAAAAAGACAGGTGACGAAACTAATTTCATCAATCGAGGAACTTGCGGAATTATACAAAGGAAAAACAAGAAAAACCGTTTCAAGGGATTTAAATGAATTACTGAAACTCGGTTTAATCAAAGTGAACTCAAAAGGTTATGAAATTGCAATTGACAAGCTCCTTGCCTTCTTGCCTGTTAAGTCTCAATAAGGTGTAAAGTCCCCTCTAAAAAGAGGGCTTGCCCTACACCACATGGTTTAGGGGTGTTGTATGCCGTATGGTATATGAAGGGTTTGTGAAATTGCGAAAAATTATTTGACATTTATCATACCTTATGCTATTCTCTGTCGAGTTAAAATGAAATACCGAATAATAGCATTGTTGCTGGGCATGGTCCCGCTCCTTTTCTCTTCCCTTTTTGCTCAAGCTCCTGACACCTGTAATGAGCCAAAGCAAACATCTACCTCATCAAACTAAAACCAGAAAAATGAAAATGAACCATTGTAGAAAAGCAGTTCTTTTTTGGATTTTGATGGTGATTGGTCTTACGCTTTCGTGCAGAAGATCAATACATAATTTTAGGAATCCGCCAGGAGTTGAATGGATTAGAGTCTATAAGAATTACTTTCACGGTAATGCGGTTGAGTTTACCTCAAATGGGGGATATGCAATAACGGGAAAAACGCACACATCTGATAGAGGAGAAGGGAAGCCATTTTTGTTAATAACAAATTCAAGTGGTGATTCAATTTGGTCGATCGTATTTGAAGAGTATGAAGGAGGAACAGCTCGGGATGTTACTCAAACAATTGATGGTGGTTACATAATGGTAGGTACAATCGGCGTGGCAAAAAAAAGATGATGAGAAGATATTGTGTATCAGAACAAATTCGGTTGGTAATATTACATGGGAGAAAACATACCAGGGAGATAAGACAGCATATGGTTCCCAAATTGAACTGACAGATGATGGGTTTATTATTGTAGGAGCATCTTCTTCTTCCGGATACAGAGAGGCGAAATTCTATTTATTAAGGATTGATAAGAATGGAGAAAAGTTATGGGAGAAGAAGTATAGTGAAGAATTCAGAGGAGAAGCGAAAAATATTTGCCAAACTTCAGACGGGAATTTTATCATTACAGGATGGATATTTATACAGGATTATAATGTCTATTTATTGAAAGTAGATATTAAAGGAAATTGTATTTGGTTCAAGATTTTTAACTGTGATGAAAATTTCGGATCTTGTGGTTGGTCTGTTAAAGAAAGTTCAGATGGAGGATATGTGATTATCGGAGATAAAGGAGAAAAATCATGTATTATAAAGACGGATTCATTAGGCGATACGCTTTGGATGGAAGCAATTGGAAGAAATGATTCAAAGATTCGTTGCTTATCAATAGAGCAAACAACCGATGGAGGATATATCGTTTCTGGCGCAATAAACACTTACATGGAAGAGCTGAAAGGGTGGATTGGGTGGAACATATATATAACAAAAACCGATTCGATTGGGAAAATTAAATGGGTAGAATCCTTACGCGATCAGGGTAATGGATATGGGCAAGAAATTCGACAGACAAATGATAATGGTTATATTTTGACAGGTATGTTGGATGGAGACATGTGTCTCATCAAACTAAAATCAGAAAAATGAGGGAAGGATTAAAGAATATGAAATATTGGGAATTGCTTGTTTCACCAATTGAACATCAAGAATTAATCCTGGTATCTGAGAGTAGTGAGCTAATAGATACTATTAGTGGAGAGCGCTATCCAGTTATTGTCGAGGTTCAGAGGAATTCCCCAGTTGGGGTCAGGATAATTCCCCAGTTAG
>CAYMQB010000053.1:0-15915 GCA_964392665.1 uncultured bacterium | reverse complement strand
GATGGTATGAAAAACCTTAATTTATAATATCTTCAGGAACTTTCGATTTATCTGAGAATTCCCTGTAAAAGTTCAAGAACATGGTAGTAACCTCACCTGTCGATATGAAGCGGAGCGGAAAATGGCAGTTGCAACGATTTGTTTTGTGATTTTTTTAAATTTTTTTCAACGATTTGGCTATGCGTAATGCGGGATTTTGTTGCACTTTGTTTTCAAGTTAGCGTATATTTATATTTATTACTATTATCTTCATTTTCAGCACTGTCTGCCAAATGCCCTATATTTTTGTTGTGTGTAGTTATTCATCTGCTTCCGGTTTCTTAAGACTCCTTAATTTTTCAAGTAGAGACTCGTATTGGTAAACAGCTTTTAATATTTCTTTTGTAAATTCAATCGAAATTTCCACTTCCTTTTTACCAATTTCACTAAATGTGTTTGATTCAATATGTGCTGCATCATTGCCTAAAAGTCTCAATTCTTGCATTCCTTCAATTAATTCTTTTGGAATGACTATTTTGGCTCCTAAATCTTGAAGCCGATTACATAAGTTTTTTCCCGTTGCTTCTCTATCTTTACATATCTCTTCAAGTGTTTTTCTTATCATTATAGCCGAAGCTGCGAAGCAGTTGTTTGCATGACAAGTAATTGCTTCTTGAAAAGTATTCAGAACATTTTCAGCTATATTCTCTTTGTTAAACGGAATTGTGTCTGAAGGATGAGTAATAATTATTTCTCCAGTCAGTTTATTGTATACAAAAAATAAATGACCAAAACATTTTTCATTTGGGCACCTTCTTATCCCGAATATTATGTTATTATTTTGAATGTCCTTACCAAGTGATTCAAAAGTTCCATTATGTCCACAATGAGGGCATCTTGTAGATATTCTAGTTCCAGAACTTTCTTGACTGTTACCCGTTAATTTAAATATCATATTCCTTCTTCCTTTAATTACACATAACGGTTGTATTCATGGTGTGTAGCTGACGATAGCAAGCTATGTACTATACACGATGTTACAAGCTGGCTTTCTTTAATCTTTCTATTTCTTTAGATAATTTTTCATAAATATCACTGTTTCCAATCTTATCATTTATACTATACACTGTAAAAACTTTACCTCCAAATTTTTCTTCAAAATTTTTAAAACTCTGTTCCATTCGTGCTGAAACATCATAATTCCCAAGATTAGCATTTGCAGTAACAGGTTTTATTTGTAACCCAAAAGCCATTTTCCCAACCTTTCCAATATAATCAATGTCTCCCGCGTGGTCCAATTTAGGGTCACTTTCTTCAAATAAAACTTCTGTAAAATGTTTGCCAAGAATATCATTAACAACAGATTTTTCTGTTATAAACCCATCATAAGTTCTTTTAATTGTTAGGTTATATACATACTCTATGCAATCATCATATGTTAAATTTCGTATAGCATCTTTTATTTGGGGTATAACAATTTCCTTTAGTTTTGAATATAATCTTTCACCAAGCTCAGTTAATGTTTTTTCTGTTATTTTGATTCGGGCTTTGGTTTTTGTATATGCATTTTGAAAATACCAGTTTTCCCATTCTTCAAATGTTTTAGGTTGACATTCTCTAATAAGAGACATAACTTCGCCAACTTTTGTTGTTTTAGTTAAACCCCATCTCCTATTTGTATAGTTCAACAAGAACTCTTTGTTCCCAAAGTCCTTTGAATGTTTTTTCATTATTGTGCTTCCTTAAATATTTTTTGAAACTTACTTTTATACTTGAAATTTATGTTGGTATCAATATTAGTAAGTCCGTTCTTTATTAAATGAGCATTCAAAAATGTTTTATTTTTTAAATACAAATATGCCATTAAGTTGTTGTTTTCATCGTGCTTAATTCCATCATATTTCAAAAAAACTTTTTGTCCCTTTGTTTTAAGTTTTAAAAACTCCATTGCTTTACCATTTGCTTCTTTTTTTTCTTTTACTCCAATAAGCCTGATTATTAAATCATTACTCAATTTTATCAGTTCAGGACTAATAATTTCTTTTACAGAATAATATTCTTCCCTCTGAGTTGAACCGTTTTGGTCTATCTTTGAACCAAATTGCAATTTTTTCGGGTCGGTTTTCTTATCAAATTTGTGGAAATCCTTAAAAATATAGGGTAGTTTTTCTATTTCGTTTTCAAAATCAATTGTTGTTTTTTCTTCAATTATTTCAAAAGTTTCATTATTGTCCTTTTCGATATTCAATTTTCGTTTTATGAATGGCAAAAAGTCTTTATTGATTTCATAACCGACTGAATTTCTGTCAAGATTTTTAGCAGCCAAGGCGGTGGTCCCGCTACCGAGAAATGGGTCAAGAACAGTATCTCCCACAAAAGCAAACATTTTTATTAATCTTTTTGGCAGTTCTTCCGGAAACATAGCAATATGCCCGTCTTGTTTAGCCCCTCCAAAGTTCCAATGGCCCGCAAAGTAGGTCTTCCATTCTTCTTTGGTCATTTTTGACATTTCTTTCATTTCTCTACTCGGTCTTTTCGGCGTTCCAAGTTTCTTAAATATCAAAATAAATTCATAATCAATAGATAAAATTCCGTTTCTTGGCGTGGGATAGCTTCCCATTAATGAAGCACCACCTGTTGTATTTGAAGTTGTTTTCTTTTGCCAAATTATTGCTCCCATATAATCAAGATCGATACTTTCGCAAAATTTTATTATTTCCGTTCTGATAGGGATTACCTTATATCTTCCGTAATATACCGACCTTGCAAATTGATCCCCAACATTAATACACAATCGACAACCGTTATCAAGAACACGATAACTTTCTTTCCAGACAAGATTCAAGTTATTGATATATTCTTCATAATTATCGTTATATCCAATTTGCTTATCTATTCCATAATCTTTTAACTGCCAATAAGGTGGTGAAGTAATAATTAATTGAGCAGATTTGTCAGAAATACTGCTCATTTGTCTGCTGTCGCCAATTACTATTTTATGTTTAGTTTTTCCAATCATTTCTAATCCTTTATTTCTTACAAAGATAATTCAAACTAATCTTATAGTGAAATTTGTTTTTGCATGCGCAGTTTCTTTTTTTAGCTTGCTTATAACGGTTTGCGGATAAAAGAAGTTGCCGAAGGCAATTTGGAGATCATTAATTTTCCTTTTATCCGCTGTTAGGCGACGTGCATTCTTATTATCTTTCATTTCTGTTTGTTCCAATCAGGGTTTAGTTTTTCAATCAAAGGATTTTCTAATCCTTTTACAAGGTCAACATTCAAACTTTTATACTTTAATGTTGATTTGGGTTTTAACGCAAATATCTTAACAGACTTTCCACGTTTTAGGCAAACCCTAATCTTTTTCGCAATACGTTTATTTGTCCCTGATCCCTGCATACTTTTGTATCTGTCCATTCTATTTTTTAGGGTTGTAGTGCTATTCTGACAAACTCCAAGGTACTTAATATTACCTTCCATAAAGGCATAAATTACCCTTTCCTGTTCAAATCTATTAAGTTCGAATGTTATTCCACTATTTAAAGTTTCTTTTAACTTCCATTCTCCAACTTCCACAAAGTCATAATTATCTAATTTCATTTCATTTCTCCGTAAGCATGTTGCCTAACGGTCATATAAATTCATTGCGTTTATACCACCAAATTGGAGAAATAAACACAAAAAAATCATCTGCTGGATTTCTTGTCTTATCAATCTCTTTTTTGGATACATAACTATACCTCCGCCGTTTCCAATCGGACGCACTCGCAATGAAGCTACCTACTGACCATTTACTTTCACTCTTACATACTAACTAAAAATCAATCTTCTGTCAAGGAAAAAGATGGAAATTTTGTCCCATCTCTGACTATTATCAGGGCATTGATTTTGCAACGGCAAACTCACGTGCCATTATGCAGCCGAATAACGGTTAGGTGCAGTAGATGGTTAGGTTTTCATGCAAGCCAATGACCAATATTTACTTTGAATTTAATTCTTGAAACATTTTCTTTAAGTCCTCCGCCGCCACCTCCTATATCTGCATCTACTACAGCCAAACGAATTTTAGCACTTCCTTTGCCTTCAGCTTCTACCTTTGTAGTAATAGCAACATCGAATTCAATACCAGCACCTTGCTCGACTTTGCTGCCAGGCCTAAGTGAAAAACAATTACGTGTGTCAGGGCTACTGCTCTCTTCTTTTAATTTCCTGTTGACCTCTTTCAAACCCTTTGCGATATCCAGAAGCGATTCAGATATAAATTTATCTAATTCCATTTGTCCCTCCTATCAAGACCTAACGTTCAAGCTCACCTGCATTTTGCAGCGCAGCGGAATTGCCAGTCCAACTTCAGACACTTTGTTAGGTTTTCATGTATTTCTAACTGTACTGCTTGTTATACTTGGGTTTGTTTCTATTAATGACGTTCTTTTCTTTAGCGCGAGCATCGCTAATACTGCTGAATTGTTCGATTGAAACAACAGCACCCGGAATCTCTCCTAAATGTTCCTGTATACGCTCTGCAATCCTTCCTTTTTTCGCTATTCCTGCGTAATTTAGATTGCCTCCTTCTGTTTCAATCCTGTACAGAACAGGCTTGTCATTCGGTAACTGATCAATAGATGTCTTATTGTATCTTATTTTCTTTCTAGCCATATCGCTTTCCTCCTATCAAATCATAATAATAAGTTTTAATCCTTAATACCATATTTTGTTCTAATTGACTTTACTACAAATTCAGAATTATAAACGATACCATTAATGTCCGGCTTTTCTTTAAAACAAACAATGGTATTTACCGCTCTAGGCTTGGAAATGAAGTATGTTTGCCCTCCATAAGTTGTTGTCGTTGCACTTCCATAGGCATAATTACCATAGTCATATGCGCTTCCGGTTGTGTAGGATCTGGTTGGAGTTGTATATGTGCCTGTTTTTGAATATTTTTCGCTGTCTACAATAATGAAATAGTTATAACCATTTTCTAGAGCAACTTCAGCGGAGCGAAGAAGGGAAAAATCTGAAGTTCTTTGGTAGCTGGTATACCCGTTGCCACGAAATGATACTTGAAATACATTTTCTCCCAACTGCGTCTCCGAATATCCTCCAGTTAAACCCACTCTTTGATACGTAGTTGCGCAACCTCCGATCATTATTGCAAGAATTAATACGAGAAAAGTATTTTTCATTGTTTCCTCCTTAAACCTAACGCGAGGTTATACAACAAAAAGTAAATTACCCGACCGCAAGCAGCGGGGTGTTCAAATTCTATTTTTCATTAAAACATCCTCACATACTCATCAAACAGAAAAACCCGGTCCCGCTGATAGCCGGTCGTCTCAACAAGTATCTTTTGTTCTACAAAGACCTTCACCAAAGCATTCGCTGCTTTGGGAGATAGACCGGTCATCGTCTGTACATCTCTAATGGTCACAACTGGTTTTCTAAACAGTTGGTACAAAAACTCCATTCCCTGTTTTGAACGCTTTCCCATAAGAAGGATTCGTTTCTTTTCAATGGATGCTTTTAAATCTGTGATCTTCTTTAATGTTGCAACAGCATTTTCGGCGGTCTGAACAACCTCTGTCAGAAAAAACTTGATCCATTGTCCAAGGTCATTTTTGGTTCGGACAAAGGTCAGGTTGTCGTAATACAGTGTCTTGTTCTTCTCAAAAAAATCAGAGAGATATAAAAGGGGTTTGTCCAGAATACCGCTTGATACCAGATAAAGGGTAATAAGCAATCGTCCTACTCTGCCATTGCCATCCAGAAACGGATGGATCGTTTCAAACTGGTAATGGGCAACGGCTATTTTTACCAGGTGAGGAACTTGAATTTCAACATTATGAAGAAATACTTCAAAATCAGAGAGTAATTCCGGCAACTCTGTATGCGCCGGAGGAATGAACACCGCATCCGTGAGACTTGCTCCACCAATCCAGTTTTGAGATTTTCTGAATTCGCCCGGATTCTTATGCTCCTCGCGACCACTGGAAAGAAGTATTTTATGTGTCTTTCTGATAAGCCTGTTTGACAGGGGTAATGTTTTAAGTTCCTTTATAGCTGTATCCATAGCCGTCACATAGTTAATAACCTCTTTCCTCTCATCTCGTTTTTCCGGGTCAAGTTCATTTTCTTCAATCAAGGCTTCCTCTATACTAGTTCGGGTACCCTCGATACGGCTGGAAGTTACAGCCTCTTTAAAAATATGCATCACGATAAACATATCCGTATCCGGAACAAATCGGGAAAAGGAATTCAGTTCCCCGAGTTTGAATGAAGCCTTTTCCAATAGTTCGTTGATTACCTTATCAGTCCAAAAAAAAGAGTGGTTAATTTTCGCAGGTAAAAAGTAACGATACTCATACCCCTTTTTATAAGAGCCAGCTTTAAAAACCTTAATATCCACAACATCCCCCAGAGTAAAACATATATCTCTTTATTTTACCTTCGTGCTGTAAAGTAAAATATATGCTATCATATTTTACTTTCATGTTTTTTACGAAACCCAGGTTAATTCCAATTTTTCACCTTACCCGAATTCTCCGCAATCAGTGCATTCAACCTCTTTTCCTCCTGCAACTGTTCCTCAAATTCCGCTTTCAGCGCTTGAGCGTAACGATTTCTTAGAAGTTTTGCCATAATTAACCCCCCGCACTCTATTCCATCACCTGAGACAAGTGTGCACAATTTCTACGGCAAACCTGCGGCAATGACCTAGATTTCACTCTTATATAGTATCGAAAAATCAATCTTCTGTCAAGGAAAAAGATGGAGTCTGTCCCATCTATTGTCTATTTTAAGGTCATTGATTTTGCAACGCGCAACTCACCGTCAAAAAGCACCAGCTTTTTGGTCTGGTGCAACAATTTGTTAGGTACTCCTTTCCCATTCTTTTTTCAGGATACCGTAACTCGCCATATCCTCATACTTCTCCCATTTGGTTACGTGTTCTCGAAAAAATCCTTCTTTCTTCATTCCGATTTTCTCCATTACTTTTCCTGAAGCAGGATTTCTATCTATATGAGTGGCAATGATTTTGTTTAAACCTAAATTCCTAAATCCATATTCGAGCATAGCTTTTGAAGCTTCTGTACAATAGTCTTGATTCCAATATTCCTTCCCAATCCAGTAGCCTAATTCCGCTCTATTAAACCTTTTATTTATAGTTAAACCTATCGCTCCAATTAAGCATTTTGTAGATTTCAGAATAATAGCATAATTTGCCAATTCTCCTGATTCAAATTTAGCTTGATGGGTTGATATCCATTCCTCCGCCATTCCATCTTCGTATGGATGAGGAATATTCAAGGTTGTATCTGCAATAGCCTTATCCCCAGCCAATTCTTTTACCCGCGATCCATCAGATAATTCAAATGGTCTTAGCAAAAGTCTCTTTGTCTCAATCTTCGGTCTATCTTTTGTCATTATTTATACAAATAACGGCACGTTTCAGAAGTTTCTTCCATTTTTTTTCTCTAACTTTATCCCAATCTGTTGATTTGATTTCAACTATACTTATGAAATCACTTAATTCATCAACAAATATATCAAGTTGACCTATCTTTTTGTGATTAGTCTTCTCGTGGAGAATTGAGAGGGCAATAGAATACTCGATATTTATTTTGCCACCTCTCGCGGTATTTTCCCAATCTCCCTGAACCCTCTTATGAAAAGCTTTACCTCTTCGGAGTATTTCAGGTTCCATTTGTATCTGTTTCACCTAACATAAAGCTGTACAGCAATAAATATAAATTATATTCGACAAATCTATTTGCATAGCCTCAAAACCAGGATTCGCTCCTCTTTATTATAACCTTTTATAAATATTGACTTCTTCTTGCTCTATTGCCAAAATCATACTTGCTTAAAACGTAAATAATCATTAAACTCCGTTCTATTCTCCTGAAAGACTGTCATTGCGAGTATTTTTTTCATAATCTCTTCTGAAGCAATCTCGGTTTTTCGCACTATGAGATTGCCACGCCCTGAACCATACGGTACAGGGCTCGCAATGACAAGGTTCGCTGACTATTTACTTTCACAGTAGCATAGTATCGAAAAATCAATCTTCTGTCAAGGGAAAAGATGGGGATGTTGTTCTCTGTCTGTCTATTTCAGGTCATTGATTTTGCACAATAAAGCTAAACCACCTGAAAAAGCGCTGAGCTTTTTCAGGTGGGTCTTGAGCGGTTCGTTATCCGCAATTTTATATGATGATAGTTATATAATATGTTGAATGTCAATGATTAGAATCTACTACCACCCTTTGGTCTTCCTCTGCCACCATCTCGTCCCCCTCTGCTACTACCTCGTCCTCCTCTACCACCACCACTATATCCTCCTCTACTACCACGATTTTCGGTGCGAGGGCGAGCCTCATTCACCTTAAGCGTTCTTCCTTTTAGCTCTTTGCCATTTAGACCATCGATTGCAGACTGCCCTTCAGCTTTAGAAGCCATCTCCACGAATCCAAATCCTTTTGATTGACCACTATACTTGTCTTTTAAAATAGTGGCAGATTCAACCTGTCCAAATGCTCCGAAAGCTAATTTTAAGTCCTCTTCGTTGACCTCGTACGACAAATTTCCTACATAGATCCTCATTCCAATCTCCTTTTGTAATAAATTATGAATTTTCACATCGCCTAACATTAGGTTATAAGAAAGAAATAAATCTTTATTCGACAAATCTATCCGTATAACCTCAAAAACAGAATCCCTCCTTTCTATTATAACCTCCTATAAATGTTTTGTACGCATTTTATAACAAACCTAATGCAATAATTTAGATTGCACAGTAACATCCTATCGAAAAATCGATATTTTGTCAAGGGAAAAAATGTGTTTCAGTTTTATTTCGAATCGAGTTTCTTCTGAACCTTCTCCGGAAGGAGGAATACAGCAATTTTGACTATGTTAACTGCGCGCCTCCCCAAGGTTGATTTCTTTATCAAAGTTTTACCTCCCGGAAAGAACAAAAATATGAGTAAAGAAATTAATCCCGCAACGATCACACCTTTTATAACGCCGAAGATACCACCAATAATCCTGTCAAGCCAGGAAAGATGAACTAACTTAATAGCCTTCTTAAAGAACATTCCAATTAGAATTATAACAGAAGCGGAAAGAAGGAAAAGAAGAATAAAACTCACAATCAATGCAAAGATATCTTTTTTTACAAAAGGTAGAATGTGAGGCTCTATCAAGAATGAAAATTTCATAGCAATGATGAATCCAATAACTATAGCAAACAATGCAAAAACCTCACTGATTATTCCCTTAATAAGTCCATAAAGAAAACTGACGGCAATAACAACTATCAATACAATATCATACCAGTTCATTTATTCCCTTTCTCTCACCCCCTCTTCTATTCTCCCCCAGCACCCACAAAGCGCTTATGCTCCTTTTTTGTGTTTTTGTGGCTTGTTCTCTGGTGCTCTTTTCTGTCGTTTAGATTTAACTTTTCACTTTTAACTTTTAACTTCCCTTCACCTTTCATCCTTTACCCTTACCTTTTTCCCGTCTCACCGTTTCTCCTCGCAGGCTAAAACCTGCGGCTACCCTCTCTCTCATCCCTCTTCTCTTTTCAGTCTTCGGTCTTATGTCTTGCTTCTTGTGCTCTTGTACCCCTGTGCTCTTGTGCTGTTTCAACACCTTTTTTCTTACTTATTTTTTTGAGTTTTTCAAAACCCACCATCTTTATCAAAACAAAACCTCCGATTATTACTGAAATATAGAAGGTAAAAAACCTCCAAAGAAGAACGTAAACTCCAAGAAGTTCCCTGGGACAAATCAAAGCAAAAAGCGAAAATCCTCCCAATTCAGCAACCCCACTTGCCCCTGGTGTTGGAATAAAAGCAAGAAGGTATGTTAGAACCAATTGCAGTATTGCAGCCTTGATTATAGGAACCTCTATTCCAAGACCGCGCAGGAGCATCGGGGCTATGAGAAAATATATCCCCATCGAAACCAGTGTGACAGCAAAAGAGAGCAAGGTCTTCCATTTCCCCGCCTTGAAGAACAACAGCATACTTCTCTTGAAATTCTTTACCTCATTGAGCGTTCGATCAACAAACCGTCTCGGACCTTCACTTTTTATTACCCTTCTTTTTCTCAGGAAATCTCCAAACCTGTGTAAAGAATCTCTCACCCATTCCGTTTTGTAGAGTATAAGCATAAGAAGAATAATTGCAATCAGATAAAAGAAAAAAAGATAATTAAGAATTGACCTTAGAGCCTGCGCTGTGGAGATAACATGATAATATGCAATAATACCCGGAAGAGCCACAAATACAACCCCCAGTGCCAGAATAGCTCTAAAAAGAATCACAGCGGTTCCCTGTCCAATCGAAAAACCTTCTTTCTTCAGGACATAAACCTGCAGTGGAATTCCACCCGATTGAAAGGGCGTAACTGCTCCAAGAAATAATCCCCCCAGCGTGAATTCGACACTGCTTTTAAAGGATAGAAACCTGCCAAGTGCCCATGCGAGAATCTGGAGTCTCAAAACATCGAGATAAAGATGCACAATCGAAAACAAAAGACCTAGTGCAAGGTATAGAGGAATCATACGTTTCAGTGCAGTATAAGTTTCCTTATTTACCGTAAAAACAAGAATTACCAGGATAGCCAATATACTTATAGCCAAAAATATTCTTAGTCCTTTTACTAGTTCTTTTCTTTCCATATCAGTTGACTTTCATTAGGCAAATTTTATTCCTACCTTCTTTTGCGGTGTTTTTCAATCTCCTCCTCTTCTCCTTTCTGAAGCATTCTCACGATAACAAAGCCGCCAATTGCTGCCCCAATGTAAAATGTAAATAACCTCCAGAGGACCACGTATATACCAAGCAGATGAGCAGGACTTACCCGCTTGAAAAGGGATACGAACGCAGCTTCCGATACACCGCTTGCCCCGGGTGTAGGCACAAAAAATAGCAAAAATTTTAGAACCAGCTGAAGATATACTGTTTCAAGTATTGGTGGTTTTTCCCCAAGTCCTATAAGCATAACCGGAGCAATGAAAAACAAACAAATGTATGATATAACAGTGACAAGGAATGCAAGAAATAGTTTGCTTTTCTGTTTTGAGAAATACAGACGCAAACTTTTTCTAAAATCTTGAACCTCTTTAAAAATCCTTCTAAAGAAACGAAGCAATCTCTTTGTCTTAACGATTTGCTTCCTTTTCAGAAAGAAATAGAAACGGTACAACAGCTTTTTCAATATGCTGGGATTAACCAAAAGCAGGATAAGCAAGAAAAGTCCAACCCCATAAATAATGAACAGATATCTTATTAACGCATTCATTATGTTTGTTGTTAGAAGCCCTTTATAATGGAGAAAGATCAGAGGGACAACAAATATGAAAATGAGAAGCTCAAGAATTCCCCTGAAAAGAAGAATAACACTTCCCTTTCCTATTGAAATATCCTCTTTCTTCAGTATATATAATTGAACAGGCAAACCACCAGTTTGAAATGGTGTAACAGCTGCAAGAAAAAGACCTGAAGTAATAACTGCAATTGCCGTCTTAATACTAACCCGCTTGCCAAGGGCAGAACTGAGAATCTGTACCCTAAAGCCGTCCATTGATATATATCCTCCCCATAATATAAAGCAAAGAAGGAGATAGCCAATGTGGAAATGTTTCAAGGCGGTCCATGTGCGTTTATCGATCGTTAATACTCCTATAACTATAATAGTCAGAACAGTGATTATCAAAAAAACCCTTAAACCGATGTTTACTCTTTTTCTAAGAGTCAAATTATACCCCTTTTTCTCAGAAGCGTTTCAAATTCCTGTTCATATTCCATTTGGATTTCGATGCACAAGGAGTAAACAGGGAAGTCAAACTCCAGAGCATAATTTCTCAAGGAATAAATATCCTTTTGTGTCGTTACAAGAGCATCTACTTTTTTAGCGAAAGAAATTTTCTTTATCCTGCTAATATCTCTTTGTGTATACCGGTGATGGTCCAAAAAGCACAACGATTGTTCTAAACTACACCCCAACATAACCAATGTTCTAAGAAAAGAGGTACTGTTCCCAATGGAGCAACATGCAAGAAGTTTTTTCCCTCTTAGCTCATTTAGTTCAACTATCTTCTCGTCCGAGAATCTCTTGAAATATAAAGGTCTATGAATTGACCGAAAAATGGGTTTATTATGAATTAATCTTCTCAGCCCTCTAATGTAGGTTTTCAATCTCTCGTCACTAACCTGGTCGCATCTTGTAAAAACGATAATATCGGCACGCCTTACCGCTTGCACAGGTTCTCTAAATCTACCGGCGGGTAATAGAAAATCATCAACGACACTATCGGTCGTATCAAGAAGAAGTACATTAAGGTCTCTTGCGATTTGCAAAGACTGGAATCCGTCATCAAGAATAACAAATTCAGGTCCATATTTTTCTACCGCATATCTGCATCCTTCTGTTTTCTTTCTCGCAATAACAAGGGGAACTTTTACGCTTTCCGATATCATCCACGGTTCATCACCAATGCCAAACTTGTCTTCAACAGAAGAAACATCGATCAAATTGTCCCTTTTCTTTCTTCTGTATCCGTGGGTCACAATTGCAACTCTTTTCCCACTTTTTTCAAGTAACTTAGCAAGAAAAATAACAAATGGAGTTTTCCCGGTGCCACCAACGGTTAAATTGCCAACACTCAAGATTCTTGCATTGAAATTGTGTATTTTTCTTATATTGCACTTGAAACTCCACTTGTAGATTAACAGCAAAAGAAAATAAGCAAAAGAAAAGGGGAGAAGTAAATATGAAAGCCCCCCATGTAATCCTCTTTTTTGTGCCACTTTCAAATAACCTTCAATTCTTCAAGAATGTTGATATACTTATTGACCGTTCCTTTTCTTGTCTTTGTGTATTGCTTTGCGTTACGTCCCATCTCATCCCTCTTTTTAGGATGATTGAATAGATAACTTAGTGCGCTGCAAATCTCATATTCATTCTTGACTATTTTTGCTCCCTTCAGTTTCACAAGTTCCTTTGCGCTTTCTTTTATGTTTCCTGCAAAAGGACCAATAAGAATTGGGATGCTAAAGAATGCAGGTTCAAGAAGGTTATGCCCCCCGTAGTTCAGAAGTGTTCCCCCTACAAAAGCAACATCTGCAATCGAATACACATTGCTCAGTTCACCGATCGTATCGAGAATTAAGATATTACTCTCTTCTGTTGATATTCTATCGGTTCTATGCCTGAATTTCAGGCACCTTCTCATCAATATGTTTTCGACATTATCCACTCTGTTCAGATGCCTTGGGGCAATAATGAGGAAGGCAGTTTCAACATCCTTTCTGAGCAGTTCAAAAGCCTTTATAATTGACTCTTCCTCACCCTTTCTTACACTTCCAGCAACAACAATAAAACTTTCCTCAGACAGAGACAACGAATCTCTGCTTACTGGAACCGGATTCGAATTGTCCAATTTCAAAGACCCAACCTCCCTTAGACGCGAATTCTCGACACCAAGCTCCAGAAATTTGGATTTTTCCCCCTCCTCCTTGGGAAGTATCATGTCAATCTGTCTGAACAGAAGACGAGAAAAGCTTTTAACCATTTTGTATCTTCTGAAGGTTTTCTCTGATAATCTTGCATTAGCCAGGATGATTTTCACACCTCTCCTTTTTGCTAAAAAAAGTAACGATGGCCAGATTTCCGTTTCGATCAATATAAGAACTTGAGGGTTAATGCTTCGTAAACTTTTTCTTACCATCGGCAAAAAGTCAAAGGGAAGAAAAACGAAATTCCTCAGCCTGTCCATTATTTCAATTGCTCTTTCTTTTCCCGAATGTGTCATTGCTGAAATGACAATTCTTCTTTTGGGATATTTCTCTTGAATTTTCGAAGCAAGTCTTGATGCAGCCGTAATTTCTCCAACGGACGCACCATGAATCCATATCGATTTATCTTCACCTGAAAAATCGAATCCATATTCTCCACACCGTTCTCTCCATTCATCCGGCAATGTTCTTCTCTTGAACAAAACATATGGAAAGGTGAGCAAATAAACAGCAACCCAAAGAAAATTATAAAACACTATAAATACGTTTATTATCAAAACTTTAAAGCCTCTTCGTTTAATTTTTTGAGTTCCCTGGTGAGTTCCAACCTAACTGACCGATCATCATCTTCCATATTAATATGGTGAACCTTCCCGAACACAATACCAATGTTGCTTGCCGGGAGAGGAAGCATAAACCGATCCCAGCTTGAGAAATACACTGCTGACGCTGCTCCAACTCCAACGGCAACCAAAGGTTTCCCAGAAAGTTTGGCAATCGTTACTGCCCCCCCAGAAAAGTGATACCTTGGTCCCCTTGGTCCATCCGGAGTAATCGCCAGATCATATCTTCTCACCGCTTTTGTCATCAAAAGGCATGCCCTCATTCCACCCTCTGTAGTAGAACCACGTGTAACCGTGAAACCTAAAAATTTAAGAGCACGAGCAATGAGCTCTCCGTCTCTATGCTTCGAAACCATGATATTCATCTTACTATTCCTGTAAGAATAAAGTAGCGGAAAAAATTTTTGATGCCAGAATACAAAAATGCAATTACCATGAGACTTCGCTTTCTCATAATTCTCCGAATTCTTAAATCTATACTTTAACGTCTTTCCAATCACGTGTACGAAGAACACAATTAAAAACGGGATCATGAATAGCAAGAAATTCTGCCAGATTCCCTCTCTCCCGGATTTGTTCTTTCTATGGTTCGTGATCTGCTCCTTGACAAGAATCTTTTGTTTTCTCGATAATGATCTTTGCAGCATTCCTGGATGCACCCTTCTTCCCCAATATTTCCTTTACTTTTTCCAATTCCTCCTTTATTCGACTTACATACTGTCCACCATCCAGAATCTTGAGAATCTTCTCCGATATTTTGTCCACGTTTATTGAAAACTGTATAAATTCAGGGACAACTTTTTTTCCTCTCACAATATTCACAAGTCCTATGTAGGGCAATTTAATGAGCACTCTGACAATTATATACGATAACAAGGATAATTTGTAAATAATTACCGTTGGTATTCTGAGAAGAGCAGTTTCCAATGTCACTGTTCCAGATGCTGCAATAGCAGCATTAGCACTATTTATACCATCCGAGGTTTCACCGTATACGATTTTTACCCTACCGTCCTTCAATAAGAAATTTCCAGCTATGTCTGAAATCGTCGGTAAGATGAATTGAACATCTCCCTTTTTTTTTCTTATTCTTTCGGCTACCTTCAACATAATAGGTAACAGTCTTCTGATCTCATTTCCTCTGCTTCCGGGAAGAAGAGCAACGATAGGTTTTTGTGGATTCAAATTATGATCACTACAGAATTTTTCTTTTCCTCTTGTAAGTTTCATTTCATCAAGAATAGGATGACCTACAAAAAAACTTCTTATTCCATAAGCAGAAAGCATACTCTCCTCAAAAGGAAAGATGACAAGAGCATAATCTACATTCTTATACAAACTACGTAACCTCCAGCGCCCCCATGCCCAAACCTGTGGAGTAACATAGTAAAAAACTTTTATTCCAAGCAATCTTGCAGAGGCTGCGAGACGAAGATTAAAACCGGGGAAATCAACCAAAATAAGTGCATCTGGTTTTAGCTTACGCATTCTTTTTATTGTTTTGCGGAATATGCGCTTCATTTCTGTGATCTTCATAAATGCTTCCAAAAATCCTACAACCGAAATTTTCTTAATATCACATATCAGTTCCGCTCCCTGGCTCTGCATCCTGGTTCCTCCAATGCCATAGAATTCGCTCTCAGGCAATATCTCCTTTATTTCTCTTATAAGAAAAGAGGCATGCAAATCGCCGGATGCCTCACCTGCAATTACGAAAAATCTAACCATTGCCAATTTAATAGCACAAATCTTCCATTTTGTCAAGAAACAAGCTCAAACTGT
>CAYMQB010000052.1:0-16441 GCA_964392665.1 uncultured bacterium | reverse complement strand
TGGTATGAAAAACCTTAATTTATAATATCTTCAGGAACTTTCGATTTATCTGCGCAATCTCAAAAGAGATGTTCGCTTATTTCCTTTTGAATTTCCTTTCAAGTTCCTTGATCGAGAATTTTATCATCGTGGGCCTTCCATGTGGGCACGAGAAAGGATTATCTGTAGAAAAAAGAGCGTCAATTAACTTATTCATCTCTTCCTGTTTCAAAACATCCCCGGCTTTTATCGCAGCCTTGCAGGCAACCTGTTTTGCTAACTCGACAAATATGTCCTTTCCACCTTCATCTCCTGTTATGTTCTGCAGAAGCTCGTGAATGGTCTGCTCATCCACCGCTTTCATAAAGGATGGTGCACCTTCCACAACGATGGTCTTCCCACTAAATTTTTTAATCCTAAATCCCATTTCATACATATCTTGAATGTTGCTCTCAAGGAACTCTTCTTCCTGAATGCTCAGGTCAATGCTTAGAGAAAAAAGAAGCATCTGGGGCGGGATAGGATTTTTTCTTCTCACAATTCTATCGAATATTATCCTCTCATGTGCAGCATGCTGGTCCACAATCATGAAACCACTCTTTGTCGATGCAAAAATATAAGAACTGTGTAGCTGCCAGAAATCCTTCGGTGCACCTTCTTCTTTGCTGAAAACAGCTTTTGCTTCATCATCGATTAAAAACAGCATTTGTTTGTTCTCTCCTGCGTACCTCTCTGGGGTCTCGCGCACAAGAAATGGTTTTTCTTTAACCACTTCGGGTAATGCTACCTTGTTACGCAGAGCCTTACTAACGCCAGAAAAAATGGACTCAAACACAATTCTTTCGTTCCTAAACCTTACTTCCTTTTTTGTGGGATGAACATTGATGTCTATCTCGCCAAACGGGATTGCTATTTTAACTACAAAAATCGGGTGTTTTCCCCACAAGCTGTTTCCATAGGCTTTATATATTGCCTGCTTTATAAGCCCGCTCGCAATCCATCTTCCATTGGCAAAAATATACTGAGATTGTCTTCCGTTTTGTGCATACTCAGGTCTTGAGATAACACCATTAATTGCCACGCCTTCATTGCTTTCTGTAAATGAAATCAAGTGCTCTTCTGTAAGACCATGAACTAGGTTCTCGACTCTGTGCTTTAATTCGGTCCCCGGCATAAGGTCAAGACTTAAAGACCCGTTATTGAAAAGTATAAAATGAATGCTCTCATTTCCGATGGCTAACGCAGTAAAAACCTTTTTTATGTGCCTGAATTCGACAGATTCAGATTTGAGGAATTTTCTACGTGCTGGAGTATTGAAGAAGAGTCCTTTGACATCAACAGTAGTTCCCTGTTTCCTTGATTGTGGTCTCTTTTCAACTACCAAACCACCCTGCGAACTTATCAGGAAACCCAATTCCTGTTCACGGGTTTTCGATTCAATTACCATTTCAGAAACCGCAGCTATGCTTGGCAACGCCTCGCCCCTGAATCCGAAAGTACTTATTCTTGAAATATCTTCAATACAATTTATCTTACTTGTTGCATATCTTTGAAGTGATGATTCAAGATCTTCCGGAATCATTCCGGTCCCATTATCCGAAATCCTGATTCTTCCCATACCCCCCTTCTCAATCTCACATACCACTCTACTGCTTCCTGCATCAATGGAGTTTTCAACAAGTTCTTTTACGATAGAGGCGGGTCTTTCTACCACCTCTCCCGCACGTATTTTTTCTCTTACCTTTTTGGGAAGAACAACGATTTTCCTGGACACCAAAGCTTTTGGTTTATGTTTCGTCTCTTAGAAGAGGACCTGGTTTTGCAAAGAAAAACCCCTGACCATACTCTATTCCAATCTCCTTGAGAACCTCAAACTCACCTTTAGTTTCAATACCTTCCGCTATAATCGTAGAGTTTATCTTCTTTGCAAATGGAACTAAACTTTCAAGTAAATCCCTCTTTATTGCATGTTTGTTAATATCTCTTATTAGAGCCATATCATACTTAAGATAAGTCGGTCTGAGCTCTGCGATTGTGTGAAGAGTCGAGTATCCTGCACCGACATCGTCAATAGCAACAGAAAATCCTGAAGATTCGAGTTTTTTCACTGCACTTTTGAAAAGCTCTATATCCTTAATTGCAAGTCTTTCCGTAATTTCAAGCACAATATCATTAACAGAATGGCCTGTATCTTCAACACCCTTCATAAATTTCCCGTCCATGAATTCCGGATCCATAACACCTTTTGCAGAAACATTAAGGAATAGTTTTTTATTCTTTAAAGCATATTTGACCATTTTAACAGCATTCTTTCTACAAATTCTTTCCAGCTCCAAAATCATTTCTGTTTGGACAGCAAAGGAAAAAAGTGTCTCTGCATCGTTGAAGAATTCAAGCGAAGAAACACGTGTAAGCGCTTCATATCCTGTTATATCGCCATTCCCTAAATTAAGAATGGGCTGAAAAACCGTTCTAATGTCATTGTTTATTATAATTCTCTTGAGTTCCTGATTTCTTCTTTCCCAAAAACTTGTTGTCTGACTGTATGCATTGTTCTTTGCTCTATCGATTGCAGAATAGAGATTTCTTTCGAATCTCACAACAGGATCGAAATAAAGAAAGTCCATTCCAACATGGCAAATTGTTTTGGGAAACAGATATTTTCTTCTAAGATCTTCCGTTCTTGAGAAAATTCTCTCTTGAAGAGCATCCATAATTGTTTTCATAAATTCCTTATCTACTTCCTCGTCTGTATCCTTAGAAAAAATGAAAACAATGAATCCTCCTACTTTTGAGGCTTTTATTGCTATTATGTCTTCACTATGCATGAGATCGGACCGAAGGCCTTTCAGGATATTTGCCAATCTTAAAAGAATCTGGTCAAATTTCTGCCAACCATGGATTATCTCAATCGATTCAATAACGTCGACATAAACTATGCCAATTTTTTGGAAACTGCCAATACTTTTTCTTACATCATTTACAACTATGGGAATAGTGGGAAAACCAAGTTCATGATCAAAAAGTGCTCCCTTGAACAGAAGCCACTCTTTGCGCAAATTTGCTACATCCTTTTCTTTTTTCATCTATTTTCCCTCCCATTAGCCTTCGTCAGGATCGCACCAACTCTTGCAACTAAATCTTCCGGAGAAAATGGCTTTGTAATGTAATCAATAGCTCCTTCCTGGATACCAAACACCTTGTCCCGTGTCTCGGTCTTACAAGTAAGCATAGCAACAGGAATTCGCTTTGTTTCATCGTCTATCTTCAGCATTTTCAGAACTTCCCATCCGTCGAGCTCCGGCATCATAATATCCAGTAAAATCAAATCCGGTTTTATCTCTCTTGCAGTATCATAACCCAGTCCTCCGTTTTCTGCCTTGTAAACATCAATACCCTCGTCTGAAAGAATGATTGAGATAAGTTCCAAAATATCCTTCTCGTCATCAATTACAAGAACCTTTTTCATTAACTTTTCCCTTCATATACAGGCAGAGTAAAGCAAAAGTTAGAACCTTTGCTTTTTCCGCTTTTTAATGTTATTTTTTCCTTGTGAGCATCAAGAATAGCTTTTACAATCGAAAGACCAAGACCTATCCCTTTATATTTGCTGTTTGGGGCAATCTGAAAAAACTTATCGAATATTTTTCTCCTCACTGCTGCAGGTATTCCAGGACCTGAATCCTTCACGCATACTTCTATTTTTGGCTTTTTCGTACCGTTAAGACTGTAACATTCAACGGATATTTTGCTACCTACCGGTGCAAATTTTATTGCGTTCGTAAGAAGGTTTTCCAGAACCTGTACGATTTTTGCTCTGTCTGCTATCACTGGTGGAATGGTAGAAGAAATAATCTCCTCATACTCGATGTCTTTTTCTCTGAATTTCAAACCGAGATTCGCAGCTGCTTCCCGAATTGCCCCCATAATGTGGAATGGTGTGAGCGATATTTCCATTTTTCCTGCCTCAAAACTCGAAAAATCAAGCAAATCCATAATCTGCTTTTCCAATCTTGCAAGGTTTCTTTTGGCAACTAACAAACCGTTTTTCTGTCTTTCGGTCAAAGCACCCAATTTCTCTGAAAAAATATACTCAATATAGCCCTTTACGGATGTTAAAGGTGTCATCAACTCGTGGGAGATGCTCGCAAGAAATTGAGATTTCAAATCACTGAGTTTCTTAAGTTCAAGATTAGCCTTGGAAAGAACCAATTTCTGGGATTTCAGAATATTCATATCTTTCCTTATTGTATGTTCCATCTCCTTCAAAACCTTTGCAAGAATACCAATTTCGTCTTCACTCCCAACATCTATTGCTGCGTTATAGTTTCCTTCAGATATTTCTCTTGCCGAAGAAGTCAAACTGACAAGTGGTTTTGTAAGCACTTTTGTAAATAAAAAGGAAACCGCGGAACCAAGTACAATGGAAATAAAAGTGACTGAAAATATAACTCTTCTCAGAATACTGAGTCTCCTTTTCAAATATCCTTTTGATACAAAATATCTTACCGAGTATCTGTGCCATCCCCATGGTTCAAGGTATGGATATACCATATCTAAATATTCACTATTTCCTGTTCTATCAAAACTATAATTTACCCTTTGTGCTCTTGCATTAATGCTTTTATTGTTTCCCTCATCGCTTTTTACGCCTTTACCTTTAAACTCCTCTGAGTCGAAAATCTTTCTCCCATCAACGGCAAAAATCTGCACTCTTTCCAATTCGCAATAGAGAGACAAAAGACTGAGCACAAGTTGTCTGAACTTAAAGTAGCCTGATTCGTAATAATTCTCATATGCTTCACATAAAGGTGCTACTGTCAATGCCCCAAATGTTATTGCGTCCTTTTCCATTGAGGAAATAATTTCCCTTTCACGCATATGAGCGAGTACCACCGCAAGACTCATCATAAAAACAAAGGTGAGAATACTAATGTGTAATACAATCTTTGTTCTAAAACTCACTTCTCCATACCTATCATTCTTATTTCACTCACAAGAATGGTCTTATCAAGCCTTGGTTTCCGCTATGAAAAAGCACATTTTCCCTTAAATTAAAGACCCATATCCTTGCGTCAAGATTTTCGCAGCTTTTCGCAAGCAAGGGATGAATGGACATGTTTTCGTCAAGCCTGACAAGTGGCTCGAAAATATTGGAATTTACCGAACAGGTTATGGATTCACTTCTCATATGTGGGTCTAAAGAAATAAGTTCACCCACAAATCCAATGCTGATTGTATATTCTTTTGTTGGTGTCTTACAGGATACAAAAAGTAAAACCAAAAAGAAGGGGATTCTCTTTTTCATTTTCTTACCGTTAACACTGCATTATATTGCATCTTATCTACATAAATGTCAAGAAAAAAATCAATCTTTAGTCTTACCATATATCCTGTTTTCCTTAAGAAACGATTCAATGGTATTAATGATAAAACCGTTTTTCTTTAGCAGATATGCGGTAACACCTATCCCATTTATTTTCTTAAACCCTGAATTTGTGAAAAATACACCACAGGACGGACTTCCCTCTTTGAGAATGACATACTTGAGTTTTGAAATTCGAGCAAAAGCGAGGGACATTAAAGCACCTGCAAGAAAGAATCCAGAGACACTTTTTCCAGATTCCAAGACAATGTTCCCATCCCTTTCTATGAAATCTCGACCATCATTTTTCGAAAATGATGCCGGTTCTCTTGGAATGCACATTCCTCCCATAATCTCGGGGCAGAATGGAATGAGCCAATATTTCTTCCCTAAATCTTTTACGCGAAGGTCATAGCAATCCTGACCATCGAATCTTGTCCTGAGTCCCAGCAAGCAGGAACTAATCAAAATTCGTTCCATAAAGAATCAATTCTCTACTTAGTTTCTTTTTTTTCTTCAACATTCTCTTCGTCTCCAGTTTTCTTCAATTCCACATTTTTCTTGACTTCATCCTCGATAGTTTTTTCCTCCGCTTTTGCTTTAATGTCGGCGATAACGTCTTCTTTGGGTGGTTCCAGCACAATTACGATCCTTCTATTTTTTCTTCTATGCTCCTCTGTGTCATTCGGAAAAATCGGTTGATACTGACCGTATGCAATTACGGATAGCCTTTCCGGAGGAATACCAGTATTTTTCTGAAGGTATTTGGCAACATTTACTGCTCTGGCAGCAGATAACTCCCAATTCGTGGGGAATTTTTTCGCCAAATCTCCTCCTATCTTTGTGTCATCCGTATGCCCTTCTACCTTGATATCCCCAGTTGAAGCGTTTTTCAGTATCTTACCTAACTTAGAAAAAATCAGCAGACCCTCATTGCTAAGGTTTTCCTCCCCCGGATTGAAAAGCCTAATACCTGGTAGATTAATCTCTACACCCTTTTCAGCCCTTCTTATCTCGAAATTCTCCTCCGTGGAAATTTTGGTAAGTTCATGCATCATATTTTTCTTATAAGTTTTTCCTGTTCCATTTTCCCCTTTGTTTTCAATCTCTTCCTTTAATTTCTTTATAACTTCAGTCAGCGTTCTGTTTTCCTTCTTCAGATTTTCCAATACTTTATCTTTGGGCTTATATTCGGTGATGTAAAAAAATGTACTGTACCCACCGTATACAACAATTATGACTAAAAAGAAATAAGTGAAAAATTTCATCCTTGCCTCCTTATAAAAAACTAACCACGGGCAATGCGGAGTTTGTCGACTCTATCTTTACCGAACTTCAAGTAATATTGCAGCAAAACAGACCACCGCTTGTTTTTCTCCAACCATTCCAAATCCCTCGTTTCTCTTCGCTTTAACTGAAACTTTGCCTCTGTCAATCTCCAATAGCTTTGCAATAGAATTTTCAATGTCCTTCTTGTATGGTGAAAGTATGGGAGTTTCTGTAACCACAGTTATGTCAACATTGACGACATTAAATATCCTTAGCTTTTTTATCTTTTCTACCATATGAGTACTTCTCATATTTTTAGTTTTCTCGGAAGTATCCGGGAATTGCTCTCCAATATCTCCAAATGAAAGTGCTCCAAGTATGGCATCACATAAGGCATGCAGCACCACATCGGCATCCGAATGTCCTTCAAGTCCAATGCTTGATGGAATTTTCAATCCTCCAAGAAAAAGTTTTCTTCCTTTCTTCAGTGGATGTATATCGTAACCAAACCCAATCCTTATATTCATCATAGTATTCCAACCCTTTATTTATACTACAGCATCTCTGCGAAAATTACTCTTCCGGTTGGGAGATCGAGTACACTTATTACCTTACATCTGACAATCTTCCCTAAAGAAGTAGATGCTCCTTCGATAACAACGGTGCTGTTGTCATCGAGATAAGCTATCCCCTCCCTTGTGTATCTTCCTCTTTTAACTGGCTTAACTCTCAGAATATCGCCCTTGAAGAATGCTTGTTTTAAGGCTGCTCCAAGTTCCTTGATTTTCAACACTTTAAGGCTGAGCATTCTTGTAAAGGGTTCAAGTTCATCTTCAATGGTAAGAAGTTTATAACCTTTCTCCTGTGCCAGTTTAACGATCTTTCTACTAATCCCATCCAAATTCTCAGGCTCTCTTTTTTCAATACTAATATCGTAACAATCTTCCTTCATTAATTCTTCAATCACCAACTCGCCGCGTTTTATGGAAATATTAGTGTTAGGGGAAGCCGCGACTTGCTTTATGTGATGTAAAAGAAATCTGGGTAAAACAATGGTCCCCTGTAAAAATCCAGATTTCATTACCATCAGAATTCTTCCGTCTGTGATAACTTCAAAAGAAGGTAGAATGAAATTACGACTTTCTTTCTTTCGAAAAAACAACTTGTTCTCCTTTTATTAAATGGTTGCAGAAGATTTTTCTATAGCCTCTTTTAAATTCCTTACGCCAACAATTTGTATTCCCTTTTTATTTAATCCTTTTAGGTTACCATTGGGTATAATGCTTTTTGTAAATCCAAGCCTTTCGGCTTCATTAATTCTCCTTTCTATCTGCGAAACTGCCCTTATTTCACCGCCAAGCCCCACCTCTCCAATCACAACAGTCTTACCACTGCAAGGATGATCGTCAAAATTGGATGCAATAGCAGTAAGTATCCCAAGGTCACAGGAAGGGTCCAGCAATTTTAGACCGCCAACAACATTACAAAATATATCGTAACCTCCAAGATTATAACCAGCTCTTCTTTCAAGAACCGCTATAAGTATAGAAAATCTCTTATAATCGCTACCTGCTACTATTCGTTGAGGAACAGGATAGCGCGTAGATGAAACCAGCGCCTGAACTTCCGTTAGTATTGGTCTTGTTCCTTCGATTGTTGAAACTACCACAGAACCCGATGTATCCGCCCTCCTTTCGTCCAGAAACATCTTGGATGGATTATTAACCTCTACCAATCCTCCCTTTGACATCTCGAATACACCGATTTCATTAACACTCCCAAATCTATTCTTTATTGCCCGTAATATCCTGTAGGACTGCGTCCTATCACCTTCCAGATACAGGACAGTGTCAACCATGTGTTCGAGTGTCCTGGGTCCCGCAATCATCCCGACCTTTGTTACATGTCCCACAAGGAAAACAGTAATACAATTTTCCTTTGCACTAATGGTTAGTTTCGATGTACACTCTCTAACCTGACTGATTGAACCCGGGGATGAGCCTAAAAGCGAATCATATACTGTTTGTATGGAATCTACGATCAAAATCGAAGGAGCAATTTTTAGCGCTGTCTCCACAATGTTTTCCACTGAAGTTTCACAAAGAAGTAGCAAATTGTCCGTATCGATCTTCAACCGTTTTGCTCTTAATCCTATCTGCTGTGCTGATTCTTCACCCGAGACATACAGAACCTTTTTCCCCTGATTTGCAATGTTCGATGCACTTTTAAGAAGAAGGGTTGACTTTCCTATTCCCGGTTCACCACCGATCAAAATTACTGTTCCCGGAACAATACCCCCTCCAAGCACCCTATCCATTTCGGTAATATTTGTATTCCATCTTTTATACTCCTTATTTCCGATTTCACTGAGCTTGACCGGTTTCGACAGAGTCCTTCTTTCGCCCTTAGCCCTGCTAACTTTCTCTTCTACAAAGCTATTCCACTCACCGCAATTTGGGCATTTCCCCATCCATTTAACCGATGAGTATCCACACTCCTGACATACGAAAGCTATCTTGCTCTTCTTCATCTTTTCAGCCACGGTTAATATAATTCCAACTACAGAGATACGAAGAAAACATTTATTTCAAGCTTTAAACCAATTAAACCAATTGAACATCTTTCCAACCACGCTTATCCCACTTATATCTCCTCTCTCATCTCTCTTCCGCTCTTTCAGAACACTTTAATATGGATATACTTCTTAGGGTTTTCCTTTATGTCTTTTATCAGAGCTTTCGTTTCACTTAATGTCGATTTCATTTCGCTGTAAAGTTCTTCATCCTTTATAATCTTCCCCATTGTTCCTTTTCCTTTGCTGATATCCTCAAAGGTCTTTGTAAGTACATCAAGATTTTTATCGAGTTTATTAACGACTACCATTACTCTCTCAATATCTTTCTCTGCGTTAGTAACAGTTCTCTTAATCCCTTTTCTATTCTCTTTTATCATTGCCGCGAGTTCAGCAGAAGCAATGTTGATATTATCCAGAGTTTTTTCGACATCACCTCTGCTCAATTTTTCTGCTATCTTTCTTATGGGTCCAAGAATATCCCCTAATTCCCCGAGTGAAAAAGAAGGAGAACCTTTTCCACTAAGTGGCTTTGTAATATCAAAAAGCTCTTCTTCGTCTCCTTTGTTAAGTTGAACGTATTTCGTCCCACTTATCAGGGCAATATCCTTGATAGTTGCTCTTGCATCTTTTTTAAGTATGACATCACCCTCCACGTAACACCGTGTAAATACCAAATCCTCTTTTAATCTTAAATCAAGTACCTTTCCTTTATCTACCCCAAGAACCCGGATAGGGTCACCCTTCTTTAATCCTGTTGCATCATTAAAGTTTATCGTTATTGCGTACCCTCTACTCTTGAATTTTGCATGTTTAAGCCAAATATACCCAAGAGACAAAATTACTATACCGAAAACAATAAAAATTCCTACCTTCAGTTCAGCATTTTTCGTCTTCATTATGTTCCTCCAGAAATTGGTCCCTGAGCTTCACCTTTAATAAATTGCCTGACATACGGGTTTTTTGTGTTCTGAACCTCCTCTGATGTTCCATCAAAAATGATCTTTCCATCATAAAGCATTGCAATTCTATCTGCTATCTTGAATGCACTCGTCATGTCATGCGTGACAGCAATCGTTGTTATTCCTAATTTTTTCTGCAGTTCGATGATAAGATTATTTATTCTATCTGCAATGATGGGGTCAAGCCCTGTTGTAGGTTCATCGTAAAACACAAATTCGGGATTCATTGCGATTGCCCGAGCAATGCCCACTCTTTTTTTCATCCCTCCGGAGAGTTCGGCGGGAAACATATCTTCGACTTCCGAAAGACCAACAAGCCGGAGTTTCTCGCTTGCCTTCTTCCTTACCTCTTTTTTTCCCATCAAGGAGTGTTCTAACAAACCCAAGCCCACATTTTCCCAGACACTGAGCGAGTCAAAAAGAGCTGAACTTTGAAAAACCATTCCGATTTTTTTTCTTATTTCCAACAGCTTGCTCTTTGATATATTCTTGAGGGATACATCCTTAATAACTATATCACCTTCATCAGGAACTGCGAGTCCAACTACAGTTTTTAAGAGAACACTTTTGCCACATCCACTTTGTCCAATTACAACAATTGTCTCTCCCTCTTCAATGTTCAGGTCAAGTCCCTTGAGCACTGCATTGTCTCCAAAACTCTTCCACACATTCTTTACTTCAATCATCGAAATACCAACCTTGCTATGACATAATCGAATATGAGAACAAGAACCATTGACGAAACAACGGCCCTGGTAGTTGCCTGCCCAACACCTTCTGCCCCTCCTTTTGAATTAAAACCATGATAGCACCCCATTAACCCGATAATAAGTCCAAACACAACAGATTTCAAAAGTCCTCCGAAAAGTTCAATCTGTATAAAATTGTACCTGACACCTCTGAGATAAATATTAAGCGAGATATTCAGTCCATAAACTGAAACAAAAAGCCCCCCGAGCAACATTAATATTTCTGCAAATATCGTAAGAAAGGGTAATGTAATGATACCGGAAAGAAGTCTGGGCATAATAAGGTATCTACCCGGGTCGATTCCCATGATTTCAAGAGCATCTATCTGCTCGGTAACCCGCATGGTTCCTAATTCAGCAGCAATAGAAGAACTCACTCTTCCCGCTACAACAAGGCCCGTAAGCATTGGTCCCAATTCAATCATGACTGCCTTTGCGGTGCCCATTCCAACGTAGAGTTCAGGAACTAAACCTTGACTCTGAAAAGCAGCCTGAAAACCGGTAACCATACCTGTAAAAGTAGAAACAAGAATGACAATAGGAAGAGAGGAAATTCCCATCGAAACTATCTGAACAAGAATTAATTTAATACTTCTAGGGATATAGTGGAAATTCTTGAATCCCTGGAACAGAACAATAATAACCCCTCCGACATAGGAGAGAAAGTATTTCATTAACGTTGTTATCAATATGCATCCTCTCCTTGTTGCGCTTCTGGTTCCGAATCCACGAAAGTCGCATATTTGTCAAGAAATGTCGCTTTAACCATACCGGTAGGACCATTTCTCTGTTTCCTAATGATTATTTCTGCATTGTTTCTCTCTTCCACCTCTTCTGATTCCAGCTTCCTGAACAGGAATATGACAACGTCGGCATCCTGTTCAATGGCTCCAGATTCTCTCAGGTCAGAAAGCAATGGTTTCTGAAATGCTCTTGTTGTGTGGGCTCTTGAAAGCTGAGAAAGCGCAACTACAGGTATATTCAATTCCTTCGACAAAGCCTTCAGAGAACGGGAAATCGTGGAAACCTCTTGCTGTCTGTTATCCATGCTCCTCATTCTTCCAGCGACATCCAGCAGTTGCAGATAATCGACAAATATGACACCCACATCAACCTTCGACTTCAATCTCCTTGCCTTTGCTCTCAATTCAAGATGAGTGAGTCGTGCAGAGTCGTCGATATATAAAGGAGCCTCATGGAGTTTGCCGGCAGCAGTGGTAAGTGTCGACCAGTCTTTGTCGAGGAGAAAACCTGTTCTCAGTTTATTCAGGTCGACATGCGCTTCCATAGCAAGCATCCTTTGCACAAGTTGCTCCTGGGACATCTCAAGACTAAAGAAACCAACGGGAATTTCCTTGTCAATTGCAGTATGAAGTGCAATATCCAGAGCAAAAGCAGTTTTTCCCATAGAAGGTCTACCTGCAATTATAACGAAATCAGCTTTTTGAAATCCCCCTGTCAAAGAGTCCAGCCTGCGAATACCGGACTCGATACCTGTAACCCGACTTCTGTATTTCGTCAATTCTTCTATTTTTTCTACAGTATCCGGAAGAACATCTCTAACTTTAACCAAATCCTTCTTCTTCCCTGTATATCTGATGTTAAATATCAATTGCTCGGCTTTATCAAGTAGTTCATCGACTTCAAGCGTTTCTTCATAACTGTGTTGTATTATTTGGTTGGATATACTGATGAGTTTTCTTAAAACATACTTCTCAAGAACAATGTGTGCGTATGATTCTACATTTGCAGTTGTTACCACAGATTCAAGAAGTCTCTGTAAGTAGTCAACACCCCCAACATCGCCAAGCTGCTCCCTCTTTCCCATCTCATCCGAGAAGGTCACAATGTCAATGGGTTTGTTAGCCTGTTCCAAAGCTACTATTGCGTTGAATATCTTTCTATGAACTTCGGAATAAAATACGTCTTCATCCACTATTATGGAAAGAACCGTATCACAAGCCTCTCTGTCCATTAGCATTGAACCCAGAACCGCTGCTTCTGCATCGAGTGATTGAGGGGGAGCTTTCAGTACATCTTTATCTTCAGCCATCGTTCTCTTCTTTAAGTATTTTCATGATAAGCTTCATATCCTCCCATGTAGCTCTTTTTTGTTTCGGACTTCTGAGAAGATAACTCGGATGATAAGTAGCAATCATTTTTATCCCTTTGTAGTAAAAAACCTGTCCTCTTAACCGCGATATAGCAGCGTCTGAACCCGACAGTGTTTGAGCGGCGTATCTGCCAAGGGTGCAGATAACCTTTGGTTGAATCAATTCTATTTGCCTTTCGAGATAAGGAAAACAAGCCTCCACTTCTCGAGGTAATGGATCTCTATTGTTAGGTGGTCTGCATTTCAAAATATTTCCGATATAAACATCTTGCCTTGTAAGTTCCATTGCCTTGATTATTTTTGTTAGAAGCTGCCCTGCCTTTCCGACAAACGGTATTCCCTCAACATCTTCGTAGTAACCCGGTGCTTCACCTACAAACATAAGGTCAGCGCTAAGATTACCTTCACCAACCACGGGATTTTTCCTACTTTTGCTTAGCGGGCACTTACTACAATTCAAAATCTCCTGTTCGAGTCGATGAAACGAATCCTTATTGGATTTATCCTTCCCCTTTTCAAGCACATCTATTCCAATATTAATATAGCCTGAAAGGCTATTTTTAAACATTCTCAATGTTTCTGTTCTTTTTATACCATTCTCCATAGAAATTAATTGTTAGCACAATTTTCTAAGTTTGTCAAACCAATTTTCAAATGGACTTTTCAACCGGAAAGAAAGTAAAGTACTCAAGAAAATACGCCGCCAGGGAATTGAACCCCGAACCCACGGATTAAGAATCCGTTGCTCTACCATTTGAGCTAGCGGCGCAACTCTCTCTGTTTAACATAAAACCAGACAACTGTCAATGGATTTTTGGGGCTTCGGGGTCAGACTGACCCCGCTATTTTTACTCCAATATATAATATTTGCTTTTTAAGTTTCCCAAGCATTCATCACACAAGTAATCACGCTTTTTATCGTGTTCCGAAAGTGAGTGAGCATAGGCTCTTGCGCAATCAGGCGTCGTGCAACGGGGCAATCCAAGCATAAACATAAATGAGGAAAATGATTGGATTACAATACGTTTCTTTGTAGCACCAGTAATCATTTCGTCATCCAGAAATCGCGCATAGCTTATAACACCGAGCTTTTTGCGAGCGTAACCAAATAGAAATGCGACGTTTTCCGCATAGATATCCGATGCTGTTATGGCAAGCACACCTAATACGAATTTATCATTAAATTTCGCAACAAACTTCATCTCTAATTGATCAAGCAAAGCGCCTGCATTATATTGCCTACCCTTTGATTGCTTTACAAGAAATTCCCACATCTTTTCGCCACTGTTTTCTTGAGTAATAAAGTAATGAGCCAACCTCTTTTTTTCATCTGCAGAGAAACCATCCGTGTCATCGATGTCCAAACGGGATACTACTCCTTCAAATTCAGGATCAGACAGCGCTTGCCGACTTGATTTAATTATAGCATCAAACAATTCATCAAGTTGATCTCGTCTATTTTTTTCACTGGGTTCTAAAACATCATCCCATAGCTGCACTGAAACCTTGAATTCCTCAGCAATTCTCGTCGCAACAACTTTAATTATTTCAGGTGATACCTCACCAAATTGGGTTAGTATGAGGATATATTCTTTCTTTTCGGGGAGGACAATTTCAGCTCTCTCCATATATTCAAACCTTTGATGTTCAAGATATTTCTTGGCAATCCTTACATATTTTTCATTTTTGGAATTATCAATAACGAAATTTAGAACTCTGTACGAATCATTTAGGTTAACCTTTTCGAATTGCAGTATTGCAAGCTTCAGTTGGTATTCGCAATCCCAGGATTGCAACCGAAGGCCTTTCTTGTATGCACTAATCGCCAGTTCATAATATTCGAAATAATAGTAAGCATCGCCAAGCTCGAAGTACGTATCTACCAAGCATCGAGCGGAAACATTAGACTTCTTATTAATTTCTTGAGCTTCGTTTTGGAGTTTTTTGAGCTGTGCCTCAGTATACCTCTTTCTAAAAAGGCTTCTTTTGTCATCACTAGTCTGGCATGATGTCAGTATTGCCACCAAGAGTATTATAAACATAAGCAATGCAAATATCTTATCTCTATCCATAACTCGCCCTGACTACATTAGCTTAATCAATGAAATAAAGTTAGATCTATTTGATAAATGTCCTATCATCAGTCGTCTTCCATGGATATTTGTATCCAAAACGGTTCCTTATCTCATAATCAATGAAGACGGTTTCAATTGAACCTTTCACAATGAATCTCATTGCAACATTTCCTTTTATATCCAAAGGAAAGTACACGATTTTATTCCTATATTCTGGAAACCACTCCCACGTATCACCAACTGCCTGAACAATGTAAACCTCTTTATGAAAGGCTCTCTTTGCGATACCCAAAACAGTATGATCGTATGGTACACCTTTGCAATGCCCGGGAACATCTTTCACTTTTACACCAAGATGAGCCGGGTATTTTCCTCTTGTATATGTAGCAAATATCTCAAAGAAACCTGCAACATATTGCATATCCTGAACCAAGGTCGCAAAATATTTCACATTCTTTAAGCCTACCTTCATCAAATGATCTCTAAGACTCTGAGTATATTCTCCTACTTCCAATTTCCACCTATACGCGGGTTCAAATTTCAGCTTCTTCGTCAACCTAAAACCGCTCCGGTATCGTATAAATTCATATGGCAATCCAAATAACGTATCGCTGTACATAGTCACTGTTCTCCCAACTAGCTTTATCTTCCCATCTTTAACCTTAACTTCGCCTATAACAATATCAACAACTTCTGCAGCTCCCCAGAAATCTATTATCTGTGTTTCTAGATCCAATGGATTAAATTCAGCATTTTCCCACCATAATTTTACACCGAAAACAGCATCGCTCAAATAATCTCTTAACACAAAGGCTCCAGTGCCTACAAGAAAAACAACAATGACCACAATTGTAGCAACTTTCCAGTCAGAATGCTGCTTAATTAAGTGATTCCAATCATACATGTCCGACATGTTTGGATTTGACTCATCTTTGCCAGCCAAATCAAATTTCCTTTTGCCTTCTTAAAAAAATTATACAAGAATGAAAGATTTTTGTCAAAAACATGGATTCGACCGCTCTAAAAAGAGTCCCGCCTGCATCAAGACTTCGACAGGTAACGTCCACCGTAGCTTTATTATCCTTTTCCCTTTATTCTTGTCGTTACCTACATCGTACATCCCATATTTACTATCGAAGATATAACCTATTGCGGTTTCTGAATTCATTGCGATTACACAAGTATTTTATCAGAGATAAACAGAATTGTCAAGAGGAAATTAGGATTGCTAAATCTTGTTTTTTAGCCTGGCACTAACATATTTCGCAGTAAACCCCGCTAGCCTTTAGATTATTATTTTAGTCAAGCTAAATTTCAGTTTTCAGAGTGCTATATTATAGTTAGTATAGGTGGGCTT
>CAYMQB010000051.1:0-16980 GCA_964392665.1 uncultured bacterium | reverse complement strand
AAAAGTGGGGAATAAAACTGAACCTGGGGTGGGGAATAAAGTTGAACCTTGACAGTTATTGATGAAATACCAGTGATTTTACCATCCGGGTATGTAGCAGACTGGGCAAACAATGTGCTTGAAGTTTTGTTCCTTGAGAAAACTATGAAAATCACCCAGAAGACTATTGAGAAATACGGACAAGATGGTTTCGAAAAGGCTATACAGAAATACATACATCAGACATTGGGCAAGTTAGGTGTGGAAAAAGCATTTGATTTATATAGTAACTTGCCCGATTCTGAGAAATACCGCTGTTTTCTGTTTCCTTGGGCTCAGAGTCAGGGTTGGGCAAAAGATCTTATGGACAATACCACGTTAGCTCGAAGTAATGCTTATAAAACTCGAGAAAATGGGGTGAAACGATACGAGCGTTTTACATCTGTTTTGGATGAAAAACCGGGTTGTTTTCCTGACTACATCGATGCAATTTTTGAAGAGAACCCAAACATTTTAGTAGAGCTTGGGTGTGGGAGTGTATTTGGTTCTTGTGCAATAGTATCTTCTTTGGTGGAAGAACAGCTGTTTTTTCCCATCGATATTGATTATGCTTGTGTAGCAAATTGCATAGGGTTACGGCGGTATATATCTAAAGAGAACTTGGTAGCCCCTCTTGTTGCAAATTGTGGTTCTTGCCGCTTCCTGATAATTCAGTAGATGTGCTCTGCTCACGTTTTGGTATTGATGAAACCAGAGAGGTACCTAGAGTACTTCAAGAGGTTTCTCGAGTCCTGAAGAGAGACGGTCGATTCATCAGCGTATCCAAGACAGATCCGACGGAAGTTTTTCGGTATTTAATTGGTAATCATAAATTCTCTCAAGCAGAATTTTATGATATGGTTCAGCGTGCAAGACTGTATGCGGGTAAGAATGCCTTTCTGAATAGTGCAGCAGAAAATGAGTTTGAGGTCATCGACATAAAGACATATAAATCAGGGGATAAAAAAGGAGAAACTCTTTATATTCTTAAGAAAACATGAAGTATTTTGGAGAAATCTTAGCAGGAGAGTCGTTCTTTTGGGATTATGGGCAGGCGTTGAAGTTTACCACCACACTTTTAGTCACTCTACCAACTCCATCATTGTTACGGCATTGCAATACGCTTGACAATGTTCGATTTTGAAACGGGGTAGGCATTATATGTCTGGGAAAACAAGGAAATCAACCAAGTTTTTTCATTTTTATGCAAAAAGGACTTGACAATTCGAAAAAACTATGTAAAATGGAATTATGTATTCCAGATTGATAAAACCACCCAAAAAAAGCTTTTTCTTATTTGGTCCCCGAAGTACGGGTAAAACAACATGGGTTAAGAAAACTTTTTCAAACGCAGCCTATATAGATTTACTGGAAGCAGAGATTTTCAACGACCTTTTGGCTAATCCGCAGCGCCTTGAGAATTTTATTCCAAAAGATTTCCGAAACTGGGTCATAATAGATGAGGTGCAACGAATTCCTGACCTCTTGAATGAAATTCATAGGTTAATAGAAAAACATAAATACAAATTTGTTTTAACAGGTTCAAGTGCAAGGAAATTGCGACGAAGAGGAATCAATTTACTGGGAGGACGTGCCTTAACCTATTCCCTTCACCCTGTTACCGCTGTTGAATTGGCTAATGATTTTGATTTGAAACATTCGCTGAAATATGGTCACCTGCCGTGTGCCTATACCGAGCCAGAACCGAAAAAATATCTTGAAAGCTATGTAAAGACTTTCCTGGAGGAAGAAGTTCGGCAGGAAGCAATAACTCGCAACCTGAGCGCATTTTCTCGCTTCCTCGAGTCAGCAAGTTTTTCACAAGGTGCTATGCTCAATATATCTTCTGTTGCGCGGGAATGTGCAGTTCAAAGAAAAGTGGTTGAAAACTATTTTACCATTCTTGAGGATTTATTGATTGCTTATAGAATACCTGTCTTTACAAAAAGAGCGAAGCGACGTCTTGCAGCTCACCCAAAATTCTATTTTTTTGATGTAGGTGTATATAGAACCTTGCGTCCAACAGGACCTCTTGATATGCCAGAAGAAGTGGAGGGTATTGCGTATGAAACACTCTTTTTCCAGGAGATACTGGCGATCAACGATGCATTAGACCTGGGTTATGATGTATCATACTGGAGGACATCAAACAATGAGGAAGTGGATCTTATAATGTATGGACATAAAGGAATTAATGCATTCGAAGTGAAGCGCACCGGGAAAATAAAGAAATCAATGTTGCGCGGTCTACGTTTATTTTTAAGAGATTACCCTATGGCAAAAGCATACTTTATTTATGGAGGAAACCGACCGATGAAAGAAGGTTCCATAACTATTTTACCTTTTGAGGATACACTAAGAAACCTACCAGCGATTTTGGAAAAATAAAGATAGCCCTATTTGGGATAAAAAAGTTAACAAATCAAAAACATAAGCATTGGTTAAAAAAAGTGATATTACAATAAGGGAATTCATACCTTCTGACAGAGCAGCAATCAGACGAATTACTTTTGATACGGCTTTTCTTGGTTCACCTGCCAGTATATTTTTCGATGATAAAGAGATATTCTGTGACACCCTTTCATTATACTTCACTGACTATGAACCTATGTCTTGCTTCGTTGCAGTATTGAATGAAAAAGTGATTGGCTACATATTTGGCACGAAAAATATTCCGAAGATGAATCGAATTTTCACATCAAAAATTGTCCCACGTTTAGGAACAAAGGCAATTGACAGAGGAACCTTATACAGCAGGAAGGTGCAAGAATTTCTCATGCACTGCTCAGCAAGTTTTCTGAAAGGTGAATTGACCACACCTAATTATGCGAAAGAATATCCTGCAACCTTTCACATCAATATAGATAGAAATTTTAGGGGATTGCACATTGGCTCGGATTTACTTAACACCTTTTTCAAGTATTTGCGAGACAGTGCAATTTCTGGTATTCAATGTTCGACAATGTCAGATGCGGCAAAGAATTTCTTCGTCAAAATGGGCTTTCATGTGCTATTCCAGATAAAACGCTCATTCTGGAGAGCATATACAGGACAAACCCTCACATATTATGTTCTGAAGAAAACTTTAGAAAAATTTTGTGCATAAGACTACAGCACCAATCTGGGCGCAGCTGGTCGATTATTTTCAAAATTCCAATCCAAGTCCTACTGTCCATAAATGTAAACTGCCATATGTTTTGAGTTCGAAGGTTGTATTAAGTTTCCCAGTAGCAGATAAACGTTGATTCTTACCACGAAGATAATCATATCCAATAGTTGTATAAATCCGTTTGTATAATGGTGAACGAATTCTTCCTCCTATAGACAGTAGTATTGTATTGAGAGAAAATGACACCTCATCGGGGAAATATGTAATATCATATTTCTGCCATCTATTTCCTACCGAAAGCAGAATGTCAAAACTGGAATTTTCAATCTTAAAGTGTTTTCCAAATCCACCGCTTAGCAAAAGCGTTTCATATAAAATGGAAAGTTCACCAAGTTCACTTTCACCTGGGAAGGAATATGCCAAGCTTGTAAATGGATAAACTCCTTTCGTCAGGTCCTTGTAAGAAAGTTGTAGCGAGCCAATTATAAAACCACCAGCTAGTACTCCAGAGTTATTAATCTGTAAATAATCATTAGTATTTTGAAGAACAGCACCACCAGATAAGCAAACATCGATTCCCTTTGGATAGAGAAAACTTGAAAACAAAATAAAGATTATAAATAAAATAATATTTTCAGCCAAAATGAAAAACGATTTTTGACTTTTGCATTTTTTATCATATACATTACTGTGTATACAAATTTTTACGGTTTGTCAAGACAAACCAGAGATGACATTTCTCCTTATAATACCTTTTTAACAAAATTCTTTACATTAACCAAATTCATTCATGTACTGGAAATTTGGGGGGTAGGTGTTGTTTTAAATAGAAGCAAGTCTGTCAATGCTCGATTGTTGAAGTTTCCCTCATCTACACATCTACCACCAACTCCATCATTGTTACGGTATTGCAATACGCTTGACAATGTTCGGTTTTGAAACGGGGTAGGCATCATATGTCTGGGAAAACGAGGAAATCAACCAAGTTTTCTCATTTCTATGCAAAAAGGTCTTGACAATTTCAAAAAGATATGCAGAATGGAACCAGGCAGTATGATGATGTAAAAACAAGGTTTGTAAAAACTGTATAACCCTTAATAGAAGAGAGCTAAATGTTTAATGCAATGATAGAATGCAGTATAAGGTGTCCGAAATGTGATAGCCCTGTAATGCTTAATGGACCAGTGGAAGTAGCGCACTGTGACCACTGCCAGACTGACATTCCCATACCCCACTGACCTTTGTTTCTATTTTCCTCTTGACTTTTTGTGATAAAAATCTATAATCAAGAAAATCAATAGTAAGGAGGAAAGATGCAATTATTGGCTGTTATTCTTTTAAGTTCTCTTATGGGGCAGATCAGCTGGGCAACGAAAACACCAATACCTCAAGCCTTAGCCGGTAGTGGATGCGCAATAATAAATGATACTGTTTATGTTATAGGTGGTCGCGATTCCGCTGGAAATCGTTACACTACAAATTATATATACGACCCTGCGAATGATACCTGGTCAGCTAAGTCAAATATGCAAATTGCACGTGCCCACTTATGCTGTGCTGCAGTAAATGGAAAATTTTATGCCATAGGAGGTTGGGTAGGTGGCTCGGCTGGCTCTACTGGTGCAGTTGAGGAGTATGATCCTGCAACCGGTACCTGGACGACGAAAACATCTATGCCGACACCGAGATATACAATTTGCTCTGCAGTTGTTCAGAATAAGGTATATGTGATTGGTGGTATGAGTATATCGGGAGTTATATTCGCTACAGTTGAGGAATACAGTCCTTCAGCCGATACGGCTGGTGGTAATCCCTGGCAAACCAAAACAAGTATGCCAACCGCAAGAATGGGACCTGGTTGTGCGGTAATCAAAGATACAATTTATGTATTTGGTGGCTCTACATCAATAGGAACAGGTGTTACAGGTGTAAATCAGTGCTATGACCCGATTAGTGACACCTGGTCAACGAAAACCAATATGCCAACCCCTCGCTATGCTCTCGGAGGTTTCTCATATAGTGATAAAGCTTATGCAGTTGGAGGATATAATTACTATAATTATTTTTCGACAGTCGAAGTCTACGATCCTTTCTACAATAGCTGGTCATCTGAAAGCTCTATGCAATTCCCAAGACAATCGGTTGCTACAGCACTATTCGGAAACAAGGTATATGTCATCGGTGGATGGAATAATGGTGCTTTGAATTATACAGAAGAAGGCTCATTCCCTGTTTCTATAGCGGAAGATGACCAAATACAGGGGACTGAAAACCTGAAATTGAGCGTTTCACCCAATCCATTCACAAGCAAAGCAGAAATAAGATACAAAATTCCCGAAATTGGAAAAATAGAAAATAGAAATTTCCCAATTTCCCTCTGTATTTGTGATATAAGTGGACGGGTTGTCAGGAATTTCCCAATTTCTAATTTCAAATTTCCGGTTTCTGAAGTATCCTGGGATGGTAGGGATGCAAATGGTAATAAACTTCCTGGAGGAACATACCTTGTAAAGATTAGCAGCAAAGAATTGAATAAGACAAGCAAACTGGTGTTAGTGCGTTAGACTCAAGTAATCCGAACTTATTCCCCCTTTGAAAAAGGGGCAAGGGGAATTTGATATGAAAAAAGCTATACCGTTATTTATGGTTCTTGCTTGCATTGCCTCAGTCACATCGTCTTTTGCAGAAGATTTCATCGTTTACACAGCACATCAAAATTTTAACTCGCGCCTATACCTTCTCCATATGAACGGAACTGAATTTAAACATTACGATTACTCGGATGTTCGTTTGTGTGGTTTGGAGGTCGTGAACAATGAAGTCTATGTCGCAGAAGCATTCTGCCCGCTGGTTTACAAGTTCGACCCGTATACTGGAAATCTCGAAACCGTAATATTTGACATCTCTCTTTACTATTGTTATGACCTTTGTTTCGATGGAAATTACTTCTATCTGGATGAATGGGATCTTAATCGTTACGACATAAACGGCAATAAGGATGGAACTGCAAGTTTTGACGAATATGTTCTGGGTGCTGCATGGGACGGAACATATTACTGGACACTCAACGATACAAACCAGGTAAGATGCTGGAATATCTCAGGATGGCCCACTATTACCGAGGTTCCATCAAATGCTTTCACACCCCCAACTCCTGATTGCAGAGGATTATGGTTCGACGGTCAGTATTTCTGGACAGCCGAGGCTATCGATGGAAGTCTCGGATACATATATAAATTCGATTATGAAGGAACTGCAATAGATCAATACCTCGAACCATCATTCATTGGTTGGGGAACCTGCATGGTTTCTCTTGCAGGAATCGATGAAGAATCAAAAAAAACCTCATGCAAGAAACCTCCTCGATTTACATCAATATCGCCAAATCCATTCAGTGACAAGGTGAAAATAAGAATACAAATTTCAGAAAACACGAAAATGGAAAATGGAAATCCCGAAATTTCCGAATTTCCAACTACCCTGTGTATTTGTGATATAAGTGGACGGGTTGTCAGGAATTTCCCAATTTCTAATTTCAAATTTCCGATTTCTGAAGTATCCTGGGATGGCAAAGATGATAAAGGAAATACTCTGAACCAGGGTATCTACTTTGCAAGATTTGAATGCGGATATAAGACTCCTGTTGAGAAAGTTATTTTCATTAAATAGAAATCAACTCAATGATGAATAGATTATAACCCCTATGCACACTCCTTTCCCTTATTTTGGAGAAACTCTATCTCTACTAACTGCAATTATCTGGGCATTAGCAGTTGTTCTGTTCAAGAAAAGCGGAGAAAACGTTCGTCCTCTTGCATTGAATTTATTTAAAAACACTCTTGCAGCCACTCTTTTTATCCCCACTATGCTGATTTTCAAGGAAACTTTGTTCCGCGCTGTTCCTGCAGGCGATTACTTTCTTCTTATATTAAGCGGATTCATTGGAATCGGTATTGGCGATACCCTTCTGTTTAAAAGCCTTAATATACTCGGCGCAGGTCTTTCAGCAATAATTGTATCTTTATACAGCCCTTTTATTATTGCTCTTTCAATGCTCTGGCTTGGTGAACGATTAACTTTGCTGCAAATTATAGGTGCCATTATAATTGTCGCTGCTGTTCTGATTACCACCCAGGCAAAAAAGAACGGGCAACTTGGAAGAAAGCATCTACTTTTGGGAATCCTCTACGGAGTTATTGCAACTGCCGCAATGGCAATTGGAATTGTAATGATAAAACCCTTGCTCAACAAAAGCCCGTTACTGTGGGCAACTGAGGTCCGTCTGCTTGGAGCTTCGACAAGTCTCATACTCATTACCGCAATTCATCCACAGCGTCGCAAGATAATTGCATCTCTCAAATCAAAGAAATCCTGGGTCTATATGTTGAGTGGCTCCTTTCTGGGAGCATACTTTGCGATGTTTATCTGGCTTGCAGGAATGAAATATGCTAATGCATCTATTGCATCTGCTCTAAACCAGACGAGTACTCTTTTTGTTTTCCTTTTTGCAGCACTGATACTCCATGAATCGATTACTCCTCGTAAAATCTTTGCACTATTCTTTGCAGTTCTGGGTAGCTTCATTGTATTTTTTGGATAATGAAAAAGTAGCTTATACATCTCGTTAAATATGAGATGTTCCAATGGGTTTCCCTTTTTAAACTTGATTTTTTTTATTTATATGATATTATGCCATCTGTAAAAAAATGAACGAGCGGTCAAGTTGCAAATCAGTACTTACGAAGAAGAGAAAGGCAACTTAAAGATGCTAAGAAAGGATGCTCGAAAGTTATTAAAACTTAATACTCCTTCGTATGTCTACGATGAAAACAAAATAAATAGTAACATTGAGATACTTAAAAAGGTTTTTTATCGTGGCAATACGGAAATCCTTTATGCTGCCAAAGCGAATTCCTCTGTCTCCGTCCTCAAACTTATTCGCAGGCAGTCCCTTGGTGTTGAAGTTGTATCACCGGGAGAAATCTTTCTGTCACTTAAAGCAGGATTTGAACCCGATAGAATCCTATACAATAGCATTGCACGAACAAAACAAGACATCGATTATGCTCTCATAAATGGTATTACACTGTTTAATTTTGAAGCAATTGACCAGGCAAAACTACTGGAACACTGTGCAAAGAAAAAGAAAAAAGAGATAAAACTCTTCGTGCGTTTAAACCCTTCAATCTTTGCGGGAACCCATACGCATCTCTCGACAGGCGCTCCATTGAGCAAATTCGGTATTGAAGTGAACGAACTTACAAAGGTCATAAAACTTGCGAAAAAGTTTAAATATGCTAAATTAGTTGGTCTGCATTCCCACATTGGTTCTCAGATACTATCTTCTTCTCCATTCATAAAGGCAGCGAAAAATTGCGCAAGCATATTGAGAACTTTAAGGAAAATGGGAATTAAAATGGATTACCTCAATCTCGGTGGAGGATTTGGAATACAATACTCGAAGTCCGATGAAAAACTTAACTTTACCCAGATACAGGAAACTTACTACAGGATAGCACAAAAAAACAATGTGAAACTCTTCGTTGAACCGGGTAGATTCATAATTGCTAATGCAGGTTTTATCTTGACGAGAATAATATCGAAAAAGATGAGAAATAGAACCCCGCTCTACATAGTAGATGCAGGAATGACGGAAAACCCAAGACCTGCAATATACAGGGCACACCACCACATCGAGCTGCTTACAAGAAGGAATGGGCGAAAAAAGAAATCGCGTATTACAGGACCCCTTTGCGAGAATTCGAATGAATTTGGCACTTACTCTCTTCCTTCACTTAAAATAGGTGACTATCTTGTCATACAAAACAGCGGTGCATATACACGAACTATGGCTTCAAACTATAATGGTAGATTGCTTGCCGAAGAATATATCTATACCGGTAAATCGCTTTGCAAAACAAGGACAAAACAAACTCTATTGAATCTCATCGAAAATGAAAAATATTAAAGTCATAAAAATCGGTGGCTCTGTACTAAGGACACCGTATGATTATACCAAAGTTGCAGCCAAGGTGATAGAGAACATAAATTCTAATGTTTGTATCGTAACATCTGCTATGAAAGGAACCACCAGCAAACTCGTTTCGTCATTCTTGCAAGCAATACCTGAAGCTGATTTCTGGAACTTCGAAAAATTTGTTGGAATGGGTGAAGTGCATTCTGCAATCCTTCTGGATTCTGCATTCAAATCTCTGGGGAAAAACTCCATAGCTGTGCTCCCATGGATGAAGGAATGGCCTCTGTATGTTTCGCTGAAAGACAAACAACCCATATCTCTGAAGAAAACAAATGAAATGAGAAACTTTCGGCTCCTGAAAAAAAGCGAAAGAAAAGTCAAAAAATATTTCTTTCATCTTTTACAAAGATATGAAATGATAATAATCCCTGGATTCGTAGTCAAGGACACGAAGGGAAGGTTTGTTACTCTTGGTAGAGGAGGCAGCGATATTTCCGCTCTCTTAATTGGTGAACTCCTCGGTATAGAAGAGCTAATCCTCATAAAGGACATCGACGGAATTATGAGAACTGACCCAAAAACAAATGGCAAAGTTGAAAGAATAAAGAGCCTTGACTCGACTGAATTGGGAATAATTACATCATCAGGGGCACAGATTCTTAATCCCCTCTCACTCAAACATAGAGACAAACTTAAAAAAATAAGAATCGTTTCATTCGACTCTAAATCCTTTCGAACCGGAACAGAAATTTCATTTGGAAAAACTATATCCGTCAACATATCCGATAAGGAATTTTCCGTTTTGACATTTATTGGAAATAAGATGCCTGAAACACCTGGAATTCTGTACGGAATCTCGAAAATTCTAAAAAATAATGACATTTCTATACACTCTATTACCATTTCGGATAATCTGCTTTCATTATACACAGAAAATAATATAGGTGATTACGCTTACAGACAACTTACCCCATTATTGGGGAAGATAAAGAATTTGAAGGCATTGAATATCAAAAAGGACATTGGAAAGGTAACTATAAGAAGCCTTAAGTTTATTAATGAACCGGGAATCGTTAAAAAGATTGTCTCTCCAATTTCCAAACAGGGAATAAATATCTGGGAGGTTCTTACGATACACACCGATGTTATGGTTTTTGTGGACAAAAAAGACCTCGGTAAAACATATAGAGTGTTAAAGAAAATATTTTCCAAGAAGTGATGCCAGTCAATAAAGATAATAATTAAAAAGCGAGGAATATTATTATGCCAATTTTCCTTTTTACCGACATTGAGGGTTCCACCGAAAAGTGGGAAAAATACAAAAATGAAATGGGCGAAATTCTTTCTCGTCACGATGCAATATTGAACGAGAAGATAAATTCTTTTCGAGGAAAAATAATCAAACATACTGGAGACGGCGTATTTGCGGTATTCGACGAAGGTGAACCTCTGAAGTGCGCAATTGAAATTCAAAAAAAACTTGCTGAAGAAAACTGGGGTAAAATCGGTGAACTACGGATTCGTATAGGAATCCACGCTGGAGTTGCGGAAAAAAGAGAACAAGATTATTTTGGTCCCGCAATTAATAAAACAGCAAGGGTTATGGCAATTGCCTGGGGAGGTCAGATTATTCTAACTCCCGAAGTAAAAAACCTATCGAAATTGCCATCAAATGCCGTTTTAAAAGACCTTGGACTTCATCTCTTAAAGGATCTCTGTGAACCACAACAGATATATGAACTAACATATCCAGAGCAAAAAATACGTGAATTTCCACCTCTACGTTCTCTATCCGCACACCCACATAATCTCCCAATTCAGACCACACCATTTTTTGGTAGAGAAAAAGAACTCGCAGAGGTTATTAAACTTATAGAAAATCCTTCCTGCAGGCTTATTTCGCTTGTGGGATCTGGAGGAATAGGCAAGACAAGGCTCGCTATCCAGGCTGCTGCCGAAAAGATAGAACATTTCAAACAAGGCGTTTACTTTGTCCCTTTAAATCCCTTGAGTTCTGCAGAATTCCTGGTCTCCACAATCGCCCAGGCATTGAAATTCTCATTTTACAGTAAAGAAGACGAGAAATTGCAACTCTTGAACTATCTCCGTGAAAAAGAAATGCTTTTGATTTTGGATAACTTCGAACATCTTATTCAAGGAGTGGGAATAATAGGCGACTTACTCGCTTCGGCTCCAAAAATAAAGATCCTTGTAACATCCCGTGAATTGCTTAATTTGAGTGGAGAATGGATTGTTCAGGTGCAGGGAATGGAAATACCTCAGGGTGAGAAAATAGATGTTGGCGGATTCAGCGCTGTGCAATTATTTCTCCACAATGCTCGCAGAGTGAAATCCGACATTCTCCTGTCAGGCGAAGAGGAAAATTATGTAGTACGTATATGCCAGCTTGTAAGCGGTGTCCCTCTCGGCATAGAGATTGCATCATCCTGGCTCAAATCCCTTTCATGTAAAGAGATTGCGCAGGAAATAGAGAAAAACATAGATTTCCTATCAACCTCTCTCAGGGATTTACCTGAGCGACATCGCAGTTTAAGAGCTGTTTTTGATTATTCATGGAATCTGCTTTCAGAAGATGAAAAAGAAATCTTTATGAAAATTTCGGTATTTCAGGGCGGATTTACAAGAGACGCAGCTATGAAAGTAACGGGTGTTTCTTTACCAACGCTCAGTGCACTGATAGATAAATCTCTTTTGCGACGTGATACAAAAGGCAGATATGAGATGTTGGAAATAGTTAGGCAGTATGCAGAAGAAAAGGTAGCCCGAGTCGAAGAACAGTTAAAACACCTGAAAGATTTACACTGCACATACTATGCCGAGTTCTTGAATCAAAAAGAGAGAAATTTAAGCGAAGGCAGGGAGAAGGAAGTAATCGAAGCAGTAAGAGAAGAGAATAAAAACTTAAAGGCAGCATGGCTTTGGGCTACCAAACAGAGTGCCACACACAGGATAGAAAAATTAGCTACCAGCCTCGCAATCTTCCTGGACATTGAAGGTCGGTTCAGGGAAGGTGAAAGAACATTCAGCGAAGCGGCACAGACATTGGAACACGAAGCATCGAATGATACGGAACGGGTAGTTTATGCAAAGGTGCTTGCGCGAGCCGGTCTTTTCGCCGTTCGATTAGGCTCTTACGAGAAAGCAAGGAAAAACCTTGAAGAGAGTATTGCGATTTTCCGTCAACATAATGTGGAAAATGAAATAGCGTTGGCACTGAAATCCATTGGAAAAATGGAATCCTTTCTCGGCAATTACGATAGTGCAGGACGCTGTTTTGAAGAATGCTTGAATATTTACAAAACTTCAAATGACAAAGCTGGAATAGCAGACGGGTTGAACTCAATTGCGGTCGTTCATTACTACCAGGCGGAAAATAAAAAAGCAAGGGCGTATTTTGAGGAATCCCTGGACGTGAGTAAACAAATCAACTACCACAAGGGGATTTCAACAGCACTGGGAAATCTTGGACTTGTTTATCACGCAGATGGAAAATTCGAGGAAGCGAAGAACCTTCTCACGAAGGCTCTTGCAGCCGACAGAGAGATGGGAGATAAGCTTGGAATTGCAAACACCTTGCACAATCTCGGACTGGTCTATAAAGATTCGGAAAATTATGATAAGGCAAAAACGTACTATGAAAAGGCGCTAACAATACGAAAAGAATTGGGAGACACAATGGGAATTGCAATATCCTATAATAATTTGGGCAATCTCGCAGGTTTCACAGTGACTCTCGAAGATGGAATAAAATATCATAAGCAGGCTATGACAATACGTAGAGAGATTGGAGACAAGATGGGTGTTGCTCAATCTCTTCTCAACCTTGCAGAAACTTTCACCAAGAATGGTGAAGACAAAAAAGCAAAAGAACATTTCTATGAAGCGCTTATGGCAGCCGTTGACAGTAAGGAAAAATTTATTATACAGGAATCACTTCTTGGAATCGCAGAACACTTACTTAAAGATAAGAGTGAAAAAAGAAGTTTTGAAATACTTTCATTCTTGAATAACTTAAAAGAAACCAATGACGATTTTAGAAGCAGAACAAAATCTGTTTTTGAAGATGTTAAATCAAAACTCCCCGTTGAGACAATCAGTGAAGTTGAAACAAAGGTCAAAGACAAAAAACTTAAGGATGTGGTGAGTGAAATTATTTCCCAGCTTGTAGATGAAGATTTATAAAAACCCACCATCTTGCATATTCTTTAAAGAATTACATAACAATAATTTACCTCTTGATATTTTTCTTTTAATTGCCCCTTAACTGAAAGTAAGTTGTGTACTTACATTAACTTAGAATCACTGCCAGAAACACACTGTTTTTTACTTTTATCAATCTGTGCTTTTTTTCTTGACATTTTTTCCATAATATGCTATAAAATATGAAGTTAAAAACAAGGAGGTTTGAATGCGTACACTCATCATTCTTTTATTGCTTTCTTTTTCTGTCGCACTCTTCTTCATCTCCTGTGATAGTGCAAGCGATATTACAGCACCTGAAGTAGAAATAACCCGGTTTACTCCGCTTGGATGGTATGTAATTCCTGGTTTAGACACAGCGCATATCGATTCGGTATACTTCAAAGTCTGGAACTATATGGAAGCAAGACTTACTGGTATGACATACAGATTCCTTGCGGTATCGGACAATCACCAGGTGGGTTCGACCCAGGAATGGGGATTAGATATGTATATCGACCCGGGGACACAGGATTCAACAGTCACAAATGTTCTCCTTAATGTTTACCTGAACATAGCATCGGCTGTTGACTATATGTATGCAAACAATGACAATGCAGTAGCAGAGATTACTTTTTCAGGTGAAGACGATTTTGGAAAGGGAAAAGAGTGGCATTATACAATTCATTACTCACTTTTACTTACTCCCTCTCCATAACAACTACAAATTTTCCAAACCAGGATTCACTTCTGCCAACACAGGAGGAGGACAATGAATGAAAAAATGCTAACGCGAACAAAGGCGAGTTATATACTGGAAATATCCGATAAAACTGGTATTCATAAAAGGGATGTTTCTCTTGTTGTATCGAGTTTCATAAATGCATTGACGAAATCCCTTGTAAAAAACGAAAGAATTGAGCTACGCGGCTTGGGAGTTTTAAAAAACAAAAGGAGAAGGGCAAGAATAGCGAGAAATCCGAGGACAGGTGATAAGGTTCAGGTTGATGAAAGGCTCGTCCCCACTTATAAACCATCCTCATTACTGAAGAGAAGAATTAACAAACCATCCTGACCCATTATAGAAGGTAAAAATGCCCTGCGGAAAAAAGAAAAAAAGACACAAAATAGCAGCACACAAACGAAAAAAAAGACAAAAAGCAGATAGACACAAAAAGAAGAAGAGATAGGCGCCCGTAGCTCAACAGGATAGAGCGGCGGATTCCGGTTCCGCAGGCTGCCCGTTCGAGTCGGGTCGGGTGCGCCATATTTTTTTTTGCTTCGACACGTTAATATTCCAGCTTTATATGAAATTAAATATCCTGACTATGGATTAATTTTTGTTTATTTCATACATTTGCTTTCCTGCTACTGTATTATGGATAAAATCATTGGCTTAAGAGTTGATGTCGATACAGTAAAGGGTTTTAAATCCGGTGTTATTCCTATTCTCAACATTCTCAAAAAGCACAAAATTAGAAGTACTTTTTGTATAGTTAGCGGTTATGATAATCCAATCAGAGCATCCCGAAGATTGATTACCGAGAAGGGATTTCTGAAAAGAATACTGTCCTTAAGGAAAAGCCTGGTTTATTCTCACTGCATCCTTAACAATCCATCAATCAAGGATGTCGTTAACCACATAATGGATACGGGACAGGAATTGTGTCTCCACGGCTATCATCACTTCGATTGGCAGAACAATCTGAGAAAGTGGTCGAAAGAACGTATCGTGCAAGAACTGCAAAACGGTATTCAAAAATTCAAACTACTTACAGGGATAGAAACTTTCTCGTTTGCTGCTCCAGGTTGGGTTACAAAGAACGAATTGTTCGTTGCAGAAGAGTGTTTTAATTTTTCATACTGCAGTGATACAAGAGGTAGAACTCCATTCTATCCACTCGTGGACAAAAGAGAAATTAAAACGTTACAGATTCCGGTTACTTTACCTACTCTTGACGAATTGATTTCCTTGATGAAACCGGAAAACCTTCCTGATATCCCTGTTAAGACAGGTGATGTTTACTGTGCACATGCTGAATTTGATGGAATAGGCTACTCACATTTATTTGAAAACTTCATAGAAAAACAGATAAATAGAGGATTCAGCTTTGTATCACTATCAGAAATAAAGAAAACTATCAGTAATCCTTTCATCTCCAGGATTTCCTGGAAAAAGGTTCCTGGAAGAACGAATATCATTACCTGCCAGGAGTAATATGAGAATTCTGCTTGTTAGTCCTTCACAGGAAAATATATATGGACCGGGAATAAGACCACCTTATCCGCCTCTTGGTCTACTATACATAGGAGCTGTTCTCCTGCAAGAAGGTTACAATGTTGAACTAATCGATTTTGACATAGATTGTTCGAATGAAGATGATTTTCTTGAAAAGGTAAAACTAAATAAGCCGGAAATCGTTGGCTTTACAACAGTAACGCCAACCTTCCAGAGTGGTTTAGAACTTGCACAAAAAATAAAAGGCGTTTATAACCCTTTCGTAGTCTTCGGTGGTCCACACGCATCTGCAATTGCAGATGAAATTATTGAGAACAAAAACATCGACGGTATCATCATAGGGGAAGGCGAGGAAACAATCATTGAATTTCTAAAACATAAATCTAAAGATGAAACACGGTCTGTTTGTGGCATGATACAGAAACAAGGAAAGAAACTCCTAAAAGGGGGTGTAAGACCATTTATTGAAAATCTTGACAAATTACCTTTCCCTGCTTGGAAACTTCTTAAACATAAAGAAAAATACTCACCTCCCGACGCTCTGCGATTACCCGTCGCTACGATATTAACATCACGAGGGTGCCCTTACAGATGCACTTTCTGTCAAGCTCCCAAACTGTGGGGAAGAAAAATCCGCAGGAGAAGTGTGGCTAATGTGATGGAGGAAATACGTTATCTTACGGGAATTCACAATATCAAGGAAATACACTTTGCAGATGACGATTTTTCGCATGACAAGGAATGGACATTGAAGATTCTCGACGCAATGAAACGAGAGAATATCAAAGTCAGATTTTCTTTTATGAATGGACTCAGAATCACCAGCGTAGATGAAGAATTACTTACAGGAATGAAGAATAACGGGTTTATCAACATAGGATTTGGAATTGAATCTGGCTCCCAGAGAATACTGAATATAGTCAAAAAGGGATTGAACATAAGTGAAGTAATAAGGAAAATGAAACTAACAAAGAAAATGGGTTTTAAGACCTGGGCTTTCTTTATTCTCGGATTACCTGGAGAAACCCCGATAACTATCAGGCAAACAGTTGATTTTTCATTATCGCTTGATCCGGATTTTGCAAAATTTTTCTATCTTGTTCCCTACCCGGGAACTCAAGTGTACGATGAATTTGTTAAGAAGAATTACATTAAAGAAAAAGATTTTTCGCTGTATGGTCTCTATACCAAACCAGTTTATGAATTTCCTCGACTGAGTCGCAATGATATTCAAAAGGCACTAATTATTGCATACTTGAAATTCTACTTGCGACCACGGAAAATGCTGAGTATCCTGTTCAAGATTAGAAGTATAACCGAGTTAAAACTAAATTTCAGAGCCGCTCTGTTCCTAATTAGAAAAGTGTTACATCCCTAATTTACCAGATAAATCGAAAGTTCCTGAAGATATTATAAATTAAGGTTTTTCATACCATC
>CAYMQB010000050.1:0-17410 GCA_964392665.1 uncultured bacterium | reverse complement strand
GTGGTGAGGTAAGAGTGAAACAGTGTATCGGAGTGACGGAGTATCGGTGTATCGGAGAACGGCAGAAGAGGAAAGAGAGAGGAGTGATGAGCGTATCGGAGTGTCGGTGAAACGGAGTGTCGGGGAACGGCAGAATCAGAAGACAGCAGACATAAGAGCTAGCACCTGACACCTGAAAGGCGAAAAACAAGATGTTTAATTGGTTGAATTAGTTAAAACCTTAATGCTATACAATATGAGATTGCTTCGGCAGAAATTAAGAAAAAACACTCGCAATGACATACGGCAATATGAACGTTCTAAACGATGCAAACGATCTAACGATAGGCTGATTAGTTTAATTGGTTTGAACCTTAAAACAAATGTTTTCTCTGCGTTCTCTGTGTCTCTGTGGTGAATTTTGTATCGAAATTACGAAATTGGAAGTTGGGAAAATAACACACTGGTAGCAGCAGGCTCATGTCCTGAGACCTTCGTTTCACTCGAGGGTAAACTCCGTCGAAGGGTCAGCCTGCGAGAAAATGCAGGGGCAGGTTTTACACCTGCCCCTTTTTTCTTGACAGTTGGGAAACTTTTTCTTATATTGCATTGATGGTTAAGAACGGCGATATAAAGGCAATTATTTTCGATATAGATGATACGCTTTTTGATAGGAAAAAAGCGATTGGTGAGGTCATTAAAGGAGTTATTAAGAAACTGCCGGAGCTTTTCTATGGCATAAAAGAGAAAAGAATAATCGAGGCTTTTCGTAAGGCAGATAGAAAAGGATTGGATGCATTCAACAAAGGTGTAAAAGGATTAGATGTGCGCAACAAGAGAAGCAAGTGGTTTCTTGAAGAGTTGGGATTGGACACAGGATTTAATAACGAAATCACAGAATTATATATTGAAGCATATCCTGTTGTAAGTGCTTCAGTCAAAGATGCGAAACAGGTAGTTGAAAAACTCAGCAAAGAGTTTTCTCTCGGTGTAATATCCAATGGATTTCCGGATATTCAGTACAACAAACTCAAGGCACTGCAAATGGAAGAACTTTTTCAGGTAATTCTATTATCAGAGGAAATTGGTATAAGAAAACCTGATGAGGGGATTTTTAGAAAGGCAGCTGAAGTACTCGACAGTAGAACACAGGATTGTCTTTTTGTGGGAGATTCTATTGATACGGACATCCTGGGTGCAAAACGAAGTGGAATGAAAGCCTGCTGGTTTAACAGGGATGGAAAAGAACCTGTTCAGGATGAAATTAAACCTGATTTTGAAATACACGCACTTACCGAACTTCTGTCTTTGTCATTCTGAGAAAACAGTAGTTTTTCTCTTCCGAAGAATCTCGGTGTTTAGATTCTTCCAGGATTAATAAATATTACTTAACTCAGACCTGTCCTGATGAAAATTAGGAATGACACCTGATTGTCATGCTAAATCAAATCTTGCGAAATTAAGAATCTCGGTTTTTATTATATCTGCACCTGCACCCGATGATCTTTTGAATTTTCTTGACATTATAACTTATTTTGTTTATAATAAAAAGCATATAACGGAATAGAAAGGAGCAAAGGATGGAGGAAAACAATAAAAAATTGGAAGAAAAATTCAAGCAAGGTGTAGAATATTTAGAAGCTGGCAATCTTAAAGATGCAATTGATGCATTTGAGGAAGTTGTTAAGGAAAATGACAAGGATACAGCGGCACATTTCAATCTCGGTCTTGCCTGTATGAGAGTTGCGCGTTCTGACATTGTTAAGGATGAATTGTATGAGGATAGAATGGATGAAGAAGCTTGGATACTCAGAGCAATATCAGAGTTCAACAAGGTGCTTGAATATGAGCCTGACAACAAGGAAGCAATAGAGAACATAGAAGTTCTTAAGAAATTACAGGGAATGGGGATTTGAAAAGAATAGTGAAACGGAGTGTCGGAGTGTCGGGGAAACGGAGAGTGAAAAACCTAAGACATGAAACCGAAGACATGAAACATGAAAGACGAATATGAGATTGTTTCGGCGGGAACACACCCCTAAATCCCCTCTTTTTAGAGGGGACTTGACACACTCGCAATGACAGACCTAAAAAAGAGAGAAACGGGAAAAGAATGAGCATATCTGTGTATTGGGATAGGCGAAGATTTTTATACGCAGCTTATATTTTGTTGGTTTTTTCTTTGAGTTTAGCAAATTTGGCTCTTGCAGGTGAAAGGTCCGACATTACATTGGCGAAGAAATTGATGAATGAAGGTCTTTATGAGATTGCCTACGATGAATTTATTGATTTTGCGACGCAGAACTCCGATTCTCCCGATGCTGCCGAAGCATATTATCTTGCTTATGATTGTCTATTTCTGAACGGGAAATATAATGGGTCTTATAATCATTTTAAGAAATACATTAGGGATTTTCCCTTAGAGATATATACTCTTTTTGCCAGGGAAAGAATCGGGGAGATTTATCTAAAACTTGAGAATTACGGCAGTGCAGAAAAAACATTTGTTGAGTTTTTAAAGACATATCCGCAAAATGAGAAAGCAGAGGACGCATTATTCTGGCTGGGAGAAACATATTACAGGAAAAAAGAATATAAAAAGGCGCAGTACTACTACAAACTCTGCTTAGAAAAATATCCTGGTGGAAAATTCTACGATTATGCACTATTTTCTCTTGGGTCCAGTTTCCGCGATGAGAAAAACTATGATGAAGCCGAAAGGTTTTACAGAACGCTTATCGATAGTTTCCCAAAAAGCAATTTGACAGAAGATGCTTATCTAACGATCGGTGAAATGAAAGCAGATAATGGTGAATTTGACGAAGCACTCACTGTTTTTGACAACTATAGAAAAGTACAACCAAATGGAAAATTGTATGATAGATCCTTACTGCTGACCGGTAGAGTATTCAGGAAGAAAGGTAAATCTGCTCTTGCTGTAAAGGCATTCAGTCAGCTCGTAAAGAACTTCCCGTACTCGCAATATAAAAATCCTGCGCTCTATTACATTGCCTGGACTTATTTTGAGAAAAGAGATTATGCTAACGCTATTAATTACTTTGGATCGGTTGATGAGAAGAGTAAACTGTATTTTCCTTCTTACTACTGGTCTGCAATAGCACTTGAGAGACAGGGTAACAAGAAAAAAGCCGTTGGGCGATTCCAAGAACTTGCTTCTATGGGTACAGCGGGCGACTTAAGAAACGATGCAATCTATGAATTAGCAAGAATCGGGTATGAATCGAAGCAGATAGAAAAAGCCGATAATTATGTTTCTTCATTGGAAAACACCGATAGAAAATGGAAAGCACTTTTGCTCAAAGGCAACAGCCTTTTCGCACTGGAGCGATACGAAGAGGCTATTCGGATTTTTGAAAAGATTGTTTCGGAAGAAACGGATGGCGTGAGGAAGGATGCAATATACAGACTCGCATCCTCTTTGTACCAAATAAAAAATTACAGGGATGCCGAAGAATATTACAATGTATATCTCACAAACTATCCGGACGGAGAGAATCGAAAACAGGCAATGCTTCTTTTTGCGGAGAGTGCTTATAAGCAGGAAAAATGGAAAGATGCACTTGCTCGTTATAGAAGTGTTGAGCAGCAATTTCCTGAAACCAAAGAAGCAAAACTTGCTCTAATGGGTGAAGGATGGGCGCTTTCGAAGTTGGGAAGAGACAAGGAGGCATATACAATCCTCAAAAAGGTGAAATCACTTAAAGGCGAAAAAGAAGATTGGCTGACCCTTGGAAATGCGGCGTATAATGCTGGCAAATTTAACGAGGCTATTACAAATTACAGGAAGGCATCGAAAGAGAAACTTATTAGAGAAATTGGCTTGCTGAAACTTGGAAATACTTATACGAGGGTAAAGAGGTACAAAGATGCAATCGAGAGTTATGATGCTCTTATAAAGGATTTCCCATTGGGTGACCTTGCAGATGATGCATATTTCAAGAAAGGCGAGGTTTCGAGGGAATTGAAGGACTATAAAGTTTCATCCGATATTATGAAGAAAATGCGAAAGTTATACCCGGGAAGTGAATATGTTATGAAAAGCTACTTGATTTCCGGTGATAATTTCTTCGATAATGAGGAGTTTGAAAATGCACAGATTTCCTATCAGAAGGTTATTGATATGCTAAATCTGCCTGTCGATACTTTCGCCTTTATTCCAATAAATGGTATAATGAAAAGTGTTCGGAGAAAGGATGGAGAAAAAAGAGCAGCTGAGTTTGTCAACACATACATTGAAAGATTCAAAGGGACATACTTGAGTGAAAAACTTAAAATGCTGAAAGCCGATATGTACTACTACGCCGGAAAAATGGAAGATGCCGAAAGGGAATATTCAAATGTAATGAACAGCCGACTAAAACCAAAGGCAATGTACTATGAGGCAAAATGCTTGAATTCGCTCGGGAAAAACGAAACGGCAGAGGATAGGTTAAGAAAAATGCTTGAAGCGTTTCCCGATAGTAGGAGCGCATCACAGGCAGCACTTTTTCTTGGTAGAATCCTTTTTGAGCAGAAAAAATACTCTGAAAGTTTAAAATTTCTGGAAAAACACAAAGGGCTAAAAACGGATGAAGATTTCGAGATAGCAATGATTAGAGGGGAAGTTTATCTTAAACTGAATTATAAAGAAAAGGCTGTGGAAGCTTTCAAAACCATCGTGGATAATAGCAGCGGAAAATGGAAAGGGAAGGCTCTGCTGTACCTTGGCAGTATAATGTATCAAGACCATAAACTCGATGAAGCACTTTCATTATATGAAGAAGCGGTCAAAACAGGGGAAAGCGGTGTTATTTCCGAAGCATACTATATGAAAGGAATGATTTTGGAGAAACAGGGGAAGGTTAAGGAAGCTTTAAAAACCTTCTTAAAAGTTAAATACAATCTACCTGATTCTCCTTTTGTCACAAAGGCAATTTTTGCGGCTGCAGGGGTTGCTTTAAAGACGGGGAAAACGCAGGATGCACTGAGTCTTTACAGAGAAGTTATCGAAAGGAATGATGACAAGACACTTACAATTCAAGCAAAGGACAGGCTTAAAGTTATTAATCCTTAGCATTCTCCTTATAAGCCACAATTTTTCGTTTGCCCAGGAGGGAGGTGAACTGGAACTTCCCAAAGTAGTAATATATGGAAGTTATCTTGGAAAGATGCAACTGGGCGAGAAAAAGGATTTTTACTCGTATATAAGTCAAGGAAATCTCTTTCCTGTTTCAAGAAGTTGCTTCCCGGAAGTGCCTCTTCCGAATTACATAACATTACAGGAGGAAGTTCAGCGAACCCGTAACTATTGGGTTTTTCTTGATGCCGGTGCCGGAAATTTCTGGTCCGATAAGGTTTTTCTCGACTGTGGACTAAAAAATGAAACAGGCTTTCTTTCTTTAGTTTTTAACGATTTCAGAAGAGCTGGGTGGGAAAAGGACTACTCAAAAAGCAATGAGTTTGTGAAATTAAAAGGTGTTCTGAGCAATGAAAAAAGCTATTTATCAGGAAAGATGTTTTATGATTATGATAAAGAGATTACCGGAACTGATTCTATCACAGACAACTTTGTTACGCAGAAGGCTGGGATAGAGCTTCTATCCAGTTTCGATTTCGAGCAGTCAAGTGCATCTCTTTCAGGGCATTTTTCTCAAACTCGATATTTAGACAGAATGCTTGGAGGAATAGCTTTTGGGACTTGTGCAACAGCAGAGGAAAATCTATACGGCTTTTCAGCCGGGCATAATACTCCCGAGTATAACAGCCCTTTGGGATATATCGATATTAATGGAAGAATATCGGTGGAAGGTGCAGTAAAAGATATGGAGTGGAAGGATTCAGAAAGCATAACATCTTTCAATATTTCGGTGAGAAAAACATTTCAGGGAATAGCTACCGTTACTCCTGGACTTAGAGCTTTTCTTGAAAACGGGAAGGTATCTATTAGTCCATTCTTTTCATTAAGGGCAGTAGTTCCGGGATTTGAATTGTATCCTTTTGCGACATATTCCGAAAAAAGAAATATCAATACGCTGAAGGTGTTCGATGTCAAATCCCCTTACTGGATGATGGATGCCAACAACTATACAATATGCACAGGCAAATCTATAATCGGTGGAGTGAAAGGTGGATGGCAAAACCTATTCTACACTTTTTCATATAACCATATTGAATATCAGAACTATCCGACCTATTTTATTACGACAGTAAAAACAAGAAAAGGTATTTTAGCATCGAATATTAATCTGGCGCTGGAGGATTTGAGTTTTACTATGAGTGGAGAATATGCACCACGTGAAAAGATTCGTTACGAACCCGTGTCGAAGTTTGAAGGTAAGTTAAGTTATAAAGGAACCCCTCCATACATTCTTTTTGCAGGTTTCAACAGCGAGTTTGCGATTGAAACCTATAACGATACAATTGATATATTTCTGATAAACGCAGGCATTGAAAGAACAGTTTTTGACAACCTGGCATTAAGTCTTGAAGTCAATAATATCTTCGACTCAAGATATGAAAGATGGCAAGGATATACGGAAGGTGGAATACAGTTCTATCTTTCAGTAAAGTACAAAATACTTAAGTGATAGCAAGTTGTAGAACATGAAAATGCGAAATTAGGAAAATGGAAATTGGGAAAATGACACACCACGACAAAAGTGTCATTCCTGCGAAAGCAGGAATCCAGCCAGGCTTGGAAGAATCTATAGGAGGCATTATGCGGGAAAACGAAAACATTGGAAAATCTTGTGTTTTAAGACATAAGGAGGGAAGATGAGTTTGATGGCTATACTTGTTAAGGGTGGTTATCTTATGATTGCCCTTGCTATATGTTCTATCATGGGTGTTGTGATTATTGTCGAAAGATTCCTATATTTTAAAAAAGCAAAACTCAACAAGATTGTTTTTCTCTCGGACATCAGGAAATCCATCGGTAGTGGAGCAACCACCGCGAGGGAAGTATGCAGAAGATATAAAGGAATTATTCCCGATATCATTGGTTATGGTCTTGAGCATTTCAGCGGTGGAGCGGAAGCGATCAGAAAAAATATGGAGGTGAGAGCTAAAAAGAACATTCACGAAGCGGAAAGATATTTCGGTGTTCTTGCAACAATCGTAGCAATATCACCTTTGATTGGTTTCTTGGGAACAGTTATCGGAATGATAAAAGCGTTTATGAAAATTCAATTTCTCGGAGGAAATGTAAATGCAAGCGTGCTTGCGGGTGGTATCTGGGAAGCATTGATAACTACGGCAGCAGGGCTTGCAGTTGCAATTGTTGTGTACATTTTTTACAATTATTTTGTGGGGAGGGTTGAAACTCTTTCCAAAGATATTGCAGAAGTATCCGAAGATGCTATGAATATATATCATACAACGCGGAGGGGATAATGAAGTCAATAACCCGCTATAAGAGAATGACAGCATTAAACCCCATCTCTATTGCCGACATCGTTCTTTTGCTATTAATCTTTTTTCTCCTTACATCAACCTTTGTGATTCAGCAGGGTATACGTGTAAAACTTCCCAAGGCGTTTAGCGAAGAATCTGCAACTCCTGATAGAGTTACCATAACAATGACAGGGGAAGGGAAACTGTTTCTTGGTGAAGAAATGGTCGGACTTGATAATCTCGAAATACTGTTAAAGGATAAGATTCAGATAATGGGAAATCCTCTTGTTGTGATAAGAGCGGACAGATCAATCATAATTGAGAAAGCAGTTCGTGTTATGGATATCGCAAGGGAAGCTGGGGCAGAAAAACTCCTTATAGCTACCGAGCCGATAGGGCAATAATTACTGCAGACCGAAGACCGTAAACCTTTAAAGGCGAAATTTCGAAATTACGAAACTTGAAATTGGGCAAATCTGACGAACAAGAAGGCGAAATTAGGAAAATAACACGCAAGAGAAGGATGAAATTGGAAAATCTTACGGGCAATTTTAGGAAAATTCGAACTGTTGAAAATACGAAAATGCGAAATTGGAAATTGGGAAGATAACAACGCAATGAAAAGCGAAGTTAAGCAAGTGGAAAATGTGAAAATAAATGAGTCGCAAATTAAAGGCTTTGAAGATCTGGAAGTATACCAATTAGCGAGAGAATTTAGAAAAAGAATTTATAAAGTAACTCGAAAGCTGCCCAAGGAAGAGAAGTATAATCTTTTTGGTCAGATGAGAAGGGCAGCAGTTTCTCTTACTGATAATATTGCGGAAGGTTATGGAAGATATCATTTTAAGGAAAATATTCAATTCTGTAGACAATCGAGAGGCTCGCTCTGTGAATTGACGGATGATTTGAATATCTGCATCGACGAATCTTATATTTTGGAAGATGAATATAATAGTCACAGAAAGGATGCTTTTAGACTACTCAAAGTACTGAATAGCTACATTGCCAAGACTGGGGAAATGCAACGAGAATATCTTGAAAGATAGAAAAAGTGTATGTGTTTTTAATTTCGTATTTTCGCAATTTCGAATTTCGTCCGTCCTTGCTCAGCATAGAATAAAATCCGGGAGGTAATTACTATGGATATAAGAAGAGGTATAGTGTATTCGGTTTTATTCCATCTTTTCCTTGTATTAATATTTTCGTTAGTAAGTTGTAACCTCAGTATAAAACCACCCGAACCAATGGAATTGGGAATAAGTATGCTTGCGGAGGAGGGCATGACCGAGGAGGCAGGTATGAGTGCAGCAGCTGGTTTACCTGAAAATGAGGACGGAACAATTCCTGTAGATATACCGGATGTGAATGCACCTCCTATTAAGGGAGAGGAAACTTCCGTAAAAGAAGATGAGAAACTTAACGAGGGAATGCTCGATACCCTACTCAGTGAAATTGGGAAAGGCGGAAAGAACCTTGAGCCGAAAACTTCTTCCAGTGGCAGCGAAACACTCGGTGTCGGCGGAAAGAAGGGTATGCCATTTTCTATTACAGGAGAGCTTTCTAATAGAAAAATACTGAAAAAGATAATTCCCTCTTATCCTAAAGGATATGAAGAACGAACAAGAGTCGTGGTTAAACTCACTGTGAATCCTCAAGGTGCAGTAAAGCAGCTGCTTCTTTCAAAGACGGGTGGAGAAGTTTTTGACCGCACCACGCTCGAGGCCCTGAGAGAATGGAAGTGGGAAGCACTTCCTGTAAATGTAGAGCAGGTCGACCAGAATGGAACCATCACATTCACATACGAACTGAAATAAATGCATAGGTAGGGGCAAACCTATGTGTCTGCCCTGACAATTTAATGGGCGAACACAGGGGTTCACCCCTACATAAGAGAACAAAGGCAAATATCAAATGGATACATTAAAACATCGTAAGTCTATCCGTCTGAATGGATTCGATTATGCACAGGAAGGAATGTATTTCGTTACAATTTGCACGAACAAGCGAATAAATTTGCTTGGAAAGGTAATGAATGACGAAATGATTTTGAATAACGCAGGGCAAATGGTAGAAAAATGGTGGATGAAATTAACTGGAAAATTCGAGGATATTGAATTGGATCAATTTGTTATTATGCCAAATCATTTTCATGGAATTGTCTCAATTGTAGGGGCAGACCTATGTGTCTGCCCTGAAGACAGGAAGGGCGAACACACAGGTTCGCCCCTACATAAAATGATTCAGTGGTTTAAGACAATGAGCACAAATGAATATATTCATGGTGTAAAGCAATTGGGATGGATTCCATTTGACAGAAAATTTTGGCAGCGAAATTACTACGAGCGCATTATAAGAAACGAACGGGAACTCCGGAGAATAAGGGAATATATTCAGAACAATCAATTAAAGTGGGCATTGGATAGGGAGAATCCAGTATCAAAGAATTTCAATATGGAACATGATTTGTATTGGAAAAATGTATACGGAAAATTGCATGGACAAACTAAAAAATAGGTAGGGGCAAACCTATGTGTCTGCCCTGAAGACAGCAAGGGCGAACACACAGGTTCGCCCCTACATAAGATTGTCATGTTTTTTTCTTGACATGTATCAGTGTTTCTGATATAAGGTTTCAATGGTGAATATGGGAAAGGAAGTTTGTGAAAATTAGACTGCTGTTTGTTGCTCCTATCTTTTTCTTACTATTTTTAACCCCTTTTATTTTTGCGCAGGAAGCAGTTGAAGAAGTTGAGCAAGATACTCTCGTTTCCGTACCCGATACGCTTGCGGAAATTTTAGCCCCTACCGAAATAAAGGCATTTGATACACCTAATGAGGCTGGTGAAAATATAACCATTCAATGGAAATCACAAGCATATATAGATAGTATTGTCGCTGGGTACGAAATTTTCCAAACTGCCGATAGAAACGAGAGTTTCAAGATGGTGGGATTTACTGCAAAAGGGACGAGTGAGTATAGAGCTGCTGTGCAAGATGGAGTTGAGTATTTCTTTAAGGTTCGTACAAAAACGAAGGATGACACTTATTCACCTTTTTCTGCAATATCACAGGGTGCGATTTCGAAACCCCAGTGGTTTCATATAGGCAGAACTAATGCTCTTGCTGCAGTGGTCATTTATCTTTCGCTCCTGTTATATTTTGTTTCAACAGCAAAGAAGGGGAAGTCACTTTTTATAAGACGAATAGCTGGTCTTGACGCATTGGACGAAGCAGTAGGAAGGGCAACGGAGATGGGTAAACCAATACTCTATGTTCCGGGTTTGAGTTCAATGAGCGATATTGCAACTATTGCATCAATAAACATACTTGGTCCTGTTGCGAAAAAAGTTGCAGAATACGAAAGCACAATTATTGTGCCTAACAGAGACCCTATCGTTATGACTGTTGCACGCCAGGTCGTCAAAGAATCCTTTCTCGAAGCGGGAAGACCGGATTCCTTTAATGAGGACATGGTTTTCTTCCTCACAGACAGCCAGTTTGGTTTTGCAGCAGCGGTTGATGGCATTATGGTCAGGGAGAAACCTGCAACGAACCTCTTTCTTGGGATGTTCTGGGCTGAGTCCCTTATTCTTGCGGAGACGGGTAATATGACAGGTGCAATACAAATTGCAGGGACAGATGCGGTTGCACAACTACCATTTTTTGTAACTGCCTGTGATTATACAATTATTGGAGAGGAGCTTTATGCTGCGAGTGCATATCTTTCGAGAACCCCGATTCTTGTTGGTAGTTTAAAAGCACAGGATATCGGTAAGGCAATACTGATTGTTATTGTAGTTGCCATATTCGTATGTGCCATCGTAAATACAGGATTTTCTTTGACAACACATACGCCAAATGCTGTATTATCCAGGATAATAGAGTTTGTTCAAAGTTGGTTTAACGTATAAATAAAACAATGAGACGAAAGATACCTCTTTCCATAGCATTTATTTTTGGTATTATTATGATAATCCAATTTTTTATCCCGCATCGTATCTCGGTAGAGTTTTACAGAAATATGCTTAATGCACTTGTCATTGTAGGTATCTTTTATTATATACTTGCTGTAACCAGTCTTATCCGGGTTCATAGAGGAAAAATAAAAAGGAGAAAACCTGGTTGGGGTTACAGCTATGTTACACTTATATCTCTCGCCGTGACAGCAATGGTAGGTGTGCTTGGTGGAGCATATCAGCCTACGCGTATAACTGCCTGGTTCATCGAGCATTTTCACTGGCAGATAGAGCAGGGAACTGGTTTGATGGTTATATATACCTATATTCAGATACCAATGGGTGCTACCATGTTCTCACTGCTTGCTTTCTTTATCGCATCGGCTGCTTTCCGTGCATTCAAGGCCAGGAGTTTGACTGCCGTGCTCTTGCTTTTGACGGCGTTTGTAGTAATGCTTGGAAGGGTTCCCATTGGTTCGCTGATTACAAGAAATTTGCCGGATAACATACAATTATCGAATATCGTCGAATGGATATTGAATTTTCCTAATATGGCAGCCCAGCGAGGAATACTTATGGGTATAGGTTTGGGAATGATTGCAACTTCACTCAAGATTATTCTCGGCATAGAACGTGGTTACCTTGGAGGAGGGGACTGATGCGATTCTGGGAAAAGGTAATGAAGTTGGATAGGAGATGGATTTTTCTTCTAATTGCGCTCGCGGTTTTGATTCCATTCCTGAAACCTTTAAGACTTCCTTTAACTGTTACAAAACCAGCAAGGGATGTTTTCGATGCTATAGAAAATATAGCACCAGAAGGTGCTCCGCTACTTATTGCCACTGACTATGCACCATCAACGGCACCGGAACTCGACCCTATGCTTTATGCGATGCTAAGGCACTGTCTCTCGACGAAGAGAAGGGTGATGCTACTTGCCCTTTATCCTCAAGGTGCAGGGATGGCACAAGCGGGTCTCGATTTCATTTTACCTGAATTTCCGGACGCTAAAAGTGGTGTTGATTATGTATTCCTGGGGTATCAACCCGGTATTCAAGCGATTGTTATGTATTTGGGTGAGGATGTCAGGTTAGCCTTTCCTACCGATGCTTATGGTATTCCCCTCGATAGCCTTCCGATGATGAAAAATATCCGTAACTACGATGACATTGCGCTGATCGTCGACCTGGCAGGTTCGAGCATTACCTTAACCTGGGTAACTTACGCAGTTGCTCGTTATGGAGAACATCTTGCGGCTGGGGTGACCGCAGTCAGTGCAGCACAGTATTATCCATACCTTGATACCGGGCAATTTGTGGGTATGCTTGGTGGATTAAAAGGTGCAGCAGAATATGAAAAACTGATACAGGAAAAGGGATATACAAAAGCGAGAGAAATTGCTACAATCGGAATGGATGCACAATCAATAGCACATCTTGTTATTCTTTTCCTTATAATAATTGGAAATGTTGCTTTTTTTGCAAGTAAGAGCCACAAGAAAAAAAGGAGTACAGCGGGTAGTTAGATTATGAAAGAAAGAAAGGGTCTTATTTTTGGTTCGGTTATCCTAATTGTCGTTTTCATCATTATGTTCATAAAGGGTGAACCCTCAAAAAACATTATGGTCTGGATAGCAGCGATATTGACACTCTCAATCTATTCCTTCCTTTATAAGGATAATGTCTTTTATAAGTTTGCCGAACATCTCTTTGTCGGTGTCTCGGTAGGTTACAGTGTCAGTGTTGTGTGGCAAAACGCATTTATCAGGAGGGTATTCGATCCGCTCTTTATTACCAGGACATATATCGTTGATGGCAAATTTAGTCTATACTTGTTTCTTGCAATAGTTATTCCCACATTACTTGGAATGCTTATGGTCTCCATATTTACAAAGAAACATGGCTGGTTAATAAGAATTCCAATAGCATTCGTTGTGGGTTCCTATGCTGGAATGGGGATTGCGCCATCATTCCAGGCGTATATCTTCGAACAGACACAGAGCACACTTTATGTAACCCTTTCCATTAGCAGTTTTATTATGATAGTTGGGGTTATAACTACACTTGTTTACTTCTTCTTTTCCAAGGAACATAAAGGGTTTCTCGGGAAAACGGCAGGAGTGGGAATATGGTTCATAATGGTTGCATTCGGTGCGTCTTTTGGATATACGGTAATGGCTCGTATTTCGCTGCTAATAGGAAGGATGAACTTCCTTCTGCATGACTGGTTGGGAGTGATAAAATAAAAATAATCAGTGATGAAATATAATATAAGATGAATATTTTATTGGTGTTTTTGTTTTTGATTCAACAAACACCAGATTCGCTTCCGGTGGATACTGCGCAGGTGACGGAGATTGTGAGACCCGCACCTCCAACGAATGTTATTGCAAAAGATACACCAAATGATGCAGGAGGCAGTATTTCCGTGGAATGGGATATATCCGCAGATGATGGGAAGGGATTGAAGAATGTGAATCTTTACAATGTATACAAGAGCAAAACGGAGGAAGGAAAGTTTGATTATGTTGGGACTGTCGGCGCAGCAAGAACGAGTTACGACGACCAATCTGTCGAGAAAGATAATAAAGGTTATTACTATATTGTTAAGGCACAAACTAAGGAAGGTGTTGAATCCGAACCATCTAACATTTCGAGTGGCAAATCGCAAGCTCAGTGGTTTCACCACGGACGATGGGCTTACTTGATTTTAGGTGTTATTTTTACACTTTTCTTTGTTTTGTACATAAGGATGGCGAAAGGGAAAAAACTATTCATAAGAAAAATTGCAGGACTTGATGCTGTCGAGGATGCTGTTGGGAGGTCAACAGAAATGGGCAGACCAGTTCTATTTGTACCCGGCATTGGTCTTCTGAGTGATATTGCGACTATTGCTGCTTTAACCATTCTTGGCAAGGTTGCTAAGAAGACAGCGGAGTATGAGACAAGAGTAATTATGCCGAACTATGACCCACTTGTAATGTCCGCTGCACAGGAGGTTGTAAAACAATCGTATACAGAGGCTGGGAGACCCGACAGTTTTAATGAAAAAGATATATTCTATCTGACTCAAGACCAATTTGGCTATGCTGCCGGCGTAGATGGCATAATGCTTAGGGAAAAACCAGGTGCAATATTCCTTCAGGGTATATTCTATGCCGAAGCTTTGATACTCGCTGAAACGGGACACTCCGTTGGTGCTATACAGATTGCGGGAACAGATAGAGTAACGCAACTCCCATTTTTTATTTCAGCATGTGACTACACTCTTATAGGTGAAGAGATGTTTGCGGCATCGAGTTATCTTTCTCGAGACCCTATTATGATGGGAAGTATTAAAGGAGAGGATGCTTCAAAACTGGTTCTGATTATTGTCATAATGGTTGGAACTGTCTTAGGTATTCTTGGAGGGCTACATCTGGGTTTGTTCGAAAACTGGTTTTCTAACCTTATTAACTGGTTTGCGAGAGGATAAAGAATGAGAAGACAAATTCCTTTATTACTAACTTTTTTAACCGGTGTTGCAATTATCATATCATTTTTTATACCTCATAAGCCCTTTAACGAGGTTCAGGACATGCTTCTTGATTGGACAATTATCATTGCAGGTTTTGCGATGTTGCTTGGGATTTACAGTCTTCTTAATAAACACATTACTCACATTAAAAGGAAGGATGCGGGATGGGGATATAGTATTATTCTTACGAGTTTCTTCATAGGAGTATTCATTGTAGGAATTATCTCTGCAGTGAGGTATAAGGGATATTCTCTATCCCCGGGTTCATCGCTTTACTATGTTTACGATTATATGGTAATACCTCTGTCTGCAACGATGTTTTCACTTCTTGCATTCTTTATCGCTTCTGCTGCTTACCGTGCATTCAGGGCAAATAAACTCAATGCAACATTACTGCTGGTCGCAGCAGTTATTGTTATGCTTGGAAGGGTTCCGGTTGTTGAGAATGCCTTTTTTAGATTTCTCACCAGGTTCAGTGACTGGTTTATGTTTATTCCTCAGATGGCTGCAAAGAGAGGGATTCAGATAGGTGTTGCACTTGGTATGTTTGCTATGTCTTTGAGGATAATTCTTGGTATAGAGAGGACATATCTGCAATGATGAACAAGGTAGCCGCAACCTTTAGGTTGCGCAATTTATGGTATTGTAAAGTATTATGCACGCAGGCTGAAGCCTGCGCCTACCAGATAATTCTTGGTATAGAGAGGACATATCTGCAATGAAAATATGGGAACGTCTATCGAAAATTGACAGGCGTGTCATTTATTTACTTCTTGCGCTGGTGATTATAATTCCGATCGTCTTCAAAATACCTTCCACTGTCGCTGTATCCAAGGCGGCGAGAATGGCTTACGATGCAGTAGACAAATTACCTGCTGGAACACCTATTATTTTTTCAACCGATTTCGACCCGGCTAGTATGCCTGAATTGAAACCAATGATGGTAGCTATGTTAAGACAGGCGTTTGAGAAAAAATTAAAAGTGATAATGATGGGGCATTGGCCCACTGGCATTCCGCTATCAACTCTAATTCTTGAACAGGTGGCAAAGGAGTTCAATGCAGAATACGGCGTTGACTATGTAAATCTTGGATATAGACCTGGGGCAGGACTGGTGATGATTCAAATGGGAAAAGAGATTCGAAGTGTCTACGATATAGATACAAAAGGTAATCCGGTTGACTCACTGCCGATGATGAAGTCCATACACAACTACAGTGACATCGGGCTCGTTGCCTGTTTTGAAGCAGGTTCTATGGGTGATATATGGGTGCAGTACGCCTGGGGGAGGTTCGGTGTTAAGATTATTATGGGAACCACGGCAGTTGTTACACCTGATTCATATCCTTATCTTGCTGCACACCAGATAGAAGGGCTTATAGGTGGAATGGCTGGCGCAGCTGCCTATGAGAAGCTTATTAGTCATCCTGATAAGGCGATGATAAGGATGTCTTCACAAGCATGGGCTCACATCTTGATTATCGTTTTTATAATTATTGGGAATGTAGGATACTTTATGATGAGAAGAATGGAAAAAACCAGAAAATCGGGAACGATGTAATGGGTCAAATAATAGGTATCTGGATTTCCGCTGGTTTGACCTTAATGATATTTTCGTTTTTGTATAAGGATAATCCGTTTTACAAGTTTTCAGAGCATGTTTATGTTGGTGTTTCTGCTGCTTATATTACGTTCTATACATGGGACTACTTTCTTATGCCAAAACTCGTTCATCCTTTAGTTCAGCATCACTGGCTTGTAATCATTCCTGGAGTTTTCGGTGCAATGATGCTCACAAGGTGGTTTTCGAAGACTGCCTGGATAAGCAGATGGCCAATTTCAGTATCCGTGGGTGTTGGCTCAGGGCTTGCCGTTGTGCAGTCTATGCAGGGTTTTCTCATTCCTCAGTTAAAGAGTACGCTGCTTCCTCTCACCGGTTCATCGGTTGTATTTAATAATCCCATTATAAACCTTTGGAATCATCCTCTTAATAATTTGATTATTATTGTTGGAACTATTACAACCATAGTTTATTTCTATTTTTCAAAGGAACATAAAGGTTTTATTGGTAGAACTGCGAAGATTGGTATCATCTTCATTATGGTTGCATTCGGTGCGTCGTTTGGATATACAGTGATGGCTCGTATTTCCCTACTTATAGGTAGGATCGGATTTCTCATCAATGATTGGCTTGTTCCGGTCTTTCATTCCTTTACACACTAACACACCTCGTCTCCTTCGGAGACACCCCTCTTATTAGAGGGGATTTACACCCCGTCATTTACCACAAAAAACGAAATTACGAAAATAACACAAAAAAGCGAAAAACAAGATGCTGAATTGGTTTTATTAGTTAAACCTTGAAATAAATGCTTTCTCTGTGTCTCTGTGTCTCTGTGGTGAAATTCATATGGAAATTAGAAATTAGGATAATGCGAAGGACAGACTACACACATAAGACATGTGACCGAAGACCAGAGACCCTGAAAGACGAAATTAGAAAGATAACACATTACGGTAAAGTTGTTATGCTGAATTTTTTCAGCATCTCGGTATTTCCCCCCCCC
>CAYMQB010000049.1:0-18260 GCA_964392665.1 uncultured bacterium | reverse complement strand
GTATGAAAAACCTTAATTTATAATATCTTCAGGAACTTTCGATTTATCTGTCAAAAGAAGATTTGAAGGATTTAGAATCGCTACGGAAAAGCAAAAACTGCTTTAGACAAAGACTTATTCCCGTGCAAATATGACCAAACCACACAGTCCGTGAAAGAAGAAGAAAACACAGGCAAGAGCGAGCAGCCAATTCATCGATGGCAGCAAAAAGTAGATGAAGAACATAGCAGCATAAACCATGAATAATGTAAAACAACCTACCTTATAAAGAAGTTGATATTCCCGCTCATCCATTTTCCTTTTGCCAAAAAAAGCAAGGACTGCCATCAGTGCAAGAACAGAGCCTCCTTTTTCTCCAAATAGTTGGAAGATTTCTTCAAAATCATTGGAGAACTTTTTCTTGACTTTTTGTCATATACTGATATAGTATCCTATTCAATGAAATGTAAGGCACTGTAGTACGATATGATGACTTGGTAATTCAAACTGAGTAAAATGGAAGTTAACTGCAGTTATATAATTTCTTAAAACTATGTCAATACTTTCAGCATCATTGCTGCTTTTCTTCGTTATAGACCCTATAGGTAATATCCCTCTTTTTCTTGGCGCACTAAAGAGTGTCGAAACAAAAAGACATAAAAGAATAATTATCCGTGAACTTTGCATTGGTTTTATAATACTCTTGATATTTCTGCTTTTCGGTCGTTACATACTGGTTCTTCTTCAAATATCCGAGAATGCCCTCAGTGTTGCCGGAGGAATTGTCCTATTTATGATTTCAATCAAAATGGTATTTTCCGGCTCAGAAAAAATATTTGAGGGTAATCTTGAAAGCGAACCCTTTATTGTCCCCCTGGCAGTTCCACTGATTGCGGGGCCCTCTGCGATGGCTATGGTAATGTTGTTAGTGGCTCGCGAACCAATAAGAATTGTTGAATGGGTTTTGGCATTACTCTTTGCCTGGATTATTTCTGGTCTAATCCTATTTTTTTCCGATTACCTAAGCAAACTACTTGGAAAACGTGCATTAACAGCTATGGAAAGACTGATGGGTATGGTTTTGACTACCGTAGCCGTTCAAATGCTCATAACAGGTATTCGCGAATCACTCTATCATTGATTCGGAAATAGCAATGAAAAAGACAAAAAGAAATAGAACAATGACACTCTCCCTGAAAGAAAAGCGTCTCTTTTCTGCCAAACTTCTGAAATTGGAGAAACCTACATCTATTTACAGCATACGGAACAAGGTAATTAATCAAGACATATTTGAAGCTGTAAATTATCTACCATCAGGTTTTGTAGACCTTCTCTTCGTTGACCCGCCATACAATCTGACAAAGAATTTCAATGCTGTTTCCTTCAAACAAATGCCTATAAAGGACTATATGAAATGGATGGATTCGTGGTTAGCAAAGATGATAAGGTTGCTGAAACCTTCTGCCTCGATTTATATCTGCGGAGATTGGAGGTCCTCTCCGGCAGTTCATCTCCTATGTGAAAAATATTTTGCTGTGCGAAATAGAATTACCTTCGAAAGAGAAAAGGGCAGAGGTGCAAGGATGAACTGGAAAAACAATTCGGAAGACATCTGGTATTGCACACTATCAAATGATTACTATTTCAATGCGGATGCCGTAAAACTAAAGAGAAGAGTAATCGCACCTTACAGGGAAAACGGAAAACCAAAAGATTGGAAAAATGAAGGTAATGGCAAATTCAGACTGACTTCTTCATCAAACATATGGACTGACATTACAATTCCCTTCTGGTCAATGGCTGAGAATACACCACACCCAACACAAAAACCCGAAAAACTGCTGGCAAAGATTATTCTTGCAAGTTCCCAAAAAAAAGATATGGTGTTTGACCCCTTTGCTGGAGTGGGAACAACGGGTGTGGTTGCTAAAAAATTAGAGAGAACTTTCACAATGCTTGAAAAAGATAAAGACTATTGTTTATATGCTCTAAAAAGACTGAAAAAAACTGAAACAGATTCCTCGATTCAAGGATATTCTGATGATATGTTCTGGGAAAGAAACACGTTAAAAAATATAGGAAGGAGGTGAAACCAGATGCCAACAGTAACGATTGAGGGACCGTCCATAGAGATTGACAAAAAACGAGAACTTGTCAGGAGGATTAGTACCATAGCATCCGATATTTATGGTATTGAACATATTATCGTGCTTATTCATGAAAATCCACCAGAAAATGTTGGACTAATGGGGCAATTGATTCTTGATAAAAATAAGGAAAAGGAGACAAATTAAACTGGGAAAAGAGGTGAGACAGATGCTTAAAAATAGTGCAATAACAATAATTTTAGGGCTTTTTATTGTCGCAATAACGGGCTGTTCACAGCCTGAAGCTCAGGTAATAGAGCTGAAATCCTACTCTCTGGATGATACTCAGGGGCTCTTGAGCCAAACAGGTGTTGAAATCGACAAAGATATATCAAGCGACGGGAATGGTTCCCTCAAGGTAACTGCTCCAGAATCAACCGTTGTAAGGCTTTTTGAAACCGGGGATATCGATGTTGAAAATGCACGTCTTGCATACAAAGCAAATATCAAAACTCAAGATGTGGAAGGCAAAGTCTATTTAGAGATGTGGTGCCATTTCGCTGGAAAAGGGGAATTCTTTTCCCGCGGACTGCAGTCTCCTTTAACAGGAAGTGTAGAATGGACAACAGAAGAGATCCCATTTTTCCTAAAGAAAGAGCAGAACCCGGATAATGTAAAACTAAACCTTGTTATTACAGGCAAAGGTACTGTATGGATAGATGACATTCATCTTATAAAGCGACCGCTGAAGTGATGCTGAAACCCCGAGATCCTGAAATAAATTCAGGATGACAATAGCATAATTCTGAATGACCAAAGAGAATTTCGTATGAAAATAGCTATAATATCTCTGCAATTCGAGGAAACTGCGACAGGTGGAGGAGGAGTTCATGTGGAAAATATCTGTAAGCAGTTCATTGCATTGAGTAATGAGGTCACCGTAATTTCCATCCATACAAAGAGAACGCTCAGGAATATTAAACTTGAGAGTTTACAAACTCCATCAAGTATGGAAAAGAGGTGTAAATTAACAATTATTCGATTTCTCATTGAAAAAGGTATTGAACAACCTTATGTGGGTAGCAAAAAGGAAGAGCTGCAGAGAATCAAACAATTTGCAGATGCCGTTGTCAAATGGATTGTGCCAAGAATAGAGAAATTTGATGTGATTAGTTTACAGGGTCATCATATCCTGCCTGGACTTATAGCAAAAAAGCTGAAACATACGGGTGTAAAAATTGTGTCAACTATTCATGCCCTTGAATCAACTTTCGTTTCCCAAAAAGGAGAATCGCTTGGTTCCTTCGATGCCACAAAGGAAATGCTTTCCAAACTAAGAACCTGGGAGGCAATGAGCCAATTCGCTGATTTTATCATACTTAACAGCCCGAGTGTACGAGACGAATACCTGAAAATTCTCAAGCAACAGGGGTTTGAACCACAGAAATTTGCAAAGAAGACGAAAGTCATATCAAGTGGATGTAATGCAGATTTCTTAATGAGCGATGAGGAAATAAACCACAAGCTTTTTACCCTACCTGAGAAGATAAATCTGGTTACTTTTTGTCGTATCGATCCAAGTAAGGGCATGGAATTTTCGATTGAAGGCGCCAAAGAAGCTGCAAAGATGTACTCAGGGAAACTATGCTTATTCATTATAGGCATACCCGCTTCCGAAGAATATCTAAATAAGCTTTATTCAAAAACAAAACAGATGCCCAGCAATCTGGAAATAAAATTTCACTTGACGAGCGCTATAAGTCCTCCTCCGAAAAAAAAACAAATTCTCGATGACAAACACATTTATGTGATGCCTACATTGAAAGAACCTTTCGGGATGTCAATCATTGAAGCTTCTGCAAGAGGTAATATGATTGTTTCAACGGATACTACAGGACCTGCATATATGATGGAACAAGAAAGTAATATGCATTACGACTGGGGAATCATTACAAACTACGGTGTTCTTGCCAGGATAGCAGAAGACCATCATAAAAACCTGGCTAAAAATATCGGCAAAGCGATTGTATGGTCGATCAAGAACTGGGAAGGTGGAGCAGAGAGGATAACAGCATTTAACGAAAAAATAAGAGAGAAATGGACATGGGAGGGTATTGCAAAGCAGTATCTGAAATTATTCGAAAGTCAGTTGGTTCTGTAGAAAATGTTTTTGACTGGGCAAGAGAAGTTCGCGAGGAAAGCCATAAGTATATCGAATCCCTGACTGAGGATGACCTTCACAAGATACCACCAACTTCTCATGGGGTTTTGAGTGTGGCACCTGGATTTTTATTACCACTGCCCACACTGCTTCACACATTGGAGGGATTCAGCTTCTCCGTTCAGTCATTGAAGACAAGCAGAAAAGGACGTGTTAGAATAAGGAGGAAAAGATGGCAAAAAAACTTGAGAATCTAAAATGGAAACCTATGTGGGTTTCGCATCTTGGATGCATCAAAGGCTGTCTTGACTATTTGAATCTGGATATTTCAGAGGCATGGCTATTTGGCGCAACAGGTCATGCATTCATTATAAATGTTCATGAGGTTGTTTGCGCGAGTGGTCCCACAGCATGGCGCACGGAAATGCTTTTCGAACTCGCAAAAAACATCGGATACACTGTAGATGGGATTTTTGCATTTAAATCAGAAAAAGATTTTGCGGAAAAACAGAAAAAAGCCTGGGAACGTATCAAACAGGCTATCGATGAAGGTATTCCCTGCTATGGTTGGGAACTGGATATTCCGGAATTTTATGTTATTAATGGTTACGACGATGCAGGATACTATTTCTCCGGTCCCCTGTGCGATGATGGCAAAGGACCCAAACAGTGGAAGCAAGTCGGTGATACAGAGATTGGTGTCCTCGAGATGTACAGTATAGAACAAGGTCAGCCAGCTGATGATGTGAAGGCCGTTAAGCAAGCATTTGAGTTTGCTTTAGAGTACTCAAAAAGTCCTGAAAAATGGATATATCCAAAATATGGAGCAGGTTTAGACGGTTACGACAACTGGATAAAGGCATTAGAGCAAGGGAAAGCCGATAGTTTAGGTATGGCATATAATTCAGCAGTCTGGAGTGAATGCCGCAGCTACGCTGTTGGATTTCTGAAAGAGGCAAAGAGCCGAATGGATGAACGTTTAAGTCATTTGTTTGATGAAGCATCAAAACATTATGAAGTGGTTGCACAAAATCTTAAAGCAATCGTAGATGTATTTCCATTTCGTGATCGTAAGCCTGAACATATCAAGGATGAAGTGCGGGTTGGTGCCGGGATAGAGCATCTCAAAGTTGCCCGTTCAGCAGAGGCAAAAGGACTCACACTATTGGAAAAAATAATTAAAGAACTTTAACTCATTTTAAAACAGGAAGATATGGATATCGAGATTATAGGAGCCGAATCACTGGGCGTGCGAAGCCTTTGCTGTTTTGTAAAAACCAAAGACAAAAAGATATTGATCGATCCAGGAATAGCACTGGGTTACACAAGGTATGGATTACTTCCACATCCTCTTCAAGTTGCGGTGGGTGAAAGGATTCAGAGAAAAATCTTGAAAAGATGGTCTGAAGCTACCGATATTGTATTCAGCCATTATCACGGAGACCACATACCGCTGGTAGATGCGAATCCTTACCAACTCAACATTAACAAAGTAGCGAACTTAAACGCGGATGCAAATATATGGACTAAAAACCCGTCGCTTCTTTCTCAAACTCAGAAGAAAAGAGCGAATGCTCTCGTTTGCGTCCTGAAAAATAAAATAGTAGAACCGAAAGGAAATACACACGGAGCCCTGGAGTTTTCCAAACCTGTTTTTCACGGAGATAAAAATAGTAACATGGGAACCGTAATGATGACAAGAATTGAAGAAGATTATGTGTTCGTGCATGGTTCTGACATTCAATTACTTACCGATGAAGCAACTTCTGAAATATTGCATTGGAAACCCGATATATTAATAGTTAGCGGTCCACCCCTTTACTTGGTTAATAGAGTTAGTAAACATCAAATCAACAAAGCCTGGCATAATGCCGAACTGTTGTCCCAAAAGATTGATGGGTTGATTCTTGACCATCATCTTATGAGAAATTTTGAGGGTATCAAATGGCTAAAACGATTATCTTCCAAAACTGGAAAAGAAGTCATATGTAGCGCAGATTTTATGAAAAAACCCAGAATGTTACTCGAAGCAAGGCGAAAAGAACTGTATACAGAAATGCCTGTTCCCGATGGGTGGCATAAAGATTATGCAAAAGGCAAAGAGAATACCGATAAATATTGGGATTTGGCAAAAGGACTCTATAATAGTGTACGATTGAGTGAAGAAAAATGATAACTATAAAATGTACCAAATGTAAAAGTAGAATTCTAAAATATAAAAAGATTGGAAAGGGCAGATTATGGCATTGCTGGAAAGACAGAATAATCGAAGATTATAGCATTCGGGACGGGAATGAAGTAAAATGCCAGTGTGGCAATTTAATTGGAATAATTGAAGGGAAATGGATTAAGATGAAAAAACATTCATTTACATATTCTGGAACTGTAAACAGAAAATAGGAGATCTGAATGAAAGTTACCATTGTCTATGACAATACAGCTTATAAAGAAGGACTTGAGGCTGATTGGGGTTTCTCCTGTCTGGTTGAAGTAGAAAATACACCAAGAATTCTTTTCGACACCGGAACAAAAGGAACAGTACTTCTTTCAAATATGGAGAAGTTAAACATAGAATCGGCATCGATAGATGAGATATTCATCTCACATAAGCATTACGACCACATAGGTGGATTGTCTGAATTTCTCAAAGTGAATAAAGAGGTCACGGTCTACGTTCCTCCTTCGTTGGGAAAAATTCATGGTGCAAAGGAAGTAATTATCGTAGATAAGCCTTTAAGAATTCACGAAAATATCTTCTCTACAGGTGAGATTGATGGAATAGAACAAAGTATGGCAATTAAAACAAATAAAGGGATTGTTTTGATTGTTGGATGTTCACACCCGGAGATGTCAAACATTCTCAATGCCGCATCGGAGTTTGGTGTATTATACGCAATAATAGGTGGAGTGCATGGATTTAACAAATATGAGCTTTTTAAAGATATGAAATTAATTTGCACAACGCATTGCACTCAACACAAAGAAGAAATAAAATCCTACTATCCTGACGAATATATTGAGGGTGGAGTGGGAAAAATTATTGAGATATAGGGGAAACCGCGTGTGGAAAATGCATGGGAACAAGACACTGAATTTGAATGAGATATCCGAAGGGAGACCATTAGATGAAACAGGAAGAACATATATTCGATTTTAAGGCGGTGTTCGAACCAAAAGATTATTTATATTTCTATGAAGATTCAATTTCAGAAGACCGTACAGAAAAACAGGTAGAATTTCTTGTAAGAGAATTAAAACTCGATAAGCCTTTTGACATACTTGATTTAGCGTGTGGTCATGGAAGACATGCAAACCGTCTGGGTAAATTAGGACATCGGGTAACTGGTGTTGACATTACTCAGGGTTTTCTTGACATTGCAAAAATCGAAGCAGAGAAAAAAGATATTTCCGTTGATTATATTCACGGCGATATGAGGGAAATCGCATTTTTAGAAGAATTCGATAGAGTTATTCTTCTTTACACTTCCTTTGGATATTTTGAAGATGAGGAAAATTTAAAGGTTCTGAAAAATGTATACGGCGCACTCAAACACGGTGGTATTTTTTGTCTTGATACACATAACAGGGATGTTTTCTTGAAACATTTCCTTCCCTATTCTGTTACAGAAAAAGGGAAGGATCTAATGATTGATAGGTGGAAATTTGACAATGCTACGGGGCGTCTTTATAACAGAAGAATTGTAATTAGAAATGGGGAAAGGAAAGATAAGCCCTTCTTTGTAAGATTTTATAATTCTTCTGAGATTGAAGAATTATTGAAAATAGCAGGATTTGAAAAGTGTCAAATGTACAGTGACTGGGATGCAAATCCCTTTAAAAGCGATTCGAGAAGGATGATCGTTACTGCAAAAAAGAAATAGAGCGAATATTGAAACGATAAGAGCAATTAATTCCTAGGTTCCTGTTCTATTTTACTAAAATATCGACTATTTTGCGTGCACTTGTTCCATTGCCAAATGGATGTTTCCATTTTCTTTGTCTTTTCATCATTTCTTCAACGGCAGAAAAAATAGAGCGTTTTTCCGTACCAGCAACAATATTTGCTCCAATGCTCACAGTCTCAGGTCGTTCCGTATTGTCTCTAAGTGTTACACAGGGCACTTTTAAGATACAAGCTTCTTCCTGAATTCCACCGGAATCCGTCAGAATAAGTTTCGCATTGGCTTCGAGAGTAAGAAAGTCATAGTATCCTACAGATTCTATTATCTTCAAATTCCTGATCTTCCTCGTTTTTTCAATTAAATCGAACTGCTTGAGTTTTTTGGTTGTTCGAGGATGAACCGGTAGAACAATCATATATTTTCTGCACAACTCTTTTATACATAATATTATCCTCTGCAATTTTTCTCTGTTGTCAACATTCTCCTGCCTGTGAACCGTGAGAAGCAGATAATTCCCGTTTGTCAATTTCAAACTGGAAAGAATTCGCGAATTTTTCTTTGCAGTTTCAATATTCGCTAATACAGAATCTACAATGGTGTTGCCTGTCAGGTAAATATGATTTTTATTAATGCCTTCGCTAAGCAGATTGTCCTTCGATATTTTTGTCGGAGCAAAAAGATAATCGGAAATGTGATCTGTGAGAATCCTATTTATCTCTTCAGGCATTTCCCTATCATAGCTCCTCAAACCCGCTTCAATGTGAGCAACTTTAATTCCTAATTTAGCCGCTCCAAGAGCGGCTGCAAGAACAGAATTGGTATCACCTTCCGCAATTACAACACAAGGTTTTTCCTTAAGGAATATCTTTTCAATACGTATGAGAATTTGCCCCGTTTGTACTGCATGAGTTCCGGAACCAACACCTAAAATATAATCTGGGTCAGGCAGCTTAAAATCATCAAAAAATATTTTGTCCATTCTGAAAGAATAATGTTGCCCGGTATGGATGGACTTGATTCCTATATTTCTTTTTTTGAACTCTTTAATGACTGGAGATAATTTGATGATTTCTGGACGGGTTCCAAAAACAACAAAGGTAGCGCTTTTGGGCACTATCAGACTCGCCTTTTGAGAAAAGTCAGAATTGTGCGTATAATCAATATAAAGTCAAGTTTGAAAGAAGCATTTTCCATATAATATCTATCATATCGAAGTTTTATTTTCACATCGTCAATTGTTGTATCGGGTCTATGTTCGAGTTGTGCAACACCTGTTAATCCGGGTTTTACTGCATTTCTTAGAACATATCCTTCGACCTTTCCCTTTAATTCATCAACAAAACACGGTCTTTCAGGTCTTGGACCAACCAGGCTCATATCGTTTTTAAAAACATTAAACAGCTGGGGAATTTCATCAAAATGTGTTGCCCTGAGGACTCTTCCGATATGTGTCACTCTATTGTCTGATTTTCCGTTAGCCCAAACGGGGCCTGTCTTTGCTTCTGCATTTTGAAGCATTGAACGGAATTTAATTATCCTGAATGTTTTTTCATTCTTACCCACTCTCTTCTGAAAATAGAACACCCCTCCCTTACTATCTATCTTGATTGCAATGGGAATGATGATAAACAGCGGTAAAGAAACAGCAAGAAAAAAACTTGAAAAACCAATGTCAAGTATCCTCTTCACAAAACCATACCATCCATCAAGTGGTGCTTGCCTTAAAACAAAAAGAGGCATACCATTAAGGTCAAGTGCATTAACCCTTGAAATCATTATTTCAAATAAGTCCGGAACGAAAAGGAAGTTAACATGCAAATCCCGACACTGTAAAAGAACTTCTTTGATTTCCCTATGTCTCTCGAAAGGAAAAGCCATAACAACAAATTCAATGCTATTCGCTTTCACCTTACGAGAAATTTCCGTCAATTTCTGATGAAAATCATTTCCGGCATCCGTTCCAATATTTTCTATTACTTCAATAATTTCAAGTCCCAGTTCTTCATCTTTTCTTATGACATTAATCGTTTTTTCAAGAATTGGATTTTCCCCAATTATAAGGATACGGCTTAACAGTTTTCCTTTTCCAAAAAGATATGTTTTTAGAGCACGAAAAGCGATTTTCTCGGCACTAACAAATAAATGAATAAGAAAAAAGGCAAAGATTAACGCCATTCTCGAATAGGAAAATGGACTATAAAAGAAGCTCATTGCCAATGCAATAACAATGGAAATCAGTGTATTTCTGAAAACATCATAAAACTGTTCTGAAACAGGATATATCCTTTTTGTCGCGTATGCACCAGCAAAGTATCCAACAAGAACCCAGATTACGATAAACTGAGAGGAAATAAACATAAAGTACCGGTATGACATATATCCGCTACTCAAGGGCATCAGAATTTCAGAAAATCTAAGCCAATAAGCAAGAGAAAATGCCAAAACAAGGGCAATAAGGTCAAGGAACAAGGCAACCAAAAAGAAAGAGGTATCTTTAACTCCACTTTTCATAATTATCAAACAATTATAGACCAAAAAAGCTGTTTGTCAAGAAAATTTAAGTTGAAGAATTGCAGTCCGAAAGCCTTTTATAAAACTACAAACTCAACCACTTATTTATCTTGATTAGATAGATTCTTTCTCCTTTTGCTGTGAAAGCGGATTTCAAGTCCCTGATTGGCGAAAAGTCTCCGGGGTGGGAAAAATCCGCAAGTGAGTTTGTAATGACAAAATATACTGTACTGCCCGGTGAGTATTGCCAGCGGAAAACGACATTGAGTTTAAGAAATTTCTGATTGAAATCAGGGAAGGTTTCTATGTGGTAAGGGGTAAAGGCATAATCATTAGCATCAATGAGTTCCTTATAGTTTGAGTATTCTCCAACCGCAATATAAGGTTGCATCCATAGTTGCAGTGTTATGTTTTTCGTGAATGCAATATCCGAGCGTATTGTTGTACTCAAAACATCCGTTGTCATCTCACCGAAAACATAGTGGTCAATTATGCCATCGGCATCATCATCTATGTTTGAAATCCACTCTGCATAATCGAAGGAATGGGAGTAACTGGCGGAAAATGTGGTTTTAAAATTTGAAAATGTCTTCAGACTAATATATGGCCATATTGAATTAGAGAAACTTTTTGATTCACAATTACCAATGCCTGTAGATATGCCATAATAGACAGACTTTCTTGAATCAGTGCAGAAACTTATGTTTATCCAGTCAGAAGAAGGAACAAGAAGAGCGGGTACTCCTCTTGTAATCCAATCGTTAAAAATGGGAAATTCGTGAACCCAGAAAAGATTTATGCTCCAGTAATTATTGAATGTTATCCACCATCCACTATTTAAACCATCTTCAATTATTAAGCTCTCAAAATTCCATGAGTGCCAGATATTAAGATTAGCAGCCATTCTATGCGTTATCCAACAGGGGTCACTTGTAAAAAGGGAAAACCATCCTCCAGCGTTCCTCTCATTGTTTCTATACACATAACCCATATCTCTAATATCAAAGTTTCTTGATACTTCTGAATACGAAGCGCCCCAATTGTATATTCTCCCTCCCGCTTTACCGAGTCTAAAATAATCCGCGTATTCTTTATTATCTACCTTACTTAATGCAATTTGACCTTCAAATGAATAGTTTTTTAGTAATCTCAAATCCCAGTCAAGGCCACCCGAATATGCGGAATTACCTTGCTTTCTGTTGCAGGCAGTCGATATCAAACCTATGTAAGAAGTTTCCAGAACATCCTGTTTTATTCGTACTACCGAATAGTTGGTTAAGGGCTCTATTAATCTTTTTCTCTCAACTCCTTGAGAATCTACAACTGCGTACTCTGGTGCTGTAATAGCCTCAACTAATCCGAAGTTAAGACCTTTCACTTTCCCTGTCAGTTTCATTGCACCAATGATTGTTGTAAATTCAGGTTGTTCTTTAATAACATCGGAAGGTAAAATACTAAAGTACCCAAGCGATTTACCTATCCTTCTTGAGTAAAAAAGTTCATATTCTGTCTCGAAAAGGTCCTTGCCTTCCATAAAAAACGGTCTTTTTTCCTGATAGTATGTCTCGAATACACTTAGGTTGAGTTGCGACGGGTCCGCCTCCACCTGTCCAAAATCCGGGTTCACCGCAGCATCCAGAATGAAATTGGAACTTATTCCGTATTTAAGATTGCAGCCCCAATGGCAAAAATGGTATTTCCCTTCTTCCTCATCCGTTAGTCTCCCAGCACCATAGGGAAGGAATTCAAGATTTTTTGGCGCAGAAATATCATAGATGCCGGTTAACATTCCAAAACACGAGACAAATCCGGAAACATCTTCTGAAATGAATTCCCATTCCACGGTTTCTCTTTTTCTACTTATATATCTAATTACTTCAAATCCAAATTCAAGACTATCCTTGTTCTGAAATCTCAGAATTGAAAACGGTATGGCAAATTCTGCTGTCCAGCCAAGCGAATCAATATTGGTTTCTACATCCCAAACCGCATCCCAGCTCCAGTCTGTCCAACTATCATCGTAGATGTACCAGTCTATTTTGACCCCTCTGGGGTTAGTTTCAAATGTGTAGCAGGTTCTTCTATCAAAATAACTATCTATGTAAACAGCAATGTTGTCGGATTCTTCCCAAACATCCCGACGCGAAAGTCTTCCGACAATTTTTCCCGGTTCACTGTCATATGCACGAACACCAACATAAAGATTTCTTTTGTCATATATTACTCTGACAGTTGTTGATTCGGAAGGAATGGTGTCTTCTACCGGGTACTTCTGTGTAAAATTGCCGGATGGTTGCGCCAATCTCCAGGACGGCTCATCAAGCTTTCCGTCAATTCGAATTCTCTTATCAGTTCTTGCTGCTTTTACGAGTCTCGGTGAGGAGAAAAGGAATGATGGTGATAAAGATAACAATATTGATAAAAACGCAAACGGGTAACACGCTTTCAAACTTTTCTTTACTAACTTATATACTCTTATCTCGAGTATTTTCCCATTAGTTGACCTTTTGCGACAATGTGTTCTTCCATAGACTTAAGCAATTGTTTTTTCGTAATACCTGTTTTAAGGTCAAGTTTACAGTCAAGCGAATAGAGTTTGAAGAAGTAACGGTGTGTCCCACCAGGAGGACAGGGGCCGCCGTAATCCGTTTTTTGGAAACTATTTGTTCCTTGTTTCGCTCCCATTTTTTCAATGTTGTCGGATTTTATTGCTTCAGCAAGTTCTTTCATATCTCCGGGTAAATTAAACAAAACCCAATGAACCCATATACCCATTGGAGCATCCGGGTCATCACAGATAAGAGCGAGTGTTTTTGTTGCTTTTGGAACATCAATAAACTGGAGTGGTGGCGAGATATCTTCACCGTCGCAGGTATACTTTTTTGGTATCATCTCACCTTCGCCAAAAGCGTTACTGCTTATTTTTATTTCCATTTTGTCATCTCCTATTGATTTAACGGTTGATTGGTTTTCCTTTTGGCAGGAAAAAAACAAAAGCGCTGCAAGAAAAAAATAACCTATGCGAAACATCGCTACCTCCTTGTTACAATATTCGTTATACTTAACAAACGAAGTTTGGAATTATATCTCTGACGCAGAGTGAACTCTGTAACAACAACACATCATTTTTTTACTGCAATCAAACATCCAGAGCTTTATAGGATGTCTTATCAAATAAAAAGTTCTATTGTTGCAACGATACAATAAACTGGTCGATTTGTCAACAATTTTTTGCAGGATTGCAATATGCCAGCTTTCCTGCAATTTGACGCGTTCAGAATACTATAAGCTGAGATTTAGAAGTCGGCACGCACTTCTACGTTTGCCGAATGGAGTGTTCTTTTGTCAGGTCTATTTACTCCTCTGTAAGAAACATCAAGCGCAAACATATTGGAAATACTGATGTTTCCAAGAATCTTCCAATCCGTTGTAATGCCAGTTGGATAAAAACTCCGAACATCAAATGGGAGAACATCCGTATCTGTATCGGTAGAATTTCTTGTCAAAGACAAACTAACATTGACTATTGCGGTATTCAGATGTGTGTAAGCAAGGGCAGTGGAAACGGTTTCTCCATCAATGTCGATAATTCCCAGATTACTATACCATAAAGGTTCTTCAATTTTAATATTGCATTTCGTTATTCCGACTAAAACTTCGAGATTTGAGCGTAAATAGTAAGACCATTCGGGGGTAACTTCTATTTTTCTTTCGTACTTCTCCACACCGGTTCCAACGCTTTCATCTGTATCTCGTTTGTGTCGGTAATCGAGCGTGAGTTTGCTTTTCCTTGTTAGAGCTTGCTCTAAACGCAGTTCATATGTATCGGAATAATTCCTGCGAGCATTTGTAACCAATTGATTATTTAAACTTTTCAGGAAATCAAATGAACAGAATAATGTTGTCGATTTTTGAGGGCGCAAAGAAATATTGCCATCGAGAGACTGTCTACCGGTAACAGTAAGAGAGTCATTCAGAAATTTTGACAACCTGAGGATATATATTGGAATTTTGTCAGTTCCTTTGTTGTCCTCTTTTACGCTTGCAGTTAGATTACATCTAAAAACACTAACGGGAAAAAATTCAATGCTGGTATACGTTTTTACACCTGTTACAGGATTCCCTTCGCCAACCGCTTCAACTGTTCTCTTGTAACTCCCAAGTGTATCCAGATAGTATTCTCCCGTGTTCTGGTCCTTGTTGTAATCTCCTTTTCCCTCTTCTACTTCATAAAACATCTCTCTAATCAATGTGGAGTTTTTCCCTGTTACGGAATAATCCATTTCAATGTCAACTTTTCTTGCAAGTGGAGAAAAATGAGTGGAAGATTCTATGAGCAAAAGCTCAGTATTCTCTCCAGGATACTGATTTTCATAAATCCTTTCCCTTGATGTAATGTAAAGATTCGTTGTTAGAATATTATCTTGCTGTGTTTTTAAACCAAAGCTTTTCGTAATTGTTTGGGATTGTCTATCGAATGTTTTTTCGTTGTTTATGAATTTCTCGTCAAGTCTCTTACTTATTCCTGCAGAAAGCATTGTAGACTGTAATAGAAGAAATCCTAACTCACCTCCCAATTCCCTCCACCTTTCTCTATCGGAATCAGTTCTTGACTCCTGTTTGGCAAAAATTGAAGGTGAAAACCTCCAGAAAGAATAGGCTGTATTTATGTAATTCTTTTTTGAACTCTTAGATATCGTATCGCCTTTAACCTCTAAGTTACTCGAGTTAATATCAAGTCGAGGGATATTTTTACTGGTCAAAGAGAAAATACCTTCCTCGAGTCGTGCACTCACAGCTTTTCTTTTCAGAAACGACAACGTTACTCTCGATTTAATAATATCGTCCTTGGTGTATTGAACTCCAATATTTCTTGAATCCTGAATTCCGAGTATGTTTTCGAGATTCCACTTTTCTTCAAAATCATTTTTCTGAAATCGATACAGGGGTTTGAAATACTCATTTCTGTATTGATATTCTCCGAGTAGGTTTACCTTTCCCCAATTGCATTCTATTGCTTTTATATCGGTTTTTAGGTTTGTAACAAAACCTCTATTATCACCATCGTCGAGTCCGGAAAGAGTATTTCTGTCATAATCAGAACCGAGTATTTCACTCTGGAAGTTTAGTGCTTTCAGAAGACAAATGCCCACAGAGAAGCCTGCGTAATCTTCTCTCTCGGGGAGTGAAACTCTTATTTTGCTTACGTATTCTCCATTGTTAGCCCCAACATAGAAAAAACCAGAAAGGGAATCACTATATAAATAATCTCCTTTACCGTTTCCAACATAAGTAAAGGAAACATTCCATTCACCTTGTCTGTAGCCCCTGTATACGTAAAAAGAGTCGGTAAAACTGTAATCCCCTTTCGCGATACCCACATAATCGCCGCTTTCAATCCAGTTTGCTGTTGTATCGTCTCCAAGCTGAGAGAGAAAAGCTTTTCTTTCATTCGTGAGTTCAAAACCTTCAGTTTGAGAAACATCATCACCTTCCCTTACAATGAATGCGGTTACCTTAGAATTGTTATACTCATATTCCGCTTTTGACGAATAAAAGTTCCTCTTAAAACCAAGCCTTGTATACTGATATTCGACAACAATATCGGTCTCATTAGTAATTAGTTTCTTAAGGGTAAATGTTATTTGTGCAAGACTGTATTCTATCACATAATCGTTCTTGTCTCCTCTCTTTAACAGCAGACCATCAAGGTAAACAGTTTCCGTTCCAGCAACAACAACAATATCATCTTCGCCGTCGGTGCTTTTTAGTTGATAAGGTCCCTGTTTTCCTTCAATCCCTTTAATATGCACGGATTGGTATTTACCTCTCGGAATTCCAAAAGATGCATTAAAACCTGCGCCATAGCTTTCAAAATTACCTGTCACACCAAGAAGCTTTCTTTGCACAACAACTGTATTTAGCATGTTGTAATTCACATCGTAATCTCCAATTGTAGCAGTCATACGTTTTCCTTTTACTTCTATATATACTCTATCCAATTGCTCCAGAGACTCGGTCGTACCTTCTGGTTCCAATGGCGTATTTTCATCAGATAAAACACCGCTTATCGAAAGACCTGTTGCGATTTCTCCACTTATATTGACCTTCAGGGATTGGTCGAAGGAAAAATCTCCATATGAGTTCATTCCGATAGAAAAGGTTTTTGCGCCCCCGAGGACAATACCCGTTTTATCGTATGTTTTCAAAGTTTTTTCGTTTTTGTTCTGTTTCACCGTTGCTTTTCCCTGTATAAATGAACTTATACTCCTGCGTTTATATTCCTTGTCGATTTCAAACGGAAGATAATAGTAAGAAATAGTCAAATCCTGACCAATTTTGACAGATTTAAGAAATAGCAGAACGCCGTCCCTTGTGTTCAGCAAATAGTCCTTTTCTCTCTCAAGGGTAACGTTATTTTCCTTAAGGATTTCCGAATTTGTGATTATGAATCTATCCGGTAATTCATAGAACATCTTTTTCTCTTCGGCTTGAATCACAACTTTTCTATAAGAAAGGCTCTTTGAGATGCTTATAGGTGAATTATTCTCGAGTCCCGTTGTTTGAATCAGCAGAAGAGTAAATAATCTTAAAAACATCTAAACTCTTTTCTTCAGGTTTGAGGATAAACAGCTTTCTATCGAATATTGCGATATCCTCACCTTTGTTTCCGGTTAGAAAAGTCTTTGTATCACCGTTCCCCTGGCGAATGCAAAATATATCGTGTTTACCCTGGATAAAAAGATTTCCATACATATCCAATGTAAGAGATTTCGGAGATTCTATTCGAAAAAAAACTTTTTTATTTGAACTATAAAGATAATACTTCTCTACTCTATCGTTTTTCTGGTTTGCGAAGTATATAACTTTGTTTTTGAAAACTAAATCACCCTCATTAGTGGTTAAAATCATTCCATCGAGACTAAAACCATTGAAGTTACTTTCCGTTTTAGAAAATATTGAAATCTCATTTATGTTACTGTAAATAACGGAGAATAGTCCGTTATTGGATACATCGAATAACAAAGGTCTTTTTGTAAGTGCAAAACCTTTGTCTGAAATACTTTCTCTTGTAACTGTCCAGATTTTCCTGTTCATTCTATCGAGTAGGAAAATATCGAAGCCATCGGTCGTAATATCGACAAGCTCACAAGGTTTTATGTGTTCCAACTCAATTTCCTCTATTGTTCCGCTCGTCCTAATAACAAAAAGAGTTCTGTTATTGCCGAGAATAAATATATTACCCTTGACGTCTATTGCAATCTTATCTGGCAAAAATTGTTCTACATCAATGGAAATGGAAGTTGAGTAAGTTAGTTTCGAAGGGTATTTTAAGGTTGATTTCTCAATGTTCTTTAATTCCTCCATGCAGTTTGTGAAAAGCAAGAGAGAAAAAATACTACCTAATATAATGTTTGTTTTCAAATCTGTCTTTCTCGATCTGGCTAAAAACCGAATCATCTATCCTCGTGGATAATTTCCCTCAAAACCCCTTATTGGGTTCAATAAAAGGCAAGCAAAATATAGTTTATTTTCATTTCGAAGTCAAGGGAAAAACAAAATAGCTCAGACAAATCGAAAGTAGAATTAAGCAGTGTATCTTTGCACTTAAAAATCATC
>CAYMQB010000048.1:0-20758 GCA_964392665.1 uncultured bacterium | reverse complement strand
GGATGATTTTTAAGTGCAAAGATACACTGCTTAATTCTACTTTCGATTTGTCTGTGTTCATTCCTTTTTATCTTGACTTGCAGCAATTTGTTTGATATAAAAAATTTATGACTGGCAAAATGACGTCTTTCAATATATTAGTTCTACTTTCCCTTGCTGTATTCTTTTTGTCCGCAACTTGCTCGCAAAAAACTCAACCCACGGCAATTGGGGGATTCCCAGAAACTCTTATTCCTGATGGTGTTGGAGTAAATATTCACTTCATGGGAGCTCCTGAGAAGGATTTGAAACTCATAGAAGATGCACATATCAAACTCATCAGGGCAGACCTGACCTGGGCAGGCGTGGAAAGAGAAAAACACATTTACAACTTTTCAAGATACGATGAACTCGTAGACTCTATGGGGAAACAGGGTGTACGCATCCTTTTCATCCTTGACTATAAGAACAGACTTTATGGTATGGAAAAATCCATTAAGACATATGATTATAGAAAGGCATTCGCCAATTACGCTAAGGCGGCTGCAGAACACTATAAAAACAAAAGGGTGATATGGGAAGTTTGGAACGAACCGAATATCGCAAAATTCTGGGGAGACGAACCAAATCCTGATGATTATATGAAACTCTTACACCTTACCTGCAAAGCAATTCGGAAAAAAGACAAAAATGCTGTAATTATCGCACCGGCAACAGTGGGTTGTGACCTTGGATTCATAGAAAATTGTGCCAAACTGGGATTATTTGAACTTATAGATGGTGTTTCGGTTCATCCATATAGAGAAGGTGGTCCCGAATCAGTTTTGAAATGCTATACAGGACTGCGAAAAATGATGGATAAATATGTCCCGTCTGGCAGAGTTAAACCAAAAATGGTTTCAAGCGAATGGGGTTGGGGCTTAACATATCTGGACTTAGAAAAACTCGGGGCCAAGCATGCCAAACTAAAACAGGCTGAATACCTTACAAGAAGATTCTGTATCGAGGCATACGCAGGCGTTACCTGTGCAATATACTACAAATGGCGGGAAAACAATCATGGTCTAATAAACTCCAATTTCAAATTGAAACCTTCTTACACTGCCTTTAAGGTTATGAATGAACAGCTTGATGGTCACTGCAACAACGTTTCCCGCATTGAAGTGGGGGATATAGAGAAAAACTTCTTGCTTGTTTTTAAAGGTCCTAAAGGTAAAAAATTGGTCGTATGGAGAACAGAAGGAAAGGAAACCATATCCATACCATTCGAAAGGAAAAATGCAAAGGTATTGGATTTTCTCGGAAAACCCGTTAAACTCGAAATGAAGAACAATGTTCTATATATCGAACTAACGGAACAACCTATATTTATTGAATATTGAAATCTTATCATCGGAGGAATTTTAATCCCCCTAAATCCCCCTTTCATTCTCACTGCAGCGTAATTGGACATATGGGGACTACAATAAAGGAGTGACTATGAACATTTTTGACGCTATTAGGCAAAGAAGAAGTGTAAGAGCATATTCTACAAAACCAGTTGAGAAGGAAAAACTTACGAGAATATTCAATGCGGTAAGGTTGGCACCTTCGGCAGGTAATTTTCAGGAATGGCGATTCGTTGTGGTTACGGATGAAGCAAAAAGACGTAAACTGATGGAAGCTGCGAATAACCAGGAGTTTGTTGCGCAAGCGCCTGTTATCATTGCCTGTTGCGCTGAAACCGATGAGCATAGTATGCGGTGCGGGGAGCGATGTTACCCGATTGATGTAGCAATCGCCATCGATCACCTAACCCTTGCGGCTGTCGAACTTGACCTTGGTACATGCTGGATAGGTTCGTTTTATCCTGATAAAGTAAGAACTATTCTTAATATTCCCGAGCATATCAAAGTTGTGGAGTTGCTTACATTAGGTTATCCTGCCGATTCCCCAATAGAGAAAAATAGGCTGTCTCTCGATGAGATTATTCATTATGAGGAATGGAAGCAAAACGAGACCTGAGACCACAGACATAAGACTGGAGACTAAAAATATGCAAAAAAAGCTTAAAACTTTGCGTCTTAAGCCTGAAGTCAACGAAAGCAGTTACAAAAATTTATCGAATAGAGGACAGTAAAAGTGAAGATTGTGCTCGCTGGTTTTAACGTAGACTACGAAACACTTAAAGAACTCAAAAAGGACAATAAGACCAACATAGCACTCACACCCGAAGTTTTCCCCGCTGCCTATGCAAGAATTAGCAGAAGCCCTAAACCAGTTAAGGAGCTGAGAAAAATCGCAAAAAAAGAGATTGAAAAAGCAAGAAGGACGAACAGGAAGATAATATTTGAAATGGGACACCATTCGGTGGCAGAACACGCAGTTTTCAATTTCGATATAATGGACATCTCGAGATTACTAACAGAAGAACTTGAAAAGTTTAGACTGTGTTCCTACACAGAAAAATCTCAAAGATATATAAAACTTAAAGGTAATTATGTCATACCTCCCGAGATTGCAAAAAGCAGGTACATAGATAGATTTGTGAGACTTATGGATAAGGGAACAAAATTATACCATGAACTATACAAGAGAATCGTTAATTCCGAGAAAAAGAAAATTGGAAGACAACCAACAAAAGAGGAAACAAGGAACATACGAATTAAGGCAAATGAAGATGCAAGATATGTGCTCGGTCTGTCCCAAAAAACTCAAATCGGCGAGACAATTAATGCAAGGAATCTTGAACTTTTATTGAGAAGATTTGCTTCGCATAATCTGGAAGAAGCAAGAATATTCGGGGAAAAAATCCACGCGCTGGTCAAAAAAATCGCTCCATCGGTGATACTTTTCTATGAAGAAAATCCTTTCGATAAAAAAACTTACTCCTCTATAAAGGATTTCGCAAAAGTTAAAAAGAGCAAAATTGGGGAGAAGGAAAAATGCGACGTAGACTTGATCGACTGTACAAAAAATGCAGACTCTATCCTTGTCTCTTCAATACTGCATTCTATTTCAGATATATCTTTTACAAAAGCGAAACAAAAAGCAAAAAACATGAGTCCCAAAGCAAAGAAAGATCTGGTGAAAAAAGCCTTTCAGCACATGGAATTATACGATACAGTTCTAAGAGAATTCGAGTATATACATCTTACTTATGAATTAGTTGTCTCTGCATCATGTTTTGCTCAACTTAAAAGACACAGACAGGCAACGATCACCTCACAGAGATACAACCCTCATCTTGGCGTAACAATTCCAGAATCCATTAATGAAACGGGAATGGCAGAAAAGTTCAAGGAATTCATTAAACAGACTGATAACTTATTCTATAGGTTGAATGAAGAGTTTCCAGTCGTTTCTCAGTATGTATTGACTAATGCTCATAGAAAAAGAGTTCTTCTCTCGGTTAATGCACGAGAGCTCTACCACATATCACGATTAAGAGAGGATAAGCATGCTCAATGGGAAATAAGAAACAAGACAAAAAAAATGTTAGTCCTTGCCAGACAAGCAATGCCCATTACGGTTCTTGCAACAGGAGGAAAAGACAATTATCCAGAGGTTTACAAAAGAATATTTGGCAAATATCCAAGGGTTATAAAACCCATCCTCCCAACTTAAACGGAACTTTCTTGCTAACTCTTCGTTGAAATAGATTGACTATAACATCAAAGTATGTTATTATCCCTCCAATAAGAAAATCGATAAAGGAGGAATAATGGAAACATTATGGGATAAAATAAGAAAAGGGTTTATTCTTGCCGCAGAAAAAACAGACGAACTAACTAAGATTGGAAAATTGAGGGTCGATATCGTAGGTATCCATAGGAATATCAGGCAGAACTTCGAAGAATTGGGTGGGAGGATTTATGAACTTGCCAAAACAGGTCGAAGGAAAAAATCTGTTACTGATGACGATAGCGTAATTGAATTGATAAACAAAATTAAGAAATTGGAAAAGGAGTTAGTAAAGGAAGAAAAGCAATTAAATAATCTGATAAACAAATAGTTAAAAAATATCTTTTAGGAAACTTTCAAAAAAATTCATAAAAAACTTGACAAATTCAATAACAGGTATTATATTATATATGTGAAGTGAGAAGGAATGGGTGGAGCAAAAAATATGCATAGGAGGTGATAATATGACATTTGGGATCAAAAAATGGGAACCTTTCAAGGATATGATTTCTCTGCGAGAAGAAATCGACAAACTATTTAACGATTTCGCAGTGAGAACTCCTGAAGATAAGTTAAAATCCCAGGGTTTGTGGTTTCCTGCTCTCGATATCGAAGAATCCACTGACAACATAAAAATAGTAGCCGAACTTCCGGGTATGAAAAAAGAAGAAATAAAACTGACAATTACCGAAGGAAAGCTTCAAGTGATGGGTGAAAGAAAATTTGAAAAAGAAGAAAAGGACAAAACCTACCACAGAATCGAGAGAAGTTATGGCAAATTCAAGAGAGTAATAAGTTTGCCAAAAGAAGTCGAAATAGCCAAAGTAACGGCAACTTATGAACAGGGAATCCTGACTGTCATCCTTCCGAAATCGGAAAAGGTTAAACCCAAAGAGATCGGAATAACAGTTAAGTAAAAAAGCTATCCTCGCCCCATTAAAAGGGGCGAGGATGACTTTATGCGTTGTTTATGAAAGAAGATAGCAAACAAGAGATTAATACAAATTCAGAGTTAACAAGGAAGAAAAACAGGAAGTTGAACGAAATTAATGAAGAAACTCCCGTTTTCACAATAAGTATCGTGTCAAAAATACTGGGGATACATACTCAAACCCTTCGGATTTATGACAGAGAAGGACTCGTATGTCCCATAAGAACACAGACGAATAGGAGATTGTATTCTGAAAAGGATGTAAAAAGGTTGAAATATGTATGTTATCTTGTTCACGATAAAGGTGTTAATATTTCGGGTGCTAAAATCATCCTTGAGATGGTTGACAGCATAGAACAACAAGGAGAAAAAAATGAGGAGTAAGGGATATATCGCTGGTGCTGTATTTACGGCAATGGTTGCTGTAATTGCATTTATTTTCGGATTGGTTATTGCATCTAACATAAATATTTTCAGCAGGAAAAATGTCGAAGAGACCTTTGCACTGGAAAATAATCCACATACATTACCTGGCTCTGCTTACACACAAAAAAGTCCATTTACTTCCATTGCAAAGCAAATCCTTCCAGCAGTCGTTAACATAAGCGCAGAAAGAATCATCAGAGTCAAATCGCCCTTTTTTGACTTCCCTTTCCAGGAATTCTTCGGACAGGTGCCAAAGGAATTTGAAAGAAAAGCAAAAAGTCTTGGCTCCGGAGTAATATTCTCGGAACAAGGATATATTCTTACCAATAATCATGTTGTTCAAGGTGCGGATAAGATAATCGTTACACTCTCCGACAACACTACCTACAAGTCAGATGAAGTCAAAATCATAGGTACGGATTCCAAAACCGATGTCGCGGTTCTAAAAATCGCAACAAAAGAACATCTAAAATTCGCAAAACTCGGCGATTCCGACAAATTGGAGATTGGAGATTGGGCTATCGCATTCGGGAGTCCTTTTGGATTTAGCCAGACGATGACAGTTGGTGTAATCAGCGCAAAAGGCAGAACCAACGTTCTTCTCAGTCATGGACCTACCTACCAGGATTTTATCCAGACCGATGCTGCGATTAATTCTGGCAATAGTGGAGGTCCACTTGTCAGTATCGATGGAGAAGTAATTGGTATTAATTCTGCAATCGCAAGCCCCAGCGGAGGAAACGTCGGTATAGGATTCGCAGTCCCGGCTAATTTAGCAAAGTCTATTGCCAATCAATTGATTAACAAAGGCAGAATTACAAGAGGCTGGATCGGTGTTTCCATACAGGAACTGACTCCAGAAATAGCAAAAGGACTTAACCTCAAAAACGCAAAAGGCGTAATAATAACAAAAGTGTTGAGCAATTCACCTGCCGCTAAATCAGGGTTAATGGATGGTGATATCATAATAAAATTCGACGGCGAGACAGTCACCGACCTGGGAAAATTCCGATTTAAAGTCGCTGAAAGTAAACCCAGATCAAGGATAAAGACTGAAATAATAAGGGATGGAAAAGAGAAAACCTTTAGCATAACAATAGCTGAAATGCCATCCGATGAGCAAATAGTAAAGAGTGAGGAACAGGAGCAAAAAGGTTGGCTGGGTTTGACGGTCTCAAACGTAGGATCTGATGAAGAAGAATCAGGAGTTAAGGTAGTAAAAGTGGGGGAAAATAGTCCGGCAGCTGAAGCAGGAATTGAAAATGAGGATATCATTAAAAGAATCGGGAATATTTATATCAGAAACTTGAGTGACTACAAAAAAGCGACCAAAATTTACGAAAAATCTCCACATATAACATTTCAAATAAAGAAACAAAATGGATACATCATCTTTCTGGCAATAGAGCAATAAACCATAATACAGGAAAATCGGTGCTTGTAGAAAATCAAAGCAAAATAACAGACGAACCTTTATCGATATATCTAAGAGAAATACAAATCTATCCTTTACTGACAAAAGAAGAAGAAGTTAAACTGGCAAAAAAAATAAAGAAAGGCAGCAAAAAATCTGTAGAGAAACTGGTTTCTTCAAACCTGAGGTTTGTCGTTAGTATTGCAAAAATGTATAAGGATTATGGCATACCCCTAATGGACCTTATTAATGAAGGAAATATTGGACTCCTAAGGGCGGCAAAGAAATTTGATGTTTCCAGAAATGTCAGATTTATCTCTTACGCAGTTTGGTGGATCAAGCAGGCAATTCTTAAGACTATCGCAGAACAAACGAGAATAGTAAGGCTACCATTAAATCAAAAACAAAAGATAAGAGATATTGCCAAAATGAGAGCTAAACTTAAACGAAAAACAGGGGGCAGAGAGCCATCGGAAGAGGAAATCGCAAAAGCCCTTAAACTTAAAACACAGGAAGTTAAAAGAGCGATTTCAATGGCAAAACAGGATATTTCTCTAGATGCCCCAGTTTCTTCAACTGAAAATCTATACTTTATTGACATTATTTTTTCCAAGACTTATCCTTCTCCGGAAGAAATTTTCTCACGAAAGAACTTCAAGAACGAAATTATGAGACAACTTAAAAAATTGCCTGCAAGAGAATTTAAAATTCTCATCCTGTATTTTGGCTTAAATGGCGAGAGACCACATACCCTTGAAGAAATTGGACAGACACTCGATCTGTCGAGAGAAAGGGTGAGACAATTAAAAGAAAAAGCGTTGACCAAAGTTCGCAACTTCCCTGATTCGTTTCTTCTTCAATCTTACAAATAATGAAAAAAGGATTCAATCTTTCAGTTATTCCAAATCAGCCAGCAGGCGGAAAAAAACCCTTGTTTTTTATACTAATCTTCCTGTTTGTCGTCGTTCTTGTTGGAATTTCTGTCCTATCTCTCATAAAAGTATTCGGGCAGTCTGAAAAAGCATTGGTTAGAGAAAAAGATGTCTCATTTTTGCGAACAGAAAACAAAACTTTAGGACAGGCAGGAGAAGAATTGCGGGAAAAGCTAACTATTATGAAAGACAAAGTTAAACAACTTGATAATGAGGCACAGAGAATAGAGCCAATCCTTGATGTTCAAAAACTTCCAAATTCTCATACATCTGGATTATCATTGGATGGATTTACGATTTCCCAACAATTAGATACCCTTATTGTAATTAGCAGAAGAAATAGGGAAATTTTTTCAAGTGTTTCTCAGAAACTAAGCAAAAACGAAAAACTTTTTTCTTACATACCCTCAATAAAGCCTGTAAATGGACGATTAAGCAAAGGTTATGGTTATATTAACGATATTATCACTGACCAGATAAGATTTCATCCTGGTGTTACATTCGTGGCAGCAAAGGGTTCGCCGGTGTACTCTGCTGCCGACGGTTCTGTATTGAGAAAGGGAGTGGAGGATGGAATTGGACTTTTCCTCTTGATAGTACACAGCACACGGTATATGACAAAATATGGACATCTACGGTCGACCAGAGTGGAAGAAGGAGATTATATAAAACGAGGCGATATAATTGGATATGTTGGAAAAACTGGAAGGGTGACAGGTCCATGCCTCTATTATGAAGTAATGAAGAACGGTAAAAGGGAAAATCCACTCTATTTTATTTTCGAGAATATAGAAACTATGGAACGCAAATTTTGAGATTCCCCATTTTAACCTATTTCCCTAACCTCCATACTTAAGTCAATAGATTTATATGAATGTGTTAGTGCACCTACGGAAATATAATTTACTCCGGTTTCCGCAATTTCCCTGACGTTCTGCAAGCGAACCTTACCGCTTACCTCAACCTCGCACTTCCCTTTAACAATAAATACTGCCTCTTTTATATCCTCAATAGCCATATTATCAAGCATTATCCTGTCCACATCAAATGATAAAACCTCTCTAAGTTGATTTACATTCTGAACTTCGATTTCTGTAAAAATCTTGTTTGAATCTAATCTCTTTACCTTCTTCAAAACATTCCTTATACCTCCTCCCAGACCAATATGATTATCCTTGATCAAAATTTGGTCGTACAATCCCATTCTGTGATTGAATCCTCCACCAATTCGAACAGCGTACTTCTCCAAAATCCTCAAATTTGGCGTAGTTTTTCTTGTATCCAGAATCTTGGTACCGGTCCCTTTTACTCTCTCAACATACTTATTTGTAAGTGTTGAAATCCCACTCATCCTCTGCAAAAAGTTAAGGGCTACCCTTTCGGATGAAAGAAGGGAATGAGCATTTCCCTGTATGTCTGCAATTGCCATGCCCATAGTAAGTTTTGCTCCATCCTTTTCATGAAAGGTAACTCTAATGTTACTATCCACAGCATTGAACACCTCACTGGCAACAATTCCTCCTGAAAGAATACCATTTCCCTTTGCAATAATCACACCAATCGCTTTTACCCCTTGCGGAACTGCCAACTTCGTAGTAATATCTGCCTTTCCAATATCCTCTTTTAAGGCTCTTTTCACTATATTTCGAACGACCTTCTTGCTGATCATGAGATAACACTATCACCTATTTTTTGATCCGTCAAGCGAAATTTGGCTTCAAACCATTCAAGTGCTGGGGAAAATAACAATTTCTACAAAGAAATGTATTGACATAGATTTTATTTTCTGTTATAAAATTTAAAAAATAGGTCGTGCTAGACGGGGAGTTAGCGGTGCCCTGTTACCTGCAATCCGCTATAGCAGGGTCAACTACTGATAGGAGGTAAGCGTCGGATAGAATAGTTTATGCGGGTGGTGACGCTGAAGGCTGGACCCTCCATAGATATATATTTCGAACCCCGTCAGGACCGGAAGGTAGCAGCGGTAAGAATGTTTGTGTCTGATCGAGGTTTACCTGGCTGGAGTTTTCTTCCCGCTTAAACCCTATCCAGCTCTTCTCAACTTTCAGGTGCACGACCAATCGGGGCGTGGCGCAGTCCGGTTAGCGCACCAGCATGGGGGGCTGGGGGCCGTCGGTTCAAATCCGACCGCCCCGACATTACTGTTGAGAAAATACACCTGTAGAAACGGAGTATGGGAGAGCGAGAGTATCGGAGATATAATAATAGAATCCAATGAAGTGGAAACCAGGAAATATGAAGGAAACGTAATTTTAAATAGGCATATGAAAAAATGAATCAACCTTTGCGGACTTTGCGTTCTTTACGGTAAGGAATAATATGGCATACATTGTAATTGCTAGAGAATATAGACCGAAAGACTTCAGTGAAATCGTCGGACAGGAACACATAACCAGAACTCTCACAAATGCAATAAAAGAAAGCCGAGTTGCTCATGCTTACCTTTTTTCCGGTCCCAGAGGGGTTGGCAAAACAACTACTGCAAGAGTGCTTGCCAAATCGCTCAATTGCAAAGGAGGACCAACCGAACATCCTTGCAATACTTGCTCGAACTGTAAGGAAATCAACAATTCGATGAATCTCGATGTATTGGAAATAGACGGGGCATCCAATAGAGGCATAGATGAGATAAGAACTCTCAGAGAGAATACGAGATATGCTCCCGGAACAAGTAGATACAAAATATACATCATCGACGAAGTTCATATGCTCACAACACATGCATTTAATGCATTGCTTAAAACCCTTGAGGAACCCCCGAAACATGTTATCTTCATATTTGCCACAACCGAGCCACACCAGGTTCCAATGACCATTCTTTCCAGATGTCAAAGATTCAATTTCAGACGACTGACAGTTCCAGAAATAGAAACCAAAATCAAAGAAATATCAAAAAAGGAAAAAATAAATATAAACGACCTTGCCGTGAAATTGATCGCAAGACAGGCAGATGGTAGTTTACGGGATGCTGAGAGCATGCTTGACCAACTCTTTACTTACTCAGATAAAGAGATAACAGAAAATTCAGTAAGAAATATGTTCGGTCTGGTTGAAGACGAAATTTATTTTTCCATAACCGATGCAATAAAAGCCAAAAGTGAGAAGAAAATACTCGAAATTATCGACTCACTTTTTGACAGTGGCTACGATATGGAAGAACTCATTTCCGGTTACATAAAACACTTGAGAAAAATCTTCCTGCTTAAAAATGGTGTGACAATTCCCGATCTATCGGAACAGGAGGAAAACAAATATTTAGAGAAAAAAAACCTATTCACCAGTTTTTCCCTTCTGCAAATGTTGAATAAACTTTCCTTCCTGATAAGAAAAATGAAAAATTCAAGCTTGTCAAGAATCTTTGTTGAACTCGAATTCCTGACTCTTTCCAGGTTGGAGGATACGCTTCAGATTAAGGAACTAATAGAAAAAATCGAGCGTATGGAAAATTCTATTCCAGTTGAAAAGGTAGCTGAAAGCAATATGGAATATGGCGATACGCCCGAACAAGAAAAGAAACCAAATCCAGGTTCTCTTGAAGACTTGTGGAAGAAAGTGGTCAATTTAGTAAAAGATGAAAAAAATTCTGTAGCTGCAATCCTCGAAAATTTCGTTCCCGTATCTTACGAAAACAGTGTTCTTACTATCAAGACCAATGAACCTAATGGTTTCTTGAAACACCATCTGGAGCATAAAGATAGAACAAAACTCATAGAAAACGCATTACATTCAATTTTTGGAGAAAAAGCAAAATTCAAACTCATCGAAGAAAGGAGAAAAATAGAAAGCACAAAACGTGAGGACAGGATAACGGAAAATGCACTTCCGGATGATGAAAAAATAAAAAGAGCACAGGAAATTTTAAATGCAAAAATCGAAAACCCCGATAATATGTGAATCTGAAAATTAAAAAAGGGAAGGAAATGAAAGGTATGCTTAAATGAAATTCCAAAATCTCATAAAGCAAGCACAGGAGTTTCAAAAAAAAATCAAAAAAATGCAACAGGAACTCGAAAAAAAAGAAGTCGAAGCAACATCCGGAGGAGGAATGGTAACTGTAACTGCCAACGGAAAACAGGAAATTCTGACAATCAGGATTGATCCTGAGGTCGTAAATCCCAAAGATATAGGAATGCTCGAGGATTTAATACTGGCGGCAGTCAACGAAGCGAAGAGAAAAGCCGATGAACTTGCCAAAGAAGAAATGAATAAGATAACCGGTGGTTTGAACATCCCTGGAATGGGCAACATGAACATCCCTGTGTAAAAACCTTCTATGCGATATTTCTCCCAGAAACACGAGAAATTGGTCGAAGAGCTGAGAAAGTTGCCTGGTGTAGGCAGAAAAACAGCCTTGAGACTTGCTTTTTATCTTCTCAAGGAATCAAAAGAAAATGCTCTTGAACTTGCCAGTGCCATAAGGGAAGCAAAAGAAGGAGTTAAATTTTGCTCCATTTGTGGAAACATAACCGAACAAGATGTGTGCGAAATATGTACAAGTCCTTCAAGGGATAGAAATTTACTCTGTGTCGTAGAAGAACCTATGGACCTTTATTCGCTTGAGAGGGCTGACTTTTACAAAGGGCTATATCATGTTCTTGGAGGTGCTCTATCGCCACTCGATGGTATAGGGCCCGAACAACTCAGAATCAGGGAACTCGTGGAAAGAATAAAGGAAGGTTCAATAAAAGAAGTGGTAATCGCAACAAATCCTGATACAGAAGGAGAAGCAACCGCACTTTATATTTCAAAAATACTAAAACCTTATAATATAAAAATAACAAGAATCGCAACAGGCATTCCCATGGGAAGTAATATTGATTATATTGATGGAATAACACTTTCGAAGGCTTTCAAGTCAAGAGGAGAAATATAGGCTACCGGGAATATTCTATTTTATCTTTAACACTTGCTTCTTTGAATGCCCTTATTCTTCTCAGGCAACTATCACACTTTCCACAAGCCTTATCATTATTCTTATAACAGGACCAGGTAAGTTCAAATGGGACACCCAGCTCTGCTCCTAACCTAACAATATTGTCTTTTTTCATAGCAATTACCGGAGTGATAATTTCTATGTTTGTTTCCTTCTTTGTTCCAACGCTTACGAGTTTGTCGAATACCGAATAGAACTCTCTTCTGCAGTCAGGATAACCCGCGGCATCCTCTTCTGTTGCGCCAACAAAAATGGCGGATGCTCCGATAACCTCTGCCCAGGAGACTGCAATGGAAAGAAACTGGGCATTTCTAAATGGAACATATGTAGATGGCACACTCTCCTCTGATAGTCCCTCGGGAATATCAAGATTCTTATCAATAAGACTTGTTCCACCAATCTTCTTGAAATATTCTAAATTTACAACAAGTATTTTTTTCGCCTTATAGAAATCTGTAAGTGCATTGAAGGACTTTAATTCACGCTCTTCTGTTCTCTGCCCATAGTTTATGTGCAGCATTGCAAGTTTATATTTCTTACTTGCAATGCCGCATACAACGGCACTATCCATCCCTCCACTCACCAGTACAACCGCAAATTCTTTTTTCATTTTTTCTTACCTATCGCTTCAAGGCTGATTTACTTTTTTATACATCACCTCATAAGGTGAATTGTTACCCTCGGTCCATACTGTATGAAGGTTTCTTCCGAATGGAGTTGTCTCTATGTAACTCTGTGGATATTCCGAAAGACTATTTGTCGAATCTATTACAACCGATGCACCCCAGCCAAAAGCAGACTTCTTTCTGTAAACGATATGTGAGTAATTACCTGGTGGGAACAGCGGCACCTCGGTGAAAATACAAATATCTCCATCCAACATCTGTGGACTTCTTGAGACGAGCGAGGTATTGCTAACAACCTCTATCGAAGTCCAGTTTACCCCCGACTTCTTTCTATATTTGACTTTATTATCTTCTTCCCATACTATGTGTATATTCCCATTTGCAACATCACAAAATGGATGTTTTGATGTGTTCGCCGAAACTGATACAGTCTCCGGGTCAGTTGGCCAGCCACTTACACCTTTTTCTTTGTAATAAATTGTATCCTTCCCGGCCCCTATTGGTCGTGACCAGGTAATAACAGACATTGTATCATTATATAAAGCAATAGATGCACATCTCAACTCAAGCCCTTGAGTCCACTCTGAAACATATTCACTCGCAATGTCCAGTGTATCATCTTCTATGATACTTGGTGTATCCAGTCCAGCATTAAAAGTGGAGTAATGCAATTTATAGGTTATGTATCCTGGATAGTTTGTAGGCTCTGTATATAACTCCCAGGCGAGCTGACCAACTCCAGAATTATCAATTGCGAGCGCTGGAGGAGAATAATGGACATTTACACCCACAATTAGATTAGTAATGAGAGAGCAGGCTTCACTCCAGCAGCTGTCATATCGTGAAAAATACAGCACCTCATTGTTAATCCACACGACTCCGAGGATTTCGTTCGATGCAGTATCCGTGTAACTCGCCAGAGCTGGATACTCGCCATCGCCAATGCTTGATTGTACAAAGCTCGATCCACCATTGCTCGAATAATCATAGAGTATCCTTGTTGAAGATTGATATAAAAAGGTGGGATTTCCATTGCTCCGAACAATAAGCTTTCTCTGATTGTTGAGGGCAGTTGCACAGGAGGTATCAGAAAAAAGTGGTCCTATCTCAAAATAGTTGCTTGTGTCAGCTTTCTCATTCAAAGAAGAATCACCAACCAAAATCTCAATGCGGCAGCTGTCCGATGTTAGGTCGGGAATATCCCAATCATACTCACTTAATTCGCTTCCCAAAGAATCTACAGAAATTGTGCTGTCTCCAGTAAAGAGAGATATCTTCTGATACAGAAGACCCACATTATCACTTGCACTCCACTCAATCCTGTGTAATCCTCCGATTTCCCATTTCTCCCCACCTTCCGGTTTTGTTATTCCTACGGTGGGCGGAATCGTATCTATGAATACTTCCTGGCTAATCTGTGCATAGGAACCACTATCACAGGATACTTTGGATGGACGTAAAATTACATAAGATGCATTTCCGCTTCTTATATCTGCGCTTGTATATGTTAATATCCAGTTTAAATTTTCCCTCTTATATTGCCATCCACCATAATCCTTCTCAAAATCCCAGTTGCAAACACTACCACCAAACAGGTAAATATCATCCCACCATACCATAATCTCTGCAACATCTGCGCTACCTGCATCTTTTGCACAGTAAACCTTAAAAATTACTGTTACGGTGTCTTTTCCTACTGTTAGACTATCCACATTTACCGTTATGTGCTGCCAGCCTTCATCCCCCGAAATATCATCTTCCCAGACCATGTCCGTGTCCGAAGCAACAACGACGTATGCCTGTTTGAGATAGTATCCCGAAAGGAGGGTGTCTCTGTAGCAGTCGATTACCCAGAAACTCAGGATATGATTTCCTGTAGCAGGAAAAACAGTGACCGGTAACATATCCCTTGCCAAAATACCACCATTATCAGTAACGGTTAAGACTACATTGTATTTACCAACATCATTATAGGTATAACTTACCGTATCTCCGCTCTTGGTGTTTCCGTCACCAAAATCCCACTGGTAGGAAATAATCGAACCATCAGGGTCAGTACTCTTTGAACCGTCAAAAGAAACCGTCAAAGGACTTTTCCCGAAAGATGGTTCAATGCTTGCTTTAGCAATGGGCAATTTCGACTCTATACCTTGAGGTTTACTCAGGCTGTAGATATTATTATAAACCGAAACGCTATCTTTGGTGTACAACCATACTTCATCAACCCGTCCTGGCTGGTAAAACCAGTTGTGATGTATGCGTACTCCATTATGGGGTCGCCCTCGTATTTTAGCTGCTCTTTGGTCTGTAATCCTGAATGTATTATGGTGGATTAATGTCCAGTAACCACCTTCCCCACCTACCCACGAAGAATCCTCTTTTGTCCCATGCCTGTCAAAACTATGAGCCAATCCGTGCTCAAGCACTATGTTATACCGTGCTTCGTAGCTACTTCCTCTTAGGCTATCAGCCCAACCAAAAGAGGCAATATGATGACGACAGAAATCAAATAGATTGGCTTCAATAAGCGCAGCAGCAGAATCACCATTACCCTGCGTATAGGGCAAACATACTCCATATCCAATTCCATTGCGCCTATTATGATGGATGTAATTGTGATGTATGTATGCATTCGTGCAGCCCACTTTGACTATTACTCCCTGTGTCCAACCCAGTATTTCACAATTGTCGACCTCAAAAGGATTATATTTTGACTGAATCCCAAAAGAGAATTTATAGTTTCCCATTGTGTCGTGGTTTCCTATTTCCGTATCAGGTCCCTTTAATCTGAGACCTGTGAAACGAACCGAATCGCCGCCAGCCTCAAAAAGAGGTCTTATTGTCACATCGTGCTCTGTGGTATATAGTAACGCCCCTTCTGAGACGCTGCTGTCACTTAAGATTCTACCTCTTCCGCTTGCCAGGGTTACACCACCGGGAATTGTGTCTTTTTTTTCTCCACTCAGGTCTATCTCAACGGTATCAATCACAAATATGGTATCTCCAGCCTCTGCATTTTCTAAGACATTAAGCAATTCCTGTTTTGTTGCGACCACGGTATCAGCCTGTGAGGGCATAATAATATCCGTATATCCGTATCCTCCGCCAATGGGATTGCCTGTGGGGTTGAGCTCTGCACCACAATCACTCGGTTCATAATGTAACTCCATTTCTGCATTACTTAAAGAGATATCGTAAGCAATTGGCTCATCTATGCTGCCCTTGAAGTAGTTCGAATTATTCCAGCCTATCTTGAGTTGGGTCGCAGTATTATCGCAGGTTGAGCTTTCCTCTATTATCTCAGGCTCACCATTCTTGTAGAACATAAGCGTCCCTGCCGGTGCATTGTATGTAACCGCAACCTTACTCCACTGATTTAGAGAAACGGTATATGTAGAGGTGGCTGTGTGCCAGGTGCCACCATTATCCTGAAATGTTAGCTGCAGTTTCTGGCTATCTAACCTGAAACTGTATCCACAATGAGAATTTATGCTTGATGAGAACCCCATAATATCCCCGTTTGCATTCTCAGGTTTTATCCAGGCTTCCAGGGTTAACCTGTTGCTCGAAACCACAGAACTACCTGCATTTCCACAGTCAACATAGTCGTTTCTCCCATCGAATTTTAGTGCCTTACCTACTTTTCCATCCACCCAGCAGGTGGTTGTATCCATATTCCTAAGTGTCCCATCATTATGGAAGATTGAGGAATCCCCAGCAACTGAACCACTTCCTTCATCAAACTTCCACCATCCACAGGTTGCCCTCTGAAAGACCTCATCATCGCCCAACGCCCTGTTGCGTATAATGACCTCATCAAGTGTTCCCTTGAAATAATACTCATATTCAAATTTCTCAATCCCGAAGTACAGATTTGGCACGTCTGTTGTATCCTTGGTAAATCCCGATAAACAGGTGTTCTCTCCCTGCTTCTCGCCGTTTACATAGATCCGCATCGTATCGCCTGACATAACAGCAACCAGATAATACCAGCGGTCCTGCTGAAGTTCTATTGCTGTCCTTACGCCTGCCCAATTTGACCATTCTGATTGACCGGGCTTCATATTCTCTGCAATCCTGTATAAAAAGTAGATTCTATCACCAGCCCACTCTCCACGGTGATATATTCTATAGAGTTCATTAGACAACACATTTTCATTTATTGTAAGGGTATCAAACTTAAGCCACATTTCAATCGTGAGCGCATCTGTGATCGTGAGACATGAACTGTCGCCACAGTCCACATAGTCATCGATACCATCGAATTTTAATGCTCCTCCTCGCTTGCCATTCACCCAACAGGTCGTCGTATCCATATCATCACATAAAAACCCATCATTACCAAATCCAGATGAATCATACGCAGTTGAACCACTGTCCTCTTCAAACATCCAGTATCCTCGCATCTCTGCTAGAGCATTTGTATTGAGCCAGATCAATAGGAGAAATAATATAAAAAGTGAAACAGTAAGCTTCTTCTTATTCATACAAACCTCCGTTTTGTCTATATTGATGGAATTCTTAATGCGAGAATGTTCCAAACCTACTGCAAGGCAATTTGCTATGTGCCGCGCGGCGCTTCTATCTTACCAAAACCAACTTTTTCATGGATGTGAGATCCCCAATCCCCAATCTTACAAAATATATTCCTCTTGGAACCTTAATTCCATTTCCATCACTCCCGTCCCATGCAACTACATAATACCCTGAATCCTGCTCCCCGCTTAATAATAACCTTACTAATCTCCCACTTAAGTCATAAACTCTTAATGTTACATTACCTTTCATTGGTAATTGATAACTGATTGTTGATGACTTACTAAAAGGGTTGGGGTATATTCTGAACTTCGGATTTTGGGTTACATTCGGTTTTCTTTTCTCTTCCACTCCCACATCCGCTCCTGTCTTTATCAGGTATACATCATAATCCCCAGCTCCAAATGACTTCGTATACCCTGCAACTATGAATCCACTATCCAATGTCTGTTCCACCGAACGACCATAATCATTATTCGTATCTCCATATATTTTTGTCCAGAGCGTATCCCCAAAAGAGTCCGTTTTTATTAGATAAACATCCGCATCATAAAAGGTATCAGCGAGACTTATATCAAAATACCACCCTGTATTTCCAGCAATAATGTAACCCTCATCAATGGTTTGCTTCACTGAATAACCTTCGTCATGATGGATACCCCCATAATTTCTTGTCCATAAAGTATCGCCAAGAGAATCTGTCTTTATTAAATGTACATCGACCCCATTTACTCCCTTTTCCCCAGCAATAACATACCCTCCATCACTGGTCTGCTTTACTGAATAGCCACCGTATGGTTTTGTCCAGAGTGTATCACCAAGGGAATCTGCCTTTATTAAATATGTACCTGCAATGATATACCCACCCTCAGAGGTCTGCTTGACCGAGTAGCCATAACCCTCGCTATATTCCTTATGCCAGAGGACATTTCCGTCCATATTGGTTTTTACAAGCAATACGTCAATTTGCCTCAAAAAAATCTTGCTGATAAATCCCGTTGCAATGTAACCGCCATCAGCAGTCTTGTCAACGGAATAGAATCTAGCGTCTTCATACGGTTCCCAACCATATAACTTTGCCCAGAGTGAATCACCATTCTTATCCGTCTTGATAAGATAACCATATATGTTTGACCAGATAGAATCAGGGATTTCCTTCCTCCCTGCGACAATAAACCCACTGTCTGATGTCTGCTGCACGGAATAGGCTGCGTCAAAGAGTGTATCACCGTATGTCCTTGTCCAGAGGGTGTCTCCAATGGAATCCGTCTTTACTAAATATACATCTGCATTACCTGCTCCAAATGATTTTGTATATCCTGCTATGATGTATCCACCGTCAAAGGTCTGTTGCACCGAATACGCCTGATCATCATTTGTCCCACCATACGTCCTTGTCCAGAGGGTATCAGGTCCCTGGGCAAAGACAGGTGAAAAGTAAAAAGTTAAAAGTAAAAAGTGAATACTAAAAACTTCTAAGTTTCTGTGCCAATTCCTCATTTTTACCTCTTTTGTTAATTTTCTTCTTTTCCTATTCATCCAGACCTCCTTGTAATATTTGTCTAACCTTAATATATACCTAAATTACTCCTCTGTCAATATGAGATTGCCATCCCCTGCACCATACGGTTCAGGGCTTGCATTTACCACACAGCTTTTCTACCTTACCAAAACTACCTTCTTCATAGATGTGAGATTCCCAACTTGAAGTTTTACAAAATATATTCCTCTTGAAACCTTAATCCCATTTCCATTACTCCCATCCCAGATTACTGATGAGTGAAGAGAGAGGAGAGAAGAGGGAAAACTGCGGACAAATCTTCCGCTTACATCGTAGATGTTCAAGGTGATAGGTGTTAGGTTATAGGTGTTAGTTCCCTCCCTAGTACCTGAAACCTTAAACCTAATATCTGTCTTTGCTGTAAATGGATTGGGTTGAACAAAAAGTCTTAAGTCTCTGGTCTGCGGTCTCTGGTCTTGTCTCTCTTTAAGACCAACATCTGGTTGGGTCTTAACGAGCAATATATCCCAGTCACCCGTTCCAAAAGACCTTGTGTATCCTGTAATTATATATGCACTATCGGTTGTCTGTTGCCCACAGTAACCTATATCAGGTTCTGCCCATCCATATGTCTTGGTCCAGATTGTATCTCCATTTTCATCCACCTTCAAAAGATATACATCTTCTAATCCAGAACCATAAGATTTCGCATATCCTGCGACGATGTAATGGCTATCAAAGGTTTTCTGAACCGAAAAACTTCGGTCATAATCCGCTCCTCCATAATGCCGTGTCCAAAGTGTGTCCCCAAGCGAATCGGTCCCAATAATATATACATCAGCCCAGGGTGCACCGAATAATAAAAGCTCTCCGACAATGATGTAGCCATTATCAGAGGATAGCTCTACCGAATAGCCTCTATCTCCTTCTGGCCCACCATAGCCTTTTGTCCATATTGTATCGCCATTCGGATATGTTCTTAGAAGATAGACATTACCCCCCATAGCTCCTGCAGCGATGTATCCACCATCAGAGGTCTGCTTGACCGAATAGCCATAACCTTCGCTATATTCCTTATGCCAGAGCACATTCCCGTCCATATCGGTTTTTACAAGCAATACGTCGATTTGCCTCAAAAAAATCTTGCTGATAAATCCCGTTGCAATGTAACCGCCATCAGAGGTTTTGTCAACCGAATAGAATCTAGCGTCTTCATACGGATCCCAACCATATAACTTCGCCCAGAGTGAATCACCATTCTTATCCGTCTTGATAAGATAACCATATACGTCTGTCCAGATAGAATCAGGGATTGTCTTTACCCCTGCAACAATAAAGCCACTGTCCGATGTCTGCTGTACTGAATATGCTGCATCAAAATATGCACCACCATAAGTCTTTGTCCAGAGGGTATCTCCAATAGAATCCGTCTTTATCAAATATACATCTGCATCACCAGCTCCAAACGATTTCGTATAACCTGCTATTATATAGCCACCATCAAAGGTCTGTTGCACCGAATACGCCTGGTCATCATTTGCACCTCCATAAGTCTTCGTCCATAATGTATCAGGTCCCTGTGCAAAGACATTTATTCCCCACAGAAACAAAACCACTATAACAACAGAAACCCATTTGCACTGTTTTCTTCTTTTCTTATCCATCCAAACCTCCTTGTAATATTTGTCTAACCTTAATATATACCTAAATTACTCTTCTGTCAATATGAGATTGCCATATCGCAGACAAATCGAAAGTAGAATTAAGCAGTGTATCTTTGCACTTAAAAATCATCC
>CAYMQB010000047.1:0-21547 GCA_964392665.1 uncultured bacterium | reverse complement strand
TGATTTTTAAGTGCAAAGATACACTGCTTAATTCTACTTTCGATTTGTCTGTTTATCTCCAAAAATCGCTTGACATTTTCTTGGAAAAAACCTATAGTATTTATATAGCAAAAATAGGAGCGTTGAGATGTTACAAATCCATCAGAAGAGATGTATGAACAGGTTTGGAATCATCTTTCTTGTCTGTTTGTTTATAATGGTAATGGCTTTAAGGCATAATTAGGAGGTGCTTTTGAAAAAGTTTTATGTTTTTTTATTGGTCTTTCCCTTGTTTTTCATTCAGGTTGTTCCGTGCGGTGCTCCTTTGTATTTTACCGAAATAGGACCCACAAATGTCAATTACGCAACAGCGTATAGTAATGGATACAAGATCGTCCCGGTTCTCCAGACCTTTCCGGAAGATACACTTTTTGCGGTTTACAGTTATACTGCTGATACAGTTAATTTCGCATATTCTTACGATAGGGGACAGAATTGGAATACAAATTCGTTTAGTGCAACACTGTGGGGAAATTCGCATTGTCCATCTCTCGATGTATATAATTCGTTGCCTTATGTTGTTTCCGAGGGTGATTCGGGTGGTCAGGGTGAAATATTTTTGAAATGTCCCTTTGACTATAGGATTCCTCAGAGGGTAAGCTTTACTCCAGGGCATTCTACACTTCCAGCCGTTGTTATCGACGATAGTTTCAATACCCATATTGTCTGGCAGGATAATTCCAACGGAAGCTGGGAGGTTTATTATTGTTGTGCTCACTATGATACCAGTGTTAGTACAGTAGTAAATCTTAGTGACAACGTAGATATATCGGATATTTACCCATCGATTAGCATCTATAACGGAGATGAGATTCATGTAGTATGGGAGAGATACGACCCTTCGTGTTATTCCCCATATTCTATTGTTCATCGATACTTTAGCGGCGGGAACTGGTCTGTTGAGGACACTCTGGCAGGAAGCATATATATTCCACTTCACCATCCGAGCCTCGACTTCTGTCACGGTGAATGGGATATCTCGGGTGCGTGGGAAGATAGTTCCGCAGGGAATCTGGATGTGTATTTTTATCAGGGAAACCTAAGTGGATTTGAGCCAACTTCAGGACAATCCAGATATCCTGTTGTCTCAACAATGTGGACAGTATGGGCTTATGCATACTGGGAAGATAATAGTGACGGCTACGGTGATATTTACGGGATTATGTACTATAATCCGGGGAGGGAAAACTACTACAAATTCCGCGATGTGTATGGTGATGAGGATATGCATCATCCCAATGTAACAAATTGCTATGTTGTATGGACTCAGGGGAATACTGCACCATACAAGGTTATGTTTGCCTGCGAAGGATATCCTATCGGCATTACTGAGAATCAAGAGAGCAAAATTAACTCAATAAAACTGCAAGTTACACCTAATCCCTTTAGGAACAAAATCAATATTATGTGTTCAGGATTTAGCGAGAAACATAAGACTGGTTTAGAGATTTTTGATATTAGCGGACGCTTAATCAGTTCAGTTCCACTTACCACTAACAACTTATCACTAACCACTGATTTTAATCCTGGTGTATATTTCTTAAAAGTTGATAAGTGTGAACCGATGAAGGTAGTTAAGCTCAGGTAAAAACGAACAAAATGGGGGCAGGCGTTCGATTGTTCGATTTTGAAATAAAACTTTTCAAGAAGGAAAACGGAAGAGTTACAAGTTTAGACATAAGGAAGCTATTTAGTATCACAAAGAAAATAGCTACTAAATATCTAAAAAGTCTTATTAATAAAGGAGTTATCCAAAAAAGAGAGAATAGGGTCAGACTGGAATCTGAAATTTAGCAATAGATAGTCGATCCGTTTTTGTTTTTGTATAATCTAATTGGGGATTCAAATTGGATAAAGAGTGGAAAAACTTGAAAAAGGAGATGTGATGATGGCAAAAGAAAAATCTAAGTTCTCTTGTATATCTTCGTGTATGTTTCCGGGATTTTTGTTTGCTTTCTTGTTGTTAATATTTTATATTCCAAGCTATGCAACCTTTTCAATTGTAGCGATGGATCCTGAAACAGAGGAGTGGGGTGTTGCTGTTGCATCGAAGGTTCCGGATGTAGGTTATGTTGTTCCGTGGATAAAGCCCGGCATTGGGGCTGTCGCAACCCAGGCGTATTCTAATCCATATTTTGGCCCATGGGCTTTGGAGATATTATCCAAGGGAAACTCTGCAGATGAAGTGTTGGAATTGATTCTTAAGAAGGACTCTATTCCTGAAAGGAGACAGGTTGGAATTGTTGATAACGATGGGAAATCAGCAGCTCATACCGGGGACAATACCCTTGCGTGGGCAGGGCACAAAACTGCTCTGTTTGTCTCTGTACAGGGTAATATTTTGACAGGTCCGGAGGTTGTCGACAGTATGTTCACCGTTTTTCAGAGAACAGAGGGTCCTTTAGCAGAGAGATTGCTCCGAGCGCTCGAAGCAGGTGAAAATGCAGGTGGTGACAAAAGAGGAAAGCAATCCGCTGCTCTTTATGTTATGAGAAAAAAAGGAGGATATCAGGGTGTTGACGGCAGGCTGGTTGATTTGAAAGTGGTTGACAATCCTGAAGCTGTCGGTGAATTAAGACGTTTATTCGAAATGTGGAAATATCTTTTTATGGCACCAGCATATATTCGTCTTGCAGATGATGAAAAAGAGAAGGGAAATATTTTTCTTAAGAGGGCTTATTCACTTCTTTTAATGGCTCTTAATAGTGACCTGAAAGATCCTGAAGTTTATAATAACCTTGCCTGGGAATTTGCTTTAAGAAAGAAGTATCCTGAGGAGACTCTCCGGGCAGCAAAGAAAGCACATGCACTTGCGCCAGAGGAAGCCAATATTATGGATACCCTTGCTGAAGCCTATTATGCAGTAGGTGATTATGAAAAGGCTATTTACTACGAGAAAAAAGCATTGGAAAAAGAACCGAATAATGAGTTTTACAAGAAACAATTTAAAAAGTTTGAGGATGCTCTTAAGAACTAGAGATTAACTATATTTATTTTTCTATTGAATAAAACCGGGCTATCTCTTTTTGCAAGAAAATGGCTAAATATTTGATTTTGGTATGATACATTTTTTCGATAGAAGAGGGGGATTTGGGAATTTTGACAAGCATGTCATCGTCTTGGATGAAAAGCAAATAAGATTATGGGATTATAATTTTGGAAAGAAGCATGTTTCAAAGTATTTTCCAGCTTACTCAAGAACTAGTGGCTCAGACTTTCCAAATATTGCTTTCTTAGATTGATTTTTTATGTTTTTAAGAAGGTCAGTATTGTATTGGTTAGTCATGACCATGGAATTGACAGCTGATTCAATTTCAGAATGAAATATTTTGTGGGTTGGTTTGTATATGTTATGTAATCGCAAAATGAAATGAGGGTTTCATTTTTGTTTACATAATGTAAGGTATCTTAAAATTAACCAGTGAAGAAAGGAGGGTGTCATGCAAAAACTTTTTTGTAATGGTAATGTGAGTAAAGCTTTTTTTGTTTTTGTACTCGCATTAGCCACTATTATCCCCGTTTCTGCTTTTGGGGAGACTGGTAATTGTAATTCTGTGAACAAAACAATTACTGTTTACGGTAAAGCGGAGCTTTCTGTAAAACCGGATGTTGCATATTTTCCTATGGACATATCAACAACTGCACCAATTATAGATGATGCATACAGTGAAAATATGACAAAGGTTGAGAACACGATCAAAAAGCTTGAAAAATTGGGGATTCATCGTGAATGGATAAAGGTACTGGATGGTCAGTTATTTAAGGTGGAATCTTATGGCGCTGGTGAATCTGTAATATTCGGGGTTAGTAATATCGTCGTAGTAACTATGCCCAATATTGATAAGATGAAAGCAGAGAAGTTGAGAGAAAAGGTCTTCAATATTGCTCAGGCTGTTTCCAGAACTACCGTAACGCCTTATGCGGCATCATCATCACCAGGTGCAGGCAGAATTAGCGGTGAGTTATCCAAGAGCATCAGTTATTATGGTTATAATCCGGTTGCAGTTTATGGTATCACCAACTATGAAAAGATGGATGAAAAACTGTTAGCAGATGCGATTAAAAGTTCAAGGAAAGAAGCTGAGCGAACTGCAAAACTTTTGGATGTAAAACTTAAAGAAATGACGTACTTCTATCAATCTTATCCCTATGATAATAGTTGCTCAAATACCGGTAATCAGAGTGAAATTCTTCCCGAGGGTCCAAAGTCTTCAAATCCCAAGGTCGTTAAACTTTGCGCAACGGTGAACGTAATTTATTCGTTTGAGTAATTTTACAAACGCTCAAGGTATACATCCCTTGAGCGTTTATTTTGGACACAGATTTCTCTAAAAACTTTTCCCCAAATTTACCATTTTATAAACTTAGATGGTTCTTGAAATTTAGCACTTGAAAAAAGGTGCATTTTAGGCTATCTTTTAAAAAAGTTATTGGTTACGTATTAATCAATTTCATAGGAGGATTTCTTTAGATGATAACAACGCTTCTTTCTTGCCTTCTTTTTGCAGCCATAGGGAGTAATGTGGTTACAGGCAGGGTATATGATGCGTATTCCAAGGAGCCATTACCGTTTGTAAATATAGTTGTCAAGGGAACCGGTATTGGAACGGTGACGGACGATAAGGGATTCTATACGCTGCAGGTTGCAGATAGTATGCAGAACTTCAATCTTGTCTATTCGATGATGGGATATAAGAAAGCAGAAAAGAGGATCCGGTTCGATAAAAAAAACAGCATTATTGTCAATATCGCTATGCGTATGGAAGCATTGAAGATTCAGGGGATAATTGTTTCTGCCAAGAGGGAGAGGTTCAAGGAATCTGCTTCCATAACACCGACATCCATATCGCAAAAGGAATTAAAACTCTTGCCTTCTTTCATAGAGGGCGACCTGATGCGGACCATAGAGATGCTGCCTGGTATTACGAAGTCCAGTGATTTTTCCACGGATATCTCAGTCAGAGGAGGTGGACCGGACCAAAATCAGGTTCTCATAGATGATATCCCTGTTTTGAATCTTTCACACCTTTTTGGTCTTGTTTCCGCTTTTAATGTGAACGCTATAAGAAATGCAGAGTTATTTGTCAGTGGAATTCCGGTCAAACACGACGCATCTCTTTCGAGTGTGCTTGACATAAAGACAAAGGGAGTTGGACAGGAAATAAAGGGCCTGACCGGTGTGGTTTCTTTGAGCGCTCTGTCAAGTGGATTAACCATCGGAAGTCCAGTGCAATCACTAAATACCAATTTTCTTCTAACGGCAAGGAGAACATATGTAGATAAACTGCTTGCTCTTTTTCACACAGACCTACCCTACTATTTCTATGATGGATATATGCACACAGAAACACGGATTGGAGACTGGACCGCAATATTAAGCGGATATTTGGGTAGAGATTTTCTCGATGTGCGTGACGAGGATAATTCTTCAATAAAAATAGTCGGGTTTGATTGGGGAAATAAGGTTGGTGCATTGAATCTATTCCGTTCTTTTTCAGATGATGGATTGCTGCATTTCTCAACTGGATGGAGTAACCACGATTTCAAAATCAGAATTATGGACACACTGTTCATAACAGGTGGTACAATTAATGTGGGAACATTTGGAATAGATTATTCGAGAAAATACAAAGGTCACAAAATTACGATTGGAATTGAGGAGAGCTATAGACCATTCGAGTATGAGAGCAATCTTCAAATGGGCTATAATTACAAATACGACGATGTCTGGAGTAATCGAGGGATGGTTTATCTAGAAGACCAGTTTTCACCGTTGAAAAAGTTACTTCTAAGCACAGGTATTTCTTTAACTCACTACTACTCGGAGAGTGATAAAGTCGATGTATTTAATGAAGATTTCCTCAGCGCATACCGTGTTGCAACGAAATACTTCATTTTGGATGCTTTAGCTATTACTACGTCGTTTGGAAATTTCCATCAATATGTTGTTCCTGGTGGTGCGGCGGTTATCGGCGGAGCTTCTTTTCCTATACATTATTGGGTGCCACTGGGTGGGCAGTATAACCCCGAGGTTGCACATCATTTGAATCTTGGATGCGAAGGCTGGTTCACGGATAAATTTTATTTTACGGTTGAGACCTACTATAGAAATTACAATCATCTGTTACAGATGCGAGACATGGCAGACATAAATATTGAGAACGAAGTAGAGTATTATAAAACACTGCTGGAATCAGGATATGGAAAAGCTTATGGATTGGATCTTCTTTTGAAGAAAGAAAAAGGCGGATTTCGTGGATGGCTTTCATATACATTTCTTAAAACGGATGCTACTTTTGGTGATTATACATATCCAACTGAATGGGATAGAAGGCATAATTTTCACCTAATGCTCCTTGAAAGTTTGCCCAGAGGTTGGGATGCTGGAGTTCAATTGACATTTTCAACTGGAAATCCTTACACAAGTGACCTTGCGCGTTTTCGCTACAGAAGACCGAATCTACCATACGATGATAAGGACCCTTACTGGGTTGAGTTAGAAGGCAAGAAAAATCAAGTGAGATACCCACCGTATCTAAGGCTTGACATAAGTTCCAGTAAGGTTTTCTACTTTGGCAATAATGAACTGGACTTGAAAGTCAGCGTGTTTAATGTACTGAACAGAAGGAATGTGTTTTTCTATTACTATGATTATGACAAGGAGCCCCCCGTTAAGAAGCCTTTCTATATGTTGCCTATAATACCATCTATTGAACTTGTTTATAGATTCTAAGGAAGAGAATAATGAAAAAAGATTTTTTAGTTATTTCGCTTATGTGTGTTTTGTTCGCATCGTGCAGTGTGACCGAAGCACCTTTCGAGCATAAATATGTTATAAATCTCAATTTGAGACTGCAAATGCCCAAACAGAAGGCATATGTTGATTCTACTTACAGATTAGACCAATCTGTAAATGAAGAATTAACAGGCATATCAGGAGCAAACGTTTCTGTCGTTGATAAAGACAGCAATACATTCACATTCTCTGAATCTGATACAGCAGGCACATACATAAGCGATGATTCACTATGGGTAAAGCCCAATATGACCTACACTGTCAATATTGCTCTTAGGGAAGATACTATCTCACAAGAAGTAGTAGTTCCCGGTTCACTTCACATCTATACACCGGCGGATTTTGACACAATTTCGCTCGGCAACCCCCCAATGCTCATCTGGAATAACTGCTCGGGATGCTATAAAAGCAATTACTATATTAATGCATATCCTACCGGATTTGCTGATAGTATTATGTTTCCAATGGCTACATCAGATACCTCGCTGGGTATTTTCTATGCACAACAACTTTTCGAGGAAACGGATACTCTTTATACTATCTCTGTAATGGGAATGGACGAGCATTGCTATAACGCATCGAAAGGTTGGGGAAATTTTGACGAAATTGACGACGAAAGGGCAATAGGAGTAATAGGTGCATCGGTGATGGATACGATTGTTGTCTATGTTGAGGAATGAAGGGTATAAAAAAACCGAAGATTTTTTAAAAAAAACTTGACAAATGGAGAATTTTGGGTTATATTGTAATCAAACGAACGATTGACTAAAACAAACGATTGATAAATAAATTTGAAATGAAGGAGGAAACTTGAAAGGCAAAAAGGAGGAGAATGCAAAACAGAGGATTTTCAAGTCAGCACTATCTCTTTTTGCCAGAAAAGGTTTTGCTGCTACGAGCATAAGAAGAATTGCAAAGAAAGCCAATGTTAACATTTCAATGATAAATTATTACTTTGGAGGAAAGATAGGAATATTGAAGTATATTATTAACGATGCGTACGACAAGTATTATAGCGCAATGAGACTTGTATTGGAAGAAAAAACTGGGTCAGAAGACCTTGTGAAAAATATAATAGACAACATCATAAGATTTTTTAGAGAAAATACTGAAATTGCTATTGTTGCACTTGATGTGATACCGCTTGATATGCCAAGAATTGCAGATCTTAAGAGTAAGTGGATATCCGAAAATAGAAGAGTTATGGATCGGTTTTTCATAAGACTTGGTTTGAATACAAATGAAGATGTCGAGATGAGCGTCTTTCGTGGCGCTTTAACTTCAATCATCCTTTCACACTTCCAATCAAAGTATGTCAAGGAGAATATGGATCAGATTTCTGGCAAATTTAAATCGTCAACAGGAAATAAGGCAAAAAAGATGTATCCTCTGCATGAGGATTTATTTTATGACAGATATTCGAAAACTCTAAGCAAGTTGTATTTACACGGAGTTAAAAGTATTGGTAAAAAAGTTAAAACTTAAGGGAGGCAATAAAATGATAAGAATAGGCAGAAACATTTCTTCAATAGGACCTAGACTTCACTTCGAATCGCTTTCAGTCATGCTACAAATAAACAGAGCAAAGTAAGAATTCACAGGTGTGTCTGTTTTAGCGACAAATACTGGGTGTTTATTGGGTTGAAGCATTGTTGCTTCTGGACTAGGAATCGAATAAATGAATAAAACCTTTAAAGAGACAGTGACAGATATCATAAAAAGCGTTCCTCGAGGAAAAGTAGCAACATACGGGCGGATTGCAACTGCCGCCGGAAATCCGCGTGGAGCGCGTCAGGTTGCATACATACTCCATTCATGTTCCAGGAAGGAAAATCTTCCATGGCACCGTGTTGTAAATAGACAAGGTGGTATTTCATTGAAACCTAATCATGGATATGAATTACAGAAGAAACTACTTGAGGAAGAAGGGGTGGAGTTTAACGAAAATAGTTGTGTCGATCTAGCAAATTTCCTTTGGGTTCCGTAGAATTACAATTTAAAAACAGCCTGTCCCTTTAAGTTTCTATCACTTGACATTTTCTTTTCTTTATTATATAATGCAATACGATGTTGGATGAATCGAAATTGTGAAGGTGAAAATTAGGAAAGGAGATAAATTGTGGCGGACAAAAAAGCCATTCAGGAATCACACAATTATTACACAAATGTCCCATTTAAGAGTATACCTTTTAAGTTGAAAGGTTCCAGTTCCTTGAATTGGGGGATGAAAAACCGGTTATCGAATATTTTCGACCCTGGGACCGGGCGCACCGTGATGCTTGCTATCGATCACGGTTATTTTCTTGGACCAACGGCAGGTTTGGAAAGGATCGATGTAAGCATTGTACCATTACTACCTTATGCTGATACTCTTATGTGCACGCGTGGTATACTACGTTCGACAATTCCACCAACATTTGCAAAGGGTGTAGTCCTAAGATCAAGTGGTGGGCCAAGCATACTCAAAGAACTTTCCAATGAGGAGATTGCCGTTGATATCGAAGATGCTATACGACTGAATGTTGCTGCACTTGCTGTTCAGGTATTCATCGGGGGGGAATACGAAACGCAGTCGGTACACAATCTCACCAAACTTGTAGATATGGGTAACCGCTATGGTATTCCTGTGCTCGGTGTTACGGCAGTGGGAAAGCAGATGACGCGAGACGCAAAATATATGCGTTTGGCAAGCAGGATCTGTGCGGAATTGGGGGCATCTTATGTTAAGACATATTATGTAGCCGATGGTTTCGAAACCGTTACTGCATCCTGTCCTGTTCCAATCGTTATAGCAGGAGGTAAAAAACTCCCGGAACTCAATGCGCTGAAGATGGCTCATAATGCAATAGAGCAGGGCGCCTCCGGCGTTGATATGGGTCGCAATATTTTTCAAAGCGAAGCTCCCATACCAATGATTCAAGCAGTGCGTAAGGTTGTTCACGAAAATATGTCACCCGAAGATGCGTATGATGTATTTCAGGAACTAAAAAAAACAGGAATAGGTTTTGCAGAATAGCACGGGGTTTCATTTGTTAAAACAGAATGTACCAACAATTAGTGTTGGAATCTTATCGGCTGACTTGATGCATTTCGAATCCGAAGTAGCTTTGCTCGAAGGTTTAAACGTTAAAATGTTACACTTCGATGTTATGGACGGTTGCTTTGTACCATATTTGACGGTTGGACCACGATTCATAAAAGCGGTAAAAACTAATCTCTTAAAAGATATTCACCTAATGGTTCGAGAACCTGAAAAAAGCATAGAGCAATATGTGGATGCCGGAGGTGATATAATCACAATTCAGCTGGAATCCACAAAAGATACCCGACCGATTCTGCGTAAGCTTGGAGAAATGAAAAACGCAAATGATCCAAATAGGGGTATCATTAGAGGCGTAGCGCTCAATCCTGGCACACCGGTGAAACTGCTTGAAACGTTGCTCGATGACATCGAGGTGATTACGGTTCTTGCCGTAGACCTGAAAGTTAATGGCTTCCCTTTCTTTGACTCGATAGGAGACAAGTTCGAAGAAGTGAGAAATATGGTTAGCAGGACAGAAAAGAAAGTTCTTTTGTGTATCGATGGCGGCGTCAAGAGAAACAATATAGGTGAATTAGCCAAATTCGGTGCAGATATTCTTGTGAGTGGCAGTGCTGTATTTTCGGGGGATGGAGCAAAGGAAAACATTAAGTTTATGCTGAACGCAGTAAACACCCGTTCCACGTAGGAGATGCAATGAAAAACAGATGGTTCAAGGATAAAGAAAATGAGTACATAGAAAAATATGCGCAGAAATATGGGGAAGACCTGGCTCTCCGCATATACACAAGCAGGCTAATAGGAGAAGAGAAAGAGTTGGTGCTTCATGGAGGCGGAAACACATCGGTCAAAACAGCTTTTAGAAACATTTTAGGCAAAAAAATACCTGCAATCTTTGTTAAGGCATCCGGTTTAAATCTTCAAGATATTAAGCCGGAAGGACATATTGGACTCGACCTTGAATACTTTCTATTCCTAAGAACCTTATCGGATATTTCGGATGAATCCATGGTGAATGAAATACTCACACATCGGTATGATGCTTTTGCAGCTACACCTTCCATAGAAACACTGATGCATACATTTATTTCTCCAAAATACATTGATCACACTCATGCAAACTCCGTTTTAGCGCTAACCAATCAGGTCGATGGGCAGAAACTCGTATCCAAAGTATTAGGGAATACTGTTATTATATTAAATTATAAAAAACCTGGATTTAGACTGGCAAAAGAAGTGGCAGATGCATACGAAAGTTCACCTGCGAGTGAAGGTATGGTGTTGATGAAACACGGATTAATTACCTGGGGTGAAACGGCTCGCGAATCCTACGAAAGAACTATTAAACTCGCCACGAGGGCAGAAGAATATATTGCAAGAGAAGGCAAAAAGTCCCTGAAAGTTGATATTTCCACATCTCCTGCTGCAACAAAAGAACTGTATTTGAAGGTTGCACCCATACTTAAAGGATTACTGGCTATTCGAACGAAAAACGCTGATTCTCCATACAAGCGATTTATTATAAAGCCATTACTGACAGAAGAAATGATTAGGTTTGTCGATTCAGAGCAGGGAAAGGAAATTGCCCTGACACCTCCGCTTACCACTGACCACTTGATAAGAACCAAAAGCTTTCCAATGTGGATAGATGCCCCGAAATATGATAATGAAAAGAAATTAAGGAAACAAATTTCAGATGCAATAAGAAAATATGCAAAGAAATATGATGCCTATTTTGAACGTTATTCAAGAGAATCGAAGACTGAACTCAATCGTTTCGACTCAATGCCACGAGTAATCCTTATGCCAGGATTAGGAGCGATATGCACCGGCAGGAATGTTGCAGAAGCAGATGTAGTTAGGGATATAACCGCCCAAACTCTTTCAACAAAGACAAAGATTGCTTCAATGGGAAAGTATGAAGGATTGAACGAGGGACAACTGTTCGATATGGAGTATTTTTCTCTTCAGCTTGCGAAACTCGGTGGAGACCCGGAACTTCCATTAGAGCGTTCGGTTGCCATTGTCACAGGAGCAGCGGGTGCAATCGGGACCGGCATCTGCCAGCAACTTCTTGAAAATGGATGTCATGTTGCAGTCACGGATTTAGCGGGTGATAATCTTAATTCGCTTGTGAGCGAATTGGAACAGGTTTATGGAGGACGAGTGATTGGCGTTCCACTGGATGTAACGTTGAGGGATTCGGTTAAAGGAGGTTTTGAACAGGTTATTGAAACCTGGGGAGGGATAGATCTTGTGGTGCTGAACGCTGGTGTTGCCTATGTTTCATCGCTTGCGGATATGGATATTGATGCTTTCAGGAAGCTGGAGCAAGTGAACGTTGAAGGTACGCTTAACGTTCTCTCCGAGGCTGCGCGGATCTTCAAGGTTCAGGGAACAGGAGGGGATATCGTTCTCATATCGACGAAAAATGTTTTTGCACCCGGTGCAAAATTCGGTGCATACAGCGCAACAAAGGCAGCAGCACATCAGCTTGCCCGTATCGCGAGTCTCGAACTTGCAGAGATGGATGTGCGTGTTAATATGGTTTCTCCGGATGCAGTATTTTCCCACGGGAAAAGAAAATCCGGATTGTGGGCAGAGGTCGGACCGGATAGAATGCGTGCAAGAGGTCTGGATGAGCTGGGTCTTGAGGAATATTATCGAAATAGGAATTTACTTAAAGCTAAGGTAACCGCAACACATGTTGGTAAAGCAGTGCTCTATTTTGCAACACGCCAAACGCCAACAACAGGAGCAACAATACCCGTAGATGGTGGTCTTCCCGATTCAACACCAAGGTGAACAGAATAGAGATGCGTCTTAATATGTTCCGCCTTCAGCAGGGATTAGACACAAGAACTTCAGGCTTCCGATTCCAGTATTTTTAAAGCCGTGCATTGTATTTCCAGGGATGTAGGCAACGTTACCTTTAGTGATTTTGTATTCTACTTCACCTATAGTAACAATTCCCTCACCATCTACAATATAATTCAAGTGATACCAATTGTGTTTGTGATATGGTGTGTAGCCATTTTCCTCCACAATGAACATTCTCATAAAACCGTCATAACCATCCCCTGGACCAACCAGTATTTGCTTCCTTACATTTTTTAAGCCCTCCTGGTTTAGCTCAGTAATTTCAACATCGTCTTCGTGTTTTACCATATTTACCTCCATTGAATCAGCTTTTTCACTTTTTTAACTGCTTCAGTAGCATCACTTGCATAGGCGTCTGCGCCGATTTCATCCGCAAACTTCTGTGTAATGCAGGCACCACCAACGATGAGTTTCGCAGGAATATTTTGAGCTGACATTAGTTCCCGCACCTCTTTCATTCTCATTGCAGTGGTTGTCATCAGCGCAGAGAGCGCAACGGCGTTTGCATTTCTATCTTTAGCTGTTTTGACAATATCATCTGAAGGAACATCTTTACCAAGATCAATCAATTCAAAACCCGCATTCCTTAATATCATTGTAACTATATTTTTTCCAATATCATGGATATCACCCCTTACCGTTGCAATAACTATCCTGCCTTTTTTGGTTTTCTTTTCCTTGAAATGGGTTTCTATATATCCAAAGGCAGTTTGTGCCGCTTCTGCCGACATAATTAGCTGGGGAAGGAAAATCGTTCGAGACTCATACAGATTTCCTACTTGTTCGAGTGCGGGTTTCAAGTGTTTTTCTATGACTTCATTGAAGTGAATTTTTTTTAGCATCTTTTTTACTTCGCGCAGTGTATTTTGCTTTTCACCTTCGACAATAGCGGTGAAAACACCGTCCTTTCTTTTTTTCCCTACCTTGCTTTTCTTTTTCACTTCCAATTTGTCAAGATAATCGTTAATGGTTTTTCCCTTTAGGAAAATGGGCGAGAGGTTGATGTCGGTAGAAATTCCCTTTTCCAGAGGATTCATAATTACTGCATCGAGTCCCGCTTTCTTGCAGAGGTCAAGAAAATAACTGTTAATCACCGGACGTTTGGGGAGACCATAGGAGATATTGGAAAGCCCGAGAACTGTCAGTAGTCCCGATGATTTATACATTTTCAGCGTATCGATCGTAATGCGAGGGTCTTTTCCAGTTGCTAGGCTCATAACGATAGGGTCGAAGAGAATCCGCTCTTTTTCAAAGCCCATCTTTTTTAACTGCCTTATTGCTCTTTTTGCAAGAGTCATTCTCTTTTTTGCGGTCTCGGGAATTCCGTTTTTATCGATAGGAAGGAAAACTACCATACCTCCGTATTTCTTTAATAGACTAATTTTGCTCTCCATATCGTTAAGGTCGATAGAGTTAAGAAGAGGTCTTCCGGCGTATTCTTGCAATGCGGTTTCTATGAGATGGTCGTTTTTAAAATCCAGGGAGAGTGGAAGAGAAGGTGAGATGAGCAATTCTGTGATAAGTGTTCTAAGCCATTCTTCCCGAACGACGGACTCCATTCCCAGGTTCACATCGAGAACATCTGCCGAGGCTTTTGCTTGTTTTCTTGCTTCTCTGAGAGTCGTTTCGAGAGTACCCTGTTCTATTTCTCGTGACATTTTCTTCTTTCCAGTTGGATTGATGCGTTCTCCGATTGTTATCGGGGATTTAGCAGGTGAAAAGATGACATTCCTGGTTGAAGAAGAAATACCAATAATAGAATCTATTGTTCTGGAGTAGGGTTTTCTACCCCTTAGTTTTGCGGAGAGAGCTTTTATGTGGGAAGGTCCGGTTCCGCAGCACCCGCCTATGATGTTTGCGCCGAGATGGAAATAATCTTCACCATATTTTAAAAATTCCCGAGCATTCATCTCGTAATGTGGTTTTCCATCAATTAATTTCGGAATACCCGCATTGGGTTCTACGCAAAGGAATTTACTGGTCGTTCTCGAGAGTTCCTGAAAGATGGGGAATATACCTTTCGGACCAAGAGAGCAGTTGATTCCAAGACAATCTACATCCATATCACAGAAGGCAAGGGCAAAACCAACTGGATCAGTTCCGAGAAGTGTTCTACCTTTTTTGTCAAATGTGAGATTTGCTATTATGAATGTATTGGGGGAGTTATCTCTTACAGCCAGGATTGCAGCCTTAAGCTCTCTAATGTCGGAAAAGGTTTCGAGAATATAAAGGTCGACTAAGTTTTTTAATACACTTGCCTGTTTGGTGAAACATTTATAGACAGTATTGAAATTAAGGCTTCCGGAAGGAGGAAACATTTCTCCGGTTGGACCCAATCCTCCGGCAATTAGTGCATTTCGACCTGCAGCCTTCCTGGCAGTTTGAGCGGCAAGGTTGTTGAGATTTTGCATCTCAGCTGCAAGACCCGATTTTTTCAGTTTTAAAGGGTTAGCTCCAAATGTAGCTGTTATTATTATATCACATCCTGCTTCTACATAATCTTTTTGTATTTCAAGGATCACCTTCCTGTGGTCTAATATACACTGCTCGGGTAAAACATCTCCGCAGCCTCTCTCGATGAGTTGTGTTCCCATAGCTCCATCGAGAATAAGCACTCGTTTTGACAGAATTTCCCTTATTTTCTCTCTTTTCATATTTCTACATTACCTTCTTACGAAATGTTCACCGTCTTGGAAAGTAATACTCTTTGCATGCTTTGAATGGAAGTGCACATTTGTGTCATTGCGAGTATTCTCCCATATTAACTCCTGAAGCAATCGCCTACAGCCTTTCATTGTTTCACCTCAATTTAAATAATATTCTCGTAATTTCAGAATAAATTTCACCACAGAGACACAGAGCACACAGAGAAAACATTTGTTTTAAGGTTCAAACCAATCCAACCAATCAAACAAATTCAACTTCTCGTAATTTCAAATTTCAAAGTCCCCATGTCCTACCTTTGATTTCCTCCATAAAGGGTCTCAAAAAAGATGTTTTTCCTTTTGGAATTGAGATATAAATACCTGAAATCAGTTTCTTTGTTTCCCGAAGGATATTCATCAATGCATCCCTTAGAAAAGGAAGCCAATCCTCTTTTTCTTCAACCACACTCTTAAGATTATCGGGGACACTGATACCAGGAACCTCATTGGCAATATATGCAAATTGCTTTTTGTTTTTGGGAATGAAAAGGTTGAGTATTAACGGAATAGATTTAAGGTCTATTTTTTCCTTAAGGGTTAGAAGGTTTAATGTGTCAAATATCGGCTGTGTTACGAAATAGTCGGTGCCACCTTCTATCTTTTCCCTAACTTTTTCAATTTCCCGCTTGAGGTCTGGCGGGTTTGGATTTATTGCAGCACCAACATAAAAATGCGTGGGATTTGCATAAATATTGCCGGCAAAGTCTTTTCCGCTGTTTAATAATTTGATCAGTTTGATGAGGCCCGGAGAGGTAATATCGTAAACAGCTGTCGACTGGGGATAGTCACCAAGCGACGGAGGGTCACCCGATATTGCAAAGATGTTGTTTAATCCAAGCGCGGAAGCGGCTATCAGGTCTGACTGAATCCTTGTGAGACTCCTGTCGCGCAGTGCAAAGTGTGGTATCGCCTCCAATCCCTTTTCCTTAACAAGATGGCAAAAAGCAACTGGGTTCATTCTAACTCTTGCCATTGGTGAATCAAGAATGCTCACCGCATCTACCCCAAACTCCTTCAGTTTTTCGATCCACTCGATACTTTTTTCCACATAAGAACCTCGCGGAGGTGTAACCTCCACTACGACAAGTGATTTCAAGTTAATCTGTTCCCGGACGATGTTAGGAGTTGTTTCCTTAACCATAACTTCCGGTGATTCGAGCTCTTCCTCTTCTACGAAAAGAAAATGAATGGGTTTCCCTGATTTTTTTTTCAGCATCCCAACCAGAAGATTTATATACAAAGGAGTTGTTCCGCAACATCCACCAACGATCTTAATGCCGTTTTTGACGAATTCTATTGCATATCTGGCGAAGTGTTCGCTGGAAGCAGGGAAAACGAATCTTCCGTCTATGTATCGGGGAACCCCTGAATTAGGCATAAAAGAGATAGGGATGTTGCTGGTTTCAAGAAAATGCGGCATCAGTTCCAGAAACTGAAGCGGACCGATTCCGTGATTAGCTCCGATACCAATTAATTCGACGTCTTCCGACGCTTGAATAACATCTTCCACTGATTCACCTGATGGAGTTCTCAAACCTTCTGTAAAAGTGAAGGCAAGTAGTATGGGAATTCCTTTTCTGCACGTACTTATTGCATTTACGATAAATTGGGCTTCAGCGATTCCTATCTGTGTTTCGACAAGGAGAGTATCGACTCCTCCTTCGACAAGCCCTTCCACCTGTTCAGAGAGGCTCTCTTTGAACCATTCTTTTTCGGTCTCGTCAAGAAGCGCAAATGTTTTTCCTGAAGGACCAATGGAGCCAGCCACCCACTTTCTCGGACCAGCAACCTTCTTTGCCAGTTCAGCTCCTCTTTTGTTTACCGACTTAATTTCTTTGAAATCGGCGTAAGGATCTAACTTGAAAATATTTGCATCGAATGTATTGGTTACAAGAAGATCTGCGCCTGCATCCACAAATTCAGTATGTAATTCGAGAATGAGTCCCGGGTTTTCTTTATTCAACATAGCAAATGGTTTTTTCGAAGAGACGCCCTTTCTGTATAAATTGGTGCCCATTGCACCGTCTGCTATGATATAGTTTCTTTCAAGGTATGTTTTTAATTCCATAAAACCGCTCTCCCTCCATCAAGAAAATAAAATTAACAGGGATTGTAAGAGAACACAAGAGATATAAAATCTCAAGCGACCCAAATCCACCCTGTTATCAAATGTCTATCTTAAATATATTACTTTAAAGTATGTACGAAGTCAAGAAGAAAGTATCCTGTCCTCCTTTTCTCTCTTGACAAAGAACTTTCTTTGCTATAAACTTTGCGTTATAAGAGGAGACAATGAGTCTTTGCAAAGCTTTTTGAAGTGATATGGATTGACCTATAAAAAAATACGCAAATGTCCGCCAAGAAATTTATAATTGTTTTGCTTATTCTTCCAATTCTTCAGGGCTGCATTGCCACGTTTCAAACAGCGCAAACGCTCAAGAGGGGTGAAAGCGAAAAAATATTTGCCGTTTACTATCCATTCAGCTATAGGATGGGTGTAAGAGGTGGCTTAAGTAACTGGACAGAATTGGAGTTCATGATGGACGGAATAGTATTTCTACCTCCGTTTCCTCATTCCTTCTATCTTGGACTTAAACAGAAATTAATTTCCGAAAGTTTTGTAAGCTCAGCGATGCTTGCAAGAGCAGGGTTCTCCAGAATGGCTCAAGAAACAGGGGGTGATTACGCTTATCAAGCAGATTTGCTTCTATCCCTATCTGCACCACAAAATGTTTTAACCCTTGGAGCGGGGGTAATTAGACATCCCGCATATCCCTTTTGTGATTTTTTGAGTTCATCCTGTCATGAAACCGTTCCAGCATATCACCTGATGATAAACTTGAAAATGGACAACACTCCACCTAAAAAACTGGGTTTGCTTCTTGAAGTGAATTTCCTTGAAATGTTCGAGGACGAAAAACCCGGTAGCATTGACGATTTCACAGCTGGTGTGGCACTTGTCTGGAAGTAAAATACAAGGGCTCGGTTCGTGATGATTCGAATTGATATTAAGTCGATTGAATATATGAGACCAAAGGAGATGAAAATCTACAAGTTCACCGTTTAGATTACTAATATTTGGTAAAATCGGGATGGTGGTGACATTTTTCTGAATACTCGATACCATCGTTTCAATATGAATAGCGGCTTAGAAGTTTCCGTAATACAGACTGACTTAAGCTTTTGGTAAGGAGTAATTGTGGATAAGATTGAAATTATGCGAAGTGATATTGTTAAGGTTCTTGTCAATGCATTACAGCCTGTCGATTACGTCTGTGCTGCCTGGCAAGCGGGTGCTGATGCTTTTAATCGAGTGGATGAATGGTCGGATATTGATTTCTATGTAGTTGTAGAAGATGATCGAGTAGAGAATGTATTTGAGGTAATAGAAAAATCGATTGAAACACTATCAGAAATAGAGTTAAAGTATCGTTTGCCGGAGCCGACATGGCATGGACACTCGCAGGAATTTATTAGATTAAAAGATACCAGTCCATTTCTTTTTCTTGATATAGCGATAATGAAGAGAACAAGCAATGATAAATTTCTCCAGTACAAGATTCATAACGAACCTCTTGTGCACTTTGATAAAATTGGTGTAGCAAAGGACGATCCGTTCGATCCAGACATATTTGTAAAGAGAATACAATCCCGAATTGAAACGATAAAGACAAATTTTAGATTTTTCCAGGTCCTTACTCTGAAAGAGCTCAACCGTGGAAATACCCTCACCGCTCTTAGTTTTTACATGGCGTATACATTTAGACCTCTTGTTGAGGTTTTGAGAATTAAATATTGCCCCGAACGTTACAATTTTTATACATCCTACTTGCATTACGACCTGCCCGCTGATGTAGTAAAACAACTTGAAAAACTGTATTTTGTATCGAGTCCTGAAGTTCTGAGGAAATACAGGGAAAAAGTCGAGAATTGGTTCTGGAAAGAAGTTGGGATTATCAACTTCGATGATGTGAAAAAAAAATTAGCAGGTTAAAAAAGCGGGCTGTATAATTTCATCGAGTGGTTTCCGGGGTCAGGCCCCATGTTTCCTCAAAAAGGTCATTGCGAGGAGTAAAGCGACGAAGCAATCTCATAATTTTCTTGTAAATAAAGCGATTGCCACGCTCCCGATGGTCGCTCGCAATGATAAAAAGCGTGTTTTTGGTCAAACTTGCTGTCCCTATTTTCCTGAAAAAACGCTTGACTTTGGAACGCAGCAAGTTATATAATATGAGTTAGAAAAAAGAAGGGGAGCAAGTTCAGGATGTCCTTACTAAAAAATGAGCCTTTTTCCGCATTTCGCCTGGGACATAACACTTCAAATAAGAACTCGAAATGGTTATGAAAAATCGTAATTTTGAGGATAATTGTTGTTGAAACGGACGTTCGAAACGCTGGTTAAAAAGGATAGAAAAAACAAAAAAAGAATAAGTAATTTACTGATACTTGCCTTAAAAGGTAAATCCGAGGTATTAACTTTAATAGGGCAAGGTAAAAAAGCATTGAAAGAAATAAACCGAGGGATTGCAGTAGCAAAAAGAAGTAAAGGATAAAAAACTGATGGCAGATTGCATTTTACATATGAGTAATATCTATGGCAATCTCAGCCGATACGATGATATGTTAAATACAGGAAAGAAAACGCTATTGTTATACGAAAAAATAAAAGAGAGAAAAGGAGCCGCAAGAAGCCTCAGAAACATCGGGTTTGTACACGACAATCTTGGCAACTACAAGAAAGCACTTGAATACTATAACCGATCATTACATATACAGGAGGAGATAGGCGACAGAGATGGTGAGGCGCATAGTCTCAACGACATCGGTGTGACACAGACGAGGCTTGGCAACCACAAAGAGGCACTTCAATATTACAAGAGTTCCCTGAAAATAAGGAAGGAGACAAACAACAGACTGGGTGAGTCGATAGATCTCAATAATATCGGTTATGTGCAAAGCAGTCTCGGTAACTACAAAGAGGCTCTCCAATACTTCACCCGTTCCCGGAGAATAAGTGGTGAGATAGGCGGCAGAGATGATGAGTTACATAGTCTCAGCAACATCGGTTATGTACAGGGTAGTCTTGGTAACTACAAAGAGGCACTTCACTACTTCACCCGCTCCCTGAAAATAAGTGAGGAGATAAGCGACAGAAAGGGTGAGGCAATAAATCTCATCAACATCGGTTATGTACAAAGCAGTCTCGGTAATTACAAAAAGGCACTTCAATGTTACAATCGCACATTAAAGATACAGGAGGATATAGGCGATAGAAAGAATGAGGCATATTGTCTCAGCAACATGGGTGTGATACAGGGGAAGCTTGGCAACCACAAAGAGGCGCTTCAATATTACAACCGCGCATTAAAGGTACAGGAGGAGATAGGCGACAGAAAGGGTGTAGCATTTAGTCTCAACAACATCGGCATGCTTCAGATAGAAATAGAAAGGTTCAAGACTGCCAGTAAATATCTGAACAGAGCACTCAGATTGGCAGAAGAACTTGGTGAGAAAGAGGTTCTGCGTCGTGTCCATATTTCCCGTGCTGAGCTTTGTTTACAGACCAAAGAATACGATGAGACTAAACACCATCTAAAATCAGCATTTACACTGGCGGATGAGCTTGGATTCAAACAGGGAAAAGGAGAGGCACTTCTTATTTTAGCACGACTGCGAAGTCTAAAAGATAAAATAGATAAAGATGTATTTGAAGAATGTATCAGCATATTTGAACAATCAAATAATCCGTTCGCACTGGCAAAGGCGTATTACTACTATGCTGAGGCTTTGTTAGCCTGCAGCTCAAAACCTGCAGCAGATAGTAAAGGAAAGAAAGAGAAGCGTAAAGCAGAGAGGTATTTGAAGAAGGCAGAAGAAATTTATAAGAAAATGAGCGCACAATTATGGTTATATAAGACTGGGGAATTATGGCAAATCTTCACTTCCTCCGAAGATTAGGATATACTATATGCAATGTAATTATATTATGATTGTGACAGAATTTCAACAGAAAAATGATATCAAGAAGGTACGCTACCTTTCATAGAGTGCTATATTATAGTTAGTATAGGTGGGCTTGAAAAGTTG
>CAYMQB010000046.1:0-21786 GCA_964392665.1 uncultured bacterium | reverse complement strand
GCTAAAAAATCTCATTTTTTACTTGACATTTTACATGGGAAGTTCAGGCTGGAAACTGAAAAATAGCGCAAGAAATATGATGATGGTCTGGATTCCTGCTGTTGCAGGAATGACAAGGGAGAAATCTGTGGAGGTTACAATCAGAAAATCAGATATATTGGTTACACACCCCTAAACCCTGTGAAATACAATTAACTTCTGTCCATTTTCCTATTTCAGGGGATAAATCGCCTCTTGTTAGAGGGGACTTGAGGAAAATTACACATAAAAGGGAATTAGTATTGGGAATAAAGAGAGACGTTAAGTAATGGGAATATGAGATTGCTTCGGTAGAAATTATGCGCAAACACTCGCAATGACAAACAATACAAGACATAAGACAATACACCTGAGATTGAAGACCATAAAAGGCAGAAGAGAGAGGAGCGAAACGAAGTATCGGTGAAACGGAGAAACGGTGAAAAACAAGAGGGTAGCCGCAGGCTTTAGCCTGCGAGAATGTCATTCTGAGTAAGCAACACTTGTTGACAAAGGAAGAATTTGATTACAAACACACGAAACGTTCTAAACGTTCTGAACGATCTCAACGATTCAAACGATGATTTGGTTAGTTTAGTTGTTTGAATTTGTTTGATTGGTTAAAACATTGAAATAAATGTTTTCTCTGTGTACTCTGTGGTTAAGAATGTGTTTTTTGGGTTAACGGAGGATAGCCATTTTGAAGGTTTTTATTTTTTCTTGACCCTTTCTTTTGGCTATGAAACGATAGAAATAGACCCCGTTTGCAACGGGTTGCATTTTTTTATCGTCAAGAAACCATACTATTTCGTGATAACCTTCGGTTGGGTTACCATTATGGAATTCTTTTATCAGTCTTCCTCCCGAGGTATAAATCTTCAATGCTACATCGTCTGCATTCCTTGTGAGATGGTATGTGAAGATTGTTGAATCGATGTAAACGGGATTTGGATAGTTTCCTATGGCTGATATATCGAAGGGGATGGATACGTTAAATGATATCGTATCGGCACCAAGATTTCCATTTACGTCGAACACGTAAATAATAAGGGTATACATCCCGTCTTCCATTTCTTTGGAAAACTTAAGGGGTATCGAGCGTGAATCCTTTGGATGCAGAGAGTAAGAATAGTTGCTGGAACTAACCGTGTCGGCGTTCAATTCGAGTGTTACTCTTTTTGTAACGACATCTATTCCATTCTTGTCTGTGAGAACCGCAGAAATTCTTACATTCTTGTCGAATACGGTACCGCCTACAAAATCAGCGTTCTCGATTCTTGAAGTAATAACTGGAGGGATGGAATCTTGGTTATAGAAAAGTGAGTATAATCCAAGATTTTCTGTGTTTTTTTGATAAGATATTGAATCGGTCATTTCGGGTTTTCCAATAGTAGCCCATTTATTGTAGTCTTCAAGCCAGAGGTAAATCCAGGGATAGTATGTTAGTGAATCCGTCAGTGAGAAGCGAAGGTTAAAGGAATCAATAAGCACATCTTTTGAAAGAGAAATATTGTAACCCTTAAGGGTATCTCCACCTATTGGAACAGGGATGATGTCCGGTTCTAAAATAGCCTTGATCGCACTGTCGGGTTTAAGGACAAGTACAGCTTTTTGAGATACGGCATTTTGAGGAAAGGAACAGTATAGGATAGAGTCGGATGACTGAACGTAGCCGTTTGTTCCACTGTCGGGCGTAACCGGGAAATGGTCAACCCACAATCCGGTTGAATTGTTAATGCTTGAATTATTGGTCTCATCACCTTCTTCTACCCAATTATCCGGGTCTATCACGGCATAAACATCATAACGGTCGAATGGAAGGCTGAAGTTTACGGTTGCTGTAGTTTCGCTCTGACTTGCAAGACTCAGGGTTGTGAAGCCGATCGTATCAGGATTTATTCTCTGTGCAAGTTCATTCGCGTTTTTGCGGAAAGCCTCGTCATTGTTGAGTGTAAAAAAACCGACTCTAAAGGAATCGGCAGGCGTCTCTCCCGTATTATGAATGTCTGCATTGACAGTTACCGTGGAATCACCATCTAAGTAAATGTTGAAGTTAGAGAAAGAAAGTTCGGCAAGTGCGGTTATGTGATACGAATAGATATATGATGTATCGGCGTTAGCAATGGAATCGAGTGCAAATATCTTGAAGTTCACTGTAACTCCCGCTTGCTGGGGTGGTATCGGTGAGGAGGTTGTATAAGTATCCAGCAAAGCTGGTATCATCGAAATCTCGTTCCAGTTCGAATTCCCTTGTTGCTGCCAGAGTAATCCTGCTTGTTTTACGCCATCCGGGTCGAATATGCGTGCCTGCACCGTTACACTGTCGTAACGAGTTGGGTTCTTCGGGGTTGTCGTAACTGCCGATATATTGGGTTGTTCGATGTTGTAGTACTCATATCCAATGCCGTCCTGTCCTCCCCCTCTGAAGTAAATTTTGATGATACCCCTGCCCGGTGGAAGTGTATCCGGTGTAACCGAAAATGCAGAGAAATTGCCAGCGGAAACCTGGGAGGCGACTTTTTTGAATGCGGAGTCCGTTGTCCCATAGAAAGTGAGAACAGCTTCTCCATCAGGTGAACCGTGCACATAGCCGTTTACAAAAAGCGTATCTCCCGATGATACAGAGGGTGTCGAAATTGAGATATCGATTCGTGTCGTATCCGGCAAGGCAAGTTTGAGTCCAGGGTCTCCAAGAAAATTGTATGTCATAAGTTGGTATTTGTTGTTTGAGCCTGCATAATATTCTATCTCACCGTATACAAGGAATTGACCGAAATTTAGCAGTTTCTTGTTAAAGATACCGTCATATATCATTCTCGATAGGTTATAATTACTACCACCATAAGTTAAACTTCCTGGTCCATAATAGCCTATACCGCCTCCATTTGGTGCGAGGAATACGGTTTCTCCAATGGATATGGAATCCGCGCTCGGCTCGGCGAAAAAGCCATTTACGCAGCTGAAAGCAGTCCAGCAGGGAAGTCTATCAAGGTTCGTAATTGCATATATATCTTTCGATATAAGAAAATCACCGCCGCAGAGTACATCACCTCCTCCGTGAGAAAGGAAGTTCACAAAAACTGCACCTTCGTTCATTTCTCTTAAAAAATCCTCTCTTTCCTGTCTTGGATGATAAGTTCTGCTTGCATCGAAAGCCGGTGGCAGATAATCATCGATAATTTTTTCCATATCGGGAAATGAATTGTAACCCGCGGTTCCGGAATCCGCAACAAAGACAAGGTCTTTTTTCCATTCGTCGAGATTCCCATAGTGGACATATATCTTCGACTTTTCGAAGACCCCGTTGAACTCATAATCGTTTCTTATCGGAAACCGTCCAATGAAGATGTCTGGAATAAAATCATCTCCACTCACCCTCGCATAGTATTCATCATCTGCCACAGGTCCCCAGAGTCCCCAATACCAGGAGAGATGAACAGGCACAAAATTGCCATGATTTCCTGTGAGTCCTTTATAATCGTAAGTGCCATCACCAAATAGAAGGCAGTACGAAGGAGATTCTGCATAGTAGTCGTATGCATACTTAATAAATGCCCGGATAGCCTCCGGTGCAGGGATTCCATAGTTGAATTCATTGTATATCTCATCGGTTGTAACAACCATTGTGTTAAATCCATGGGATTCTTTCCACAGTGCGTAACTCTCTGCACTGCTTCTAAGTCTATTGTCCGTTATTACCAGATACTCCGCAATATTTGAAATCGAGTGAAGGTCTTTTGGTTCTACCTTATCGATACTTACAGGTTTTAATTTGTCCCAGATAGGCAGTGCACTGAAATTCATAGAACCCGTTAAATCACTATCCTGAAAGATAAACCTGTATTTGGTTTTGCCTGCTTCTTCATAGGTTTCTTTTCTGAAATTGATGATTTTCGAAACATTCTTCTTGTAAATGTCCACATCTGCGAAATCAAAATTATCGAGAGAAAATTCGTAAGTTGTATCCAGTATATTTTCCGGTGTTTTAAGGGTTATTATATTATCATCTGCTTTTAGATTGTGAATGTAAGCAAGTTCAAGCCAGTTCAAGAAAACTCCATCCACGGAATCTGCAGGTGACGGGACTTCGATCTTCAGTGCATTCTCACCATCGACGAGCAAGTTTCCAGGGAGATTAAAGAGTTCAATCTTGTATGGTTTTTGACCAAACCAGGTGAAGTGATTAAGAAAGTGAGTGTTAATGTAAACATTGACCTTGTGGCTTGCCACGGTTGTGTAGCCATGGAGGAGGATTGATAGATCAAAGTCCGATAATGTGTCAGGATATGGGATATCAAGCTTCAAGTTGATTGAATCGGGTCCGTATAGTCTATTCCAGAACCAAACATCCGTTGAATCTGCCGTTATTTCCGAGAGTCTTATAAAGAAACTGTCCTTTTCAAAATGCAAGGTATCTTTGAAAGCGGGGACGGTAACAGTATTCAAAGAATCGAGAGGAGTTCCATCTTCACATACCATTCTCTTGCCTAAACTGTCTCCCCAACTGAGCCAGTATACATTATTGAAGGTATAGGGATTGTAGAATGTTTCTGCTCCCCTTATTCTTTCTGCGAAGAAATCCATATAATCATCCTTGTCGAAAACGGTGTCTTCTTCACCCTCAAAGTAGATAGGAATTTCATATCCTTTATTTGAAATATGAATTTCTCTTGGATTAATCGTTGCGGGGTCGATACCTGCGTTTACGAGGTCAGTATAGGTAATTTGATAAATGCCTTGATTCATAGTTAGAATTTTGTAAAGGTTGTCCGTTTGTCTTGTTTTTGTAGGTTCTGGAAATGGGTGAGGCTTGAGCCAGAGCCTGCTTTCATCATAATTGATGAGCAAATTCGAAAGCACTGTCTCTCGAGGGTTATCTGTCCTCCCGGGCTTTATAATGCCTTCGATTTTTTTATCCTTATGCATCGTAATTCGCAAGGTTAGGCTTTTCACTATTTTCAAGGTTTGCTTTTTCGGGTTATATCTGAATGGATATATGAGTAAGACTCCCAATTTATGGTCAGCAAAAAAACCGAGTTCTCTTGAGGAATATGTTTCGAGCGGATAGTATGAGTCCATCCTATAATGCCCGTAAGTTTCCAACTTGTTTTTTGAGGTTAGAGCCAGTTTTGTGTCTTCAAAAGGAAGAATGAGCTGATGTTTTTTCTGGACTTCGGTAATTGTTTTCAGTTTTACATTATAATCTCCTGTAACTGGCATTCCAAATAGAATCTTAATAAAGGGAAGTTTCGGTTTTCCCTCGACTTCAGTGTACATTGCATTTTTTAGTTCTATGAGTGAAGTAAGTTCCCCGTTTATGAGTTTTTGTTTGGCTGTGTAATGCTTGAGTTGAAAGGTAATTTCAAACTCGAGTGCCGAGATGTTTTTCATATTCACGGTATAAGCTTCTTGTGCTTCGAAAGGCACTGACAGTGGAACGGAGAACAATAGAAAAGACAACAAGCAAGTCATATCTTACCTTATTCTTACAAGTTTTTTTGAAAGCCAGGTTTGCCCGTATTTTAGCTTAAGAAAGTAAATCCCAGGAGGTGTTAATTTATCCTTTGAATCCCTTCCATCCCAGGTTACTTTAGAAACAGGAAATTTGAAATTAGAAATTGCCAAATTCTTCACTAATCTCCCGCTCGCATCGTAAATTCGAAGTGAAATTGGAAATTGGGAAATTGGGAAATTTCTATTGTCCATTTTCGTAATTTCAGGAATCTGCATTCTTATTTCTACCTTTTTTGTGAAAGGATTGGGTGATACATTCAGGGTTAAAGACAGGTTTTCATTCGGAATTGTTACTTCAATAGGCTGAGAATAGTGTACCTCTGTACCTTTGATATTCTGCAATATGTAGGAATGCTTTCCAGATGATAATGATTCCGACCATATATATCTGTTGAATTCGGTTGCAGTTAGTTTAACCGGGACGGAATAAGGTGCAAGTGTTTTGAAGAGAGTTAATTTGTCTTTCGTTCTGGCTGCGCTAATGGTCACGGTTGAATAGTTGACTCGCACACTGATTGAATTCGATAGAGATGCAAGTGTTGGGTTGTAACGTCTGTAAAGTATGTGAGGCGAGGAATATATGGAATCTTCTGCCCAATCGTACCAGATTGTATGAATCGAGGCATCCTGGGTGCAGACTATATGGGGAGAAGAGGAGAGACCTTCTTTTTCCGAGATGTTCTCTGCAGGACTCCAGATACCGCTTACAAGCGATTTATGCAATATTTCGTAGTTACCATCTCTATTATCCGACCATACGAGATGAACAGTACCATAAGGGTCGGATGTAATCTGTGGAGTGATCGCTTCACCTGGATTCGAGGTAATGGAAACAGGATTTGACCAGTTCGAGTTCTGGTAAAATGAATAGTAAATAAGGAAATTCCCTCCGGTATCTTCCGTCCATACAAGATGCACGGTTCCACTCGCGTCAACCGCAACGGAAGGATTCTGGCTCATACCCTCACTGGTTGTGATTCTTCGAGGATTCGACCAGACACCTGTGTATACGGAATAGTAAAGTTCATAGCCGTTGTTTTCCATCTGTTCCCAGACTGCATAAACTATGTCGCCAAAATGTGCAACCGTTGGGAAACCAGCATAGTAAACAGTGCTTGAAATTTTTTCTGCATTTCCCCAGTTTCCTCCTGTATTAAGTTTGCAGTATATTTCGTAGTTACCGGTCCTGTCGTCCTGCCAGAGCAGGAAAATGGCACCAGAGGCGGTTACCGTTATAACAGGAACTCTTGAATTTGAGCCATCACCCGATAGGTTAATTGGATTACCCCAGCCGCTGCTTGTGAACTTTCTGTAGAATATTTCGAAATCACCTGTTCTATAATCCTCCCATACAACATTGATTGTTCCACTGGAGATATCGAGGGAAGGATTTGTAGATAAGCCATAAATGCCTCCAGGGCTGCCAACAGATACTCTTTCTGAATTTGTCCAATTTCCATTGTGCTTTGCCTTGAGCCAGACATCGTATCCTTCTTCTGTCCAGACAGCATAAATATCGTTTCCTTGAGCTGCAAGGCATCTTGCAACATTATATCCTGTTCTACATCTTCTGTTGTTATCATTAATAATGGTATCTGTAAGCCACTGAGCTTCCGCATTTGCGAATATGAGAAATGCCGAAATCGTGAGTATTGATTTTCTCATTTTTTTATTTCAAAAGTATTAGAGATTTTACAAATGTTTCTTCATCCAGTTTTAGGATTACGAAGTAAACACCTGCAGGGAGTTTTCTGTTATTCTTTTTACCTTTCCAGTGAATGGTATGATAGCCTGCATCTTTTTTGTCATTTTCAAGATTTTGTATTTTTCTTCCACATACATCAAAAAGGTCTATTTTCACATTTGCTTTTTTAGGCATACCGTATGTAATGCTGATTCTTTTACCAGGATTAGGCTGGATGGATCTTATTATTGCTTTTTCGGGGATAGGATTCGAAAACGAGAATTTACCTTTTCCTTGAGTAGTGTGATTTGTGAATACGAACCTGTATGCATAGGATATTTCCCGGGTTTGTTTAGATAAAATCAAAGATGCAATATGGTTATTGCTCATCTCCTGTTGCATAATTCCAAAAGCAAGAAGGACTTCATCCCCGGATGTTCTTTTGATAAATATGTCTGTTGCCTTTAAACCGTCTCCCCTTAATACCGAGAGTGAGTCTCCAAAGCCATAAAGAATGATATCACCACCTATGAGATTCGACCTGTTATGTGTTTTAAGAATTAATTCCGTACCATTTGCAGAGAACTTAAGTAAGGAATCGATGTCATCGTCAGTAATTTCGGGAAGTCCGCCGTTATCCAACGACCAGTTCCACATCATAACAAAAACGGAGAAATCCTCGAAGTTAAGAATACTATCGGGCATAAGCGTATAGTATGGAATCACGCCATCTACCGGTCCTATTTCTTTTGTAATATCCTGTGAACGGTAAACATCCTTAAATATCGCAAAGTCTTCCGAGTTTATGATATCATCCATTGTGTAATCAGCGACGATACCTGTATTGAAATACCAGGAATACTCGTCTAACGAATCCGGAGTGCCGTTACCGTTTCCATCAAATGGATTTCCCAGAGTGTCTTTGATTATCCCCTTAAGTGTTACGGTTATTGTATCGAGAGCGGAAAACGCAGTCGGGAGTAATACATATCTATTGTCACTTTGTCTTCTTACGGAAAAAGAATATTGTTTTCTGCCAACTATGTCAATGCCAGAATAGAGTGTAGAGATTTGAACAGGTGAAGTGAAGGATACTTCGACAGAATCGAGCCAGGAAGCAGTTGCACCTTCGTATGGTTCGGGAGGCTGTCCATTGTCCACCTTCGTCAGTTTCGGTGTTACACATCGCGTATGTGCACCTTCGGAAATGTTACCTGTTCTATCTATGCTGAAAGCACTCATATAGTAACGAACCCCAGGATGGAAACTGCTTGAAACCCAGAACTTCTCTATCGTATCGTTTGCAGCTCCATTAATATTCCAGAGTATTCTACCTGAGTCAGAAGATGGAGGAAATTGAGGGTAAAATTCTGTAGAGTATCTTAATGTAACTTTCTCGAAATCAGGATCTGGAGGATTTACCCAGTTTACTCTAATTGTATCCGGGATAATTTGTGTTGCAGAGAATTCTCTTACTGTATCAGGAGGGATTGTATCGTCATAGGTTCCTACAGAGTCACTGATACCATTCGAGAAATTAGGGATGGAGTCCTTTGCGAAAAAAGTAAAATAGTAGTTTTTTTCTATGGTAACTCCTCCTAATTTTATTGAAACATTGGAATTATGTGTGAGACAAGTATCAAAAAAAACCTTTCCATCATATATGTTTTCTGGAATATGTGTTGTGTCATACATTGCCCTTACTCCTGTAAAATCGGAGTCATTTGGTGTTGTGAAAAAAGCCTCTATTGTATCAGCCCAGAAGTCAAATGAATCTAAAAATATATCGGTAGGAGGGATTGTGTCGATTGCCGATATACCGGATATGCAAGCGGGGATGGAAAAATTTTCCGCATAGTCGTATGCAAAAACCGAATAGTAAAAATGAGTGGAATCTCCAGGAAGATGCAAATGATAAAATGAATCAGGCGAACTTGGTTCCATATCATGGTCTATTAGAATTGTTCCATCATTCTCATTTTGTGGAAACGTATCGTTTTTGAAAAGAAGGCGCGTCGCTCTGTAATCTGTATCCTGGGGGTTAGTCCATCTAAGAATGATGAGAGAATCCAGTGGCTCGAGCAAAAGATTCGAAACCGCGGACGGCGGCACCGTGTCGCTCATCGGCAGAGAATCAAGTCTGAAACCATAGTAATCTGCAACGGGAATAGCACCGAAAAGTGGATGCAGCGCTAAGGCAAAACCGGAAGTATTTATGCTGTCTTCAAGCAAAGGTGAATATGGGTTTGAAACGTCTATAACCATGATACCCGTTTGATTGCAGGATAGAAATACAAGGTTATTCTCGTACTGAACGTCGCTTACCTGACCATTTACTACAAATGTGGATACAAGTTGCGGGTTTGCGGGAGATGAAATATCGTATATTAAAAGCCTGTTGTCTTCCGTTCCAACATAAAGCAAATCTGAGTTTGAGGATAGTGATTTAGAAAAACCACAGGTTGACAATGTGTCAATTAAAACAAGATTTTTGGGGTCCTTAATGTTTACTATTCCTAAACCTTTATTCCCCAGGGATAGATATGCTATCGTATCTTGTAGAGAAACATCGTAAGTGTATCCAGGTAAATGAATTGAATCAAGCATTACAGGATATTTGATTTCTTCGATTGAAACCGCTTCAAAACCATCGCTGCCGTCAGCAAGAAAAAGGATATTTCCTGTCTTAACTATTTTATTCAGTATGCCCGGTGTGTTGAAATTAGAGATTATCTGCGGATTAAGAGGAGATGAGACATTGAGAATATAGAGTCCATTCTCACCACACGAGAGATAGACGATTGTATCTCTTGAGTAAATTGCTTCGATAGTTTTAATGGAATCGAACGTTGAAATAACAAATGGATGGTGAGTATTCGCTATATTGAGAAAGGTCAAACCCTTATTCTGTCTTGCAACATAGGCAAGTGTGTCCGCTACGAATGCATCGACCACAGGATAGAGGGAATCCAGATTCGCTATCTTGGTATATCCAGGGAAACTGAATAGTTCTCCTGAACCGGTTTCAGGAACATAGATGGTAGAACCATTCGTTGTAATGTGAGTTGCAGGTGAAAGGGTTTGTATCTTTGCAGTCAATATAGGATTTTCCGGGTCCGTGATGTTGAGGATAAAAACGGAATCACTCGAACAGGTAGCAAAAAGAAATGAATCGAAGATAGATATGTAAAGGAAATAATGGGTATTCAAGTAAATTCCAATAGAATCAGGCAAGGTTGGATTTTTAATATTGAAAATCTTAATGCCGTTGTTGCCGGATGCTATGAAAAGGATTGTGTCTTTGTAAGCGACATCGTTCGCTAACAGATTCGAATAGGGAGACGATAATTGCTGTGGGTTTTCCGGGTCACTTATGTCGAGGATAATAAATCCTTTGCTGTTTGAAAGACCCGCCACAAGCAGGGAATCCTTCATAAATAAACCTTTCACCTCGTAATTCAGCGGAATTCTCGAGAGTCTTATGCCATTTCCTGAGCCAGAGTATTTGAATATGGAAATGCCGTTGGGCTTTGTGGATACCGAAAATATGGAATCCCTCACGAATATTTCCTTGAAACTATTTGTCGAACCGAAGGTAAAAAGAAATGAAGGATTGGTTGGGTTTGAAATGTTATATACTTTTATCCCGTCAGAACCATCGGCGGCATATAAAAGGTTTCCCTTTATCGAAATGTCACCGCAAATACCGGGAGTATCGAGATAGTAGGAAATTACGGGATTGTTCGGATTCGCTATATCATAGATGTCGACGCCTCTTTCAGAAGATACAAAGAGATGGTTATCTTTTATCGCACCATCCAGAACTTTTCCTGTCTTTAGAGAGATGGATAGATTTTCCATTGAAAAAAGGGTGATTCCAGCGGAGAATATCACACCGAGGAAAACAAAGATTTTCTTATATTTCATTTTTTCACTTGAACCCTTGCTCATTTTTTACTTGCAAAATTATACTTTGCAGTCCCAAGAAAGTCAAGAAAAAAATATCTTGCATTCTTGTGCATCTTATGCTATTTTAAGTATCGCTTAATATTTGGTGATGTAAGATGCTTAAAATAAAAGAGGTAAATAGGGATAGTATTGCCGATAAAAATGGTATCGCAATGGGCGATAGTATACTGAGCATAAATGGGCACAGAATAAGAGATGCTATAGACCTCGCATTTTATGAGAGTGATGAAAAGTTGAATATACGGTTGCGAAGAGATGGAAAAATTATAGGTAAAAACATAGAGAAGTTAGCCGAGGAAAAACTGGGAATCAACTTAGAGCCTTTTTCTTTCAGACGGTGCAGTAATGAATGCATATTCTGTTTCTATGACCAGATGCCGCAGGGTTTAAGAAGAAATCTTTATACAAAGGACGATGATTATAGATTGTCTTTTCTATACGGGAATTATATAACTTTGACTAATATGGTTAGAGAAGATTTTGATAGGATTTCAGAGCAGAGGTTGAGCCCATTATATGTCTCCGTTCATTCTACCGATGCGAAAATAAGGGCAAAAATGCTGGGGGTAGATAGTTCAAGAGCGGATATTATGAAACCTCTTGCACGTCTTGCAAGGGAAGGAATTGAAATTCATTCGCAGATAGTGGTATGTCCTGGTATGAATGATGAAGATAGTCTAGAGCGAACTGTCAATGACCTTGCGCAATTTTATCCCTCTGTTCGATCAATCGCCGTTATTCCCGTTGGATTAACAAAATACAGGAAGCATCTTTTTCATCTAAATGAAATAACTATAGAACAATGTCTTAAGATAATTGAAAAGTCTCTAATCTGGCAGGAGAAATATAGAAAGGCATTTGGGATAGGTTTTGTTTATCCTTCAGATGAGGTTTTCATCAAAGGTGAATTTGGCATTCCGGTAAAGGGATTCTATGACGGTTTTCCACAATTTGAAAACGGTGTTGGCATTTCAAGGATATTCTTGGACGAGATCGAGGAAATAGAAATGGAGGAGTTTTCGAATCTTAATGGAAGCATTGCTTTTATTACAGGTATGTTAGCTTTTCCCTGGGTAAATTTGCTCAGGAAAAGGCTTATCCTCGAATCATCTTTACGGGTGGATATCATTCCCGTTAAGAACAATTTCTTTGGCGAATTGGTAACCGTATCAGGACTGCTCACGGGAGGTGATATTCTTGAGGCAATAAAAGCATACAGAAAGGAAGTAAATTTCTTTGTTATACCAGATAATTGCCTGAATGAAGATGGGTTGTTTTTGGATAATCTGTCGCTATCCGATATTAGCAGACAATCAGCAACTAAGGTCATTGTTTCCCCATTATCGATAAGAAGATTGTTGGAAGGAATGAAACGGAAATGTGCAGAATGAAGAATGTTGTCATAGTTGGAAGACCGAATGTAGGGAAATCTTCCTTATTCAACAGGATTGTAGGAAGAAGAAAAGCAGTGGTTGAGGAATTACCAGGAGTAACAAGAGATCGATTGCTCGAAAGAGCGGAGTGGGCAGGAAAGGTTTTTTTACTTACAGATACCGGGGGATACGTGCCCTCAAAAAGAGATCACATAGAAAATCTTGTTGCAGAACAGGTTTCTCTTGCAATCGAAGAGGGAGATATCGTTCTCTTGACAGTGGATGCAGTAGAAGGTATAACGGCTCTCGATAAAGAGATTGCTCAAACTTTGAGAAAAAACGGTAAAAAGGTTTTTCTTGTGGTTAATAAGGTAGACAATGAGAAAAGGGAGAATAGCAGCTTTGACTTTCTTTCTCTTGGATTCAATGAAATGTTTGCTGTTTCAAGTATTCATGGCAGAGGTGTTGCGGAGCTGTTGGATGCTTTGGTAAAACTTATTCCCGAAGAGCAATACAGAGAGGTAAAGCCAAGGATCAAACTTGCAATTATTGGCAGACCAAATGTTGGTAAGTCATCGTTTTTTAACAGTGTTATAAAAGAGGAAAGGGTTATTGTTGATGAAAAACCGGGGACAACTAGAGATGCAATAGATACTGATATGCGATTTGAAGGAGAGAAAATCACAATAATCGACACTGCAGGTATTAGAAGGAAGCCAAAAATAAAGACCGATGTTGAATACTATACTATAAAACGGGCAATAAATGCACTGATTAACTGTGATGTTGCTCTTGTTATGGTTGATGGCTCCGTTGATATAACAAGGCAAGACAAACGTCTTATTGCTCTGGCTGGTAAAACAGCTGGATGTATTCTTATCCTGCTCAACAAGATGGACCTTGTTCCGAAAAGAATGTGGGATAAGGTTATTCAGTACTTCCGAAATGAACTACCTTACATTCCTTATCTTTTTATGCTACCTATTTCTGCAAAGAAAAACCTTTTTGTTTTCGATGCTATAAGAATTGCAATAGATGGATACAAGCGGAGTAGCCAGAAAATGAATAACGAGACGCTGAATGATATTCTTCGTGAGGCAGTTTCGAATTTCCCGCACAAAAGGATTGGCAAAAAAAGAGTTTTTATGAACGGATGCAGACAAGTTGCCAATAGCCCGCCGGTTGTTGTTTTCTACACGAATTTCCCTTCCGATATAGCCGCAGAATATGTAAGATACCTTGAGAAAAAGATAAGAGAACATTTTTCGCTCTTGGGAATTCCAATGGTTATGAAATTTAGGAAACGGAAACAATGATGGCTTATTTCATTTCCTTCCTTGCTGGATTTTTCTCCGGTGCAATCCCATATGGGTATATTATAGGGAAGACTAAAGGGATTGACATTAGAAAGCAAGGGAGCGGTAATATAGGTTTCTCGAATGTTTTCAGAGTAGTGGGGAAGCCTGAAGGAGCGATAGTACTTGTTCTCGATATTGCAAAAGGTTTATTACCTGTTCTTTTTTTTAGTAGATACTTTGGATACAATTATGGCTTAGTTGCCGGCATTTTTGCGATGTTGGGACATATGTTTACACCCTGGCTAAAATTCAAGGGGGGTAAAGGTGTTGCAACTGGGCTGGGTGTGTTTATTGGACTCGCTCCCACATCGGCTCTTCTTGTTTTTATTGTGTGGTTGGTTGTTGTTGCGGCAACAAGGTATATTTCATTAGGTTCTGTTGCAGCAGCAGTTGCACTTCCACTTCTTATATTCTTCAGCAAATTTCTCATAAGGGACGAATACAATATATATGTTGAGATTCTAACGATTTTTGTGTGTGTACTTGTTATTATACTACACAGGAAGAATATCAAGCGATTGTTCAAGGGCGAGGAGAGAAAGTTTAGTTTTAAGCATAAAGGATAGAGGATAATAGAGGATAAAGGATAGAGGATGAGACAAGTTAGAAGTGAAGAGAACAAAGACATGAGACAATGAAAGGCGAAATTACGAAACTTGGAAATTGGGAAAATGAGAATAGCAGACCAGAGATATGAGACATAAGACATGAGACAATGAAAGGCGAAATTACGAAAGCGTATGTGTGGGAGAAAAAGAGTTTTATTGGTTGAATTTGTTGGATTGGTGAAACCTGAAACAAATGTTTTCTCTGTGACTCTGTGGTGAAATTGTTTGGAAATTGCGAAAATGAGATTGCTTCGGCAGAAATTAAGGGAGAAAACTCGCAATGACAGGAAACGACAGGAACGTTTCAAACGATATAAAGGAATGAAAGAGTAGAAATCACACGTGTACAAAACGTGTAAACTATGTAAGAGGTAGGTGAATGATGCGTATTGCAATATTGGGTGCGGGAAACTGGGGAACTACTCTTGGATTGTTGCTCGCCAACAAAGGGTTTGATGTAACCTTGTGGGAATACTTCACGGATAGGGCAGAAGAATTGAAAAATAATAGAGAAAATAAGCGGTTTTTGCCCGGATTTCCTTTTCCTTCGAACCTCACGACTACTTCATCATTAGGCGATACCGTTATAAACAGAGAGATGTTGGTTTTTGCGATTCCCTCGCACACGGTTCGCTCCGTTATGAGACAACTCAGTGATTGTCAGATTGGAAATCCGTTATTGGTAAGTGTTGTCAAGGGTATTGAGGACGGTAGTTTGTTGAGAATGTCAGAGGTTATAGAGGAGGGTCTTCCAAATAGATTCAGACAAAAGGTAGTTGTTCTGTCGGGACCGAGTATTGCAAATGAGGTAGCGTGGAAAATGCCAACAACGGTTGTTGTAGCCAATAAGGATTTGGGTGTTTGTAGAGAAATCCAACAAATTTTTTCAACGTCGTTCTTCAGGGTCTATACAAACGAGGATAAGATTGGAGTAGAACTGGGTGGTGCAGTTAAAAATGTCATCGTTATTGCTGCAGGAATTTGCGATGGTATGAATTTGGGTGCGAATACAAAATCTGCACTTCTTACAAGGGGATTAGCCGAGATAAAAAGGCTTGGTACTGCACAGGGAGCCAGGGAAATCACTTTTTCAGGTCTTTCAGGAGTTGGAGACTTGATAACAACGGCATTCAGCAAACACAGCAGAAATCGCTTCGTTGGTGAAGAACTTGGCAAAGGGAGAAGGCTCGATGATATACTCAAACGAATGGTTATGGTGGCAGAGGGAGTTAAAACTACTCATTCGGTGAATAGACTTGCCGAGAAACTTGGAGTTGATATGCCAATAGCAACGGAGGTTTATAATGTTATTGTTCAGGGAAAGTCGCCAAAACAGGGTGTCTATGACCTGATGAACAGAGAATTAAAAGGTGAGAACTGGTAAAAATTGTCAAAAGATAATTTATGATTACACCGATTTCATAAATAAAACTACACGGATAGATCAAGAATTACGACTATGCAAAGGAGGGAGAATTGAAAGATAAGGTTTATTATACACCTCTCGAGGTTTCGAAGGCACTTAGCATAGAAACATATGTGCTCAGGTACTGGGAAACACAGTTTCCTTTCCTGAAACCAGAAAGGACAAAATCAGGTTGGAGGAGATATAAGAAAGAAGACATATCAAAGGTCATTCTGATAAGAAAACTTCTCTATGATGAGCATTTTACGATTGAGGGAGCAAAAAGAAGGCTGAAGGAGTTGCAGAAGAAAGAGGAGTTGAATCTTGAAGAGCCATTTCAGGATGTAAGAAAATCCAGTATCTTCAAAGAAATAAGGGAAGATCTGGAAAAAATGCTCGAGATGCTATCGTGATGATTTTTGTGCTTGACAACTTTTTTTTAGTGTGTTATGAGTTGCAGAAGAGTGCATAATGAGAGGAGGTGATACATAGTTTCCGTTTACATTATTCATTTTTGGAAACAATAAAGGAGGCAGTATGTGTAAATTCAAATTTTTAGTGTTTCTCATAGTTGCTGCATTGCTTTCCTGTTACAAGATTCCATCCAAGGCACCTGAATGGGAAATAAGGATTAACATTCCACTTGGCGATACAGTGGTAACCACCCAGGATATTGTCAATGATACTTCGATAAACCATAAATTGACAATTGAAATAGATTCAATTTATAATGATACCCTCTGGACGGTGTTCCACTATTCAGACACTGCAAAGGGTCGCTACTATAGCCAGAGCGGTGATACCGTCGTATCAATAACTGTGCACCAGAAGGTCAGCAACAATATTGACACACTTAACAGTCATTTTAACAGTCTTGCGCGGATGGTTATTACCAGAGTATATGTCCACGGACGATGCGATACAACATTCTATGGGAGGGCAACTTTGTATCTGACTCCACCGGATTCATTTCAGCATTTCATACCTTTCACCGATACTTTCGATATAACTATTCCGGCAACGCAGCATCTTGATACGACACTTATTTTCAAGATAGATAGTTTTCCATTAGGTCCCTATAGAGACGATATTACCTTACATCACGATTCAGGTTCCATAAATGTTGACACGGCTTCAGGATACGCTAAAATGCCGATCGATTTTCTTGCCAGGGGTGATACTATTGTCACATTCTTGAAAGCAGTAAGCATCGATTCGTCACTTCAGACGAATAAGGACAAAAAGTATTTGAAGAAAGTGATTGTTCATCTTGTGTTTATGAATAGAACTGCCGCAGAATTTACCGGAAACTTCCGCATTGGAACAAAGGACTCATCTGTTGTCTGGACTTCTCGGCAAACGACCGTAGGCGCAGCAGATCATGATACTGCAACAGGTTTTACCTATCTTGATGCAGACCCAACAATAACAACTATTGACGATACACTTACCTCCGATTATGTTAAAATGACGGATGAGGATTCTCTATACTGGAAAGCAGACCTTACTATTCCACCATTGGGAAAAGTATTTTTAAGACCCGAAGATTGGGTCAGGATGTATGGTTACGTTTCGCTTATTCTCTGGCTAGACCCGGATTCTTTGGGGGGTGAAGAATGAGAAAAGGTATACTGATATTTGCTTTAATAGTTCTGCTTGGTAGTGTCCAAGTGTACGGTCATTTTATGTATCAGAGTGACTGCGAATGGTTAACCACTCCATCAACCTATGGTCCGAATGCCGTATTTTACAATCCTGCTTTGCTTTCATATCCAAAGAATCCTGGATTCAGTTTGGAATTTCTAAGGATTGGTTTTGATTTTACCAATAATACTTTTTCTATTTCGGACTGGAATAAGTTTGTTGATAAGGATACACTTGATGTAGACTATAAATCAACCTTATTGGACCTAGTTCCTTCCGATGGTTTTGCTGCAACTATCGGAGCTAATCTTGGTTTACTTGGAGTGAAAATTGGAGATTTTGCCTTCTGCCCCAGAATTGTATCAGGCTCAAATCAGTTCATTCCAAAAGATGTTATAGACCTTGGTTTATATGGAAATGAACTGGGAAGGACTTATAACTTCACCGGAACAAGAGCTGAGGTAATGGCGTATAATGAGTTTGGAATAGGTTATTCCAAACCCTTCAAGGTTGGTGAGGACAAAACACTCTATGCAGGTATTTCCCTTTCATATGTGAGGGGTATCTTCTATGCCGAGGCAGAAAGAATAAACGGGACGTTCATATCAGACAGTCTTTTCATAGAAGCAGACATAGATACCTTCCGATATAAATACTCATTCTCGGGTTGGGGGAAAAATCAGGGCGTTTCATCAAACATAGGTTTTGCAATGGATGTGAATAAATATACTTTGGTAGATATTTCATTCAGGAACTTACTCTCCACTGTTGGATGGGTACACGATTTGAAAACAGGTTACTTTGCTGGACATCTTGATCCGATAAATGTCATCAGGTATCTCACCGTGTATCATAATCTCCCTATGCCTGCTGATAGTGAGAAATGGGATGAAGCATTTGAAGAATTCTACGACATAGATACATCCAGTGCGGAGCAGGAGTTTAGCGTCCGTCTTCCCATCCTTATGAATGTAGGTTTATCATATCAGAAGTCCGAAGCATGGAAACTCTTTGCGCAATATGAGCAAGGATTCAAACAGGGCGCACTGACGACAACGACACCAAAACTTACATTGTCGGGTGAGTATAATCCCTGGAAGGTAATGCCTTTAAGAGGTGGGTTCTCGTTTGGGGGTCAAGAGACATTTGCTTCGATGATAGGATTTGGTTTTCTTTTTGACCAGTTTTATATGGATTTCGGATATGGTCAACATAAGGGTGTCTTTATGGGAGCAAAGGGTCAATCTCTTGCGTTCGATGTAGGAATTAAATCCTCCCTAAAAGCTAGGATTTATGGAACGGTCAGAGACTCAGTTACATTAAAACCACTCATTGCGGATATTGCTTACAGAATTGGAAGCAGAAAAGGGAAACGGGCTTCAGAAAAAGATGGAACCTATGGTTTTAGTGTTCCCGCTGGGAAACTTTACACAGTTTCGAACAAGGAAGATTACTATGAAAGAAAAATTACGAAATCGGTTGAGGCGGGTCAGAGTGTAAGACAGGACATCCTTCTCGTTCCAAAGTATGGAATCGTCGTCTGCACTGTAATGGATAGTATAACGAGCACACCTTTAGCTGCAAAGATTATTGTGAGTGCTGGAAAAAAGAGTAATGAGTTTACGGCGAACAAACAAGGAAATGCTAAGATTAGACTCCTTGCCGGTGATTACAAATTCGACGTTTCCTATCCTGATTATTCACCTATGATAAGAAAAGTCACTGTCCCGAGAGGAGTCGAAGTTCAGAAGGTTTTCAGACTTCTCAAGGCCGGAGGTGTAATCAAAGGTCTTGTATATGATGCGAAGACAAAGGAACCTGTTCCAGCAAGCATAACTGTCGTTGATAAAAAGACCGGTAAGGAGATAAAAACACTTACAGCCTCCGAAGCAGGTGCTTACAATGTGGCACTCAAGAAGGGAACGTATCTACTAAAGGTTACTCCTGGAAAGAAGGAATACATTTATCAGGAAGCCACTATTCCACTTGCATCAGGCGAGACAGTTAATAAGGATTTTGCACTGCTTAAGAAGAAGATGAAATTTGTCTTCCACAACATTCTTTTCGACTTTGATAAGGCAACGTTGAGACCTGAATCCTATAGTGTTCTCGATAGCCTCGGGAAGATAATGATTGAGAATCCTACAATAGTTGCAGAACTTAGCGGTCACACAGATGCAAGGGGTTCGAGAAGTTATAACCAGAGACTCAGTCATAGAAGGGCAAACTCCGCAAGAACTTACATTCTTCAACAGTGGCACATCAACCCTGCGAGAATCATTGGAAGAGGATACGGTGAGGATAGATTGGTCATCAAGCGTGCGCGCAATGAAGCCGAACATCAACAGAATAGAAGGGTTGAATTTACTGTCATAAGAGAACTCAAGTAAAATTACTGGTTTTTCTGTGGAAAGATAGCCGACGCTCTCGCGTCGGCTATCACATTTGTTACCAGTAAGCACAGGTTTAGAGTGTTTTATAAAGAGTGCAAGGATTCTGAATAGCAATACTTCACCTATTGGAATGGTATATACCAAGTTTGTTATTCAGACGATAGATGGTCACATTTTATACATAAAATGCGAAAACCACAACAATTATTGCGGTTCCACCATTTTTCCTGTTGCTAAAGTTCTGTATATTCATATAGCTGTTTTCTCACCGTGAATTCTGTGCTGAACCGCATACTCTCTATTGTCTGAATTAAAGGCAATAGTTTAAAATCCTTGACATTTTACTCACTTTTTAGTATAATATATCAATATGAAATCAGTTTACAAATGACTTTTTTCGAATTTTAAAGGAGGTTTTGAAATAAAAGACGAGACAAAGACAAAGGAAGAATTGATGGAAGAGATTGCCGAACTTAGAAAAACTGTTGCGGATGTAAAGGAATCCTTTGAGATTAACATAAAGGCTGAAAAGGAATTAGAAAAGAGTGAGAAGAAATATAGCAAACTCTTTAATAAAATCGCAGATCCCATTTTTATATTCGACAAAGATACTCACCATTTTCTTGATTTCAACGAAGCGGTTTTGCAGGTTTATGGTTATTCTGCCCATGAATTAAAATCAATGACACTTTTTGACCTTTATCCTCCCGAGGATTTCGAGAAACTGAAAAATGGTAATTTAGGCGAAAAGGATGTTGACATAGATTTTACATACAGCCACATAACCAAGTATGGACAACGGATATTTGTTGAGGTTCTTTCAGATGAAATTGAATATGATGGTAGACCGGCGTGGATCAGTATTGTAAGAGATATTACTGAGATGACGAAAGTGCGAGAAAAGCTTTTGAAATCTCAGAAAAACCTTAGGATGAGGGTTAATGATAGAACGAATGAATTGATCGAGATTAATGAACAGATGGAAAGAGAGATAAACGAGAGAAAGAAGACGGAAGATGAACTCAAAGGGAGTTTTGAAAAATTACAGAAAACATTGGAAGGTGTTGTTCATGCAATGGCAATTGTGGTCGAAGCAAGAGACCCTTATACTGCTGGTCATCAGAGAAGGGTTGCAGAACTTGCGACTGCTATTGCGAGGGAGATGGATTTGCCAGATGACCAGATAGAAGAGATAAGAATTGCTGGTTTGTTACATGATATAGGAAAAATTTCCATTCCGTCAGAAATTTTGTCAAGGCCTGGGAAACTTTCAAAGACGGAATTTACTTTCATCAAGGACCATCCGCAGGTGGGTTTTGACATACTGAAAGGAATTGAATTTCCCTGGCCAATTGCTCGAATAGTTCTTCAGCACCATGAAAGACTGGATGGTTCAGGATATCCGGGTGGTCTTGAAAAGGATGAAATTATGCTGGAAGCCAAAATTTTAGGTGTTGCCGATGTTGTTGAAGCAATGTCCTCGCATAGACCATATAGACCTGCTCTGGGTATAGACAAAGCACTGGGGGAGGTACTTGAAAACAGGGGTGTTCGTTATGCAAGAGAAGTTGTGGACACCTGCCTTAAGCTTTTTGCCGACAATATTTTTAGCTTTGAAGAGAAGTAAATACCTTTTTAGATAGTCAGCAAATCCCGTCATTACAATTCACGTACGCTATCTGACTTGCAATAACCCGATTTACAGGTAATTAACTCTGAATTACTAAATAGTCAGTAAACTCCGTCATTGCGAGCCTGAACGAAGTAAAGGCGTGGCAATCTCATATTGACTGGGAGCGAATAGGGGATTGCTTCGCATA
>CAYMQB010000045.1:0-22975 GCA_964392665.1 uncultured bacterium | reverse complement strand
GATTTTTAAGTGCAAAGATACACTGCTTAATTCTACTTTCGATTTGTCTGATTTATTCCTAAAAACATTTGACTATTCCTCTAAGGTGGGTTATGATGTGTCTTCCGTTCCTTAAAGTTAATGGTTTGGACAAAAAGTTGAATATATTTGGAACCTTTACCATCTGTTGAGTCATACCGCCGAGAAGATAACAACGAGATAGTCCCCAACGACTCCGATGTGATGTAAAATAGCACTTGATCCCTTCACACGGATTTGCATTGGCTTTATAATTCGACGTCTATGATTTATTAGTTGTTGTTGTATTTTATCAAAGTTTATGCTGTGATATACGCTGTCCGCCGTACTTTCATCAGAATTTTATCCTTGCAGAAACAGTTGGCATAAAGTTAGGAGCAAAAGAAGCTTTATTAGCATAAGGGATCCTTACACCAAGGTCTATGGAACCCGCATCCTCATCACCAAAGGGCTGCCAGCGAAACTTCATTGATAGTCCATGAGAACATGTGTTGCTGTCTTCAAGTTCCTTTCCGTCTTTGTCTTTATTACTTCCGGCTATCCAACCCTGTGGACCTCCAACTACACAGAACTTGTGGTTGGGAAACTCGTATCCAAGGAAAATTCTATATCCAAATTTATCTCCCAGGTCCCAACCTGATTTTTGAAATCCATCTATTTCCTTCGCTTTTCCTCTGTATTGATACCATACATCACTACAGAGAAAGAAAGTTTCTGTGAAGTGAGGATGAGAGAGTATGACGAGCTTGAAGTCATTTGTGCCGCTCCCTATGCCATTTTCAATCTTTTCATCAGAACTGATAGAAGGTTTATAAGCCAGTGCGATGAGAATGCCATTTTTCCAGTCAAAATCCAACAAACCTGGGGATTTTGAGTAGAGCAAATATTTGGCTGAGACCCAGAGATCTTCAAGTCCGTTATCTTTGACTTCCTTCCATACAGCCTTATTCGCTTGTTTTGACCAGACCTGCCTCTTTATATCCTTCCACACATACGGGATAAAGATTCCCACACTTAATCTATCAATGATACCGTATTCTAATCCCATGGCAATTTTGCTAGCCTTCTGATGCCAACCATCGGGCAAATCCACCATTTTATCATAATCTATCGAATATGGCGAATTGCCATGTAATGCTTTCCATACTTCATCAGAGTAGCATTTCTGGGCTTGGCTATATGTTACTTTACTGCGAATTTTGAATTTGCCCTTACCCACATCATGAGGACATCCTACAGTCTCTTCCGCGAAAACATTCCCAATGAATGAAAAGACGAGAATGATTTCCAAAACAATAACCAATGTATACTTTTTCATTTTTCCCTCCTTTTTGTTTTGTATATAGAACTATGTTAGACGTGTCTAACTTTTGAGTTAAAATTTTTTCCTCCTTTCTTATTTATTTGTTTCCTGCTTTATAAGTCTTGTTTTACATTTTGGTCGTTTTCCAGTTCTAAAATAATAATCAAAGCTTTTTAGCCAATCGGGTCTGTCTTGATTAGGACAGGACTTTACAAAGTCAATGAACTTTGAGATTTTTTTGAAAGTTTGCGGGCTAACCGAATGCTCTATCTTACAGGCATCCTCCTGAGCTATCTGGGGCTGAATGCCTAATATCTCTGTCAGAAATGCAAAAAGCATATTGTGTTTGTTTAGTACGGCTTCAGCTAATCTCTTTCCTTTTGGTGTTAGTTCTACATATCCGTATCTCTCGTGTAAAACGAGTCTTTTCTCAGAAAGGGTATTTAGTGCAGATGTAACACTGGAAGTTTTTACCTCCATCAGCCGACCTATATCTTTGACTCTTGCTACCTTGTTCCTTTTCTTCAGAATAACGATGGACTCTAAATAGTCCTCCATATTTGAACTCAGTTTTTTACTTTTTGCTTTATACATATTATCGCAATATTTTTAGACATCTCATCATTTGTTAGTCTAATCTAACAAATTTGTTTGATTTTGTCAAGTTTTTTTGAAAACATTTCATGTAGTTGGTAAAAGCTTAAAATCTAGAGGGATTTCTTTTTGTAATTGCTTATTGCTTCTTCTAATGTATCGGATGTAAGGAGCTCACAATGGCTATCTTGAGGAGCAAGCTACCACAAGTTTTAAGAAGGGAATGAGTATTCTGTTAGGGGAGCGAAGAAGCTCGGCTGTAGATTCTTTCAGGGTTAATATGGAATGGACTATAAGGCGAAATTGGGAAACTGGAAATTGGAAATCAGAGCACCAGCGCACCAGCGCACAAGAAAGACATAAGACCAATGATTAATGACCGATGACTATTGACTAAAGGATGAGATTCTTCCGGGTAAGTATGGAAGAGATTACTCAGAATGACAGATTTATCGAGACTTGGAAGTCTCTCCTACACAATGTCATATTGCTCTGTCGCTACTAATCTTGCATCGAACTTACTTCAAGACTATAACCTTGCTGTTGAATTTCTGTCCCTGAATTACACCTCTGATGAAGTATATCCCTTGTCCAACTGCCCTGTTATTCTTTTCTTTCGCATTCCAGGTAATCCTATAATTCCCTTGTGGCATAGTGCCATTAACTAATGCTGCCAGTTTTTTTCCAGTTATGTCATAAAGCGAGATTTTCACAGGTCCTTTTCTGCCAAGTGTGTAATATATGTGCACGTTTCTATTTGTCACAAGAGTTGGAAAAACCTTCATGTTAGTTCTGTAAATATGCTCTGTCTTAATATGGTTTGATATTCCGGTAGAGCCCATTATTTCAAATTGAACAGGGGTTAAACATTGAGTTGAATCTGATTGCCAGAAGATTGTGTATCTTACAAAACAGTTTGTTGAAGCAAGGGTATCCGATATCAACCATTGGTATCTGCCATTATCAGGTAGGTTTTCTGTGATTACTACCCATGGTCCGTTGTTTCCTGTTGTTGAAAGTTCAAGCCTTACATTGGCAGGAAGTGTATCGGGTACACTACTCGTCCAATCTATAAAATTAACCGAACCCGCATAGAATTTTTCGTATCCATGAGGATGGATAGGTTTAATGTAAAGAGTGTCAGGTGTTGAGGTTTCCTTAAAGAAACGTATGTGGTTTATGTCTGAAGGCCAGGAACCTTCGCGTGCAACAATCACAATATCAGGAAAGCCATTGTGATCAGCATCTCCACCTACTCTCAATGCTTCAAAATATCCAGGTGATGGGGTGGTAAAACTTGTTTCCAATGTCCAGTTCCCTGCGCCATCTCCTGTCCATATTGTCAAAACACCACTACCGAAGGCGACTATATCACCATTGCCGTCAACATTCATATCAAAAATTTGTGTGGCTTCGTAAGAACCTGAAGAGGGTAGAATTCCGGAAAAATTGCTCCAGGTATTTTGACTGACCCAGGTCCAAATTTCTACACCTCCATTGCTGTTACAGAATGATATTTCATCTGTTCCGTTGTTGTTTGCATCGCCCAGGTCAACTCCTCTTAAACCAAGGTTACCACCAGGGGGAAGATTTCCGTCACCTAAAGTGAAATTACCGGTGCCATCACCTATATATACTGTTCCGTTTTGATGTGCCACTGCAAAGTCAGCATTGCCGTCGTTATTAACATCTCCGAACATAATATCATCAGTGGAGTTACCACCAAGGAATCCAAAGGAATGTTCCCAGGGGCCATCACCATTATTGATGTAGGTGTGAACACCGTCGCCTGAACCGAAGGAATTTGAACCTATGTCAAGCAAACCGTCATTGTTGAAATCTGCGAAATCGGTTCCGAACATACCCCAATCCTGTCCCTCCGTTGCAAGACTGTCATCCCAGGGTTGCCAGTTTTGTCCCGTTCCATCTCCCAATGCAGCCTCAATGAGTTGGTCACCGAAATCATTGCCTGACCAATTATGATGCATTCCGTAACCTACATCAAGGAAACCATCATTGTCTATATCGCCAACTGCAATGCCACCGTAACCAAAGTCGCCATTCTGGAAGACACTCCAGGAGCCTGTTCCATCTCCAAACCAGACCATAATGCCATGTTCATTTGTATTTACATACGGAGAACCATGGTCACCAATGGAGAGGAGGTCAATATTTCCATCACCGTCGATGTCTGCCATCTCTACTTCTGTTCTTCCGCCGTCAAGTGATGGATAGGAAAGCCCATTAGAGGACTCAACATAGGAAATCGCACAGAGTGTAGTTAAGAAAACTTGTAAAAAGATTGGCAAGAATAGAAAGATCAAGAGTGTTTTTTTCATAAGGATAATTCTATCAACGGTTTTGAGTGTTGTCAGGAGTAATGGATATTTTGTTTATGTAAAGCAACTCCCTGTCTCGATTTTCAAGAAAGTTACGTAACATAAATTCAATATCAGGTTCTACTTTTTCGTCGAAGATCTTTTCTCCGTTCACATATATAACCACATTTTGTTTCAATTGAACCATATCAGGATGGATAAAAATGGTAAAAGTAGCGAGTCGGGAAACCCTTATGTGGAAACTATTACCATAGAAAGTTGCTTCTGCTCGGGCGGATGGTTTTTCTCTTCTGAATAACATATATTTTTTTGGTGGCGGGAAATACCCTTTGAGTTCTATCTTCTTACCGTCTCTCAAGATTGTTATCTCTGCAGGGTCACCGCGCTTTTTCTTTGACTTATAGTCATTAAGCACATTTATTTTATCGACGTTATTGTTTCCGACCTTTATAACAACATTTCCTTGCTTCGCACCGGCAAGACCGCAGAATGTGCTATCGACTACCTTTGCCATTTTTATTCCTTCTCCCTCGTATTTGTCGTCCGGGACAAAACCAAAGATGAGCCTGTCGTCTACCAGTTCGATATTGTGGTCACTATGCCAGTCTGCCTGTTCTCCCGGTTCTACTTTGTCGATGGAAAGCCACATACATCTTCCTATACTCCTGTCTACCGTTTCCCATTTTATAGTCGGAGGATTTGCTATGCGAGGATGGGTTTCCATAAACTTCAGCATTATTGGGATTTCTTTTGTTGCATACTTAAATTCGTGACCGATATCTGTATAGATACGATATATAAGGTTAGCACCCGCTTCGATTGCGAGTTTTATCATTGGGCGAATTTTCCTATCAGGGTAGAGTGCATCTTTGTCAGTGTTAATAACGGAGACTGGACGATTAAAAAGATTAGCAAAATAGGTCTGGATTCCTCCGTCTATGGAGGCTACACCCGGGTGTCCGTTTAGTGGAAGAAATGCAGCAAAATCTGTTGGGTGACACATCGAAAAGAAGAATGAACCTGAACCGCCATCCGAAAAACCTGTCATATAAATCCTATCGTCGTCAATATTGTATGTGCGCTTCGATATGCGAATTTGTGAGAGAACGTTTGCAGCTCCAACCGAATTCCACCACGTGGCACTTCCCTGCCCTAATGGAAATAGAATTATGTATCCTTTGTTTTCTGCCAGATACAGGAAAGGGGATTCCTTTATATAGGTTTCGGGGTCCTCGATTATTTCAGGTCTGCTTACGCCTCCGTGCAGATAAACAAGAAGGGGTGTTTTCTCAAGAGGAGTGTAGTTTTTAGGAATGTACCAATAGAAAGGTCTTTTTATACCATCGATACATAGGTTTTCTGAAAGGACTATTCCTTTCTTTTTCGCTTCATCGAATTTGATATTACTTAGTAGTTTAGATAATGTTTCGGCAGGTGGGTTGTGTCCAAGGATTTCTGAAATAAGATTTTCCTGTTCCTTTACTTCATTTGCTGTGACCAGTTTGCCAAGAGCTTTTTGCAAATCGTAGGCATTTGTAGTTGCTGATACAATAAACAATAAACATAAAACCAGAAAACATTTCTTCATTTTCACCTCACGGTATATCAGATTTTAACTGTTTCTTATTTCTTTCCATCTTTTTTGGTATTATAGTGAAAAGAATATGGAAGTCAAGAATTTTTATTTACCCCGTTAGAATGCACCGTGGGAAATTCTAACGGGGCTTACTAAATTTCTTGACAGTTGTTAATTTTTTGGTATAATGCGCTTGTGATATTAAATGTATGGAGAGCGGGGAGATGAAAATGATTGAAAAGCCTGGGTTTTTCTATATAGGGAAAGAATTTTCGATGAAGGAGGATAAACTCCTGAAGAAGCCTACATTTTATGAGGCAAGGGATTTGACCACGCATGCAGTATGCATAGGAATGACAGGAAGCGGAAAGACTGGTTTGTGTATCGATATTCTCGAAGAGGCTGCTTTGAATGGTATTCCTTCGATAATCATTGACCCGAAAGGAGATATGACAAATCTCTTGCTTGCATTCCCGGACCTTTTACCTGATGATTTTGTTCCCTGGTTGAGTCAGGGAGATGCAAGGAGAAAAGGGATTGATTTGAGAACATACGCCAAAGAAGTTGCCGCAAAATGGGAAAATGGGCTTAACGATTGGCAAATAGGGAAAGAAAGAATAAAACAATACAAAGAATCTGCCGAATTAAAGATATACACTCCCGGTAGTAAGGCTGGATATAGTGTAAGTGTACTTTCATCACTTCTTGCACCGAAGCTTTCCTGGGACAGTGAAGAAGAAACATTAAGGGAAAAGATCAGAGGGACGGTTTCGGCACTTCTCGGTCTTATCGATTATAGTACCGACCCTATTCGTTCAAAAGAGCACATTCTTCTTTCCAATATTTTCGAGAATTACTGGAGAAGGGGTGAAGGTTTGTCGCTTGAGAAACTCATAAGTGCTATTGGAAATCCTCCTTTCAAGAAATTAGGTGTATTGAGCATCGAGACTTTCATTTCAAAGGTTGAAAGACAGAAACTGATGCTGGATCTGAATGGCCTTATCGCTGCACCGAGTTTTACAGATTGGATAGAGGGTGAAGCCCTTGATATAGGGGCATTTCTAAAAGACAAGAACGGGAAATCCAAAATTTCCATTTTTTATGTTGCGCATTTGAGCGAAGTCGAAAGGATATTCTTTGTAAGCCTATTGCTTGAAGAATTGCTCACATGGGTAAGGACGCAGGCAGGAACAAATGAACTGAAGACAATTCTTTATATTGATGAGGTTTTTGGATATATACCCCCATATCCGGCAAATCCGCCCACGAAAAAGCCTTTATTGTTATTATTCAAACAGGCAAGGGCATTTGGGACAGGGGTAATGGTTACTACTCAGAATCCGGTCGATATTGATTATAAGGTTCTGACCAACGCTGGCACCTGGTTTATTGGCAAACTTCAGACGGAAAGGGACAAAGATAGACTGCTTGAGGGACTCGAGACCGTTACATCCGAAAGCGGTGGAGTTTTCGAAAGAAAGTATCTGGACCGCGTGATTTCTTCGCTTAAGAAAAGGGTATTCATAAATCATAACGTTCACAATGAAAAGCCAGAGATTTTCAAAACAAGATGGGCGATGTCGTACCTGAGAGGACCTCTTACAAAAGAGCAAATCAGGAAGATGAAAAAGGTTGATGTTGTTAAGACTATAAGTGAAGAAAAGAGTGCGAAGGCAGCAGACAGTATCGTCAAAGTTCAACCACGGGTTTTTAACAAACTAAGGCAGTTCTTTTTACCACCCAAATTCGTAGAGGATTTTATTTTCGAAAAATTCAATATCTCGAATGATAGAATCAAGGTCAGGAGGAATTTTTACTCACCAATGCTCTTTGGGAAAGGCCGTGTCTTTATCGATAAGATAAAACCTCCCATTTCTTTTTCGGAAACGAAATACTATATGTGTGAAAGCGATATATCGGAAGAATTTTTCAATTGGAAAGAAATGCAAAGTAAGATCGAAGAAGGTGATTTTTCAACATCACAAAATATGGACGCTAAATTTGGATTTTCAATTATGAATTCAAGGCTCGAAAAGAAACAAGGTGTTGAAGCTGCAGAAAAGAAATTGATTGCCGAGATAATTAGGAGCTCGGGAATTATTATTTACTACTGCCCACTTCTCAAAAGCTATTCAAATGTTGGAGAGACACTCGAAGAATTCGAAGTTCGGTGTTCCGATGAGTTAGAAGAAGTTCAAAATGAAGATATGACAAAGATTGAAAGGAAATATGCGAAGAAGATAGAAAGAATCAAAGACAAAATAAACAGGAAAAAAGTCGATAGGGATAGATATAAAGACGAAAGCAGTGCAAGAAAACGAGAGGAGTATCTTTCGGGAGCCGAGACAGCTCTCAGTTGGGTATTCGGAAGAAGAAGTATGAGAGGTTTTTCCACCGCAAGCAGAAAGAGAAGAATGAGCAGAAATTCCGAGCAGAGGGCGAAGAAGGCAGAAACACTAATAAAGGACTACGAGGAAGATCTGGAGATTTTGAAGCAGGAACTGGAAGAGGATGTTGATGAAATCGAAGACAGATACGATGATGCTGTCGAAGAGATTAGACCCGTTGAGATCAAATTGAAGAAAAAAAATGTTGAACTGGAATTGTTCTGTTTACTGTGGATTCCGGTGCTGGAAATTAATATTTCCGGTGAAGAGAGACAATTCAATATATATTCCGGGGAGGAAAAGTGACTGAAAAGGACATTTTGAAAAAGGCAGAGGAACTTGGTGAAGCAATAAGAAAAAGTAATGAATGGAAAGGGTTCAGAAAGGCAAGCGAGGAGTTAAAAAAAAACAAATCAGTGCAGGAGCAGCTAAAAAGCCTTCAGGAGAAGGAGAAATTGCAGGATACGAAATTGAAGGAAGGGAAGGCTATCGAGGTTAGTGAAAAGCAAGAGATAAAAACGCTGGAGAAGGAAATATCAGAGAGTAGTACTTTCCGGGAGTTTGTAAAAAGCGAGAACATATATATATCATTAATGGAAAAAATCGAAAGGGCAATAAAACAAGGAACAGAGACAGATTAAACTCGGTCCTTCCAAAGCAGATCTACAGGGACTGTAAGAGGAAGAAAAGTTGCTTCACAACGGTAGGGATTCCTCGCTCTGTTCAGAACGGTATTGGTGCTTTCAGCACGGTTTGAGTCCCTGTGGGACGGCAAAACGAAAATAAAATCTCTTTAATTCCCTGTTAGATAAGATTCAGGGACTGTAAGGATGCAATTCAGCGATTGGTAGTATGGATTAGTGAATTTGGGATTAACAATAGAAAAAAAATCATAGTGTAAGCAAAGGAATAAAACAAGTTACAAAAAGTGTTTGTTTTACTGTGTTTTTTTACTTGACAAAAGCGTGGATGTTTATTATAATAAACTATACACAATAGAAGTAAACAATAATCGCCTGAGAAAGTTGTTTGAAATTGAAATTAAGAACCTCGGCAGGTTGACCTTATCCCCCCTTTTATCCCACCACACCCAAAAAATCCTTTTGGTCGACCTGCCAGTTTTTTTTATACACAGAATTTGTTATCGGTCTCGCTCGACCGAGTACTCAGTTTTTAAAAGGCTTTAATGAATTTAAGCATTTTAGAGTTTTGTTTTTGAGTTGGCTCGCAGTTCCATTATTTTTGATCACAAAATCGCTTTTTGCCACTGCCTCCTGAGTATCCATCTGAGAGTTAATTCTTTTGAGTGATTCTGCTTCAGTAAACCCCTTTTTCATGAGTCTTTCGATTTTTATCTTTTTGTCTGAAACCACAAGAATGGTCTTGTCAAACCAATCTTCTATTCCCCATTCGAAAATTAGTGCTGCAATGACGATAATGTAATTTTCGTGAGAGTCCTCTATTATCTTTTTCAATTTGGATAGTAAAGGAGGATGAACGATGGAATTCAAAATCTTGAGTTTTTTACTACTGGAGAAGACAATGCTGCCTAACTTCTGTCTGTCGATTTTTCCGTCCTTTATTACATTAGCAAAGAGTGATGTTATTTTTTTTTTGATTTTTTCATCTTCAAGAACCTGCCAACCTATGAAATCAGCTTCAATGATGTAGAAGCCATTGTTCTTGAAGATTTCACCCACTTCTGATTTTCCTGATGCTATATTTCCTGTAAGTCCGATAATAAACTTTCTTCGGTTTTTCATTTCAATCAAATTATAATATAATTGGGATGGAAAATCAAGTTATTTCAATCAATTGGCTAAAAATGCAAACATTGGATATTAAGGGAAGTATCCAATAATCTGGAAACAAAAAAGCCAGACACAAAAGTATCCGGCTTTTTTAGCTTGTTTTGAATTTCACTTGAGAATTACGACTTTAGCTGTAAAGATTTGTCCTTCAACATTTAGTCTGACGAAGTAGATACCATTCTGCTTGGGATACCAATTTGTCGTGTAGTATCCGCTATTCTTCAGCCCCTGCGTAAGGTTTGTAACGAGCTTTCCTGAGGTATTATAGACTGTGAGTTTGATATTTCTTCTGTTTTGCAGACTGTAGTTTATTGCCACTCTGTTGCGGGATATGCTTGAGGTTTTCAAAGTTGTTTTAACGGTTGTTGCCGGTGTTTCGGCAACATTAACTGCCAGAGCCTGATCAATCCAGTACTCCATCGATGAGAGTGTCATAGTATGTGCTCTGTAAAACAGTGTTTGGTCCTGGTCTCTCTGGATGACAAAATTGGAGGGAATATAGTTATCCCAGTGATAGGCAGACCAAACAGTCCCTGGCTGGTCGTTCAAACAGGGGGGTTCAATGCCGTAAGTCCTCTGTATCTGTTTTGTGATTGCCATTGATTCAAGTATATCAACAACAAGCACCTGCACGGGTTTACTCTGGTTATCATAATACTGCTGCAACTGTGTCATAACCTGATACTCAGATTGACAGCTACCTCACCATGATTCTCCAAGGTTCAGGAAAATGACATCTCCCTGATAATCTGTAAGGCTGTGGTAATTATATAATGTATCAGGCAGAGTGAAGTTTGGGCACGGGTCACCGATGTTGGGACCGGCAAAAACCGGAAGACATAAAAGAAGCAATAATGAAATCACTAACAAGAACGTTTTCATTTTTCACCTCCTTTTGTTAATCTCTACTACTTTGATATGTTATACAGGATTTTTATATTCTTGTCAAGTATTTTTTTGGTTTTTTTATGATCGGTTCAATTTCGCTTCAGAACGGTTTATCAGTTGCGTCATTCCGGGTAAGCAAATATTAAGGACTATGGAAGAATCTGACACCGAGATTCTTCGTAAGTCAAAAACTATTGCTTGCTCAGAATTACAATATTTACGAGACGCTGAAATTACGGGATTGTGAAAAAATCAGGGTATTAACCAGAATGACAGGGGGCAACAAAATTTCTAAGGACGCATGCTCTATTGCCTGAATCATAAAAAATTAGTCCAAAACTCTTGACATAGGATAATTTTTTGTTTATAATGACAAGTCATAAATTGGGGCAGTAGCTCAGCCGGGAGAGCGGTGCGTTCGCAACGCACAGGTCGGCGGTTCAAGTCCGCTCTGCTCCATTTCTTATATGAAATGTTCCAGACAAAATTAACAAGAATATTTCAAGGGAAATGTCAAGTAAAAAGATAAACATAAAAGGCGTAAGGGTCCACAATTTAAAGAATATCGATGTCGAAATACCAAGGGATAGATTTTCTGTAATCACGGGAATCTCTGGTTCTGGGAAGAGTTCACTTGCTTTTGATACGATTTATGCCGAGGGTCAGAGAAGATATGTGGAATCACTTTCTGCGTACGCGAGACAATTCCTTGGAATAATGGATAAACCTGATGTTGACTTTATCGAAGGTCTCTCACCTGCAATTTCAATCCAGCAACGGAGTGCTTCGAAGAACCCACGTTCGACTGTCGGAACGGTGACGGAGATTTACGATTATCTAAGGTTGCTTTTTGCAAATATCGGTATTCCGTATTGTTACAAATGTGGCAGACCTATTGTGAAGCAAACCTCTGACCAGATTACTGACATTATTCTGAAGTTTCCAAAAGACGAAAGAATAATGGTCCTTGCTCCACTTGTTAAAGGTAAAAGAGGTGAGCACAGAGATTTATTTAAATCTACTCAACGAAAGGGTTTTGTAAGGGTAAGAATTGATGGTAAGATATATGATATAGAGGCTACACCTCAATTGGATAGAAAAAGAAAACACTCTATTGAAATTGTCATCGATAGGTTAGTTACAAAAAAGGGGATGAGAAAAAGAATTGCAGATTCTGTGGAGATTGCATTAGGTGAAGGTGAAGGGCAGTTGATTGTTACAAGAAAAGGAGCAGAAGAAATTTTATTTAGTGAATATCTTTCCTGTCCTCACTGCAACATAAGTTATGGAGAAATTACGCCGAGATTCTTTTCTTTCAACAATCCTTACGGTGCCTGTCCGGAATGTGGAGGTTTGGGAACAAGAATGGAGATAGACGAAGAGCTTCTTATAATAAACAAAAACCTCTCTATTCTTGAAGGCACCATAGGTCCTTGGGGAGAACCAAAAGGTAATTGGATTCTATCAAAACTTGAACACATCGCTTCAAAATACAAATTCGATTTGAATACAGCCTGGTCCGAAATTTCAGAAGATATAAAAAATATTTTGCTATATGGTGAGGATGGAAATGTGGATTTTGATGGAATTATTCCATACCTGATGAGAAGATACAGGGAAACGGAGTCGGATTGGGTAAGATTCGAAATAGAGCAATATATGTCAGTGCTTCCTTGTCCTGCGTGCAAAGGTGCTCGCTTAAAAGAGGAAGCACTTTCTATTATTGTTCACAGTAAGAATATCGACGATATTGTGCAGATGTCCATAAAAGACGCTTTGCTATTTTTTAAGAAGGGACTTATTCTAACAAAAAGAGAATCTTCTATAGTTCACCAGGTTGTGAAAGAGATAAGCAGCAGATTGGGTTTTCTCGTTAATGTAGGGCTTGATTATTTAACGCTTAGCAGAGCATTCGATTCTCTTTCCGGTGGAGAGATGCAGAGGGTTCATCTTGCAACACAGATAGGTTCGGGGCTAATGGGTGTTCTATACATTCTCGATGAACCGAGTGTAGGTTTGCATCAGAGAGACAATAAAAGGTTACTAAGGACGTTGAAAAATCTGAGAGATATTGGAAATACTGTGATAGTGGTTGAGCACGACAGACAAACAATAGTTGCAGCAGACCACATCATAGATTTAGGTCCAGGTGCAGGCGAGTATGGAGGAAAGGTAATAGCCGTTGGAACCATTAAGGACATCGTTAAGGAGAAACGATCGATAACAGGGATGTATCTTTCAGGTAAAAGAAAGATAGATGTTCCTCGAGTAAGAAGGAAGGTTAGTCGTAGATTTTTAACCGTAAGGGGGGCAAAACACAACAATCTGAAATCCATAGACGTGAAAATCCCTCTTGGATTGTTCGTATGCATCACCGGGGTTTCCGGTTCGGGAAAGAGTAGTTTGATGAATGATATTCTTTATAGAGCACTGGCAAAACAGTTTTACAGGTCCAGAAAGCCCGTTGGAGAACACAAATCAATTGAAGGGCTTGAATTCATAGACAGAGTTATCAATATTGATCAATCTCCCATTGGTAGGACACCAAGATCGAATCCAGCAACCTATACGGGCATTTTTACTTATATTCGAGAGCTTTTCAGTAACCTTCACGAATCAAAAATTCGCGGATACAAACCAGGGAGATTCAGTTTTAATGTGAAAGGTGGAAGATGTGAAGCGTGTAGAGGTAACGGTATTATAAGGATTGAGATGCACTTTCTCCCGGATGTGTATATCCCCTGTGAGGTTTGCAATGGGAAAAGATTCAATCGTGAAACACTTGATGTAAGATATAAGGGAAAAAACATAGCGGATGTTCTTGATATGACAGTAACTGAGGGAACCAAGCTTTTCAAGAATATTTATAGGATTAAACGAAGACTGACGTTGCTTTATGATGTTGGATTGGGTTACATAAAGCTCGGACAGGCTGCAACAACCCTTTCGGGTGGGGAAGCTCAGCGAGTGAAATTGGCAAGAGAACTTTCGAAGATCGCTACGGGGAATACATTGTATATTCTGGACGAACCCACAACAGGTTTGCATTTTGAAGATGTAAAGATGCTTCTTGATGTACTGGCAAGGCTTGTCAAGAAGGGTAATACCGTTCTGATAATAGAGCACAATCTGGATGTTATAAAATGTGCTGACTATGTAATCGACCTAGGACCCGAAGGTGGAGATGAAGGGGGAAATATCGTTGCCCAGGGCACACCAGAAGAGCTGACGAGGTGCAAGGGATCTTATACCGGTGATTTTTTAAGAAAGGAATTCGAAAACGGATGAAACAGAAGAAGCCGCTTATTGGAATAAATATGTCTTACCTGGAATATAACGGAATAAATCCGCAAAACGTTAAATTTAGAGATTCTTATAGCATTCACATTGCTTATGCGGATGCGATACGAATGTACGGTGGAGCGGTTCTGCTAATACCGCCTTTCAGTGACACAAATGAACTCGATTACTATATTGATTCTGCGGATGGTTTTGTTTTTGAGGGAGGAAATGATTATCCTCCTGATTTATATGGAGAGAAGAAACACCCCGAGACAAAACCCATTCACAGACAGAGAGCTAATGCAGATATGTATCTTGCAAAAAAGGTGTTGAATACAAGAAAACCTGTCCTGGGTATCTGTGCAGGGATTCAGTTGATGAATATCGCACTCGGTGGTAAGGTAATTCAGCATATTGATAATGTCGATGTTCATTACAAGAAGAGTAAAACGCTTGATAATCAGCACTGGATTACGATTGAAAGGGAAAGTATATTGCACGAAGTTATCAAGCAGGATAGAATTCTCGTGAATTCCGCACACCATCAAGCCATAAATCCTGAATACATTGGTAAAGGGCTAAAAGTAACTGCTAATACCTTGGATGGTGGAATAGAAGCAGTAGAGCTTGTGAATCCCGAAGGAAGATTCTTGATTGGTATACAATGGCATCCTGAAAGGATTCTTGATAGGAAGCACAAAAGGCTAATTTTCGAAGCTTTTCTCACTGCTACCCGATTTTCTTCCTTTAAATCTTTTTGATATGCCAATGGATAGGGCAAGGAATGCAACTATAAGAAATATAAGATTAGGTTTAAGAAGAAATGTCAACACAAAGGTTCTTTTTAGATAATGATTCCACTCTAACTGGAAAACGGAAAGCTCCATACCCCCCGTTGCTTGAAGGAAACCCTTTGAGAAATCATTAAATTCGGATGTTTGCTCGAGAATATCGGTAAGTATTTGTTCTCCGAATTCTGAAACGAGAAATTCTATCGTGAATGCACTTTCTATATATGCCAGGTTTGCATTTGTTTTGGAACGAGGGAATGAATTGTTTAATTGGTTCAAAGGAATTATGCTTTTTGTCAGGACTGCGATAGATAGTTTTACCTCGTCTAAAAAAGTCAGGTCACGCGACAGATATATCGCCGATCCTTCATCAAACCATCTTGGAATGTGTGTTTCTGCTTTCCTATGAAGTAAAATATGAGCGATTTCATGCCCAATAACAAACTTAAGCCTGCGCGGATAGAAAAAGGAGACAGGGAATTTTAGTATTATCAAGTTCTCATCCGGTATTGCGAATCCAATGCCCCATTCTGGAAAATATTGAGCATAATTGTTTTTTAGTTCATTCTCATTGATGATGGAAATGTTTATTCGTTTTTCACTCTTTGAGTGCAAATTTCTTGATATTTTTTCGAATTCGCTGATAGAATAGTCGCTTACGATTTCAGCCAATTGCTTTTTCGCTTTATGATAATAAATATCGAAGTGTGTATTGGAGAGCATACTGACATTACTTTGATTATTGAATAAAATCGTCAGTGCAAGGAAGAGTGGAATCATTTTGCAGTTAAGATTGAAATCATTAGAAGTGAATAGACAGCATTTCACCAGCTTTGATGTTGTGCTGCTTAAACCACCCTTTGTTTACCTCGAGTGCATAAAGCGCAGGAAATTTTGATAAATACGTATCTTTAGAAAAAGGTTTCATTTGCTGGATATCTACAATTACATATTTGGAGTTTATAAAGGCGATGGACAGCGGAATCCTTGTGTTTTTCATCCAGAATTCGAGAGAGGTTTCCTCATCGAAAATAAAGAGCATTCCCTTGTTCCATTCGAGTTTATCTCTGAACATTAAACCGATTTTCCTTTTTTCCTGTGTATCGCTTATTTCAACTGAAAGGGTATCCTGGTTGATAACCACAATTGGATGAGAGAGTTGTCTTTCCTGGATTTTAAGCTGATAAGATTCCTTTTTATTTTTGCAGGATAAACCAATGAGAGGGGATATTATGATGAGGAATAGGATTATGTTTTTCATATATTGAGTTCCTCGGTCTCTTTGATTTTCTATTTTTCTTCATTGAAGATGAGAGCCTGGAAAGTGTAGATTTCGGTATCCGGTTCCTTGTAAGCATTTGAAGGCAAGTTTGCTTTGTGGCATGTTTCTTCCAGAAATCTGGTTCTATCCCATCCGTATTCTTCCGCAACTTGAGGAAGTAATAAACCTGAGTAGATGCCTTTCTTAATAAGGATACCATCTCTTCCAACTTCTATGGTCTCCGGGTCGTTAATTTTTTTTAGTGGTGTAAGAACGGATATTTCTATGCTTATATGTTTTAATTCATTCTTTTCCACCGGAGGAAATCGGGGGTCTTGAAGAGCGGCAGAAACAGCCATATCGCTTACTGCCTTATAAAGCGGTTTTATTGCCTGGATATAGCCGATACATCCTCTCAATATACCATTCTTTGTGAGAGTAACAAAGACACCTTTCGGCTCCCGTAATCTTTCGGTTGGTGGTTTGAATTGAAAAGCTTTTTTGTGTTTTACTGCCTGTTCTATGCTCTTTCTTGCAGTATTCAGAAGAAAAGATTTTTCGTCCTCATCGAGAATTTCCACATTTTCTGATTCGTCAAGTTTGTTTTTGGTTCCCCTGGTAATGACAAAACTTGCATATCCTACTATATAACCCGTTTTTTTCGCCGTGACATCTCCGCTTGTCGTATGTTCGAGCAAAGTTACCCTGTTTGCACCAAAAGCCTTGGAAGCAAGAAGAACCGTGAAGATTGGACCTGCTCCACATGCAATGGGTGCCTCAACTTCCCTCGATGTATAGAGTTCTTCAAAGCCTTGAATGTCAAAATCCCCAACAGTTTTCAGAATAAGAGAATCACTCGCATAGCAATCGTCGTATGAGTTGCCATGATATAGGTCGGAACTTGCCAGGAGCAAAACATTTTTACCTTTACAGACCTTAACGATTGCATCTGCAAGTTTTTGACAGAACATAGGGTTTTGATAACCTATAATAATTGGAACTATCTTGAAATTTGTAAGAATGGTCTGGAGAAATGGAATTTGTACTTCGAGCGAGTGTTCATAAGTGTGTGCTTGTGGATAGAAATCTATTGTTTCATCTGCTTTAATCAAATCTGCGGCAATATCCTCATCTATTTCGACTATTCCAAGTGGGGTTTTCCAGCCACCTTTTGAGTAAACTGACGAAGCTTTGAAGAACGTGTGATGGCTTGGTCCTACAAGAATGACTGTGTCATAATGTTTTCCTTTGAGTTGTTGAAAAGCTTTAGCTGCTGTCCAACCACTGTATGGATATCCCGCATGTGGAGATATAACGGCGACAATATTTCCGGTCATCTTCTTATCGATAGCTTTTGAGAAAAGTTTTCTTAGCTTTTTCTGGAGAGCTACCTTTTCGCCAGGATAAAATTTCCCGGCTACGACCGGTTCTCGTATATTTTTGTTCATTATACTCTCCTTTCTATCCTTTAAACATCCGAAAGGATAGATGAACAAAAGCATAAGCAGAAAGTTGATGGACGCTCTCATCACATATTACGTTTCGTCCAGCAACACTTTTTTGAAGGCATCTACAACTATTGGGTCGAATTGTTTACCTTTGCTCTTATCAAGAATAGAAATAACATCTTGTATTTTTTTCCCTGTTCTTGCTAATTCATCGAAAGTGTTAACGACGGCGAAAATTCTTGACATCAGTGGGATTTTCTCGCCTTTTTTTGAAAAGTCTTCAATAGAGTGTTCTATGATTTTCAGCGATTTCTTCAAGAAACGTATATGACCTACGATATTGAATGTTTTCTCGAATATTAACTTATCATCGGTTGTTCCTTCGGGTAGAACAACCTTACCCATATCATGTATTAATGCCGCATATTTAATGTTTCTTATATTTTCTTTTTCCACTTTCATTTCTTTTGAAAGTTTCTCACATAGTTCTGATACTTTTTCTGAGTGGGCTTTTAGAGAAGGATCTTTGAAACCTTTTATACGGAGGAGTGACAGCATTACTTCAAGAGAACTTCTCTTGAGATTGTCAAATTGAGAGGCATTTTCAAGAGCAATTGATGCCGTAGAAGAGAGTGTATTAAGCAGCTGAACCGAGTCTTTGTCCATCTCCTGCTCGCTCAGAAGGCAGAGTGCTCCGATATTCTCACCTCCGGAGGAAAGAGATGAGCATGTAATTGGACCAACCTCTTTTTTGCCAACTTTGACTTTTTTAATTTGCTCGGTAGATTTTTTCGTCACAGAAACGTCGAATGGGGAGATTTTCGTACTTATTTTTTTACCGATATCCAAAGGTGTTTTACCTGCATATCCTTTCACTGTAAGACTAGTTCTATCTTCGTCGAGCAATAGCACAAGACTTCCTGTTGTCTTAAAAAGGTTATTGGATACTTCCGGGATAAGTTTGATGAGCTTTTCGATGTTTACTTCGGAAGTTATCTTGAATGAAATCTTGTTGAGTTTGGAAAGCTGGTCGACTTTTTTCTTGAGTTCCTCGTCTGCAAGAGCTTTCTTTTCCTTCAACATCGTATTCGCATCTGCAAGTTTTTCGTTGGCTTCGGAAAGGTCCGCAATTAGAATCTCTCTTTCTTTGAGGAGGCTTCGTCTTTCGATTGCATTCTTAACGATTGTTTTTACCTGGCTTGTCTCGAAAGGTTTGTTGATATAATCATAGGCACCTTCTCTGAGGGAGGCTATAGCAGTATCAATGGATGCGTATCCTGTCATCATAACCACTTGTATGTTTCTATCATATTCCTTTATCTCTGCGAGAACCTGTGTCCCATCTTTCTTTGGGAGTTTTATATCGAGCAACACAAGGTCAGGTGTAAAATCAGGGAGGGATTCAAGAGCCTCTTCACCTGATGACTTCACCTCTACTTCGACGCCCGGATTATCTTCCTTTAAGACTTTTGCAAGAAATGTAGCAAGAGTTTGTTCGTCATCTACAATCATTATTTTGGCATCATCCATATTATGACTCCTTACAGCTTACAATTTGGTTGACAATCCTATTTTCACGGTTGTATCCTGTCCCTGTTTGCTTGAAATTGATATATAGCCATTGTGCTCCGAAATAATTCGGTGAGTAATCGAAAGTCCAAGGCCTGTTCCTCCGCTTTTTGTTGTGAAGAAAGGATTAAAAATTTTCTCCTTGTCATTCGTGGATATTCCCGAACCTGTATCTTTTACGATAGTTTCAATCATGTTTGCCTTTTTTAAGTGAGTTATCGATAGTCTTATTGTACCATTTATGTCGGATGCTTGAATTGCATTCAGGATTATATTATCGAACACCTCTCTAATCTGGTCGCAATCAACCCTCACGGGGGGAATGTTTTTCTTCATTTTCTTGATAATCTTAATGCCTTTTTCCTCTATTTTGTTTTTCAGGAAAGACAAAGAAAGTTCTATTATGTCCTGAAGTGGAGCTGTATCCAGTTTTATGGGCGGTCTATTTGAATACTGTGTCATATCCGTAACAATCCTATTCAACCTATCGATTTCCTGAACGATAAGTTTAACAGAATCTTTTTTCTCTTCATCGAGAAATCTGCCCAGATATTGAACACCTGTTTTGATTCCTGCAAGTGGATTTCGAATTTCGTGTGCCATTCCAGCAGCCATTTCCCCAAGAGCAACCAATCTATCCTGCCGTCTCATTCTTTTTTCCATTTGTTTAATTTCTGTTAGTTCTCTCATAATTCCTATTGCCCCAATTACTTTTCCTGAATCATCCTTTAATAATGCTGTGCTGAATCCTATCGGGGTTTTACTTCCGTTATTTTCGAATATGTTGGTCTCGACTCTTACCAGGGGTTTTTCTAAAGTCAGCGTTTCCAGCAAAGGATTTGCAGTAGCTTTCTTGGTTTCGAATAGCTTTTTTATGGTTGTTTTCTTTGCAATTTTTTCCTCAAAACCTAGGATTTGCTGCGCCCTCTTATTGATCAGTGTTATATTTCCGTTTTTATCGATCGTTATTATTCCGCTTGGCAGTCCATTGATTATGCTATTTATGTATTGGCCAAGATCAGAAATTAGCTTGGTGCATTTTCTTTTTTCTCTTAGAAGAATTGTATAGGATAAAGATATGGTAAGAGCGTCTCTTAGTTGTCTTAATTTTCGCATTTCTTGTTCTGTCCATTTTTTCGGATTTTTGCAACCGAAGGCAACTACGCCAATTATTTTATGCATCCTAATTATAGGCAGAATGAAGAGGGATTTGGGTTGACGTTTTCCTTCGAATATCCTTGCTTCATTCTCGATCTCACACACGGTTAATTCTCGTTTAGTCTTTGCAACATAACCTATGATGCCTTTTTTGGAAGGATTAATTGTTGATCTGACAGGCATTCCAAAGCTGTTTTTGGACACCACTTCAAACAAATTGCTCTCTTTCACTTTCAGGATGACTAAACTCACATTCGCAAAGTTGTCTTTCAGAAAGGCTTTTATTATTTCGGAAACTCGGGATATGTTATGTGTTGAGGAAATTCTCATAATATGGGTGTAAGTTTTTTTTCCAGATATGGTTTTCATAATTCTTATATTTTGATTCTTGAAGAAATTTGATTTAGCATTGCAGTGAGAAATGAAATTTGGTCCTTGCGCAATTGCAATTTCTTATAACTCATAAGAAAAAAGCAACCGGTAATCTTGCTTGGGGAGAAGAAAGGAAGTGCATAGATTATCTTAATTTTTTGTCTTTGCAACTTTCTCCAGAAGGTTGAGTCATTTTGCTGTTTGATTTGCGTTAAAAATAGATTTCCATTGCCTATCTTTTTTATCAATGATTGTTCGACTTCCGCTGTCATAGTTGAGATAGTTGCTTTAATCTGCTCGGTGGCATTGAATGATGCAAGAATGGACGCTTTGTTGTTATTGAATTTTAAGACAATGCTCGAATAATCGGGAAGATTTTGTGAAAGATGTTTAAGTACTTGTGGAAAAACATTTACACTTTCCTGATTTGTTTGAAGCATTTTACTTGTTTCGAAGAAAATTGAAAGGGAACGAAGTTTCTCGATCAGGTCCTCGTACAGCCTTGTTTTTCCAATAGACATAGCCACGCTAACGGAAAGCATTTCGACAAACTTGAGGTCAGTGTCATCGAATGTGTTGTAGCTACGAGAATCGATTGTTATAACTCCGATTGAAGCCTTTTGGATTTTTATGGGAACGATCATCTCGGAGAGTGTATCAGGGAAGACTCTCAAGTTATTTTTCTCCTTGTCAGCATTACTAAAAATTTTAGGTTCAGCGTTTCTGAAAACATCCATAGAGAGGCCTTTTCCGCGCTTAATTCCTTCTAAAATTCTATCTTTTGCTTTACTGATTTCATCTTCAGGGTTGATAGAACTAAAAAGCTCGGTTAGGACGGGTGTTTTCTGACCTTTTCGAACAAGAAATATAGCTCCTCGCTCATATCCAAGGTCGTTTTTAAGTCCGTTAGAAAGACATTTAATGATTTTGTCAACGTTATTTAACGGCATCAGGGATGATGTGATCCGTTGAACCTTTTCCCTGAAGTTTGCAGAACGCTTGATACGATCGGATATTTCCTTGCTTTGCGTAACATCTTGCATGATTGTTACCACACCTGTTATCTTTGTTCCCGTTTTTAAAGGATATCCTCTAAAATTTAGAATGAGTTTTTTCCCATCGGCTCGCATACGCATGATATTCGTTTTGCTTTCATAAGTTCCTTTATCTACAATACTTACAAAGGAATCCAACAAACCTTGTTCCTTCAAATCCGGGTATAGTTCGAACACATTCTGACCCAGTATCTTTGATTTGTCCCATTGAAATTTTCTCTCTACAAACTCATTTATGTTTACGATGCATCCTCTTGTGTCAAGTACGACTATTCCCTCGCCTATTGAGTTAAGTATGTTTTTATTTAGTTCTTCAAGATAGTTTAGTTTTTCCTTTCTATGTCTTTCAAGAGAAAGGTTTCTGGCTGTGAAGAAAAATCGACCATCATCGAGTTTTATGCCTGTTAATTCGAGAGACAGGATTTCACCGTTTTTTTTTATGATGTTGATTACGAAAGGCTGAGAGAAGCTGGTCTTCCTTAATGAACGGATGCTATTAATACAATTTTCAAGCGAATCAGGGGTTAAAAGTTCAATAAAACTCATTTCAAGAATCTCTTTTTTTCTGTATCCGAGAAGGTTTATTCCCATACGGTTAAGATAATTGAAATTGTAATTGTCTTTAACTATAATTACAATGTTACAGAAATCTTTGAAAATTGTTTCCAGATTCGTTTTGTATTTTGATGATTCTTTCATTTACATTAATATAGACTTTTTCTTGATTATTGTCAAGCGAAAAAAGGGCACGATGGAGGATATATTTCACAGAATATTTTCATAGAGATAAAAAAACTCAATTATTTTTTTTCTCAAGTAAGCTATTGAATGTGAAGAAGATATGACAGTTGTTTGTTAGGGACAAAAAAAAAAAAAAGAAAAAGTATTAAAAAACTTGACAAAAGGAAATTTCTGTGTTAAAAGAGTGTTCTAAATATTAACGAAAGGAGGTGAAAAAAAGTCTAAAGATTTTTTTGTTAATGCTCAGCTCGATAATTAACTTAATGTCGTCAACTGAGTGTTTTCCGAAAGAAAAACTTAAAGGGAGGATGAGAAAATGAAAAGGTTTTTATTTCTTTCATTAGTTATCAGCATTGCTCTCTCCACGTGCGCTTTAGCTGGT
>CAYMQB010000044.1:0-24013 GCA_964392665.1 uncultured bacterium | reverse complement strand
AAGTCCATTTCTACCAAGCTCACCCAATCCTGCATCAATAGCCAGTGGGATACTCAGTGCAGTGTCATTACACATAGGTATTGCTTTGTATCCACTGTGTCAAATTATGAATTTTCATACGGTAACCGCAACCTTTAGGTTGCGCAATATGTAGTTAAATTCGCAGGCTAAAGCCTGCGCCTACAAAAATCCTCAGAACCTAACTATTGCTTCTTTATTCCATATTGCTTTATTTTCGCCATCAAGGTGTTTCGATGAATACCAAGAACTAAAGCCGCTTTTGAAATGTTTCCTCCCTGTGAAGTTAGTATCTTCTCTATATGTTTCTTCTCAAGTGATTCTAGAGTAAGACTGCCTGAATCCTCCAGAGCAGTCTTTACTGCAATCGGCAGATCATCAACATCTATAGTACTGTCTCTTGACATTACTATTGCTCTCTCAACTACACTTTCCAGTTCTCTCACATTACCAGCCCAGTTGTGTTCAAAAATATATCTCATCGCTTCTTTGGACACTCCATCAATGTCCTTTCCAGAAATTTTTTTATACTTATCAACAAAATGGTTTACCAGTGGTGTTATGTCTTCCTTCCTTTCTCTTAGAGGAGGGATATGTATTTCCACAACATTAAGTCGATAATAAAGGTCCTCCCTGAAACTACCCTCCTCTATCTTCTCTTTCAGGTTTTGATTGGTTGCACATATTATTCTCGCATCAATACTTACAGATGACTCTTTTCCAAGACGGACAATTTCACCAAACTGAAGAAACCTAAGAAGTTTTACCTGAAAACCAAGAGGAACATCTCCAACCTCATCGAAAAAAGCAGTTCCCTTGTTTGCAAGTTCGAGCTTTCCCTTTTTATTTTTGACAGCACCTGTAAAAGCACCTTTTTCAAATCCGAAAAGCTCGGACTCGAAAAGTGTTTCCGGGATAGCAGAACAATTGATTGGCACAAAGTTTTCGTTTCTTCTGCTGCTTGCATTGTGTATAGCCCTTGCAATCAATTCTTTCCCTGTTCCACTTTCTCCAGTTATGAGAACAGTTGTTTTTGATTCAGAGACCCTTGAAACAATGCTCAGTATTTCTTTCATCTTATGACTTTTCACTATGATACTCTCAAAAGAATAATGAAGTTTGAGCCTCTCCTTGAGTTCTCTGTTCTCAGCAAGAAGATAATAGTTATCTGCAGCTCTCTTAATAATACTCTTCAATTTTTCGATAACAATAGGTTTCGCAATATAATCATACGCCCCTTGCTTAAGCGCCGCTATGGCAGACGAAACCGAAGCATAAGCAGTTACAAGAATGAAAATAATGTCCGGGGATATTTGCCTTGTCTTCTTCAAAAGCTCCAAACCGTCCATCTCAGGCATCTTAAAATCAGAAATAACAATTCCTATGTTCTTTTCGACCTTAAAAACATCCAATGCTTCTCTTCCCGATGCAGCTGTGATTGTTTCGTAATCATCACTTAAAGATGAAGAGAGTAATTCTCTCTGATTTTTCTCATCATCTACTATAAGAATTCTAATCATCTCGCTTTCACTCTCTTACAGCTATGGGAAACACAATAATAATTTCCGTTCCTTTTTCAATTTCACTATTAACACTTATTTGCCCCTTGTGAACCTCCACTATTCTTTTCGCGATGCTCAACCCAAGTCCAGTACCTCCCTTTTTCTTTGAGAAATACGGATCGAAAATTCTCTTAGCTTCATCTCTAGAAATTCCAACACCCGTATCCACTATTCTAATCTCCACACCCATTTTGCTCTTCAAAGTCTTGACAAAAATCTCTCCACCGTTTTCCATTGCATCAATGCCGTTTCTTAAGACATTCATAAACACCTTTCTCAAGGCGTCCTCATCTCCATCAACATCCGGAATAACCTGAAAAACCTTCTTAATCAGAACACCTTTTTCAATGGCTTTTCCCTCCAATAATGAAAGTGTTTCTCCAAGAATATCGTTTATATTTACCGATTTAAGTCTTGAAATAAAAGGCTTTGTGAAAATTAAAAAATCCTCAACTGTTTTTTCTATCCTACCAATCTCTTCGGTAATAATCTCAAGCAATTTGTCATTCCCTTTTCCCTGTTCCTGCTTTAATCTCTCAAAGGAAAGTCGTAATGCATTCAGTGGATTCCGAATTTCATGTGCAACACCAGAGGCAAGGTCACCAAGAGCCTTTAACCTTTCCTTCTCCTGAACTTCATCTTTTAACCTTCTTAAAAGCGTAAGATCTCTTATGAGAGCTGTTACTCCTTTTGCTCTTCCATTTTCATCGGTAATAAGTGAAGTTGCAATACCAAGATGAAGTAATTTACCTGATGGCATAGTGTACTGCTTCTCGATTTCATCAATATTTGCATTTGCGGACAAGCTTCTCTCAACCATCAGCTCATCGGAAGGGAAAAGCAATTTGTAGTTTTTCCCTATCAGGTTTCTATCGCCAAGGGAGAAAATCTCACCAGTCATCTTGTTGCTGAATGTTATGATAAGATCTTCGTCAACTGACAAAATTGCACTATTGATTCCATCCATAACCTTTTTCATAAAGGATTCCATTTTCCCAAATGACTCATTAAGCAATCTGTAATTCTGATTCATAATAATAAAGCTCATAACAATAAAACCTATCAAGAAAATGAATAATGAAACAATCAAGATATGCCTTTTTGTATCATGCAAAACCGAATTATAGTCTTCGAGAGAAAGACCGAGTCTGAAGATCCCATATGGTGTATTATCAATAGAAAATGGTTTGACTACTTCGAGTACCTTTCTTCCTTCAAAAACATATTCCCTGCTGTCTTTACTGTCAGAAAGCAGTGCGTTTCTTAAGAATATATCTTTCGATATCTTTTTCATCTTTTCAATATTCTTAGTGGCAAAAACAATACCATCTTCATTTTGAAGAAGTACGTATTCAATTCCAGATTCCTTGCTAATCTTTTGTATAAGATTCCCTATCCCTACTGAATTTTTCAATTCTTTGATATATTTAGCATCAGAATAGCAAACTATTATGTCTTTTGAATTCAGTCTTTTTATCGCAACCGCAAAATCGCCTTCCTCGGTTTTGAAACTCATCACTCTTGTTTTTCCTGAAATAATAAACTGAATCGCAGAAGCAGGCCTTGTATCACCTTGAACATAGATAGAACTTGACAGACGAAGATTCCCTTCTCCACTGAAGATGTCGATTCTGTTCACATGTGTTTCATTTGCGAATGTCAGAAGTACTGCTCTATTAAGTTTTCCCATCTGGTCCAATGCCTTTGCGTTATCAAGAAGTCTGTTCTCGAGTAGCTGCTCTGAAACATCCGTTGCCTTAATACTATTTTCACTGCTTGTTATCAAACTTTCAAGAAGCGCATATCCTTCCTTTTCGAGAATTTCAAGAAAACTCGATTCGATTCTCCGGATAACAAGTAAAGCCGAGGTTAACATAAGAACCGCAAGTATTACGGAAACCCACAGTATGTATTTAGGGTTAAATCTTCTTGTTCTTTTCATCATTCGTTAGACAAATTCTTGACACAAAATCTTATTAGTATGTTTTGTTTTTCCTCCCACTCAGTATGGCTTTATCTTTCATACTTTATGTCTTATCTCTCGCTTAGAGTGTTTCATTCGTTAATATCGTTAGGATAGTTTAGAGCGTTGGAGCGTTTTTCAGTCACTCAACTTCTTAATTATGTAATTCAGTAATTGGTAATTTCGCATTTTGGTTTTCAGATTGTCCTAATTTCTAATTTCGTATTTCTGTCTTTCATGCAGTTTAGATTTAAGTTTTTACTTTTTCCTTTATCCTTAATCCTTACCTTTTCACCGATATTCCTACACTCCCTTTCGCTCCTCGCTCTTCTCTCATCCCTCTTCGGTCCTATGTCTTATTACATGTTGAAATCAAAAAGGTCTGTCAACGCTTCCTCAGGTGTTCGGGAAGTTAAACTGAGAATAGGACCTCCTGTCTTATCTTCGAAAGTTGACAAAAGCATTCCTTTTATCTTCTTTTTAAATTCATCAACCCTGATTTGAACATCTCCCAAAATAGCATTATCATCAAAAATTGTTACAAACACAAATGGTTCTATAAGCAAAGAATAGTAAATCGAAAATCTCTTTCCTTCCTGAAAGAAGTTTTTGAAACTGTCTTCACCAAGAAGAGCTGAGAGTTTTTGTGTAGAACTGAAAATCCCCGAAACAAGAGAAACTATGGAAAACAGTTTCCCGCTTTTCGTAGAAATACCTTTTTGATTCAACAACTGTCCACCCTTGGTGATAAGAAAAGCCGCCTTAACGAGAGATATATCAATGAACTTCCTAAGATAATCACTAAGAGCATTCGATATTTCTTCTGAGAGGATAATCCTCTCTCCCAGCGGCATAATCCGCCCCTCTGTCTAAAAAGATGTTTTTATTTGCGGTATAACCTTATTCATTTTGATCTTAAGAGAACCCATATTAACATTCTCTTCACATAGTGACGAGAAAATGGAGTTTTCTAAAAAGAACATTATGAGTTCGAACTTCTCATAATAGACATACAGGTTAATACCTTCCTTAACTTGCGAAGAAAGGTGCTTTTTAACGCTTTTTGCAATCCTCGCTATCTCCACACTCAGTTTCTGTTTGTCTACCGCTTCAACGCCTTTCTCAAAGATAACCAAACCTTCGTAACTTGAGATAGTGACAGCAAGAACCTTAGCGATTTTAAGAATTTCATCCAGTGTTTTTTCAACTTCTTTATCGATTATCAATCACAACTCCTCAGTGTGTTCAACCCAAAATCTTCGGAAGTATTGCTTTTACCAAACCAAAGTTCTTTGTATCTTTGCAAATCAGAAAACAATCATATAGCTCGTTGGAGAAAATGTAGAAAATTCCTTTCTCTATCTCGATCAGTATTAACGTTACCTTCCCCATCTCTAGTTCCGACGAAGAAGATTCAACTGCCTGTAATAATGAATCAAGCATTGGTATTAGTTCATCTATATTTCCAACAAGGTTTGACGACTTTATAATTCTACCACTTTTCAATCTAAAAAAGCAATTTACTATCCCTTCGATCTTGCTAATGTCATCTATTTTTCCTATTAACTGGTTCTCAAGCTGTTTCTCTTCATCTGTTATTTCATCTTTCTTAATTTCTTTCTCTTCATCTGTTATTTCCCCTTCTGTCTCTTCTCTCTTCCCTTCTGTCTCTTCTCTCTTCCCTTCTACTTCTTCTCCCTCCCCTTCTACTTCTTCTCCCTCTTCTCTTTTCTCTCTTCCTTCTTCTCTCTCCCCTTCTCCCTCCCCCGCTTTCACTTGCTCCTCAATTTGGTCTAACAATCCCTTCGCTGCTGTATTTTCCGGATTTCTCTGTAACAGCTCAACAAGTCTTTTCTTGCCATCATCCGTTTTCCCTTTTTCAATTTCTGCCTGTGCAAGAATTAAATGCGCTTCCTCATTCTCAGGTTCAATCCTTAGTCCTGACTTACAAAGGTCAATAGCCTCATCAACCATTCCATTATCAAGATACATCGAGGCAAGAGAAACAAAAATCAAAGAACTTGGCGCTGCTCCCAGACCGTTTTCTTTTTCCATTATTCAATAAACCTCAAAAGAGAATTCAAAGCACTATCAAGTTCTTCTATATTTCCATGATAGGAATCATTTGCCGAGAGTAGAAGTTCCCCGGTTATTTTCTTCGCTTCAACTATGTTTCCTGTTCTTATCATCGATAGAGCAAGATTGAATAGTGCTTCTCTGTCCTCGGGATAAAGTTTTAAATATTTTTCATAAATCGATTTCGATACTTCAAAATTGCCATTCAAGAAAAATTCACTTGCCGTATCCAGCAATATCTGTTTAGGTCCTTTCGGTAGTTCCGACCTGTCTTCTTCTGAAATTCCCTCGACCGCTGTTAGCAATCCTGCCTTCATCAGTCCATACACATGTTTTTTTGTATCATACTCATTTCCTAAAATTTCAATTATATCTCCGACATTCCTGATTCCATCCACATAAGATATGATTTCCCAATCAAGGGTTGTCAAATCCAAATTATTCGCATCCGATGCTTTTGGAGATAACATCAGAACCGTATCGGTGGAAGGTAATTTCTGCTTGATTTTAGCAAGTTCATCAATCCGTCTGGACGCCTCAAGTATTACATTATCGACTTTGAGACTAAAATCTTCTGTTAAGTCGACTGGTATTTCTCCATCTCCAAAAGAGAAATTCCCCTGTGTTGCATTGAGAATACCAAAGATTATTTCCTGAGCCTCTTTCTTTCCCCTAACAATGTCACGTTTCTTGAGAGCAATAATTTTTCCTCCCCGAAAAAAAATTTTTATTTCATCACCATTAGTTCTCACACCGAGCGTTCCGGTCTTCTGACTTAAAGATAGAAGCTGAAATAGGTCAAAAAGGCTTAATTCCTGAATTGGGCCACCAAACGGCAATTTTACCTCCTAAACATTTCTTTTGCCAAGAATTTTTGCCCAATTTTGGGCAACAGCAATATTCTTTCTTGCTTCTTCCGCTTCTACGCTATTCCCGTCAATTGCGACTACTTCTTCCCACTTACCAATCGCTTCCATGATATTCCCTTTCCTTGCAAAGATAATACCCAGCAGATACATGGCTTTCAGGTTGTCACCTGTAATTTTTAATGCCTTATTAATCGAATCAAAAGCCTCGTCGTACTGCTCTTGATTTGTGTATATTTCCGCTATCTCTGTGAATGCCTTTCCATCCAGCGGATTGGAGTTCACAGCCATTTTGAATGAGGAAAGAGCAAGTTCTGGCTTACCAAGACCTTTATAGCAAATTCCTAAAAAACGGTATATGAAAGTATTGTTATCATCTATCTCGAGAACCGCATTAAATTCATCCAACGCCCTCTCGTACTTTTTGTCTTTTACATACAACTTCCCCAGATTGTAGTGTGTATCAGCACACTCTGGTTTCAGCTCCAAAGCCTTAAGTAAATATTGAATTGCATCGTCGACTCTCCCCTGTTTTTCATTTAATCTTGCAAGTTGCACTATTACTTGAACTTCTTTCGGTCTGATGTTATAATAGCCTTTTAGTATTTTATCGGCTTTTTCGAATTTTCCCTCATTGATGTAAATTTCCCCTAAAAAGAGAGGAAACTCCAGATTATCGGGCTCCCTGGAAAGAAGGTCGTTAACAAGTTTCTCTGCGTCATCAAATCGTGACATCTCGCGATAACACTTCGCAATACCAAAAAGTGTTTCCATACTGTTCGGAGAAACTTCAATTGCTGTTTGAAATGCCGTAAGTGCTTCACCCCATAAACCTTCATTGTAGTACAAATTACCAATTAGACTTAGTGCCTCAAAATCCTTACCCCGAGTTCTGAGGTGTTCTCTCAGATAATTCTCTGCTTCTTTTCGCTCTCCTCTTTCTATGCTATGTTTAGCAAGTTCGATAAGATCTCTTTGCTGAGTTTCCAATATTCCCTGTTCCTCGACATCAAAAATGTTTGGAAATTCTATATCCTTTTCCATGTCTATTAGAAAAAGATTCTCTTCTGACGGACTCAACTCTTTCGTAAGATCATGAGTTACCAAAACATCAAGATTATCGGCATAAAGGTCTACACCAAGCTTAAATCTGTTACTTGTATAGTAAGGTTCAATTTCCAAAGCCTTTTTCGTTTCTTCAAGTGCTTCATCATATTTGCCGAGCTGTGAGAGCGTAAAACTAAGATTGTAGTGTGCCTCTGCATATTTCGGGTCAATCTGGATTGCCTTTCTAAACACCCTAATAGCCTCCTCATATTTCTTCTGGCTCAAATACACAACTCCAACACTGTTATACGCAACAGGATAATCCTCTTTAATTGTAAAGATTTTCTGAAATACCCTCATAGCGTCATCATTTCTTCCTTCTTGAAAATATATCATTCCAAGATTTAAAAATGCATCGGGATAATTGTCGTTCAGGTTTATCGCACTTTGAAGACTTTCAATTCCCTTGTCCTTTTCACCAACATGAAAATAGGCAACTGCTAAGTTATTATATGCCATTACATAAGCATTATCGGTTTCAATAGCCTTGTTGTAGTATTTTATGGCATCTTTCAGTTTTCCCAACTTGTGATATGCAACACCAAGATCATTAATTGCCTTTGGGGATTTTGGTTCAATCTCAAGAACATTTTCGTATTCCTTTATTGCTTTCTCGTTTTTACCCTGCAAAAGATAAAGCTCGGCAATTTGCTGATGAATCAATGATTGATTCTTTTGAATCTCGTCTGCCTTCATAAATTCCTTAAGCGCATCATCAAAAAAACCTTTGTTTCTATATGCCATTCCAAGATTGAAATGTGTCAGAAAACTGTCTGGCTGAATCTCCAGCTGCGATTCCTTTCTTGCCCTTATTATATCTACTTTTTCTGGAGGAGCAACACCAAGGTTAGGATGTGTTCTTGCGAACTTGGGGTTCAATTTAATCGCTCTTTTTGTTTCCTCAACCGCTTGCGCAAACAACCCTTTCTCTCCGTACACAAAACCAAGCAGGAAATGCGCCTCCGCAAGATTATCGTCAAGTCTAATGGCTGTTTTGAATTCGCTTATTGACTTTTCCAGCAGCCCCTTGTTATAGAATACTTCTCCTAAATTCAGGTGAACAACGGGAGATAATTTTGGACCCTGCAACTTCGACACCGTTCCAAATTCCTCAAGTGCCTCATCATACAGACCAAGGTTCTTGAACACTATTCCTAACTCAAGATGTGCTTCGATATTATCCTCGTCCAGTTCAAGGAGTTTCTTAAATTCGGGTATCGAATCAAGAAATGCACCAGTATTCTTATATGCAATGGCAAGTTTGAATCTCGCTTCTACATCCTTAGGGTTAGCTTCAAGAATCTCTTTGCATTTCTCTACCGTGTCATCAAATACACCTGTCGTTTTCTGAATAATTTCGAGATTATTTTTGGCAAGAACAAACTTTGGGTCGATTCCAAGAGCCTTTTTCAGTTCCTCAATCGATGCCTTAAAAAGACCTTTATTGTAATAAACTACAGCAAGATTATTGTGTGCTCCAGCATCTTTGGGGTCGATCTTTTTGGCGAAATTAAGAAGTATATTTTTTTCCCGTTCCGACACCATTTTTTCTTGTTCCATTTTACATAAGTTTAAAAGCTTTAAGAATTACTTCGAGCGAAGCAGGATCTGGTAAAAGAAGTAGGTAACCATGGAGCGGAGCCGACTTTCCATCAAAGAAGAACAGAGTTTCAACACAGAAGATCAAATCTTTATCTCTACTGAAATCAAGATGTGCAGATGTCAGAACAGCAAGTGCATTGTCAATTACAAGAGCCGGAACCGAAGGCAGAATCAGAAAACCAAGAAAATTGGCGAGTGCAGTAACATAGGCACCAATCACAATGTTTGCAATTTCCTTGAAATACGATTTCTCGTATTCACTGAAAACATTCGGATTGCTAATTTCATGAGAAAGCAGTGCGTCAGTTAAAAGCGAAGTCTCATTTTTCGGAAAAATAAGAAGAACTCTTCCTGTAATATCACCAAGAAAGTTAATCAGAATACCGACGACAATCTCTTCTGGTTCCGGAAAAAGCTTTGGCAGTTCTTCAACATTGATTATCTTTACCTGAGGGACATTCACCATAACCTTACGCTTTGTCAATTGAGAAAGGGCTGTTGCTGCATGTCCACTTCCCACGTTTGCGATTTCCTTTATACTATCCAATTGTCTTTCAGTCAATTTCTTCAAATCCATATAACCTTATCCTCCTATTTACTAAACTACATTTGGCACATCTAATATCAGAGCAGGTTTACCATCTCTGAGCAGAGTAACACCAGCAAATTCTTTAATATTCGTCAAAGTTCTTGGAAGTGTCTTTACAACTATATCCGTGTGCTCAAGAAATTCACTTGTAATTAGCGCTACCTTTCTTGATTCGGAATTTACGATAACAGATGGATAGAAATCTTTATTATTTCCATTCTCAATTCCGAAAATCCTATGTAGCCTTTTAACTGGAATAACCTCATCTCTTAATATAAAAAGCTCCTTTGAATGGATAGTCTTGATTGAATTATGTCCGACCTCTATTGTTTCTTCGATAAAAGTTAGTGGAATTGCAAATGTCTCTTTTCCTGTTCTCACCAGGAAAGCCTTTATAATCGCCATTGTTAAAGGAACTTTAAGGATGAACAAAGTACCCTTATTCCTAACAGTCTTGAACTCAAGTGTCCCTCCAAGCATCCTCAGGCTTGTCTTCACAACATCCATACCAACTCCTCTCCCAGAAACTTCGTCTACAACTTCTGATGTTGTAAAACCACTTACAAAGATGAAGTCCAGAATGTCTTTTTCAGATAAACCAGCTATTTTGTCACCATTAACAAGCCCCATTTCGACGGCTCTCCTGAGAATTTTATCTTCATCCATTCCTTTTCCATCATCCGAAACCTTGATCAAAACCCTACCTCTCTGCCTTTCTGCTTCCAGAATCAGGTGACCTTCTTCCCTCTTCCCCATTTTTCTCCTGCTTTCCGGTGTTTCTATTCCATGATATATTGAGTTCCGAAGTAAATGAAGAAGAGGTTCAGCCAAATTTTCCAACATTGATCTATCTAATTCTATGTCTTTGCCTTTAATTTCAAAATTTACCTTCTTTCCTAACTCCTTTGCAGTGTCTCTGATGACTCTTGGAAATCTTTCAAAAACCTGCCATATGGGAACCATTCTTATCTTCACAACTTCATCCTGCACGGAGGATACTATACCACCAATTCTATCGGTTTCGTTCACAATCCTTTGTCTGTCTTCAGTTTTTACAAAACCTTTTAAACTTTCCTTTGATATTACCAACTCTGAAAGCAGATTTTGCAATTTATTAAGTTTCTCAATACCAACTCTAATATCACTTTTCCTGATAAGCCCCTTATCTCTGTGGACTTCACTCTCTTCATCTCTTAAATAGACTGAGCGAACATCCGAATAGCCAAGAATTGACTTCTTGATTCTCTCAAGCGAAACTTTTGGTATAAGTTTTAGCGAAATGCCTTCATCAAATTCCCCGTTGCTAATTAAATCCTTTGACGGTGAAAAATCAACTATTTCTGCACTTTTTTCAATATCAGAAATCAACACAATTGCTCTTGCTCCCTTAAGTGGCGTATTCTCATTAAATACTATTTCACAAACAACTTTTTTCACAGGTGATTTGGTTACTTGCTTTTTGCCTTCGTCTACTGCACCTTGACCAATATTGGAAATGTTCGTTATCAAACTTTTCGTATCTTCATCTTGATCTTTACCGGTTTCTACAAGTTCCTCAATTTTATCCGTTCCTGCTAACATAGTGTCTATAATATTGGAATCTACTATAATCTTTTCATCTCTTAAAAGCGAAAGTAAATCTTCAAGGGAGTGGGAAAGCATCTCAACAAGCCTATAACCCATCGTGCCCGCCATTCCCTTGATGGTATGGAAATTCCGAAAAATTGCATCGATATTCTCCCTGTTTCGAGGAGATTTTTCAAGATTGACTATTAATTGACTTAGCTGTGATAAGTATTCTCTCGTTTCACTTTTAAAAATATCTGCATATCTCGAAAAATCGATCTTATCCATTATTTTGTTTTTAAAACTCTTTCCACTGCTTCCAAAACCCTTGATGGTTGAAAAGGTTTTATTACATAATCTTTTGCGCCCTTTTGAATCGCTTCAACAACAAGCGATTGCTGTCCCATAGCGCTGACCATTAGTATTTTGGCTTCCGTATCGTAGTCAACGATTTCCTGAACTGCATCTATACCACTCATATCAGGCATAATAATATCCATTGTGACAAGATTAGGATGCAGTTCTTTATACTTTTTGATTGCTTCAATCCCATTTTCTGCTTCCCCGCAGATCTCATAACCTTCTTTCCTCAAAATATCGGCTATCATCTTCCTCATAAATATTGCATCGTCAACAATCAATATGCTCACAGCCATTGAAAAACCTCCTCTTATTCATTTATCTCAACTAATTTTTCACAATCCAGGAGTATTGCTTCCTTTCCGTCAACTCTGACTACCCCCGATAGGAAAGAAGTTTCCACATCATCTGCTAATATAGAACTTATCGCTTTCGAAACCTCATTTTTCACTTCGTAAATCCCTACAATTCTATCAATGAGCAAACCAAAGCTAATTTTGTTTCCTAATACGATTACTAACTGCTTGCCTTGCTCATTTCCTCCTATTTTTAGTCTTTCCCGGAGACTGATAATCGGGATAACTTCCCCTCTCAGATTACTTAATCCTTTTACAAAATCCCTTGCTCCTGGTAATCTGGTAATGGGTAAAACATCCGTTATTTCCTTTATCTTGTTTAGTTCAATACCAAAATTTTTTGACTCCAGTACAAAAACGAGCAATCTTTGCCCATTTTTCTTGCTATCCTTTTTTAAAGTACTATCCATCATTTATCTTACCTTGACCACTCATTTTAGCAAGAAAGAATAGCAAAATATTCTTAAGTTGTCAAGAAAAAAAGACTTCGTATTACTGCTCGCCCTGCATAACACCTTTATCCTCAGGCGCATATTTCTTCCAATTCGCGAATGAAGGTTCCTTGCCTGTACTCGAAAAAACAAGAAAGAATTCACCATCACCGGTAAAGTCAGAAAAAATAAACCTGTACCCTCCGTAGGAGAAATATTCCCATACTTCGTAAGGATCAAAGTCAATCTTAAAAGGATGTCTCTCGATTGTTTCCGGAGGACCATACTTAATGTAAATCCTCCCTCTATCAGTATAATATCCTTGCTTAAAAGGTGATGAGAAATTATCCTCAGCGTAATTGATTCTTTCAATGAATACCTGAATCGCTTCATTTTCCGGTGTTACTCTGTTTGGGTCCCTTCTTAGCCAGAATCTTTTCAGAAATTCGATTTTGCCAGTATCTGAAAGAGCCTTGTATTCACTTAATTCCTTATCGCTTGCTATATACTCTATCCTATCATAATATTGCTTTTCAGTTTCGCTAAAATAGTCCTTAGCTTCTTCCACCTCCCTGCTGTCCGCACTCTGGATCCTGAAATGCTTCTCGCCAATCACGACATTTTCACCATCTTCGATATTAATACGTAGTGTATAATAACCAGGTTTCACTGCTACAACATTCAAGCCGCCGACTTCTATACCCACGTTACTCTCTTTTTCTTTCACCTTTTCCTGGGGACCTATTTTGTTGATTATATTTCCATCTTTATCCACGATAGTGAAATACACTTGGTAAGGAATTTCATTCATTTCTAGATTATATATTTCGACATAAAAATATAACATCTCCCTTCCACTTCCAAATACTGATGAAGGATTAGGTATAACAATCAGACCATTCTTGGTGAATTTTCCACTGGTCGTATCAGCTTCAATCTTCGTCGCAAGTTCAATATCACTCATAGTAAGTTTCTCCTCAAGTTTGCTTACATTGAAAAACTCTTCTCTTACGATTTTCTTCCCGGTGTTCCTGTCAATAACGTTTATCTCCATCCTGTAATTCCCTGGTTTAAAATATACATCAAATTGTTCAATAGCCTGGAGATGTCTTTTTTTCGCACTTTCATAGCTTTCAATCTCACTGACGAGCGAAAGTGTATCTGTAAGTGTTTCCCCGGTCTCCACATTCTCAAATCGAAAATCAACCCTCAAAGGTGCTCTTAGCTTTCCATCTTCCGACTTACTATATGAAAGCAAGTTGTAAGGTATTGAATAGTGAACTTCAATCTTGCTTACACCACTGCTGTAGAAAAATCTTGTTATATCGTATGAAAAGCTTCTTTGTCCTGAAAGGGAAGACGCAACTAAAAATAGGAAGATTAGAAAACTATAAAAATTTTTCATTTTATCTCCTTATTAAGGTATAATCACCTGTCATACTATGGTCAATAAAAACGAATTTCCTTCCGAAATTGTAATAATACCATATCTGATAAGGCGGTGTTTCAAGTTCAAAATGATGATGTTCGATTTCATCAGGTTTACCGTAAATTATATATATTTTTCCTCTATCCGTTCTCCATCCTGATTGAAAACTTCTGAAATGTGTATTCGCATAATCAATACGCCTAAAATATTCTTCACTGGTTTCATTCACAGGTGTTTCCGGTATAGGGTCTTTCTGAGTCCAGAATTCATTCCATACCTTTTCTCTCTCTTCCTTTGCCGTTTCCTTTAACTTTTTTAACTCCGTATCGCTGGCAATGTATGTCATTTGCTCAACTCTTATATCGTATCTTTTGGAAAGAAAAAATGGGAAAACAATCTGACTTGATTTAGTACTTTCGCTCACAATCTTCCCGTCTTTTATAAGTTGCACTTTAATTTTGTATTCCTTCTCTTCGAGTTTCTTCAAAGGCAAAACAATCGTTCTGCTATTCACCAGCGAATCAAGTTTAACATAGATGTTAACCTTAAATGCCTCCGTGCCCTTAAAATCAATAATTTTTGTCCTTAAAAGATAATCTTCACCCGAAGCCGTATCCGACACTACAGAAACGAGTGCGAAAATGGAATTCGACTCAACGTCCAAATTATTCGACATAAGCCATTCTTTACCCCCATTTTCCTCTTTCCTGAAAAATATAGGTTGGTTGACCCATAGATGCCTTCCTTGCAAGGATTCCAATTCATGTTTTTCTATTTTCTCTCCCGCTTTCTTCGAGTTTACATCCTCAACCTTAATATGAAGTTCGAATTCCTCTGGTTGTGCGGGCATTGAAAAAGACCACTTCATCCCTTGCTTGTAGGATTTGGTTTTTTCGTATTCACGAAGCGAAATCGACCTTCTCCATAAGTCACCACCCTTCTGTTTTCCATCTTTGTAAAGAATTGCAGAAATATCAACTTCTGCAGTATAAAGCGAATCAACAACTTTGAAGCTCAATTGGTCGTAAGGAACATAAACGATAATCAATATTTGCATCATCCCGGGTTTCTCAGAAAAAACATAAAAATCGCTTTTGAATTCAAGGTTCGATTCTGACCACAGCAAAATCGGAAAACTCAGAAAAAACAATATGTTGAGCACAAAGAAAACTACAATTCGCTGTTTACAGTTCAAGATTTTCTCCCGGTTTTAGTATAACAACCTTGGTCATACCTTCTACTGCCTTCATGAATTCTTCGGGTTTCACTTCAATTGGAGGCCAGGTCCCATAGTGCATTGGAATAACATAAGAAGGATTTATGAACTCAACTGCTTTTACTGCTTCTTTAATGCCCATTGTATACCTATCACCAATGGGAATAAGAGCAACGTCGGGTTTGTACATCTCGGCAATCAGTTTCATGTCAGAAAAAATCCCTGTGTCTCCCGTATGATAAACCGAATGATTATTCATTGTAACGATTACACCAGTCGGATGTCCCGTTGCACTGGTATGTAGAGCAAGAGTCATGTGAATCTCGATACCGCCAACATCGATTGTCCCTCCTATATTCATTCCCTCGGCTTTTAAACCCTTTTCTTGAGCAATCAATGCCAGTTCGTGTTGTGAAACGAAAACTGCACCTGTTTTTTTGCAGATATCAAATGAATCACCCAAATGGTCACCGTGATCATGTGTTACAATAACAATATCACATTCATCTACATCATCCAATGAAATTGGTGCAGAAGGATTGTCTGTTAAGTAGGGATCTATAAAGACTTTCTTACTTCCAACAAGAAGAAACGCAGCATGACCATAATAGATAATTTCCATACTTTCTTCCTTTCGTTATAATTCCCGGAGATTTGATACAAATCCACGGGGAAAGTCCAATGAGTTACATCATATACTCCTTCCGAGTATTGAACTACTTATCTATTTTAGCATTTTTCTTTTTGAATGCATCGATGATGGGACCAAAAAGGTCCATCGGTATCGGGAATAACGTAGTTGAATTATTCTCAGTGGCAATGTCCGACAGGGTTTGAAGGTATCGCAGTTGTACTGATACCGGCTCTTTTTGAAGAACACTTGCCGCTTCACTGAGTTTCTTGGACGCCTGAAGTTCAGCCTCTGCAAGAATAATCTTTGCTCTTCTTTCCCTTTCCGCTTCTGCCTGTCTTGCAATTGCACGCTGCATTTCAACAGGAATGTCAATATGCTTAACTTCAACGGCGGAAACTTTTATGCCCCATGGATCTGTTGCTTTGTCAACGATCTTTTGAAGTCTTTGATTGATCATTTCCCTTTTTCCGAGAAGATCATCTAGTTCTATCTCTCCGAGGATACTCCTCAAAGTCGTTTGCGCAATCTGAGAAGTCGCATAAAGATAATCCTGAACCTCAACGATTGCCTTTGATGCATCCATTACTCTGAAGTACACCACGGCATTCACTTTGACCGACACGTTATCTTTGGTTATCACATCTTGTGCAGGTACATCAAGCGTTACAACCCTCAGGCTTACACGGAGAAGCCTGTCTACGATCGGTACAATAATAACCAATCCGGGTCCCTTGACACCTACCAATCTTCCGAATCTGAATACAACACCTCTCTCATACTCCTGAAGTATCTTTATCGCACTTGCAAGAAGTATTAGAACGAAGAAAATAATAACGATGAGACCAAGCATTTTGCTCTCCTTTCTTTAAGTTAAAAGTTTACAATTTATCTATCTTTTTCATCTAGCAAAAATATAATTGTTTTAATGGTTATTGTCAAGTAAAAACACTAATTGTTTTCTCACGTGCCTTTCTATCAGAAGAACTGGTTTGGATTTCCTACTAATTGCTTTTTCTCGCTTTTTTTATCATAAGAAGAATCTTTTTAGAATCCGTGATGTTTCCCTTATGTCCAATCTCTCGTGAAATCTCAAGCGATTTTACTGCAAAATGTTTCGCCTTATCTATAAACAATCTTTTTTGTTCCTGCCCATCGGAATATTTAGTCAAATACACTCTTGCAAGATTTTTATAGGTACTTGGAAGATAAGCAACAAGATTCAGTTCTGTCTTCGTCTTGAGGGATTCATTAAGAATACTGATTGCTTTGTCATATTCTTTTATCCTGTAGTAAACCTCGCCCAGATTTGATTGACACATTGCTACTATATCTTTTATTTCAAGTTCCTCACTCAAAACCAGTGCATCCTTCCAATAATTTGTTGCACTTTCAAAATGCTTTAATGTGTATTCTATGTTCCCAATGTTCAGAAGTGAAGCAGCCAGTCCACCTTTTGAGCCCATCCGTCTGCGCAATTTGTAAGCCCTTTTGTGACACGCAAGCGCTCTTCTGGGTTTTCCCATATCCAGATAAAGAAGCCCGAGATTATTAAGACAAGTTGCTTCACCTTCGACAGATTCTGTCTTCTTGTAGTAACCAAGAGCTTTGCTTAAATGCTGTAAGGCTTCATCATATTCACCCATTAGCCAGTATGTGTGTCCCATCGTGTTCAAGGCATTTGCCGTATCGATCTTCTCTCCGGTCTTTTTGCTTAATCGAAGTGCCTTTTCGTGACACTCTATCGCCTTATTATATCGTCCCTGCATTCTAAGCATGCAACCTGTGGTTACCCAGCATTTAACAAGATATTTTGTATCCTTTATGGGCGACAAAATCTCGAACGCCTTTTTCAAATACTTCTGCGCCTTCCCATAATTGGATTCGAGATACAGAGTTCTGGCAATCTGGTTGTAGGCAATACCTTCTCGTTTCACATTTTTGAAGAGCTTCGCCAGTTTTAGTGTCATAAGGTAATTCGACTCGGCTAGCTTGTAATCACCGAGACCCAGGAAAATATCTCCCTTCTTGAAGCATATGCTCATAACAAAAGGCGGCATATTTTCTGCATTAATGGTGAACCTATTCTGCATTTTACTTACCATCTCCCTTGCTCCTGTATTACACTCACTTAAGTCAAATTACTATAAACTTAACATATTGTCAATACAATTCTCGACCTTTTTTGCCTAAATTAGCCCTTTTTTTCTTGACTTTGCTTTTCTTTTAAGTTATACAAGAAATGTTGAATTGAAATATAAAATCGCCAGAAAAGGAGCAATATGAAGAGAATCGAAACCAGAATAGACACAAAAAGCAAGGACTTCGAACAAAGAAAGAAATTCCACCTACAATTACTCAGTCAATTCAAAAAAAAATATGAAGAGATAAGAAAAGGTGGACCTGAAAGAGCAAAGAAGAAACATTCAGATAGAGGGAAAATGCTTGTTAGGGACAGAATTGAGCTTCTGCTGGATAAGAATACTCCGTTTCTGGAACTCAATTCTCTTGCAGCAATAGATATGTATGATAATCAAGCACCCAGTGCCGGCATTGTCACAGGTATCGGAAAGGTTAATGGAAGAGAGGTGATGATAGTTGCCAATGACGCAACAGTAAAAGGCGGAACCTATTTTCCGATAACGATAAAAAAACACATAAGGGCACAGCAAATTGCAATCGAGAATCATCTCCCTTGTATTTACTTGGTTGACTCAGGCGGAATATTCTTGCCTTATCAGTCGGAAACATTTCCCGACAAAGAGCATTTCGGCAGAATCTTCTATAATCAGGCAAGAATGTCTGCAATGGACATACTTCAAATTGCAGTTGTTATGGGTTCAAGTACAGCAGGTGGAGCATATGTTCCTGCCATGAGTGATGAAACCATCATTGTGAAAAATGAAGGGACAATATTCATAGGCGGTCCTCCACTCGTCAAAGCAGCAACGGGCGAAGAAGTTTCTGCAGAGGAATTGGGAGGAGCTGATGTTCATTCAAGAATATCTGGAGTTTCGGATTATTATGCTTTAAATGATGAACATGCCATTAAACTTGCAAGAGACATCGTGGAAAATATACCGAAAAGGAAAAAATACCCGCTCTACAGGATTGAATCGGAAGAACCTTATTATGATCCCGAAGAACTCTATGGAATAATCCCCCAGGATTTGAAGAAATCTTTTGATATGAGAGAAGTAATTGCAAGACTTGTAGATGGCAGCAAGTTTCATGAATTCAAGGAGCTTTATGGACAGACGCTTGTTTGCGGTTTTGCAAAACTCTATGGATACCCGATTGGAATAGTTGCAAATAATGGCGTCCTTTTCAGTGAATCATCTCTGAAAGGCGCTCATTTTATGTCTCTATGTGCTCTGCGAAAGATCCCTTTACTCTTCCTCCAGAACATAACGGGATTCATCGTTGGTAAACAGTACGAACATAAAGGCATAGCAAAAGATGGTGCGAAAATGGTACACGCAGTTGCAAATGCAGATGTTCCAAAACTCACGGTAATTGTGGGTGGTTCCTATGGTGCAGGAAATTACGCAATGTGTGGGAGAGGTTACAATCCAAGATTTCTATGGATGTGGCCCAGTTCCAAGATCTGTGTTATGGGGGGTGAACAGGCAGCAGGTGTCCTTGCCACGGTTAAGGTAAGGCAGCTTCAGAAACAGGGCAAAAAATTATCCGATAAAGAGATTTCAAAAATAAAAGAGCCTATTCTAAAAAGATACGAACAAGAGTCAAGTGCATACTATTCAACGGCAAGACTTTGGGATGATGGCATTATAGACCCGATTGATACCAGAAAGGTATTAGGACTCTGTCTTGAGACATCTCTCAACGTCCCTATCCCTGATTATAAATTCGGTATATTCAGGATGTAAGCAAGGAAGGAAGATTGGTAATTTTGTTTTAAAATGTGAAACAGGGAGCAACAATGTTTGAAACAATCAAATACGAAGTCAAGGACAGAATTGCAGCAATTACATTCTCCAGACCCAATGTAAGAAATGCATTTAACTGGAAAATGATAGAAGAACTCTTCGTAGTGTTTAGAAAAATTAAAAAAAGCGACGACATAAGAGTTGTAATACTCACAGGTGAGGGAACTTGCTTTTGCGCAGGTGCGGACCTTAACTGGATGAAAGATGTTATGACTCGAAGTTATGAAGAAAATTTCAAAGAATCACTGCAGTTGGCAGAATTGTTCTATCTCATTTACTCACTTCCAAAACCTGTTGTCGGGAAAGTAAATGGTCCAGCAATTGGTGGAGGAACGGGATTCGTCTCCGTGTGCGACATTGCGGTCGCATCAACAAAAGCGAAATTCAGTTTTAGTGAAGTTAGGATTGGACTCGTGCCTTCTGACATATCACCATTCATGATTAGAAAATGTGGCGAAGGCAGAATAAGAGAGTATTTCATGACAGGCAGAAGATTAAATGCGGAAGATGCATTGAGGATAGGACTCGTAAACAAGGTTGTAGAAGAAGAGCAACTCGATACAGAAACCCAGACAATTGTGAACGAACTCCTGGAGGGAAGTCCCAATGCACTGCTTGTCTGCAAGGATTTACTTGAGAAGGTTCCACTCCAAACCTTCGACAAAGTGCGAGAATTCACAGCAGAAACCCTGGCAAACTTAAGAAAGAGTAAAGATGCCCAGGAAGGAATGAAGGCATTCCTTGAAAAAAGAAAACCTGATTGGAGCTAACTTAATGGTTAATAAAAGGTTAAAAAAAGAAAATTTACTAAATACACTTACTGATTATTTTAAAAAAAGAGAAGATGTCATTATGGCTTTCCTGTTTGGTTCCACTACAAAAAACAGAAACGGTCCAGAGTCTGACGTTGATATCGCAGTTTTTTTACAAGAGGAAAAACGAGATAAGGAACGCACTATTGAATTGGAAATAGAGAAACTTTTAAAAAAAGAGGTAGATATGGTATATCTCAACAGAGCACCTTCTATTATTTCCTGGCAAGCAATAAGAAAAGGTGTTCCTCTGACAATTAAAGATAGAGGCTTATTCATTGATTTTATGCTCAAGGTTTCTCGTGAGGCAGAGGATTTTGTCGATTTTAATCTTGATGCATTAAGGAGAAGGAATGAAATTAGAAAAGTTCGATCGAGAGCGGCTGCTAAGGATTCTTGACTTTCTCAATTCAGAGATAGACGATTTACAAAAAAAATTCATCACACTTAATTTCAAGATATATTCAACAGATAACGATAAGAGACGAAACCTTGAAAGATGTATAGAAAATATTATAAATTCTGGACTGGATATGGCAAAAATTATTATTATAAATGGTGGGGCAAAAATACCTGATACTTATAAAGAATACTTTTTAATTCTTTATGCTTTGGGGTTAGTTAATAAAAGTATTGCTTCTGGTCTGGCTGACGGAGTAAGACTGAGGAATATACTTGCCCATCAATATCTTGATATTAAATGGAAAAGTATTAAGGATTTTTTACGTGAGGGATGGAAGAATTACAGAAAGTTAGCTGAAGTATTTAATGAATTTCTACAGAAAAACGATGATTAAAAAGATACTGATTGCAAACCGCGGGGAAATTGCCCTGAGAATAATCAGAGCCTGCAGGGAAATGGGAATAGTAAGCATCGCTGTTTATTCCGATGTTGACAGGGATGCCCTACATACAAGAAATGCCAATGAAGCATATCATATCGGCAGATCAAATCCACAGGAAAGTTACTTGAATATGGATAAACTTATCGCCATTGCAAAAAAAACTGGTTGTCAGGCAGTTCATCCCGGCTACGGCTTTCTTGCTGAAAATGTCATATTTGCGAGAAAGTGTCGGGATGCGGGACTTATTTTCATCGGACCAAATCCCAATGCCCTTGAACTTGTCGGTGACAAGATAGCCGCAAGAAACACTATGAAGAATATTGGAGCACCCATAATCCCGGGAATGCTGGGAAAAACAAGCAATCTTAGTGATTTTGACAAGGTTATAACGGACATTGGTTTTCCTGTAATAGTCAAGGCATCTATGGGTGGCGGCGGAAAAGGAATGCGCATCGTAAGAACCAAGAAGGAACTCTCGAGTGCGATTGAACTTGGAAAAAGAGAAGCCCTCTCAGCATTTGGCGATGATACCATTTACATAGAGAAATACATTGAGGAACCAAGACATGTCGAAATACAGATTCTTGCAGACAATTTTGGAAATGCCGTGTATCTTTTTGAGAGAGAATGTTCGATTCAGAGAAGATATCAGAAAATCATAGAAGAATCACCATCACCTGCCCTGAACTGTGAATTAAGGAAACAAATGGGCGAGGAAGCAATCAAAATCGTAAAAGCATGCAAATATACGAACGCAGGTACGGTGGAGTTTTTGCTTGACAAAAACAAGAATTTTTACTTCCTCGAAGTAAATGCAAGAATACAGGTGGAGCATCCTGTTACAGAACTTGTAACAGGTATTGATATCGTAAATGAACAAATTAAGATTGCAAACGATGAAAAACTTTCATACAAACAGGAAATTCTTCAGCAAAAGGGACACGCAATTGAAGCAAGAATTTATGCAGAAGACCCTGATAACGATTTTGTTCCTTCACCGGGAAATATCTTACATCTTGTAGAACCTTCGGGACCGGGAATTAGACTTGACAGCGGAATATTCGAAGGATTTGAAATACCTGTTTTCTACGACCCGCTGATTTCAAAACTTATAGTCTGGGCGGAAAATAGAACTTCTGCCATCAGCAGAATGAAAAGGGCACTTTCCGAATATAGAATAGTTGGTGTAAAAACAATCATAAAATTACTTAGAGCCATTATGAGAGACAAGAGATTTACAAGTGGAAATATCAACACACATTTCCTTGAAAACTTCGAGACCAAGAACATTGAAACTGTCAGTGAGCAGGAAGTTGCTATTATTGCTTCACTCTCGGAAAAACTTGCAAAAAAGAAAGATTTGAATGAAAAAGGAATGTATAAACAAAGCTCGTTTTGGAAAACAATAGGAAGAGAGAGAGCACTTCAATGAAGAAAAAACTTCTTATTAACAATAAGCCGTACGAACTCGAAGTAAGTGAAAGCAAAAATAATATCGAAGTGAGGCTGAACAACAAAACCTATTCGGTCAACATCTCCAAAACGACCTTCAATGGATTTCATTCCGTTTTGATTGGCAATAAAACAGTCGAGGTTTTTTGCCAGCAGAAAGCCGAAAACCATTTTATTCTCTGGATTGACCAGCAGACATACGAAGTCAAGTCTGGAGAAGCACTATCCTCTGGTTCGAGCGAAGAAGAATCCTCGATTATTCATGCACCTATGCCAGGTTTGATTGTGAAATTGAACGTTAAGCAGGGTGATAGTGTTTCGAAAGGTAGTCCAATCCTTATATTGGAAGCAATGAAGATGCAGAACGAACTAAAGAGCCCTAGACAGGGAATAGTAAAGGAGATACTTGTAAAGGAAGGAACGAAAGTTGCATTGGAAGACAAACTCGTCACCCTCGAATAATCCCCTTCCCCCTAAAACAAACCGCAGAGAACCCAGAGGAAACATATTAGCCACTGATTCCATTATACGATTAACACCGAAAACACATTAAAGTGTATTGCCTCCTCGCCCAACCAAGACAAATCAACAGGGATTGAAAGAGAATTTAAGAGATTCTTCAATCCTGTCACCTAACCCCTGAAACCTAACACAAACTATAGCCATAGAACAATACGGAAAAACATAATTGTGTATTTACCTCCCAACCCTCCAAAACTAAAACATTAGCCACGGATAAACACTGTTTCTTCTCTAATTTTTTCAACCAATAAAATCAATCCGTAAATATTCAGTAACCCCATATCGCAACCTTCTCCCATCAGCATCACAAGCTCATTTAGCGTTTTAGGGTTACAAGGGGCTTCCTCACTTAAATTGTTACCAATGCTCATAACGGTCTTTACTTATTACTTACATTATGTAAAACGCGGGACTGGATATTCGCTTCTTTAACTGCTTTTGGTGGAAACTTGTTAAATTTTTCTCAGCTGTGTTTGGGCTTGACAAAACTATCATTTTACTTTATATTGTTTTTAAGATACAATGACGGCGTTTACTCATCATTTTCTTATTGGCTAATAAAATGGAAAATTATGGAATCAAAAAGAGAATTGGTCAGAAGAATTGGTGTCTATAATCAAAAAATGAGATAAATTAGTTACCTTTTTTATGATATAATGA
>CAYMQB010000043.1:0-24625 GCA_964392665.1 uncultured bacterium | reverse complement strand
TTACGGTAAAGTTGTTATGCTGAATTTTTTCAGCATCTCGGTATTTCCCCCCCCCTTTTTACCTTGACAAGAGTGTGGTAGAGTGCTATCTTATTGTTAGTTCTTTGTCAGGTTATGCTGAGGTAGGGGAGCATGGTGCTGAGAAATCCCGTTGGGGATGACCCTTTGAACCTGTTGGATAATACCAGCGGAGGAAACCATAAAAAGGGTTAGGCGCTGCTTAACCTTTTCTCTTTGTACCTCTGTGCTAGACTGTGTTGAAGGCGAAATTACGAAAATTTGGGAGAGGAAAAGTTTGATTGGTTGAATTGGTTAAAACCTTGATGCTATACGATATGAGATTGCTTCAGAAGAAATTATGAAAGAAGACTCGCAATGACGAAATAGGCCTGGTGTGTAATTCTAACCTCAAGCTCAACCTAAACCTATGTTTTTCATACGCCCAAGGCAAATGACCATTAACCAATGGCTATTGACTGATGACGAGATATAGTGATGTTTTCTCTGTGTCTCTGTGGTGAAATTGATGTTATCCGTGACTGAAGATGAAGCTAAAAGAAAAAAGTGTGTTAAGAATTATCGATGTAAATGTGAATCGTAGCTGTGAAGGTTTACGTGTTCTTGAAGATATCTTGCGCCTGAGGTTCAGCGATAAGGAAATTACTTTGCGGTTAAAGAATCTCAGGCATAGGATTAGAGAGGTCTTTTCCTTTAGAGCGAAAGATTTTTTGAGTGCGAGAGATGCTGAGAGTGATGTTGGAAGGGGAGTATCGAGGATCGAGGATAAGAGAGAGAATCTTAAGGAGGTTATCGACCGTAACATCAAAAGGGCGGAAGAGTCATTGAGAACTCTTGAAGAGATGGGTAAACTTATTTCTATCAGAAAATCCCACCTTATGAAGAAATCAAGATTTTTGCTGTATTCAATAGAGAAAGATATTCAGAGAATAATATTTTCAAAGAAACACTTCTCTAAACAGGGAATATATGTAATTTTACCAGACGCAAAAAGGAAAAAACTGATTGAAATTGCGAAGGCTGTTTCCGATGCTCCTGTATCTGCAATTCAAATAAGATGCAAGGAAATGCCGGCAAAGGAGCAGGTTACCGTTGCAAAAGAGATAAGAAAGATCACGGCAAAAAACGGAATTACATTCATAGTTAACGACAGAATAGATATTGCACTAACTGCGAATGCCGACGGTGTTCACATAGGGCAGGATGATATGTCCATTCTGGACGCAAGGAAACTTGTAGGTTTTGATTTCACCATTGGTGTATCTACTCATTCGCTTGAAGAAGCAAAGAGAGCGGAGGGAGACGGAGCTGACTATGTTGCATTTGGCAGTATTTATCCTACGAAGTCGAAAGAGAATGCAATCGTTCAAGGGTCTGCAATTTTAAGGAAGTTTTGCAGTAAGATGAAAATCCCGGTCGTGGCAATCGGAGGTATAAGGGATTACAATATAGGAAATGTAGCGGCTGCAGGTGCAGATTATGCCGCTGTTATTAGCTATATTTGTGATTCGGTTGATCCTGCAATAGCCGTAATTAAACTCTATAGAAACTTTATCAAAGGAAAGAAAAATAATAACAGATGATTATGTGACAGGAAACAAAATAGTAGGGGAGTAATCAAATGAAGACAATAAAGGAGAAAGCAAAAAAGGGCATAATAACGAAGGAGATGAAGTTTGTAGCAAGGGAGGAGAATCTCTCACCCGAATTTATTAGACAAGGGATTGTAAAAGGTACGATAGTAATTCCTTACAATGGTAAGCATAAATCGTTGAAAAATATTAAAGCAATTGGGGGGGGCTTAAGGGTTAAAGTTAATGCAAACATTGGTACTTCACCTTATCATATGGATCTTGGGGAGGAACTCGAAAAGTTGAAAGTTGCTGTTGATTTCGGAAGTGATTCTGTTATGGATTTAAGTTTGGGAAGCATTCTTAAGAAGGTGAGGAAAGAGATTATAAAGAATTCACCGGTTATGATAGGGACAGTGCCAATTTATGAAGTGGGTTTTGAATTATCAAGGAAGAAAAAGAGTATAGAAGAGATGAAAATAGGTGATTTTCTGAAGGTTTTAGAGAGACAGGCACTTGATGGTGTAGATTTTATGACCATACATTCCGGGATCACAAGATCTGCGGTAGAGCAGATGGAGAATGAAGGTAGATTGCTTGACATTGTAAGTCGGGGTGGAGCGTTTCTTGTCAAGTGGATGAAGAAGAACAGAAAGGAAAACCCATTATTTACCTATTACGATGAAATCGTGAGTTTGCTAAAGGATTACGATGTAACCATCAGTATTGGAGATGGAATGAGACCGGGGGCAGTGCTTGATTCGACCGATAGAGGACAGATCCAAGAATTGGTAAATCTTGGCGAGCTTGCAGAAAGAGCATGGGATAAATATGTCCAAGTTATTATCGAAGGACCGGGGCACATCCCGATAAACGAGATTAAATCCAATGTCGAGCTTGAGAAAAAATTGTGCCACAATGCGCCATTCTATGTGCTTGGGCCTATCGTTACGGATATTGCCCCAGGTTACGACCACATCACAGGTGCAATTGGAGGTGCTATTGCAGCAATGTACGGTGCGGATTTCCTGTGCTATGTAACCCCAGCAGAACATTTGAAACTGCCCGATGTAGAGGATGTTAAGCTGGGTGTTATTGCCTCTAAAATAGCGGCGCATTCGGTGGACCTTATAAGAGGGAAAGATAGAGACTGGGATGCAGAAATGGCTAAAAAAAGAAAGTCCCTTGACTGGAAAGGTCAGAGGGAACTCAGTTTGGATCAAGAGAAAGCGAAGCGGTACAGAGAAAACAGTGAAATCGGGAAGGAGAATGTTTGTACAATGTGTGGTGAATACTGCGCCATTAAGCAGATCATCGAAGCAGAAGAAAAGACCGGAGACTGAAGAAAACAGGGAAACGGAGAGACGGTGTATCGGTGTGTCGGAGAAAGTGCAAGGATAAAGGATAAAGGGAAAAGAGAAAGCATTTAGCGTGGGAGGAAAAGATTTTGATTTGTTGCATTGGTTTAATTGGTTTTATTTGATATTATGTTTAACCGTGAAATAACCGTGGCTTGAAAATGTTTAATCTAATTTATGTAAGAATAAAAACAGTTCTAAGGTCTACTTTTGCGTTCAAAACTCAGAATATCGTGCGAATCTCAAGTTATCTTTTTGTTATTTCCGTTTTTCTTTTGGGAGGTGGATTTCTTTTTTACAGTGTTTTTCATTATCTTGAATCTGTTGAGATAATTGGAATTGCCCTCGAGATGAGAATAATCAGCCTTGTATTTCTCATTTTCTTAGTTTTGATTTTTCTCTCGAGCATAATAACGGGTCTTTCAACTTTTTTCAGGTCGAAAGAGGTGGAATTTCTTATGTCGCTCCCCGTGCCAATTGAAAAGATTTTTATGTCAAAATTCATTGAGAATAGTTTCTACTGTTCCTGGGCAACAGTGATAGCTGCCATACCGCTTATTGTTGCTTTTGGAATTTCACATAACCATATTCTTGGATATTATCCCGTTTCGCTTATTGCTTTACTTCTTTTTGTGCTGATACCAGCCGCTCTCGGGGTGATTGTACTTCTTTTTTTCACAATTATTTTCAAAAAAATTACAAGGAAGAGAATAGTTTTTATCATCATCATTGCAATGAGCCTGGTACTTGTTTTTCTGCTTGTTAAGAAACCTTCTATTCTGCAGGTTCCCTATACCGATAATATAGAAGAGATTAATTCCTATGTGGAACAATTAAGGATGGAAAATCCGTTGCTTCCTTCCGACCATCTTGTAAAAGTCCTTAAAAAACCTTTTTCTCTTGATTCAAGCAAATATTTACTTCTGCTTTTTACAACTGCCCTGTTTTTCTTGGCGCTTTCGGTCACGGCAGCACTAATTTTCTATCGTAGAGGGTGGAATCAGTCTTTTGCAAGTTCTTCCGCAGGGAGTAAAATGCAGTTTTCAAATTCTCTTTTCAGGTTATTAAGAAATATGAGAATTCCGATTGGAACGAGCTCGCTCATCGTAAAGGATTTGAGAATGTTTACTAGACTGCCCGCGCAATGGGGGCAGGCACTGATATTCTTTGTGCTTTTACTCACATATATTATAAGTTTAAAGAGAACACCTTACTATTTCAAAGTTCCATACTGGCTTGCTATTATTTCCTTTATCAATCTTGGTTTCACGGGATACATTATAGCAACCCTTTCCACGAGATTTGTGTATCCAGCAATAAGTCTTGAAGGTAAATCTATCTCTCTTCTATTTTCTTCGCCTATTAAACTTAAAGAATTGTTTGCCGAGAAGTTACTGGTAAGTTTCATTCCAAACTTATTGCTTGCGGAGTTCATCATAATTTTTTCTAATATTTTTCTTAAAAATAGTGTTATCTTTACTTTAATTGGTGTTGGCGTGACGACCATATATACAATGACAATCGTATCGATATCGACCGGTCTTGGAGCTCGATTCCCCGATTTTACGGAGACAAATCCGAGCAAGATTGCAGCTGGAGGAGGTGGTGTTCTCACGGCAATTTTGAGTTTAGTTTATATTGGTCTGTCAACGATACTCATTGCAATACCAACCAGGAGATTTATAGCCTCGCAATTCCAACTCAAATCTTTCCATCCAAGCTATCCAGTTTTGTGTTTTGTCCTTTTCCTTGTTTTAAGCTTCATTTTTTCTTTCTTTTCTTTGCGAGGGGGAATGCAGAGCTTGAAAAGGTTGGAGATTTAATATGATAGTCAAAGAAAAAAAATGTGGTAAAACGTTTTAAAATCGAGGAGGACTAATGGCAGAAACCGTGGAAACCACGAAGAATATAATGTGCCCTGAGTATGAAAAACCAGCTACCATTAAACTTACCTACGAAAGGTTGGAAGACGGCAGTTACAAACTTGTGAAAATGGGTTGTAAGCTTGAGATGGAGATGAGTTTCAGGGGAACCGAGTGCACGCACAGTTGTGAAAGCAAATTTAAGTAGATAAAAAGAGAGACATTTGGTATATTGCGTCATGCTGAATTAATTTCAGCATCTTTAAAGTAATGAATGGATCAATAGGAAAAAGTTAGCATAAAAGAGTATAGATTTGCCGAATAGTTTTTTATTTCCTCTATGCTGGTAATATCGTAAGGGGAAAACACATCTCTGTTTTCCAATGTATATCCCAAATTAAAGGAAAGCCTCGGTGTTGGCGTAATCGAGGTAGTAAACTGGAAGACTAATCCCTTATCTTCCCTTCCGGAGTGATATGGGTCACAGAGGATGGGTTTTTCGGTTGTATAAACTCTTCTTTTGTACTTCAGTTCGGTCAGGAAAGCAATGGGCAGTTTTTTCGTCAAATCCAGTCTTAGCGAGAAACCTACCTGATCTTCATCATTGGAGATATCGCTATCGTCGGATGTGTTCTTTTTTTCTCCGGATTCATCAACTGCACTTGCCAATGCTCTTGTGAATGTGTAAGAGATAGATGATTCCAGAAATTTCCTGACTGGAAACTTAAGTCGAATACCCATAGATTTTTTCTCTGAATCATACTCATTGAAACTATCGTTGTAATCGTTTTTTTCTCCCGAGACATACAATGCGAGATCGGAAGAAAAAAATGTTTTGTATCCAATTTGCAATTTAAGGTAATGTTTGCTAAAATAACAACCAGTGTAATAAGGATAACCATAAGGGGTAATCACATCGAAATCCGGATAGTATCGGATAAAATATTCCGGTAGAAATAAATATTTGATTATTGCATTTCCCTTTCTTCCCAGTTTTTGATAAATGCTAACCGAAAAAGTTTCGTAACTCTTTTCCTTATTGCGCAGATACAGATTACCTTTAAGTTTCAGATTTAGGGTTGTAAGATTGCTGCCTGCAAATTGTTTCTTGATTTTTGAATGTAGTTGTACTGTTGTTATGAAGTCGTCGTAAGTTTCGATGGGATACTTGTAAGGTTCAATGTTGTTGACAAAGCAATTTATGTCGTCTTGAGAATACTTGAAAACGTTATCGTTATAGGAAAAGGACACTTCCGAATAGATATTAATACCTTTGTAAGGATGAATAAATCTCCATTCCTGCGAAGAAGATATGGTAGGGACAATGTTCAGAAGAATTATGAAAGCTATAAGAAACTTCAATTGCTTTTTTCTTCCTTCAAAAAGCGGAGAGAGACGCTTTTTGCTTGTGTTCCCTGGAGACAAAATGCAAGCGTGTGATTACCTCGAGGAAACCACATAAAGAATTTGTTTTCTTTTGAAGGAATAAGGTCTTTTCTCTTTCCATATTCGTATATCATACTTTTATCTGTGAGGAAAGAAGTGTTTCTTAACTCTTTGCCATTTTCCTTTACAATGATCGAATAACCCTGTCTTCCTTTCAGGGTTTTATCGAAATTCATGCGTGTGAGTACTTTAATGTTTATTGGTGAGGAAATCTTGATCTCTAAGGGTGAATCAGGTGTTAACACATACCAGGTTTGCTTTTCTTCAGCTCCGCTTAATGTTAGTGCTTTAGAGAAGGACGAAGGTATTATTTCAGTCCAGATATTGGGGGAAGCGAAAGAGAAATCGAGAAATACCGTATCCGAAGGAGCACTCCAGAGGAAGAAAGTATACAGGTGCTTTCCTTCGGGTATATTTACCAGGGAATATCTACTTTCACCGTATCGGCTGTTATTCTTGCCAAAGATCTGTTTAGAAACATATGTTTTCTTGTTCATAATTCTTTCCTTCAGACTATCCTCCTGAATGATAATTGTATAATTCTGTTCTCCCTTCATATCGCTATGCCAGGGTATCCTTGAATTTACTTTGATCCAGGTTGGTCCGGAAACTTCAATTTCAACAGGGGCTTCTTTTGTTAGCACGGCTACCTCAGTAATGTTTTCTTTCATATACTTCATATGTTTTTTCTCCGTTGGTGTCCTTACTGTGATTTTACCGCCCTGTGCAAGAGTTAAGTTAATTAGAATGATCAAAACAAAGATTTTCATTTTTCACACCTCATTTCTTTTTTTCCCCCTCTGTGGTTTATTTCATTTCCTTTCACACTTTTTTCCCACTACTTCTTTCTTAATATAATTTCGATTTTAAGATATGCAAACAGAAGCCCAAGCAAGAGGACAAGAAAAAGAACTGCAAGTTTGACCGAATACTTTTCTTCCTGGAAAAGGGGATCTTCTCCGGGTTTGGGTTGGGGAACATGAAAAGTAGAAATACCAAGAGATTTCGCAAGTGTTTGGATATTAGAAAGAAGGATAATTGGGATTCTTTGTTCCACCATTCTGTGCAGTAACCCGTAGTTACTCAAAAATTGCGTTTCAGGATAAAGATTGATGCCCGATTTGAGCAATGAATCCGGAATGCTCTGTCCAAAACCGGTAATAGTTCCACCAACTTCTATGAAGGCATTTATTCTTCCCTTGCGAGCTGCTGCAAAGTCTGCATATGTTTTGAAGCGTTCATCTATATTTCCAGCAAGGGTTCCAGTATTTATTAGTTGCACATTATTTCTTTTGATTACGGAGAAAAGAAATTCTCTACCTTCAGGGCTGATTCCTTCTCCATTGTCCTTTTCTCCTCCGATGGACGCTGCGGCGGTAATATTGTGGAAAACATCCTTTTCTCTTAGTAGGGTTTCCATATCGAGATAAGTGAATTCGGGATGATTTGCACCGTAACTCGCACTTGACAAATCTGTTGTAATTATGGGTATTATTCCGAGCACTTCACAGGCGCTGAGTAGAGAAATATTAAAACCCGGGAACGATCCAGATGTATTTATTGAAACGATATCGCCTGTTTTCAATTTGAGTTTTTTAAACAAAGTTACGAAACCCGCCGCAAAATTAGGATTCAGGCTTGTTAGAACATCGGAGAGAGGGACTTGCTTGGTTGTTATTTGCGAGAATTTTGTACCAACAAGATAGGTGCTATTGGGGTCATTGATACTGTCACGCGGGATGTCCTTTGTTATCATTTCTTGCTTTATTATTTTCATTGCTTTGAAAGATAGGTTGGCAGCGTCCAGTTTTTCGTTAAAAAATGGCGCCTTCTCCGGAGATTTAAAGTGATGTTCGATATAGAAGAAGGAAATAGCCAGTAATGTTATCAGAACAAAGAGCCACTGATGTTTTTTCTTCATTTAAGCACCGTTCCGTGAGAGACGATTATGATGATAAATTTCGTAAGTGTTGCAGCAATGAACATTGCGGACAATGTTTCCAGTATGCCCTGTCTTTCCATCCAGTAAGCAATTAGTCCGGGAATGACATAGCCGATGGGAAAAATGCCAAATTTCGTAGGAAAATGAAACCACCCTGGAATTTGAATTGCAAGGAACACGAAGAAATAACCGAGAAGGATGGAAACGACAAGCAACCTTCTGCCAAATATTATTATGAATCTTGACAGCAGTTTTATAACAAGCAGTGTAATAATCGAGATGAGAATTGTAGCAACGAGGTCAACGGGATGATGAAGAGAAAGAGCAATGTAGCCGGGAACGATGATTCCACCCGCTGCCATTCCAACTGCCTCTGTGAGCAAAAGACTCATTAACATCCCGAGACCGATCGTTTCGATAATCATTTTTTAAAGGTTTAGAGATTTGCCCTTATACCTGCACATTATAAGCAACCTCTTTTGCTTTCCGAGTAAAAAATTTAGTTATCTCCCAGCCAAAGTTCACGAAATTTCCTGTTGCAAATACAAGGGTTTTCTTGTTCGATAGTTCTATTATTGCGTTGTAAATGTTTTCAACGGAGCTTCCTTCGAAGTTCAAGAGTTCTTTTTTCGCAAGCCCGGCTTTCATTGCACTATTAATAAATGCTCTTACATAAGTTCCCGTTACGATGTAGTGTGATGCTTTCATTTGTTTTGCAACGAGTTGACCCAGCTGTTTCGAACGAATTATTCTATCCCTTCGAGTATTGATAAGAACGATTTTTTCTTCCCGTCTATTTTTTACTCTACCCCATATTACATTAATGGATTCAGGATCATTTGCTGCAAAAGCATTTATAAATTCTATCTCTTTATCACCTTCTTCAATCCTGTATATTCTCAGGACACCAATATCGGGTTCGACCTTGTGCATTCCTTTCAATGCAACATCTCTGTTGATTCCAACAAAATCACAAACATTAAGTGCAAGGCTAACGTTTTCTTTATGTTCTAAATAAGTGAAATTGCTCATCTCATCCGGGGTAGGTGGAGCAAGAGTGATTGGGTTGAATTTTGTATTAAGGGATTCAGCTTTGTTTTTCAGGAAGTTCGAGAATTGTTTTTCGGAAGTAAAAAATGTAGCGTTCTTTGGTATGGTTGAAGACAGGGATACAGCAATTTCCTTCAATGAATTACCCATTTCACCGATATGGTCGGGGCGAACATTCGTAATTACACCGATGGTCGATTTAACGATACTTTTTTCGGTTGTCTTCTGTAACTCCGGAAGGATTGCCATACACTCGACAACAGCTGCATCGACATTTCGCTTCTTCACAATTCTGAAAAAATGGACGAGTTCCTTGATGTTTGGCTTTCCCCTGCGAGATATAGGTTCTTCAGCTCCATCTTCGTATATTATCATCGGTGCCGAGCCCGTCGTTTTTGCAATAACTTTCTTTCCACCTTCTCTTAAACCTGCGGCGATTAGCCGGGTTACCGACGATTTTCCTCTTGAACCGTTAATGTGTATTCTGATGGGGACACTTCTTAATGCACTGGTGTGATATATATACTCGACTAATCCTGCTGCGATGGAAAGAACGAGAAGGGCAAAAATAAAGTTCAAGATAGTTCCCTTATCATAATAGAGGATATAATATAGTATTCATTAAAAAAAGTCAAGCGAAAATAAAATCTACGTCGTGTCCTTCATCAATGTATTGCTGTTTCGACATCCTAAAAAGCTGTCATTCTGAGCAAAGTTGCCCGAAGCGAAGTATCTGCTTGAGAAGTAATGTTTTGATACGATAGCAGCTTAGATTCTTCCTTAGTCAATATGTGTTGCCAACTCAGAATGACAAGGAAGGACCAAATTCCAGTAGTCCACCTTTTTCGAAGGGATATCGGAGTTTTTTGACGGTATTTACAAAAAAGGGCGTTCGATGGAACGCCCTTTTTTACTATATGGGATCTGACCCATGCGTGGGAATCTATTGCTTTATCTGTGTTCTCGTGAGTTTCAGTGGAATCTGAATCTCTGCACCGCCGCCTTTTGTATCGGTAACCTTCACGGTTACGAAATATAGTGTATCTTTGCCGGTTGGGAACTTCCATCGAAGATTACCCGTGCTGTCTATGGTCATTCCGGAAGGTCCTTTATCTATCTCGTATGTAATCGTGTCACCATCGGGGTCTTCTGCATTAATTTTGCAGACAATGAAAGAATCTCTGATCGATGGGGTGGATGTTCCGATGATTTTCGGAGGTGTGTTACGTATGATGATTGGTCTTGTGATTTCGTAGCTTTCTCCGGTAGTATCGCCATCAAAGGGAACAATAGTCACCCTGACATTTTTTTCGGCGACAAGAAGTTGTCCGTCAAGAATAGAATCACTGCTGACAAGTTTATTATCTACATACCATTTATATCGGAATGTAATATCATCATCGTCAAGGTCCTCTGCAATAACATCAACCGATAGGTCGATACCCCTGTAAATGCTATCCGTAGGATTCAAATCAGCCTGCGTTATGACAGGCGGAGAATCTCCAATTGTTACAGGTCCAAGCCTGGAAGGTTCGGATTCAATTCCAAGCGTATCTTTTGCAGTTATCTCGCACGAAACCACATTCCCCTTTACGAAATTTTCCTGTGGCAGAGAGGAACCATTAGCTTCCGCAACGGTTCCTCCGTTAACTGTCCAGACGTACTTAATAGTGGGTGAATGTCTGGATATTACTGTAGCACCTACGTTTACCGGTTCGGTAACCGTAAATGAACTGTTCAAAAATCTGACATCCGTAATCCTTGGTATGTCGGTCTTCGTCTTTTTGCATCCTGTCAGAGACAGGAGTATCAAAAATATTAGTGTGTTTCTTGCCACCATAAGAGTTTTCTCCTTACTCCAATATTTGCCGTTTGTTGGACAATTACCTGTCCGGGCAGGTTGATAATTTCCAATCCTTCACCGCTTATACTAAACGAGTATCGTGGAGCCTGAGGCAATCCCGAACCTATAATTCTCGAAGGTGCAGCATTTCCATAGGAACCTGTCTTGTAGTGGATTTTATAGAGTCTTCCAATGCCGCTTGAGGTAGCACAGGGATCATTGTTTTCATAGGGTTGATATGTTGTGAACACAAGAGTGTCCATTATAACCGTTGCATAGGATGTTGTTTTCTCTCCATCCCTTGGAACTGCTGGACCAGACATCGAATCTGTATAGTCAAAATCAGCATACTCGAGATACCAGCCTTTGTAGAAGGGTGGTCCTATGATTTCGGATTCGGCAAGCGCGCTATCGAGAGGCACATGTTTCAGGTCTGCCTCTGTTATAGGTGGGTCATAGTCGCCGTCGATGATTGCATAGAACCTGTTTTTTGTATTTTCTTTAACAGCATTTGCTCTATCACCCGTTCCGAAGAATAGCCACCACCTTCTGCCGTCCCAGGCGTGAGTTGACGGGAAGAACATAGGTTGCCAGAGTGAATCACCAGCAACGTTAACCGGTTTTGGCGCCTTGAAAATTACATTCGCTTCCCAGTCATTGACAACAACGGATGAAGAATCACCGTATTCATTCATAATTACCTTCCAGAGTCGACCTGCCCAATCGCCAATGTAGAACATATCGGCATACGTATCGAGATTCGTATCTATGACAGACACCTGAGAAGGAAATGGATAGAGCATCGAGTCAGCAAACGATGATGCCGGATTAGGTGGAATTTTCCAGTAATGAGTGCCCATTATCGGTGGATTGTTTGTGCACATACCCTGTACGTCGAAAACATAGATTCCACTACCGGGGACGGGAGCAACTGGACTGTAAATATCGTAGAGCGTATCCTGCCAGTATCCTCCACCAAAGAATCCAAAGAAACGGTCGTTTTTGTCCTCTAATGAATCTTTATGGACCTTGAACATTACAGGGTCACTCCAGGTTTGACCGAGGGGAATCATAGTTGTGTCGAACGTAAACTCGAAATCAGGATTATACGGGTCTGTGACATCCAGTGCAGAGTATGCCCTACCACCCTGCCTTTCACCTGAAATCAGAATGGTTTTCCATTCATTCTGGTTTTTAAATGAATCCGTTGCTGAAAATGGGAACCATATATCGGCAGCCATTGTCTTTGCATCTACAAAATATCTATGTTCCGTGAGTAGATATTTGAGGTTTTTAAGCTGGTCATTAGGGATAAATGCCCACATTTCTTCACCTGTAGAATCCCTGAAACAATGCAACATACCATCGTTTGCGCCTGCATATATCATTGGTTCCCTGGTTGTATCCATTTCATTTCGGTATTTGAAGAAATCGTCATCCTCATAGAAATAGTTTGGACCGAATATTCGCAGTGGTGACGAATGGAAGATGTCACTGAGATAACCATTTGCTCCATTAGGACCTCCGGAATAAACTGTATTGATGACGCTGTCCCTTGCACCTGCAGTTGCTACATCAAGGTCTGCAGGTGTGATATTTGCAACATTGAAAGGCGTCCAGAAACCACCTTTTTGCGTATAGATTTGCCGCGTTGCTGCGGACCTATTTGTAAGTGAGTCACCGGCATCCCAATACATAAGGGAATCCGGAATCGAATCGACATTCCAGGAGCCTGCTACCAATTTTACTGCCTTAAGGTGTCCATCCCAGACTGCCGAAGCCGAGGGAACAAACGAACAAAGATACATTCTTGCTTCATAGCTTGTAGTAATGAATTCTTCCTGGATACTCGTTACTTCACTACCGGAATATGACGTTGATTGCTCAATAATATCCGATACGATTTCATTCAATACCTCTTGCAGTTGCGAAGGGTCGTTTGCAGGATAGTATTGTTCGGTTCCTCCATAGTATGCTATGGAATCGAGTGTTTGTGACCCTGACATTCCTATGCCAATAACATAGGTCTTCACATCTATGACAGTATCGCCCACATCAACATTTCTCAATAAAGCGGCCTCCTCCCAGGAATGACGTTTTGGTGAACCAGTGTCATACTGTCTTAATTTCGTATTGTAATCATGGGAGTTCATATCCCAGGTTGGCTCTCCGTCGGTAAGAAGAATGATGAAATAAGGTCTACAGTCTCTCGCGCTATCGCTGGGACCATGAGTATGAACCCAGTATCTCGCACCAAGTAGCGCGGGTGCTGTTGGTGTACCACCATCCCCTCTAATTTCAGTTGGATCATACCAGTTGGTGGACGCATTCTGATCGACCCAGGGTAGTATATTATTCTGGATATGTGCAAATCCGCTATCGAGTGGTGCCCTGATGAAAAACATGTCCCTTGCCAGATCGCCACCATAGTAATCGTAAGAATTGTTTGGTGAGCCACGCCAATAAATGGTACTCCTCCAGCAATCATAATAATCGCCATTTCTTCCCCCAGGATAACTATCCATCTCGAATGTGGCGAGTCCCCAATACATATCAATGGTAATATTGTTTAGCAAACCGTAAATAGCCTGTTTACATATATAAAGCCGGGATTCGGTTCCCGGTTGATACGGCCACCCACAACCTCCTAGATGATCTTTAGAACCATCTCCACCGCATTCGCTACCACCCATATTCCAGATCATACTTCCCGATGTATCGAAAATAATCCAGATATACGGCTTAACAGAGTATGAGAAAAATTCCTGGTCATCTGCAAAAAAAGGAGAGACAGCACATATGACAAACAGTAAAGCAAATACAATTATAATATGTTTTTTCATTTTTCCTCCTTTAATCGACAGTTTTTTCTTCTGGTTTTGGGACACTAAAGAAATTTATGGGTATTAGAGCCTGCTTTTCCACATCCGTTATCCTTATAATTTCAGTTGGTTCATCGGTATCGCCTTCTATAATAAGAAATGGGACTTTCCCGAACCCGTCAATCGTTTTGTATTCAGAGAAGGAGATGACTTTGTTTCTCAAAATGTATCTGAAGGGAAGATGGGTGCTGTAGTCAAGGTAGAGTTTGTTGCCCTGTCTTCCGGTGATAAGGATTACATCTTTCTCCTCATATCTGGATACAGAGCTCTTATCCATTGCAGAGAGGTAACCATAGGAACATCCGAAAAGAAGTATTTCCAGACTACCGGTCTCTGTTATCTTTTTGCCCTGCTCGAAGCCTGTTTTCCCGTCATAAACAAAGGTGGTAACGGTTTTATCTCCATAATCTGTATCTATTCTGACTCTGTCATTATCTTTGTAGATGTATTCACTTAAGATTTCATCATTGTCTGCGGTATAATGTGTTCTTGTGATTTTGACAGGTGAGTTCACAGGTGCGAAGACTACGTCCGTCAAATTCTTTACAACATCTATCGATGTCGTACTCCCAAAAATAAGAGAAAAAATTAAGAGTATCATTATGTACTCCTTTCTTCAATACATTGTATGACCAATGCTCGAGGCACCGGTCATAGGATTTTCGTAAGCTGCACCGATATTTACAACTCTTTCTACATCACCCTTTGCTGTGGAAACTCTTCCACCTGCATTGAAATTGAATGTGAGAAACCAGGTTCCTCCCGTTCCCCACTCCATATGTCCATGAGGAAAAGGCATCGGTGTGATAAGGTAAAATCTATTACCTCTTATCTGTTGTCTATAAGCAGGATTTTCGATCCCACCATAAAAAAGGCTATCGTTTGAGAACATAGCGTCGAGAAGCGAGTATTGGGGGATTTTTGAGATAATATCGTTTTTTCCGTGCTCTGCCGATGCGAGTGCAAGCCTTTTCTTGTTGAATATGAATGTGTAAGAGATATCCCTTGTCGTAAGAAATAACAGAATACCGAATAATACAGTAAGAATTGCCAGAATCCAGATAACCGTTATTAAAGCCATTCCTTTTCTCATCGTTTCTCCTTTTTAGTTCTTCCTTTCAAACTGAGCACTCTGGTCCGAACGTGCAAGCAGTTTCCCTCTCACGTCGTACCTTTCTGTGATGAGATGAACATCGAACAATGCAACTGTATCTGTATAGAAACCTGTTCCGTCATTCTCGGTAAACCCTCCAGCAATAGACTTGTTATTTCTATCCAGATATGTTATGATTAGTGAGTCAACATCCGGAATTATCGAATCATTGTTGTAAGTTAGAACATTACCATTTATATGTATGTCTCCTGCTTCTCCTAAGTCCACAAATCCATTACGATTCTTATCGGATAGATACTGGATAGAAGAGGTATTACCTGAAACAATTCCAAATGCATGCGTTTTTTTGGGGTCAATCCCGAGTTCCCTCATCTCGTTGCCGATAAAAACAAGAGCCAGACGCGTATTTCTATCGAGTTGAATCTGGTTTTGCTGCATATTGATATGTTTTCTCTGCATAAAAAGTTGAGTTGTTGTTATTGCAAGAATGATTGCTGTTATCGTTATTGCAACCAGCATTTCTATTAAACTGAATCCTCTTTTCATTTTACCCACCTATCCTGTAATTGCTTACACAGAAATATATGGAATCCTGTATAGTTCTTGTCCCGGACAGTCCTGTTACCTTTATTCCAAGGTAGATTTTTGCATCGCTATCTGCTGGATCCGTGCCAACTATGTGGTCGAATCGCACTAATGTAGTTTCGCTTTTTACTACATTGTGCAGAACTGTATCACCAGCATTTCCATTGAGAAATACGGAGTCGAATTTCGTCTTTCCTGCAAGAAACATCGGTGACCTGAACCACTGCTGTAGGTCTTCGGTGGTAGATTCGGCAAGCAAGTGGAGCTTGGCTCTATCCTGATTTATGCGAATATATGAATAGTTCAGTGCTCCAAGAGCTGCCATTGATAGAATTCCTATTGCAAAAATCAATACAGCTACAAGGACTTCAATAAGTGTAAACCCTTTCCTTTCTTTCATTTTCATATTTTCACCTCACTAATTCGTTTTTACTTCGCCAATCTGTGGAATCAGTTTGAAAACGACAGCTACATTTTTGTTATTCTTTATTGCAAATGTGTCCAGTCCCGTTGTGTCTTCCGCCGTTCCATCCCTGTAGAAGAAAAATGTACGGTTCAGCATACCGTTGGTGTAAACGATTCCTCTTGGAAGAGTATCGACCTGCTGAATAGCCCCGACTGTAGGACCTGATTGGATAACACTTTCACCGCCATCTACCCTAAAAATTATTCGCCAATCGTTTTTGCTCGAAGCCGAATGCGATTTTGCGATGAGGATGGAATTGACAACGAGTGATTTTCCATTGTTCAGTGCATTCCGGGCATACATTGCCCTGAATGAAGGAATTGCAATAGCTGTCATAATCCCCATAATTATGATTACAATCATAAGTTCTATTAATGTAAAACCCTTCATTTTCATTATACTCTCCTCTTCTCTGTTTTCCATCTACTTCTATATGCATAATTCGTGCCACCTGCGCTTAAAAATTCAAGTGTCTTATATATAATGACTTGGTTGAGTGCACAAAAAAATAATGGTTAGTTAAAGTTGCATTGTGCAATGGTTTTCGCATTTTGCGGAATGAGTTACCTGTGGTGTTCTAAAGCATTTTTCGTGCCAGACAGTGCTGAAAGACCAAAAAAGTGGAGGCGAGATTGTCTTATCCAAGATGATGATATGCCCTTTTTGTCATTCTGACTAATCTATTTCATATTGACTGTGGAAGAATCTGTATTTTAGGGGAGATTCTTCCTGAGTCAGTAAGTGCTGCCCTACTCAGAATGGCACAGCCGAAGGCGTCATTGAAAAGAGTGATTGAGAGAAAAAGTAATTGACAGGCAAAGGAAAATCATTTATAGTTCCCGTATTAGATTAATGATTGGAGGGAATATGATTGAAATATTTAGGAAAAGTGTTTCTGTGCATCTTTTATGCATTTTCACAATCCAGGTTTTTCTGGCTGGTTTTGGTCTTTTTGCAAGTGTTATTGAAAAGCAGGAGCTTTTTTACCTTGAACAAGGGCTTGAAGGTTTTAATGTTAGTTTACACGAATTAAAGTTTGATAGAAAATGGGCAACCGATGATACATTCAGGCTTAAAGTAGTTACGAAGCTTATGGACAATCCGCTCGAAATCCCTGATTTTGCTGATGCCGAAGGGTTCTTCTGCGATTCTATTGACAGATTTAACCTGTCTAAGTTTATCGTTCACGCATCTGAACTCATAGATGCACGCATCAACGAAAAAGGCATAGCTGGTAAATTGGTGACGAAGAAAAGGGTTTTCACTTCTCCTGAATTTCCCGAATCCGTTAGCAAAGCGCTCTCAATTATTCTGAATTCTTATAAGGAAGCTCAACCCTATTTAGAAAGATCGATAAGCAGGTTTTCGGATATCGACAAAGAGGTGTTACTTGTTAATTCACCTGTTATCTGGAGTGATGAAGACGATTCACTGGAAACGGACAGCCTTAAAGGTGTTCTACACAAAGAGTTTGGTCTCCCCTTTGATACGACGTCCCTTAATTCCGATACATTGCTCGGATACATAAAGAAGGTTGACAGAAAAGCGCTGCTTACCTCGTCTTTCATAGTCCAGATGGGTATTGACCGAGCACTAAAAGAACTTCGTAGCTTCAAGGAAGGGGAAATGTATGCTGGCATACTTCTTGATACAAATACAGTTTGGGGAAGGGTTGTAGTAGGAGGCAGCGGTATCGACAATTATGACGGGGATTATGCCGTGATTATCGATATCGGCGGAAATGACCGTTATTCGGGACGTTTTGCATCAGGAATAGGTATAATTCATAACCCTTTTTCCATTGTCATAGACTTGGAAGGAGACGATGTCTACTCTTCAGAAAAGGTGTGCAATATAGGAAGTGGCATTTTGGGATGTGGAATACTCGTTGACCTGGAGGGTGATGATGTATACAGAGGCTCGCATAATTCTATTGCTTCGGGGTTGTTTGGAACAGGCGTGGTTATCGATTGTGGTGGAAGGGATTTTTATGAAGCAGGTTATTTCAGTGAGGGCGCAGCTCTTGTTGGAATTGGAATCCTCTACGATGAAGAAGGAGATGATATCTTTAGAGGTTTCGACTGGACTCAAGGGATGGGTTCGACTTTCGGATATGGTATAATAATTGACAAAGATGGCAACGACGTATACATCGCGGGAGGAAGATATATTCATCATCCTCTTCTTCCTAACGATTATCGTTCATTTGCTCAAGGGTTTGGTATGGGATTCAGACCGGATGCAGGTGGAGGAATAGGTTTTCTATACGATACAAAGGGTAATGATTTTTACAATGCAGAGGTTTTTGCCCAGGGAACGAGTTACTGGTATTCACTTGGTATGCTTCTCGATCGAGAAGGAAATGATTACTATAATGCTTGTGAATATGCCCAGGGTGCAGGTATACATCTTTCTATAGGCGTGCTTGTTGATTGCGAAGGCAGCGACCACTATTTTTCAAGATTAGGTCCATCCCAGGGAGAGGGGCATGACCTATCTGTTGGAATTCTTGTCGACAAAAAAGGTAATGATTCGTATATCGTTAGCGGTGGACAGGGTGTTGGACTAACCAATTCTGTTGGGATTTTCTTAGACTGTGAAGGAAACGATATATATGCTTCCAGCGAAAAATTGGGGCAGGGCAGCGCCAATAGAGTTCGCGGTTTTGGTGGATTGGGTGCATTTGTGGATATTGGAGGAAGGGATACATATGCTAAGTCAAGAGGTGGTGTCGATGAAACCATATGGACGGATGGAGAATTCGGTGTTGGAATCGATGTTGAAAGTGGAAAGGAACCCGAGAAAAAAGAGTTCGCACAGAGAGACACTCTTGATGCGGATGCATCGGTTGAAAGGATATTCGAGGTTGCATCACTCTGGGAGGTTGCAGAAAACAAGTCAAGAGTTGGAGATGCAAGGGAGAAACTTAAGAGACGGAAGATGGATGCAATTAAATATGTTATTGAGAACAAAATGGACACGAAGTCGGGTCTGGAACTTAGAGCTATAGAGGAACTTGCGAAAGCTTATCCTGATTCGATAAACCCTTTGTTAATAGAGCTTTTGGCAGATAGCTCTAGAGAAAAACGTGGCAATGCAGTATGGGTTTTGGGCAAAATAAAAGCAAAAAACAGCGTCAACTCTCTAATGGAGAAAATCAAGGAAAGAAATAACTGGCGTTTGCGAAACACCATTGTTAGTGCTCTGGGTGAGATAGGAGAAGACAGAGCTTCGAAGGCTATCATACCATTTTTATATGATAAAAAAGAGAGGTTAAGAATTACATCTGCAAGGTCTCTGGGAAAACTCAAGAGCAAAGATGCAATCGAACCTTTAATATCTTTGTTAAAGGACACATTCTTTACCGTCCGTCTTGCCTCTGAAAATAGTATAGTAGCCATAGGTGATTCTGCTCTTATACCACTGCTAAATCAGCTCGGTGCGAACAACGAAAACAAGATGACATTTCACATTATTTCAGCACTTGGAAGAATTGCCGGAGAACAGGATTCTGTTACACAAAGGTCACTGAGATTGTCGGTTAAGAAAGCAATATTACCTTTCCTTGACGATAAAGAAAAGTCTTTGAGGTCACAGGCGGTTAAGGCACTCAGTCTGTTGAACGATGAAGATACCGATGAGCTTTTAGAGGATAAGAAAAACTATGAGACCGACCCATTCGTCATCGGTGTGTATAGAAAGTACGGAAGGTGAATGATGAATGGCAATGACAGTGGCGGTCATTATGAGATTGCCACAGGGCTAAAGCCCTTCGCAATGACACGTGGCGGTCATTATGAGATTGCCACGCTTCCTTTGGTCGCTCGCAATGACGAGTGTGATTGTGTCATTGCGAGTATTTTACCATATTTACTGCTGAAGCAATCCCAAGAATGATTTAAAACATGCATAAACAATATTACATATACATAATGACAAATAAGTGGGACACAACGCTTTATACAGGTGTTACAAACAACTTGAAAAGGAGGGCTTATGAACATAAGGAAAAATTAGTTTCTGGATTTACAAAGAAGTACGACTTATGTAACTTAGTTTATTATGAGGTGTTTGATACTATAAACAATGCAATTGCAAGGGAAAAGCAGATTAAGGCTGGCTCAAGACAGAATAAGATAGACCTAATTAATGATATGAATCCGGAATGGAGGGATTTATATGATGAATTATGAGATTGCCACAGGGCTAAAGCCCTTCGCAATGACACGTGGCGGTCATTATGAGATTGCCATCCTTCGTTGCACTCAGGACAGGCTTAACTTCGGTTCAGGACTCGCAATGACAGCATCATAAAAACATGAAGATAGAAAGATTATTCAGGATTTCTTATGAAAAGCAGATAGCATATTTCATTCTGCTATTGCTTGCATTTTACGGTTTCACAGAGATCGTTTCACTTTCTTTCACTCGAAGGACGGAATTTAAATGGAAGCTTGAGAAAAAGGCAGAACTAAGTATAGTTGCAGAATCTGTTTTGAAGGTTTTGGATAGGCCATCGAGTGAAGCAAAACGCAGGCTTGTTTCATTTATAGAAAGCGGCAAACTAAGCAGAATTGCGGTTCTCGATGAATCCGGAAACCCAATACTCGATACATCACCTTACACTGAAAGGGTCGAATTACCAAAGATAAAAGATAAATCCTTTCTATGGACTATGAGAAAGGAGGGTTCCATCGTTGCTTCGTACTGGTGGATTCTACCGGAGGAGAAAGGAAAGATGCGATATCTTGTGCTCTTTTCCCCTGGCGAAGAGATCCCGTTCCTTTTGAAATTATCAAAAATAAATTCATACATAAAGCTTTTTGGAACTTTTGTTGCTCTTATACTTGGCATATATTTTGTTATTTTTGTTCTCAGTCCATTCAAGAGAATGGGTGTGATAGCAAGGGAGATAAAAGGTAAAGAGATTTCGAGCGTCGATGAGATCGTCTCTACTTTCAATGATACTATTAGAGAATTAAGGAAAATGTACGCCAGAGAGCAGAAAAAGGTAAAAAGAATGCAAAGGGAGATATCTTTAAAGGAACACCTCGTTTCGCTTGGAGAAATGTCGGCCGGAATTGCTCACGAGTTTAAGAATGCCCTTGGTTCAATTATCGGTTTTACGGAACTTGCATTGAAAGTAAAAAGTGATAATAAATATATGAAGAAGGTTAAGGAAGAAGCAGAATCTCTTAATAAGGTAGTCAACGGGTTTCTTTTTTTTGCAAAACCTCAGAATCTGGAAAATGAAGATGTAGATTTGGTGGAAATTTTTATAGCGCTTCTAAGTGATATCCCCGAAAATATAAGAGTGAAGAATGACATGAATCAAGGTAAAATGTACATTTCAGGAGATAAACACCTATTGAAAGTAGCTTTTGGCAACATTTTGAAGAATGCATATGAATCGATGCAAGGGGTTGGAACAATCGTTATTGCTTCTTCGTTTCACCCAAGAGAAAGGCTTTTGTATGTTAGGATTCAAGATCAAGGTAGGGGCATTCCTTCAAAGATTAGAAAAGAAGTATTTACTCCTTTCTTCTCTACAAAAGCAGATGGTGTGGGTCTTGGGTTGAGCATTGTCTATAAGGTTATAACACTTCATAATGGTAAGATCAACATCATCAGTTCAAGAAAAGGGACCACTGTCGAGGTTGCACTGCCTGTAAAGGATGAATAAGATATGATTGCAAAGAGAAATAGTTATTTTCGTACGGGTTTCTCACTAACAGAATTCCTTGTTTCGGTGATTATTATAACTATTGGTTTGTTAACAGTCATTTCTTTAACACATTTCTCGCAGAAATCCATTATTTCCAAAGATATCAAATCAAAAGGTGTAGATTATCTCAAGGAGGAGATGTTTATTTTTGAAAGAGACGGTTATCGAAATGCGGTAGAATCATTCCAGGATGGAGTGCAATACGATGCAAGCGAGGGACTTCCGGAAGATTTCTCAAGATGGTTCTGGGTATTTCACGATGACCCTATTCCAGGTATGGCAAGGATTCGTATTCAAGTTCACTGGAAACACAAAGATCTATCCTGGAATATGAAAATCGAAACCTATATAACAAAAAAATGAAAATCCATATAGGTATGAGAAAAGGAATTACATTGATTTTTGCTCTTATATCGCTATTATTGCTGGCTCTACTCGCTGCTGCCATTATGATGCTTTCTATGAGCGAAGGTAAGATTGTCGGAACGAAGATAAATAATCTGCGCTGTCTCAGTTACGCAGAAGCAGGTGTTTCGGAAGTAATCCATAGACTTTCGCTGGATTCCACTGATTCCCTTCATATTGGCGATTCGAGTGTTCCCTACGAACCGAAGTGGAAGGTTTATATTCTTTTGAATAATGAAATACCGGCAGATCAACCTCCTGTTTACTACAGACGCAGCGTTCAGATGGCAATTTCGGAGGGTAAAAGACTTAGATATTCCACTGAAAATCCAAAAACAAATTACTCTCTTATTGTTCATCATAAACTTAATGAAAAAAAGCCAGGAGAGATATTTTTCTACAACTGGATAGACTCTACGGAGCTTTCTGCTGACCCCATAACATATAGAGGAGCTTTCCTGCCAGTTGAAATAATAGAATCGGTTGGAGCTACTGTTAATGGTCACAAAAAACTTATGGTCGAAGTTGCGAAAAATGTATTTACCTCATCTCTTACTGCTGTTCTTTCATCCAACTGTGATATTGAAGTTTCTGGTAGATATGTGATCTGTGGACACAATCATGTTTACTCGACACCACCAGGAACGGATACAGGAGAAAATCCTTTCCAGTGTTTTGTGAACAACGTGAAATTAGACGAGAGGAAGTTGCATACACAGAGAAGTGATAATTCAACTCACGCTAATGAAAGGGACAATTACGAAAAGGAAAGCCCAGACCTTGAGTGTTCCAAAGTTGGTTGTGTGACAGGTATCTTAACATCTGGTCATAGACTTACTATTGCAGAAAGCTCATTTGTAAGGGGGAATCCCGACATTACCATGAATGCAAGGATTTTGTCTTTTATGCCACTTCACAAGATTTTCGGGGTAGAGTCAAGTGAGGAGTTGGATAAAAAGTTTGTTTGGATAAATATGGAACCGGGTAAGATTGCAGGGGGTAAATTCAGTGGCATTTACAAGTGCAAAGGAGATCTTGACATATCCGGTGCTGTAAATTTCGATGGAGTTCTATGGGTAACAGGAGAAATCAAGCAGAAAGGAGATTTCTTTTGCAAGGGACTTGTATATGCCGGGAAAGGGCTGGATTTTGATGGTTCTGTCTGGATTTTAGGTGCAGTTGCAGTGGAAGATAAGTTCCATAAAGCAGTTTCTCGATTTGATGGTTCAGGTGCGATCCTTTATTCGAGCACTGCAGTAGAAAGAGCCGTCAGTTATGGTTTGGGGTATGGGGTGATTTTGAGAAAAGAAGAGTAAGCGACTCCATGTAGCATTAATGCTTTCAATATAAAAAGCGATACGATACCGGTTATCGTCCCTGTTACCAGGGAAAGCATCAGGAAAATTGGGGTTAGGTGAAAAACTTCGATTCTTCCTATAAAAACAAATGACGCCGTCAGGAGTTGAGTCAAATTGTGAGAAACCGCACCCAAAATTGATATTCCGAGTGGAGAAAAGAGATGGGGAAAGAGAAAGAGTGGAACAGCCATTACACAAAGACTTACCAGTCCACCCGATATCGAGAAGAGGAAGGAGGGTGTGAAAAAATTGCCTATGATTAAACTACCGAGAATTGATTTCAAAAGGGTAACAAGAAGAGCAAACCTGAAACCGAGAAGATAAAAGGTTAAGAGGACAATTATATTCCCAAAACCAAATTTCAGCCAGGGTAATGGTCTTGGGATAAACGTTTCGATAACATAGATAGCAACTGCAAGGGCACTAAAGACAGAAATAATGGCAACTTTCTTACTGTGTAATAGCATCTACGGTTCTCTCACCTTTACCCTCCACTTCAATTATCATACTATTTGGGACACAGATAATTGCTTCGCCTGCATTTTTAATCCATCCGGTCCTAACACAAATTTTAAGAGGGCAACTGGATTCTGAGACACGAACCTTCCCATTTGCTGACTCGATTCTAATAGTACCCGTGTTTCCTTTCAGTGTTAGAAGGGTATCCGAAGTCAGGGGTAATCTATAGAGAGTTTTGCCAGCCATTTCTATTTTATAGAATCGTCCAGTTCGCCGGTGGCTTTTCTGAACAACGAAGCCCGAGATTGCCAAGAGTGTCAATACAATAATAAGCAGTATATCTGCAAAACAGAGATGTATTCTATATTGTTTTTGCATAGAATATAATACCAAATTTTCTTAGTTTGTCATTGCGAGCAACTAACAGGAGCTTGGCAATCTCATAATGACCGCCACCACGTGTCATTGCGAAGGGCTTTAGCCCTGTGGCAATCTCATAATGACCGCCACCACGTGTCATTGCGAAGGGCTTTAGCCCTGT
>CAYMQB010000042.1:0-26678 GCA_964392665.1 uncultured bacterium | reverse complement strand
CTATCTAAAAAAAGCTAAGCAGAGGAGATACTTTAAGAAGTTTGGTGTCAGAGAGAAGAAATACTGGTTATTAACCCTTCACAGACCATCTAATGTGGATACCAGGGAAAAGTTCCATGATATATTGACTGCTCTGGATTTTATAAGGAAGCGCAGAACCGTGATATTTTCAATGCACCCGAGGACAAAAAAGATGATAAGTGAATTTAAATTGGAAAAAGAGTTTCCTTGGGTTTCAGGCGGGGATAATTTTATACCGATTACGCCTGTTGGTTACATTGATTTTCTGAGTCTGGAATACTATTCTGAAGCAGTGCTTACAGATTCAGGTGGAATGCAGGAAGAGACTACGTATCTTCATATTCCTTGCTTGACCTTGAGAGAGAATACAGAACGTCCTATTACCATAGATATAGGGACTAATGTGCTATGTAAGTCAGGTAAAGATATTATAAAGAGTGCAGAGAATATCTTGCAGAGTAATAATAGAAAGGGTAAAATTCCTATGCTATGGGATGGTCAAACAGCAGAGAGGATTGTGAAAATCCTAAGAAAATCGGGGTCACGTCATCTCATATGATTCGATACCGTTGGCTCAACATTTGACATAAGGTAAGCAAATGGAAAATAATCTTCATCCGGTTATGCGAATAACCGAAGAATGTAAAAACGGAATTTCACTTTTGCGAAAAAGTGGAATTGTGTTCGAAATTCGCAAAACTACCAAGGAGTGGCTATAACACTTCTTGAGCGGTGAGTTATGGAAAGTGCGTCATATATTCGGATATTCCGGAAAACGCAGAGGCTGCCGATGGCGTCGGGATTCCATTTCGAAATAAAGATATTGACGACCTTGCTGCAAAAATCAAATTTGCCCTTGCCAATCTGGAATTGTGTCAGGGACTCGGTGCAAAGGCAAGGGAAAGGGTAAAGAAAGAATATAACTGGGACAATATCGTATCCCAGACCGAGGAAGTCTACTATTCATTGTTCCGTTGACATTCTTCGGTTATGCGAATAACCGAAGAATGTACAACTTCTGAGTGCTATTATAGTTCTGGAGGACAATGCTTTAAAAAGTCTTGTGAATTTGATGAAATTGTGCTATATAGGTCAGCATGAAAATATATTGTTCGCTGAGTGGTAAAATAAATCCTCATCCGGTTATGCGAATAACCGAAGAATGCAAAAACACAACTTCACTTTTGCGCAAAAGTGGAAAAGTGAATGAAACATAAAACTAAAAATTCTTGACTTTTTGTGAAGTTTAGTATATTATATAGCTAAAGAGGAGGAAACAATGGCAACCATAACAAGAGAAAAGAAATATATAAGAAAGGAAATTGAAAAACTTCCACCAGAATTGATTCGGGAGGTCTTGAACTTTATAGAGTTCTTGAAGCAAAAAGAAAGACAAAAAGGGTGGGTTGAATTTGACGAATGGGCTCTAAATTTGGCAAAGGAAAAAGGATTTTCTAAGCTAACCGAGAAAGATATATCTGGTATAGTATCAGCGTATCGCCAGAGCTAATAGAATGCGGATTGTTATTGATACGAATGTTGTAATTTCTGCCATATTTTGGGCAGGTAAACCTAAGAAGATATTAAATAGTGCAAGAAAAGGATACATTACTTTTTTAACTTCCGAATTCTTGTTAAATGAATTGATGGATGTATTAACCGCAAAAAATAAGCCCTTTAAGATAGGTAAAAGAGAAGCAAATGTCATCGTAAAACATCTTAAAGATTTAGCAGAAATTATTACCACAAAAAGCAGAATTTCTGTTTGTAAGGATGATGCCGATAATAGAGTTTTAGAATGTGCAATTGACGGTAAAGCAGATTACATAATAACTGGGGATAGACATCTTCTTGACATAAAAGAAATTAAAGGAATAAAGATAATCAATACAGCAGGGTTCTTAAAAATTTGAAAAAACACAAGCCACAGCAACTGCATTTCACCAATCTCAAATCATTCTTCATTGATTACCTCCTCAACTCCCACTGAAAATCAAGGGGTCAGGTCTTCACATTTCAAATAACGTAACCGTATAGAAAATAATATTCATCTGATTATTCGCATAAGAGAAGAATGAAAAAAACGGAATTTCACTTTTGCGCAAAAGTGGAAAAGTGTTACAAGAGAAATTCCCTATTACATCTAATTTTTTGATCATGGTTTGGTCAAGCAGTAATAATCGTGTAGAATTAACCTAAGTAGCGTAAAATAAAGAGTGTAATTTTTTTGAAAGAAAACATAAAGTGCTTGACTTAATAGAAAAAAGGTTTTATGAATAGTAAAACTGCATTTCACTTTTGCGCAAAAGTGGAAAAGTGTGTAAAACCAAAATATTGATATGGATTATATTTTACAGTTATTTAAGGGTGTTGCAAATGAAAGGCGAATGAAACTTGTTGAGTTATTGCTTGATAGGGGAGAGATGTATATAGAGGATATTGCAACAACGCTGAAAATTCCTCTTGCTACCTGCTGTAGGAACCTGAAGATATTGGAACGGGTATATATGGTAAAAAGCAGAAGGAAGAATAGCCGTGTTCTATATCAATTGAATAATCCTGGTGAGCATCCTTACAACAAACCAATAATTGAGATTATAAAAAGGTATCGAGCAAAGAAAAAATAATTCCACTTTTGCGCAAAAGTGAAAAAGTGTGGAAGGCGGGTATCGAAGAAAAGGCATTAAACGCTTCCGGCTTTAGACGATATAGACGCTCCGAATGAGATATAAGACCAGAGGCCATGAAAGGCTAAATTTGAAAGTATGAGATGAAGGATATACGTTAATTTGAGAAGAAAAAGGAAAGGGGGAATTATGGAAGTTCCATTTTTTGACTTAAAAAGACAATATGAAGTACTTAGCAGCAGAATAAATTTATCAATCCAGGAAGTGCTTGAAAGCGGGTGGTTCGTGGATGGACCTTATGTGAAGAAGTTCGAAAAAGGATTTGCAAGCTTTTGTAATACAAGGTTTGCAGTAGGTGTATCAAGCGGAACCACAGCAGTTTATCTTGCGCTCAAGGCACTGGGTATTGGGAGTAATGATGAGGTAATAACCAGTACAAATACATTTATTGCGACCGCGGAAGCCATAAGTCTTACAGGAGCAAAACCGGTATTTATGGATATCGATGAAGCTTCGTATAATATCTCAGTTGAGCAGGTTAGTAAGTATATTGAAGCGAATTGCCGCTGGCATGGGAGAACAAAATCCTATATAGATGGTAAAACGAAGAGAAGGTTAAGAGCAATACTTCCCGTTCATCTTTTCGGTCAGATGGCGGAAATGAAGGGTATAATGGAAATTGCAAATAAGTATGGGATTTACGTTGTCGAAGACGCAGCACAGGCACATGGTGCACTATACAAAGAGGGTGAGCATTTCAAAAAGGCAGGTAATTTCGGGAATATCTCCGCTTTCAGTTTCTATCCAAGTAAGAATCTTGGTTCATATGGGAATGGTGGTGCTGTTGTGACCGATGATGAGGGGTTTGCAGACAAGGTTCGTATGCTTATCAATCACGGGCAAATGAAGAAATATTATCACCATATTCTTGGCTGGAACTCGAAGATGAGCGGTTTTCAAGGCGCAATTCTTAACGTGAAACTTGAATTCCTTAGTGAGTGGAATAAAAACCGTCAGGTGAATGCTATGGCTTACAATGAGTTGTTTAAGGATATCGAGGGTGTAATAATTCCTCAGGAGATGGATTATGCAGGACATATATATCATCTCTATGTGATAAGAGTAAAGAATAGGGATGAGTTGCAGAAATATCTAAAAAACCAGGGCATTGGTACAGGAATCCATTACCCTATTCCATTACACATGCAGCAGGCTTATCAACACCTGGGCTACAAGGAAGGTGATTTTCCGATAGCCGAAAAGGTTTCAAGGGAGATCCTTTCGCTGCCTATGTTCCCGGAACTCAGGCAAGAAGAAATTGCTTATGTCGCACAAAAAGTGAACGAGTTCGTTAGTGCACGCGGGGGGAAGGGAGAAAAGTGAAGAGGGCAGAATTGTTGTTTGGCAACGGTATGGGTTCTTGCAAACGGTTTTGGTGCTTTCAGCACGGTATGAGTCCCTGCGGGACGGGGGACTTGTGAGGTGGGCATCGGAGAGACAGAGCGAAGACCAGAGAACATGAAAGGCGAAATTACGAAAATGGAAATTGGGAAAATAGCACAAAAGAGAAGGACGAAATTAGGAAAATAACAGATGAGGCAACAGACCAAAGACCAGAGACCGTGAAAGGCGAAATTCTTCACGACCCAACTGGATTCCTGCTGTTGCAGGAATGACACCTCTTGTAGCAGATTCTTCCAGGGTTCAATATGGGACGTATTATTCAGAATGACAAGGCGGGAAAGACATGAGACGGAAGAACATGAAAGGCGAAATTACGAAAATGGAAATTGCGAAAATGAGATTGCTTCAACAGTGGAAATGAAAGTTTTTTCGCAATGACACGAAAACCAAACAAACTAAACAAACCAAATAAACTAAAAAGACCAAATAAACTAAACAAACTAAAAAAACTAAAAAGACCGTGAAAGGCGAAATTACGAAATTGGAAATTAGGAAAACAGACAAAAGAGAAGGACAAAATTACGAAAATGGAAATTACGAAAATAGCACAAAAGAGAAAGACGAAAATACGAAAGTAGAAATTAAGAAAATCTGAAAGGAAAAGGGAAGCTACTAATTAGTCAATTACTCAATTACTGAATTCCTTGGTTACTGATTTATGTGTTCAGATTCTGAACATTATGTTCAGAGGATGGACACTGTTTTTGCATTAAAGAGAATTCGGTTATTTCTATATTCTTTAATATAAGGGTTTATGAATAGTGCTTCTGTGGCACGCTTTTTGCACCATAATAAAATGCTTTTTGCCAGATAGTGATTTGACTATATAAAAAGGAAGGTTCTTGAATGTTCTTTCTGGTTGTACTTGACTTAATAAGTGTATTCTTCGCCTTTCATTTCTCAATGTTGTCGAGATATGGAGGATGTCATAATTCATCCTTCTGGTATACCTTTGGTTTTCTTTGTGTCATTACATTCTGTATTTTTCTTTACCAGAACTTATATGACAGAAAGAGGTATGTGAACCAAACAAAGATATTCCTAAATACCGTACTTTCATCTTTCTATGTAGTCATCTTTTATATATTGATGACATTTTTCACGAAATTGGAGATGCTTGAACTGTCGCGCATTGTGATTTTGATATTTCTTGTCTATTTCTTAACGTTTAATATTCTGTTACGTTTCTTACTTGCTCCATTTGCGTTCGAAAAATGGTTTGGAAATAACAGGAGAAGGAGGAGTGTGGAGGTCAGCGCTTCAAAGCAGAGTCAAAAAAATTATATAAGAAGATTTCTATCTCAACCAATTCACGGATTCAGATACTGTGACAAGGAAACAGAAGAATGTACAGATACTGCTTTTGTCTGGTGTCACTGTTCTAAACTTGGCGATGTATACAAGAGGATAAGAAATGAACTGGACGAGTATCCTCTTGTTGAAGCAGTAATACCCGCATTTAAAAATTTGAGAATGGAATTTTCCTGGGCAAGAATCGATGGAAAACCTATATGGGAATTCTCCCGCAGGAATTCGAGCAAATTATCCGAGCTAATCATCAGAATATTTGACATTATAGGTAGCCTATTGGCTATTTCTGTTTTTGGTATTCCAATGCTCGTTTCTGCGTTGATTATAAGGATTGAATCCGGTAGTCCGATTTTATTCAAACAAGAGCGAATTGGAAAGGATGGGAAACCTTTTATATTTCTTAAGTTTAGGTCGATGAAAAACGGCAATGTGAACAGAACCCATGAGAGTTATATGAAAACATTGATTAAGGGTAAGCGTAAAGGTGGGGAGATTTTCAAAACAGACGATGACAAGAGAATTACACGGTTTGGAAGATTTTTAAGGAAAACCAGTTTTGATGAAATGCCTCAGTTCTTCAATGTACTGAAGGGTGATATGAGTATTGTTGGACCCAGACCGCCTATTTCATACGAAGTTGAAATGTACGAAGACTGGCACAAAGATAGGATGAAGATTAAGCCCGGTATTACCGGAGCCTGGCAGGTTTTTGGAAGGAGCAGTCTTCCGTTTGACAAATCAGTTTTTCTTGATCTTTACTATGTGAAAAACAGAAGCATTTTACTTAATCTATATCTTTGTCTGAAAACGATTCCCAGGATTCTTACATCTGTTGGTGCAGAGTAGCGAAAGGACGGTTGCTTCGCAAAGGCAAATAAACGTTACGCTGTAAACAAACGCACTTCGTACTGTGAAATAATCGCTATCGCTGTGAAACTAACTCTGCGCTGTATGAAAAACAAACAGACTAAAAAAACTAAACAAGACATAAGACAGAAGACATAAGACCGAAGACCGTGAAAAGCGAAATTAGGAAATTGGAAATTGACTGCAGAGATGTGTAATTCATGGTATATTCAGTAGTATATTTGTAGTGTATTTATTGTTTACAACAAATAACGCAAAGCAAATATACGCGGAAGAAAAATAACGATTAACTAATGAGTATTGACCATTAACTGATAACTTGGTTGGTTGGATTAGTTAAACTTGAGATGATATGTTTAAGCGTGCAGTAAGCTTGGGCTAAAAATAAGGAGAGGAGTATGATTAATGTAGGTTTGGTGGGAGCTGGATACTGGGGTAAGAATTTGGTAAGAAATTTCATGGTTTCCAAGAGAAGTTCCCTTGATGTAATTTGTGATGTAGACAGGGAGAAGTTGAATAAAATGTCGGAACTCTATCCTGGTGTTAAGACTGTTGAAAATTTCGATGAGATAATAGATGACGAAACTCTGAATGCTGTTGTAGTGTCAACAAATGTCAACAGTCATTATGATTTAGCAAGGAAGGCTATCGAGAGTGGAAAGAGTGTTTTTGTTGAAAAACCGATGTCGAATACGGTGGAGAAGTCAGAAAAACTTGTAAATTTGGCGGCGAAAAAAGGTGTTACCTTGATGGTTGGTCACACTTTTCTGTATAGTCCACCTGTTTTGAAGATAAAGGATATAATTGAGAATGACGGAATTGGAAAGGTTTATTATATTAGTTCATCGAGAGTTAACCTTGGCATTCATCAAAAGGATGTAAGCGTGGTTTTTGATCTTGCTCCACACGATTTTTCGATAATTTCTTACTGGCTCGACGAGGTGCCCATTAAGGTATCTTGCGTTGGCTACGATTATGTGCAAAAGGGTATTCCTGATGTTGCCTTTATAAATTTGATATTTGCATCTGGAACAATTGCGCATGTTGAGACAAGCTGGCTTGCTCCGAGTAAATTGCGAAGAACTACCATTGTTGGAGAAAAGAAGATGATACTTTACGATGATACAGACAATCTTGAGAAAGTGAGAGTTTTCGATAAGGGGGTAGATATTGTAAACCCCGAGAGTTTTGGTGAGTTCAATTTGAGTTACAGAGTTGGTGATATTGTGATTCCCAGAATAGAGGCTTCGGAACCACTTGCAAACGAGGTTGCTCATTTCTGTGAATGTGTAGAGTCCGGAAAGACACCTCGTTCCGATGGAGTTAATGGTTTGAATGTAGTTAAGGTTTTGACGGCAGCAGAGAAATCTCTCTTTAATACAGGTGGATTGGTTGAAATAGGGGGGTAGAGAGGGAACAAACAGTGTCGGAGTATCGGTGTGACGGAGTATCGGAGAAGCGGAGAACAAAGAACAAAGCACGAAGAATGAAGAACACAAGCGCACAAGTCACAAGAGCACAAGTCACAAGAGCACAAGAAGAAAGACAAGAAACTAACGCACTTCGTACTGTAAAACGAACCTTGTCGCTGTAAGAGGACCAAACAGACTAAATAGACTAGATGGACCAAATGGCTAAGTCAGCTGTGCAAACTCAGTAAACTATGTAAACTGCGTAAACTAAGTATCTGTGGTTAAAAGAAGGAGGAACATAAGAGGTGAGTATTTTCGTAAGAGGTAAGATATACGAATGCAGGGAAGATAAACCGGTTAGCATATGCATACCAGACTATAACATCATTATTTCGGATACTTGTATGGGAAAGGATGTAACTATCTGGAGTAATGTGAATATATATGGAGCAAAGATTGGAGCGGAGTCAAAGATTGGTTCTTTTGTTGAGATAAGGAAAGATGTTGTAATTGGTTCAAGGGTAAAGATTGAACCTTTTGTTTTTATTCCCGAAGGAGTCGAAATAGAAGATGAGGTTTTCATAGGACCATCGGTTACATTTACCAATGACATTTATCCATATTCCGTTCATTCCGATGGTTCTCTTATTACCGATTATAATATAGTTAAAACTACAATTAAGAAGAGGGCATCAATAGGTGCAGGAAGTACAATTTTGTGTGGCGTGGTGATAGGGGAAAATGCAATGGTTGGAATTGGAACCACCGTTGTCGAAAATATTCCTGCAGGTGGAATTGTTTATGGCGAAAAGGGGTGTTTGAGAAAAATGAAGAATAGTTAATCGACCGTTTAAGATAGATTTAGTAAATGTACCTTACCATTCTCATAAATGGTAAGGTTTTTTGTTGTGTTTTTTGTTGACATCCTTGCTGAAATTGTATAATCTTTGTTTTGCGAAAACGCACTGTGTGCTGTGAACTAAATTCTGCGCTGTGAAACAAATAACTTGTTTATGAGATTCTTCGGTAGACTACACACCCCGTCATATACCATTCGGTATATGACACCCCTCTTATTAGAGGGGACTACACCCCGTCTGCAGAAAGGAAGAATGGGAATCTCATATTGACAGAAAATGGAAATTGGGAAAATCAGACCTGAGACCGAAGACCGTGAAAGGCGAAATTAGGAAACTGGAAATTAGGAAAATGGCACAGCAAAGCCAAAACAGAAGACAGAAAGACTCAAAAATTCAGTTAGTCAATGAGCAAAAGAAGGGATAGATAGATTTGAGAAGGAAGAGGGTGCTTTTTTTCGACCATACTGCAAAGTTGAGTGGAGGGGAAAGGAGTTTGCTTCTTATCCTTGAAAAGCTCGATAGAACGAGGTTTTACCCATTTCTTGTGACACCCGAGTTGGGGATTCTGCAAGAAAAAGCATCTGTGCTTGGTATAGAATCGGAGATTATCCATATTCCCGGGTTCATTTTATCAAGAAAACGCAGCAGAACTGGAATGTTTTTCCTGTTTTTGTCGTTTGCTGCGAGTCTTGCTGTAATTTTCCGACTCACCTGTTTTGTGAAGAGAAAAAGCATTGATGTAATCTACACAAATAGTCAGAAAGCCCATCTTTATGGTCTCATCGCTGGTTTTCTTTCCGACATACCCGTTGTATGGCATTTCAGGGACATTCTAAACCCGGGCATTGCGCATAGTATTGTTAGAATTCTGGGAAATCATCTCGTTAGTCGTATCATAGCAATTTCGAAAGCGGTTGCAGAGCAATTCGAGACACTTGGAAGAACGAGTAGTAGAATCGAGGTTATTTACAATGCTATTGATATAGATGATTTTATAAGGGCGGCAAAAAGGTCTAAAACAGACTTAAGAAAGGAATTCAAACTTCTAAAGAATTCAAGAATTGTCGCTTCAATTGGGCAGATTGCAAGATGGAAAGGGCAGGAAAATCTTATATATGCAGCAAAAGAACTCTCTCCTAAATTTCCGAACCTATATTTCTTTATCATAGGTAAGTCCTTGTTTAAAGAAGATAGGTACGAAGAACAGATAAAAGAACTTGTAAAAGAACTGGGTCTCGAAGCAAGATGTGTTTTTACAGGGTATAGATGGGACATTCCTGGCATTATGTCCGATTTAGATATTTTGCTACATACTCCACAGGAACCCGAACCTTTTGGAAGAGTTCTTATCGAATCGATGGCTGCTGGAACGCCAGTGGTTGCTTTCAATATGGGAGCAACAAAGGAAATTCTTCATGACAATATGGCTATGCTTGTACCTCCTTTCGATAGGGATAAAATTGTCAAGAATATTTCAAAATTGCTAGAAAATGATAAATTGTATCAAGAGATAGCTCGCAGCGCTCAAGAATATGTTAAGGAGAAATTCGATTTTCCAAGACTGTTAGAGAGTGTTGAGAATATCCTGAAACAAACGCGTTCGGCTGTGAAATAAATAACTTGTTTATGAGATTCTTAGGCAGACTAACACACCCCGTCACATACCATTCGGTATATGACACCCCTCTTTTTAGAGGGGACTACACCCCGTCATATACCATTCGGTATATGACACCCCTCTTTTTAGAGGGGACTACACCCCGTCTGCGGAAAGGAAGAATGGGATTGCTTCGGAAGTTAATAAGAAGAGTTTACTCGCAATGACTCTTTTGTCTTGTCATTGCGAGTATGCAGAAGTTAAGCCTGTCCTGAGTGAAACGAAGGATGGCAATCTCATATTGACAGAAACTAGAGGGGACTTAAAGCACTCGGAAGGACGAGGGAGGAAAGACCTGAGACCGTGAAAGGCGAAATTGGGAAAATGGAAATTGGGAAAATCATACAAAAGAGAAAGGCGAAATTAGGAAAATGGAAATTACGAAAATAACAGATGAGGCAACAGACCTGAAAGCTAAGACCATATTTATTGTTTACAACAAATAACGCAACGCAAATATACTGCGAAACAAATATACGCCGAAGGCAAATAACGATTAACCAATGAGTATTGACCATTAATTGATAACCTGGTTGGTTGTATTAGTTAAACCTGAGATGATATGTTAAACGTGTAGTAACCGTGGCTAAAGAGAATACATTTTTCGCTTGACTATGTTTTGTAGTTTTGATATAAGGTTACTATGAGGGTAGCGTTTGTTCACGATTACTTAAACCAGTGCGGAGGTGCCGAGAGGGTGTTGGAGGCTCTTCATTCGATGTTCCCGGATGCTCCCGTTTACACACTGTTTTATGATCGCGCAAGAATGCCTGTTCATTATAGGGAATGGGATATCAGAGAAAGTTTTTTAAGGAAATTCCCATTTATAAGGAAACATTACGAAAATTACTTTTTTCTAATGCCTTTAGCAATTGAAAGCTTCGATATGGCTGATTTTGACCTGGTTATTTCTATTTCCAGTGCCTGGTCAAAAGGTGTAATAACGCTGCCCGGAACTGTCCACATAAATTATATGCTGAATCCAATGCGATTTGCCTGGAATTCCTATCAACCATTAGTAAAGGCAAGAAAGGGATTTATCAAGATTTTGCTATTTTTGGGTCTCCATTTTGTAAGGCGATGGGATGAAGGCACGAGCAGAAGATCCGACATGGTTGTTACGATATCGAATACCGTAAAAAAAAGAATAGAGAAATTCTATGGAATAAATCCTTTGATAATATATCCTCCAGTTGATACCGAATTTTTCACTCCTGATAGGAGGATAAAGAAGGAAGATTTTTTTCTCGTTGTTTCAAGATTGCGTCCATATAAAAGGATTGACCTCGTGGTTAATGTCTTTAACGAAGCAAAACTACCTTTGCTGATTATCGGAGAAGGTTCACTCAGAGGAGCACTTGAGAGGAAGGCAAATCGTAACATTCAATTTCTTGGAAAGCGGAAAGATGAAGAAATAAGAAGTTTCTACAGAAGAGCAAAAGCAGTAATTTTTCCGACATTCGAGGATTTTGGAATCGTTCCACTTGAAGCAAGTGCTTGCGGAACACCAGTAATTGCTTATGGAGCAGGAGGGGCAACAGAAACCATTGATGAAGGTAAGAACGGCGTTTTTTTCTATCCTCAGAGCACGGAATCATTGATGAAAGCAGTTCTTAATTTCAATTCTGAGGATTTTCACCCGAATGCAGTCAGAAAAGTTGCGCTTAAGTTCAGCAGGGTAAATTTTATAGATAATTTCAGGAGGGTAATTGCGGAAATATCAAGAAAGAAAGGTTCATAAGTTTCTATCGAGCAGGCTCACCGTAATTTTATTTTGTTTTGTTCTATCCACCGTTTTTTTTGATTGCAAAAAGAATGAGGATGAGCAAATGCAGGTTCTCATAAGATTCTTCAATCTTCTTAATGAGGGTTCCTATGAGAAGGCTGGTTCCCTGTGTGTTGGTGATATCGATCCTTATCTTCTTGATTTCACTAACGTTGTTAGTTTGAGATTTATGGACAAAGTGATTGCAAAAGAGTCGGAAATTAGTAATGAGAAAGCCACTTTTCAGGTCTTTCTTTTTCTTAAGGACGGGAAAGAACTTGTTTACTATAGCAGGAACGAGAAAGGCGAGCTTGTTCCCGGAGTGATGACTCTTGTGAAGGATATTTCCGGTAGCAAGGTCGAGTGGAAGGTGAAGTGTAACGAATTCTGGGTAAAATATCACTGGCGCGATATTACGAGAGCAGTTAGATTGAATATTATAGCTTTAACCGAAGAGGTAGTCGAGTATAGGACCAAGGAGGGTAGTCTACCCGTAAATCTGGAAATGGTTCGCGGGGCTTCCTTGGATAGCATAAGAAATCCAGTGACAGGTAAACAAGATGCTTTTGTTAGCGAAAAAGCGGGAAAAGCAGGTAGCGTAAGTTTTTACTATGATAAAGGGGAAAATGAAGTCTGTATCAAAGGATACGATGCAATTGGCGAAGAGATAGATTACTATGCCGTTTCTTCGTCTGCGAAAACTGATAGGGCGCACCTTTTAGAATTTTTCGATGTGCCCCCAAGAACCATAACCACAGTTGTTCCTGCATATCCAGAAGCAGAAAGGGAAAAAGACACACAGGGAATTGTGTCTTTAAGGCTTTTGATTGGAAGGGACGGGATGGTTCAGGATGTGGAGGTTGCAAAGTCTTTATCCCCTGTTTTCGACAGCCTGGCTATTGAAGCAGTTAAACATTCTGTATTTTCTCCTGCGAAAAGAGAAGGCAAACCAGTTGCAGTATGGTATTTTTTCCCGGTGAGATTTATTTTGGAGGATTGAACGTAGTTAAAGCGGTGTTTTCCCGAGTTATTCTGTGGATGATGTATTTTCCTGAGGTGCGGATTTCTTTTTCTTACGGATTGTCAGGAGAATTGCTACGAGGAGATAAACAACGCTGAGAAGAATCGATGTGAGTAAAATAATTCTTCCCGTTTTGACAAAAGGATAGAAAAATGTTGGGATTTGATTCAGGGTTGTGGTCATTTTCCCAAAAGCTCCCAATAATTTCAGGTTCATTGAATATCTCATATAGGAATGTATAGGCACACAGAGGATGAAAATTATTAAACCCAGCCATATCGACCATTTTCTTAATGCAGCTTTCTTTAGCATAATTACAATAGACAGAAGGACGAAGTAGAGAATTGTAAATATGGTAGAAATTGAAAATGGCACGCGTATTTGACTATTTACCTGGAATATCATGTTTTCGATATCCAGGTAAGATGTTGTAGGAAGAAGCCTGAGGGCTCCTGGAAGCCCGGAAAAATAACTGTGGGCACCAAGCATAAATATGATACTACCCAATAATGTCCCGGTTAAGAGTATGACGGATTTATTAGAACGTTTGTAAAGAAGTGCAATGAGGACGATAGAAATAATAGTCCATAGAAGTATAAAAAAGGAAAAAATTCCGTTGGATAAGAAAGTTTTTATGCCAACCATATGTCCTCCAATCTTTCCGAAGCAATTGGGCTTTTTGAGTAACCTCTCACATAAGGTTGTGTTGCAACAGAGTGTTTCGAGTGGTATAAAAATATCAAGGGTGCTTCATCAACGACGATCTGTTCGATCTCCTGATATAGTTTTTGTCTTTTGTAATAGTCAATCAATGCCGCTGCTTCATCTAAAAGAGCATCCACTTTTGCATTCTTATAGAAGGTCGTGTTTCCGGGTTCACCCCAGTTTTTTGAATGAAAGAGCGGATACAGAAATGTGTCCGGGTCCCCGTTGTCGTTAGACCACCCGAGGGCAAACAGCAACGCTTTTCCCGTATGAGCGCTTCTTAGGAGTTCTTTCCAGGAAAGAGGGTTTAGCTTGATGTTTATACCCAGTTCGCTCAGCTGCTGCTTTAATATCTCTGCACTCCTTAATGCAATCGAGGAATCTCTTATGGTTAGCAAGTATTCGCCAGGTAAGCCGCCCGGGAAACCCGCATCTGCCAAAAGCTTCTTTGCCTTATCTGGAGCGAATTCATAGCCTTTGAGCTCACTATTGTAAGCAGAGAAGTTTGGAGGGAATATGCCTTTAGCAGGAGTACCTCTTTCCTTTGCTATTTTTTCTATGTAATCATTTCTGTTTATAGCAAAATTCAGAGCCTGTCTAACTGATTTTTCCTTGAAAGGGGATTGTAGTTTAACATTAATTCCAATGTAATAAATGTCATAAATGCTGAATGATTTCACATTAACCGTATCCATAGATGCTTTTGCGAGAAGTTTTTCCTTGCGTGTAGAACTTGGGATATCGATTATGTCGAATTCTCCATCCAAAAATCTCTGAATTGTTTCCTGTTCGTCAGGACAAACGATAAACTGAATTTCGCTGCAGAACGGTTTTGCTCCGAAGTATCCATCGAATGCTTCAACGATGATTTTTTCTCCTTTTATCCATTTTTTGAGTTTGTATGGACCTGCACCAACAAGGCCATTCTCGGTTTGTTTTTTTATTCCACCGCACGAGACTCCAAGGTTTTTCAAAAATGGAATATGGGGATGGTTAAGGACAATTTTCAGATGCTCTGCGTCCGCTATTCTTATACCTTCAAGGTCCTTTGTATTTCCTTTGATGAAGTTCTGTGCTCCCTTTATCATATCGAACATATAACTGTGAGGTCCGATTAGCAAATGCTCGATTGTTTTTTTTACATCTTCTGCCGTAAGCAGATCTCCTGAATGAAATTTTATTTCTTGTTTAAGTAAGAAATCCCAGACCAAACCATCTTCTGAAACTTTCCATCTTTTTGCAATTGCTGGAATTACGTTTGCATCCATACCCTGTTCGACAAGCCCCTTAAAAATGACGCTTGACACCCTGCTTGAAGTTGCATCGGTTGTCTTTGAAGGGTCAAGATTCATCACATCTCCTGACAATCTCAGTTTAAGCACTTTTCTTGTTGTGCCAAGGTGAATAGATTGGAAGGGCTCCAGATCTTTTTGGCATTCGACTATTACTTTTGAAAGTTTCGAAATAACCGACTGGGTTTTCTCACCTTTCTGTGCCATTTCGATGTTCAGAAGAATGTTCGCATTGATATTTTCTGAAAGCCTCTCTTCTATTTCTGTCAGCTTGTCTTCAAGCTCGGTTTGCCTACCAAGAGTTATAAGCATCTCCCTAACAAGTTCATTTAGTCTTTCCGTTGCTCTGTTCAGTTCGTTAAATCCTTCAAGTATGGGTTTGAAATCATCCTTAGTATTACTTAGCTTTTTCGAAGTATCCGTCATAATTGCATTTACACTTTTCATAGAGTATTTTGCCTTGTTGATTGAATCTTCCATTGTCTGCAGTGAAACCGAAGACTGTTTGGAAAGGTTCTTTATCTGATTAACTATTACATCGAGATCTTTCTTGAAGTCATAAGCCCTTGCAGATTCTATAGATGCATAAAGAGCGAGTAGATTACTTTTCTTGAAAAAGGCTTTCAGTTTAGCGAGGATTCTTTCTACGACCAGAATTTCCTCTTCAAGTGAGGCAAAATAGTTACGGGCTCGCTCGACAACAAGTGCCATATTGTTTATTATTGAAAGTATTTTTTGGGACAGGTTGTTTGTTTGGATAAAGTGCTGGGAAACTGTTTTGAGTATTTCTACTAAAGAATTGGTTTTTTCACGGATATCCTGCTTTATTTTACTGTTTGTTTTTATTACATCGAGAATTTGGGATAGATTGTCTTTTTGAGCTTCGAAATGTTTTCTTGCCTCAAACGAAGTTTCCTTGATTTGAGAAGTAAGTGAAGAGACTCTTAGGATATATTCCGAAAGTTTTTCGAAATTGGTCGAAACATTGCTGAAATTAGAACTTATCTCATTGCCGTCCGTATGTTCCAATAGTTCAATAACTAAGGATGAGTTTTCAACGAATCGGTTTATTAGCATGGAAAGAGAACTCTGAGTTTGTTCGAGATTTGAGATATTTCCCGTTTCAATAAGTGACTGGACCGACAGTTTAGCGATATTTTCTTCTTCCATACGCAGCGTTTCCCTCACTTTTTTTTGCTTTTCGACAGCATCATAAATTATGCTGGAAGATTCCTTAAATTTGCCGAAAAGTGCTTCGCTGGACTGAAGTTTCTCCTTCATATCTTCCGTATTGTGCTTCACCTGTTCAATATTGTGTGTAAGTTCTGTTATGAAGTTCAGGGCTTCTTGTGTTTTATTCTGAAATCTTTCAATTGTTTTTGGAACCTGTTCCGTAATTGTGAGAGATTCTTGTGTTAGTTGGGATAGTTCTTTTGCTATGACTTCAAAACCTTTGCCTTGTTCTCCTGCATGATATGCCTTGATTCCAGCGTTTCTTGAAACGCCACTTGTAAGGTGTGAGATATTATGAATATTTCTCATGCCTGTTTCGATCTTTTTTATCTTCTCACCCAGCACTTTTAGGCTCGAAATTATTTTCGCAATCGTTTCAATAATTTTGCTGAAGTTAGTTGTTGCGGTATCCAGTTCAGAATACCATATTTCCCAATCCTTTTTTTGCTCGTCAATTGCAGACAGTGCTACTTCGGTTGCTTCTGCGATTATCAGTATGGATGCAAAAAGGTTGTGGGTTTCCTTCTGCATCATACTGAGTTTTTCACTTGCTTCATATTCCCCTCTGGTAAGGTTGCGTAGTGCTATCTCTCTTTTTTTAAGTGTCGATGATGCTTCGGTGTTGTAATCTTTGATAGAAGCATTGTGAGAGGAAAGAGAAGAGATAATCTTTTTTAAGTTCATAGTAGTAGTAAACTCTTCTTGCGTTTCGTTTTTCATTTTTTTCTTGCTGCCATTGTTTAAGTTAGTCATTTTATACTTGAATTAGATGAGATTGTCAAGAAAAATTCTTGCAGGAATCTTTTTTCTTGACTTTTCTACTTCATTATAGTAAAATTTGTTTCTGAAGTTCTTTGCTTGCGTATCGGCGAAATATGAACGGTTACTTGGGAAGTTAAACTTTCATTAAGGGATTTATATGCGACTTACATTTGTGAAAAAATTAATTAAGCTTATTAAAGAAATGGATGTAGAGGAAGTAGAGATAAGGCGATTTGGTACATCCATTAGAATCAGGCAGAATTCTTTGAAAAACGGAGGGGGTCAATCGGCAAAATCTGAAAAAGAGCAGTTCGGCAAGTCTTCGGTCGAAAACAAGACAGATATGAGCAAGGAAACAGAGGAAACAAAGAGAAAAGATGGTGTTGCTGCCATAAAGTGTCCAATGGTTGGAACATTCTATAGAGCTCCTTCGCCCGATGCACCTCCTTATGTGGAGATTGGTGACCATGTTAGAGAGGGTCAGATAGTATGCATAGTGGAAGCGATGAAAATTATGAATGAAATCGAGTCCGATGTGAGAGGGACGATAATTGACGTCGCTGCCAAAAATGAGGATCCTGTGGAGTTTAATCAGGAACTTTTTTTGGTTAAATCAGAATAAGGAAAAATTATGAACTTAAAAAATCTCTTGGAGAAAATGGTAAGAGAGGAGTCAAGTGACCTTCATCTCAAAGCTGGTTCTCCTCCGGTGCTCAGAATCGATGGAAGATTGACGGTTGGTAAAGAAGAACCTTTAAGTCCGGAGGAACTCAGAAAAACGGCACAACAGATAATGACCAAAGATCAGCAGGAAGAATTCATAAGAACCAAAGAACTTGATTTTGCAATAGGTGTTTCAGGACTTGCGCGTTTCAGGGTAAATGTTTACATGCAGAGGGGTAGTGTTGCTATTGCTATGAGGACAATTCCTCCATCAATAAAGAGAATAGATGAACTTAATGTTCCGCAGGTATTAAAAGACCTTTCAGTAAAACAAAGGGGTTTGATTCTCTGCACAGGAACTACAGGTAGTGGTAAATCAACTACTCTTGCTGCCATGATAGAACATGCTAACGAGAATAGTAGTAAAAATGTTATTACGATTGAAGACCCGATTGAATTCCTTTTCAGAGACAAGAATAGCGTTATAAGCCAGAGAGAACTTGGAATGGACACGCACAGTTTTTCAAATGCTTTGAAACATATTATGCGCCAGGACCCAGATGTTATTCTCATAGGTGAAATTAGAGACAAGGACACAATGGATGTCGCACTTAAAGCAGCAGATACAGGTCATCTCGTCCTTAGCACACTTCACACATTGAACGCCAGTGAAACCATCAACAGAATAATATCTTTTTATCCCCCACATCAACAACAGCATGTTAGAGTTCTTTTATCAGCGACACTTATCAGTGTAGTATCCTTGAGATTGCTCGCAAGGTCGGATGGGAAGGGAAGGGTTCCCGCAGTAGAAGTAATGATTGTAACTCCTACAATCAAAGAGTATATACTTGATCCCATCAAAACCCTTTTAATTCCAACGGCAATAGAGGAAGGTTCACAATACAATATGCAAAGTTTTGACCAGTCGATAATGAAACTTTATGGAGATGGGGTTATTAGTTACGAAGATGCTATGGCAAATGTTACGAATCCGGATGAGTTTAACCTTAAACTCAGAGGAATAAAGGGCAGTTCAGAGGCTGGTTGGACAGATTTTGACAGCAGAGGATAGATTGAATGTTCAAAAGGGTTCTGATCGCAAACAGAGGAGAAATAGCTCTTAGGGTAATAAGAGCCTGTCAGGAATTAGGCATAGAGACAGTTTCTGTTTACTCCGAAGCAGACGAAGATTCACTCCATGTACGTTTTTCAGATCAATCCGTGTGTATTGGTCCCCCACAAAGTCAGGATAGTTACTTAAAAACAAAAGAGATTATAAGTGCTTGTCTCGTAACGAATTGCGAAGCAGTTCATCCCGGTTATGGATTTCTTGCGGAAAACGCCCAATTCGCAGAGATGTGTGAGGCAAACCATATTAAGTTCATCGGTCCTTCCTATGAAGTTATGAAAAAGATGAGCGATAAGGTTTATGCAAAAAGGGAGATGGAAAGCGCTGGAATCCCTGTTACACCTGGCAGTAAGGATACCATCCGAAATTTGCAAGATGGATTATTGATTGCCAGAAACATAGGCTTTCCAGTAATGATAAAGGCTGCATATGGAGGGGGGGGGAAGGGGATGAGGATTGTCAACAAGGAGGACGAATTTCGGAATGCATTTAGAATTGCAAACATGGAAGCAGAGACGGCTTTTGGTGACGGAAGTCTTTATGTGGAGAAGTTCATAAGGAATCCAAGGCACATTGAGTTTCAAATACTTGCGGATGAGTACGGAAATTCTGTTCACCTTGGGGAAAGGGAGTGTTCCATTCAGAGAAGACACCAAAAACTACTTGAAGAGAGTCCATCAACCGTTGTAGACAGCAATCTAAGAAAGAAAATGGGGGATCTTGCTGTAAAAGGTATTCAGAAGATTGGTTATTCAAGTGCAGGAACAGTAGAATTTATAATGGATGAAGGTGGTAAGATGTACTTTATGGAGATGAACACACGAATACAGGTGGAACATCCCGTTACAGAGTTGGTTACCGATGTAGACCTTCTGAAGGAACAAATAAGGATCGCTTCGGGTGAAAAACTGTCCATTACCCAGAAGGACATTAAGATAAGAGGTAGTGCAATCGAGGTTAGGATAAACGCAGAGGATCCTGAGAATAATTTTTTGCCGTCGGTGGGAAAAGTAGACGGATTTCATGTTCCTGGCGGACCCGGGATAAGGGTTGATACGCACTTATACTCTGGATACACGATACCGATATACTACGATTCACTTATTGCCAAGTTGATAGCTCATGGTAACAGCAGGGAAGAGACGATCCTTCGACTCAGGAGGGCTTTGAAAGAGTTTGTGATTGAAGGAATAAAAACGACAATTCCGTTTCACCTGAAATTGCTGGAGAATAAGGATTTTTTGAATGGAAATATTCATACCGGCTTAGTTAATATGATAATCTAATTAAAATGGCTCTGATAAAATATGCGACGAGGGAAATTACGTGTAAAATAGTATATTACGGACCGGGGAGATCTGGTAAAACTACCAATTTGCAGTATCTTTACAGCCGTATTCCCAAACAGAGAAAGGGAGAAATGATTTCACTTGCAACGAAGCAGGATAGAACTCTTTTTTTTGATTTTTTGCCTGTTGAACTTGGGAAAATTTTTGGTTTTTCCACGTATTTTCAACTCTACACTGTTCCCGGTCAGGTCTATTATAATGCTACGAGAAGACTTGTTCTTCAAGGTGCCGATGGAGTAGTATTTGTTGCCGATTCTACAAAATGGAGAGAAGAAGATAACATTCAGAGCTTTGCAAACTTTAAAAGCAATCTCAAGCAAATTGGTTATGAAATCAGTACAATCCCTTTGGTAATTCAGTATAATAAAAGAGACCTTCCGGATGTTTTAGATATCGAGACATTAAAGAAAGGTTTGAACATATTGAATTCTCCCGATATTGCCGCGTCGGCTCTCAAAGGAGAAGGGGTTATTGATACATTCAGATTGATTGGAAAAATGGTTCTGGAAGACCTTAGAAGGAAATTTAAGAGATAGTCATGGAGAAATATTGTTTCGACAATTTCGTCATTGGAAAGGCAAATCAGCTTGCTTATCTTTCTGTAAAGAGGACTATCAAAAAACTCGGAGAGGAAATAAATCCACTTTTCATACACGCAAGCTCCGGATTGGGAAAGACACATCTTATGAATGCTGTCACCGATGTACTTAGGAATTCTGAAATTCAGTGGCTTAATGGAGTTGAAATCGAGAACATTCCACCCAAGTCGGGCTCTGTGTTGATTTTTGAGGATATTCATCTTCTCAAGGAAGAAGTAAGAAAAGGGATGGAGTTATTCGAACTTGTAAAATCTTATATTCAAGTGAAAGAACAAGTTTATCTAACTTCGCTCGGTACTCCTTTGAGATCGGGTCTGTCACAAAAGCTCATGTCAATGATAAAACAAGGTTTGGTTGTTCCAATATTTAAGCCGGATTCCGAGCTCATAAAAAGGTTATTTCAGACGAAGAGTCAGGAATTCGAGATTGAACTGTCAGAGGATGTTTTGAAATATCTTGCCAGTCTTCCGTTTTCAGATATGAATGGGATTGAAACTGCCGTTAAGAAAATTGGGCTGCTCAAGGAAATAATTAGTGAAATTACAATCGACAATATAAAAGACACTATCGACGTTGAAGATATAATTGGCGAAGGGAAAGGGGTGGAAGAAGGAGAGGAAACAGAATATTCCGATTTTGTTCAAGGCTTAAGGCAAGGATTAGGAGAAATTGTTTCAAAGCGTAGAGATCAACGAACAGCAAAGGAAGAATATACGCAAAAACTCTATATATGGAGGATGAAGGGTTTTAATGTTACGAGATTAGAAAAGGCTATGCAAGGACCGCTCGACGGGATTATTCAGGCTTTTGTATCGTTCACTTCCGATGTTCAAAGGCTTATCGAACTCCAGAAACAGTACGGTGAGATGGAAAGATATGTTACGAAAGAAGAATGCGAGTACTTCGAAAAAGAGCTTTTCAATCCCGACGCCGTTATCGAGCTGAGTAATGCTCTTGCCAAGATAGAAGATAGGAAGAAAATTAAAGTGGAGCACAGCAAATTTCTTGACAGCAGACAAAGCTCAAAAAACTTCATTATATTGCCTTCCAATAGAAAGGCATATAAGGTATTAATACAAGTAGTTAAAAATAGCGATAAATTGAAGTTTCCTGTTTACATACACGGAAATAGTGGTTGTGGAAAGACACATCTTCTAATGGCTTTTGCGAAAAAGATACAGTTCGAAAGCCCATTTGAACTTGTTTCTTACATTCCTTCTGAATTTCTTGGCTTTAGTATAAAGAACCTTTTTGAAGAAAAGGCAATCGAAAGTTATGTAGCAAAGTTGAAATCGATCGATACGCTCTTCCTTGACAATATACAGGAATTAGTAAAGGATAAAGATGGAAGATGTGTATTCTTGAAGATCCTGAATCTTTTCAAACAAAAGGGAAAAAGATTTATCGTCTCTTCGACATTCTCTCCCCAGGAATTAGATCTTGAAGACGAAGACAAAAAAGTATTTATCGAAGGGACCGTTATCCATATAAAGAATATTGAGAAGACCGACAGGGAAATTATACTAACCAATCTCTTCATTGAAAAGGATGTCAGTTTGAACGAAGACCTAAAAGAATTTCTTGCAAACCAGTTGAGCGGGAACTTTATAAATATTAGAAAAAACGTGGAGAAAATTACAAGGAAAATCATAGCTGATGATGTTGAGATGACAGTGGAAGATGTAGCAGAATGCGTTGGAATTAAAACTTCTACGGTTCAAGTCCCTGCTACAGAAGACTTCGAAATCAAGGAAGAGATTCAGGTAAAATCTTCCAAGATCGATTTTGATTTAAGATGGCCTTACCTTAATGAACGGATATTTGAGGAATTCGATGTGTAAAAGAGATAAAATTCAGACAATACAGTTATGGCTATAAAAGGGTCGTTAAAGGAAGCAGGTCTTCCCGATGTAATTCAACTCTTGTCGATGGGACGAAAGACCGGAATATTAACCGTTACTGAGAAGGACCACTTTGGCTCGATTACATTTTACAAGGGTAAGATTGTCGACACCTACCTTATCAATAGAAAAAATAGGATTGGCGATTTACTGGTTGCTTCAGGTGAAATGACGGAAGAGCAACTATCAAAGGCTCTCGATATTCAGAAAAAAACAGGAGAAAAGATAGGAAGCATAGTCCTGAAAGAACAATTTGTAAGAGAAGAGATAATTCTTAGGCATTTGAAGCAACAGATTAAGGAAACCATCTTTGTTATGATGACATGGGAAAATGGGTATTTCAACTTCGAACCGAGATACTCGGGTATCGAGCCGGAAATAATAGCGATCGAAGCCGAAAACCTGCTTTTAGAAAGTGCAAAAAACGTGGACGAACTATCCGTGATTGATCTTGAGATACTCAGAGATTCTTCTACACTAAAAGCACTTGAACCTGAGAACAGCGTAGTGTCATTGAGTAACGAGGAAAAAAAAGTTTATTCCCTACTTGATGGCGAGAAAACTCTTGAACTCGTTATTGAATCCTCTCCCTTCGACAGGTTCGATACGAAGGAAATCGTATCTTCCCTTATTCAAAAAGGTTGTTGTTCAATAGTAGAGGGAATATCTTTGCAGGATGTTTCGGATAAGGTAAACGAGCATTTAAATCTCGGGATAGCCTTTTTGAAAACTCAACTATACGATGAAGCGGAGAGAGAATTCAAACATATTGTCAGTCTGGACCCTCAAAACAATAAAGCGAAGTTTTATCTATCGGTTGTGGAAACGCATACGAAGAATTGGAAAGAGGCGGGAAAACTGCTAAAAGAACTTATAGAGGATTTCCCGGACAATCGTGTTTTTATAAACAATCTTGGATACGTTCTTTTTTCTTCAGGTGATGAAGATAGAGCTTTAGATTGTTTTGAAAAAGCTTCAATGGGCGACTATGGAATTCCACTTATTAACATCGGGATATTGTATTTCAATAGAGCGAATTTCCATAAGTCCAAGGAATACTTTATGAAGGCTCTTACTGCGGATGATAGTTTGATACTGCCTCATTTCTATATTTCTCTGATAGAGGCTGAATCGGACAATCTTAAAGAGGCGGAAACTGAGCTAAGATATACAATTAAAAAGAATCCTGAAATCCCTGTTCTTTACAATAATCTGGGAATTATCCTTGAAAAACTTGGAAATTTGGAACAGGCGGAAAGCGAGTATAAAAGGGCTATCGATATTGCACCAAACTATGTTGCAGCGCGACTTAGATTAGGGGAGTTATATTACAGACTTGGACTTTATCCTCAGGCAAGGAAGTCTTTCGAAATGCTTACAAATGCAGGAGTGGGAAATGCTCCTGTTTTCCAGAAATTAGGGAACATATATCTGAAGTTGGGACAGAAAGAAAGGGCTGTACAGGAGTGGCGAAAAGCGTTAACACTTAACCCCAACGATGATATTGCCAGAAGAAATATTGAAATGTTGGAATTAGGGGGAGATTAAAAGGTCCTAATGGAGCAGATAAACGAAACAAAACAAACAAGCGAAAGAAGCGGATGGAAAACGATTTTGAAGTTTTGAAAGCAACCATAAAGCGTTTATTGGATTTCTTTCCTGAAAGATATAAGGAAAAACCTTTAAAACGAAGGATTGCAGTTAGGATGAGACGGAGGAATATAGATTCGTATCTTGACTATAGTAGGGTTTTGGAAAGCGATACAGAAGAACAAAATTTGTTACATAAGGTTCTGACTATTAATGTTTCGAAGTTTTTTAGAAATTTACCAACTTTCAGAAAAATAGAAGAGGTTGTTCTCCCTCGTATATTTGCCGAAGTTCAAGATACCGGTAGGATGATCACGGTGTGGTGCGGGGGGTGTGCAACAGGTCAGGAAAGTTATACGGTTGCGATGCTACTCGACAAATATCTCGAAAGTAGAGGGAGTTCAATTGCTTACTCAGTTATCGGTTCGGATATAGATAACGATAGTTTGGTAACTGCGAGGACAGGATGTTATAAAAATTCCAACTTCGATGAAATCCCGGAATATTATCTTGAGAAATATTTCACCAAGCCTCTTCGATTTTGCGTAAGCGATACACTCAAGAAAAGTGTGAATTTTATAAAGCTTGATATCGGGACAGAAGATGATAGACTAAATGATTTAGATATTGTTTTATTCAGGAATGTTCTTATATATATGGAAAAGGAATTTCAAAAATACATTCTCTCGAAGATATACACTAGACTTAATGAAAAAGGATACCTTATTCTCGGAAAGGTAGAAGGATTAGTTGGAGAGACAAAAAAACTATTTAACGTTGTTGATTCAAGGGAAAGGATATACAGAAAATGTCTGATAGTCAAAAGATAAAAGTTAGGATTGCAGACATTGCAGTAGGCTCGGGGCGTGATATACTGACCACATACGGGCTTGGTTCTTGTGTCGCAGTTATGATTTACGATCCTGAGATGAAAATAGGCGGGATGAATCATTTCCTACTTCCTACAAAACCAAAGATGAAAGAAGACAAAAACCTGGCAAAGTTCTCGGATACAGGAATCGAAGAGTTAATAAAAGAGCTGAAGACAACTGGAGCTGTCATGGAGAGACTGGTTGCAAAATTGGTTGGCGGTTCCAATATGTTTCCAACACTTTCCAAGAATTCCATAGGCGAGAAGAACATTAGTGCAGCAGAAACGATACTTAAAAAACATTCAATAAAGATAGTTTCCAAAGATGTAGGTGGAACCTGGGGAAGATCTGTCGATTTCTATGTCGCCAATGGAAAAGTAATTGTCAGATCTTTCACAAAGGGAATTAAAGAGATTTGAAAGAAAATATTGGAGTTCTAATAATTGAGGATTCTATTTTGATGGTTAGTGCAATCTCCGATATGCTTCTAAGTGATCCGAGGATAAAAATACTGGGTTACGCAAGGAATGGAAAAGAGGGGATAGAAAAGGTTTCTTCCCTGAATCCCGATGTTGTAACTCTCGACATGGAAATGCCCGTAATGAATGGCATCGAGTTTTTGAAGAGTATAATGAACGTCCATCCGGTTCCCATTGTGATGCTTAGTGCTTATACAAAACGTGGAGCAAGAGAAACAATTGAGGCATTGAACCTCGGTGCCGTTGACTTTGTTTCAAAGCCATCAGGAAGTATTTCTTTGAATATGCATACCGTGAAAAAGGAACTTATCGATAAAATCGTTCTTGCTGCAAAGATAAAAGAAAAGAATTTGCTTAAGTCTCATAGAGCAAAAGCTCAGTTGCTTCGGTATATTCCATCCAAAAACGAGACAAAAATAATTATACTATGTTCGTCAACCGGCGGACCAAAAGCCCTGAATGTGATTATTTCTTCTCTGCCTGGTAATCTGAACGCCTGCATTCTTATAGTCCAGCACATGCCAGGCGAATTTACACCCATGCTTGCAGAACGACTTGACAAAACTTCTGCTCTTCATGTTACAGAGGCAAAGGGAGGGGAGCCAATACTTAGCGGAAAGGTTTATGTTGCGCCTGGAGGGAAACACTTAGAAATAAGCAAGGAGGAGAAAGTTGTTCTTTCCAATAAACCAAAAAGACACAGTGTTCGACCTTCGTGTGATATAACCCTTAAATCGCTTGCTAGTTTTGGAAACAGGATGCTTGCAGTTGTGCTTACAGGTATGGGTAAAGACGGTTCCGAAGGTTTGTCCGAGCTAAAGAAGAAGAATGGTAGGGTTATTGTTGAGGATGCTTCAACAAGTGTCATATTTGGTATGCCAAAAGCCGCTATTGAGACTGGGTTTGTGGACAAAGTAATTCCACTCACTGAGATTGCACAGGAAATAATAGAGTTTGCCAGATAAATAGTGTCAATATAAGACCTAAGACATGAGACATAAGACCGAAGAGGGAAGAATTGTTATTTGGCAACGCTATGGGTTCTTGCAAACGGTTTTGGTGCTTTCAGCACGGTATGAGTCCCTGCGGGACGGGG
>CAYMQB010000041.1:0-26897 GCA_964392665.1 uncultured bacterium | reverse complement strand
AATTTTAGCCTGTTAAAAACCACCTTATTTGAATCCGTAGGAAAATCGATAATATGTTTACAATCGTGAACTAAATATGATTTGAGCACATATCCCATTTTTTCTGCTTTGAATCCTCCATTAATGAAGTATTGTCCATAACGAGGGTCAAATGTAATATTTCCCGCCTGTTTCGCCATCTCAAGGTTACTTATGTATTCAACAAAAAAATCGGTTTTTCCCCAATTTAAAAGAGAAACGAAAATGTCAACACCTGCATCCATATTATACCTTTCATTATGCCCCGTATATTTTCCGAAGTATAATGAGCCTGAAGGTTTCAATGAGACTTCAGGTAACCAACTCCCATAAGACAAAAAAGGACTAAATATGCTAAAGAATACCAGCAGTACTATAAGATTGCAATAGAAAGTCTTTTTTTTATTTTTGTTCATCCGAAGCTTAGTTCGCAAGCTAAAGCTTGCGCCTACAACCCAAATTTTGATTTCCTTCTCGCAAGCTAAAGCTTGCGCCTACAACCCAAATTTTGATTTCCTTCTCGCAAGCTAAAGCTTGCGGCTACAACCCAAATTTCAATTTCCTTCTCGCAAGCTAAAGCTTGCGCCTACCAACGCGACTATCAGGGCAGTGCAATTTCGCCTTTCAGTGCCGATGCGGCTGCAGTTAAAGGACTTACAAGGTATGTGTCACCTGCTCCTTGTTTACCAGGGAAATTTCTGTTTGCCGTACTCAACTGAACTTCACCTTTTCCTGTCATTCCAATTTGACCTTGAGCGCATCCTCCGCAACCGGCATTGCTTACGATTGCACCAGAATTCACAAGTCTTTGAATATCGCCTTTCTCAAGCAGCTTTCTATAAACCGCCTTCGTTGCCGGAACTATTCTCAACATTACACCCGCTTTTATCCTCTTTCCATCCAGATAATCAGCAACACTTTTGATATCTTCATACCTTCCATTTGTGCAGGAACCTACAAATACACTATCTATTTCAGTACCTTTTAATTCTCTGACATTTCTAACATTATCAGGTGCTGGAGGAGTGGCAATCTGCGGTTCCAACTCACCGATGTTAATTGTAATCTCATCAACATATTTTGCTTCATTATCAGAGAAAATCCCTTGCATCTGCTTCTTAGCGTTTGAGCCAACTATCTTAAGAATCTCCTTTGAAGGGGTTATGAAACTTATGATCGCACCCATCTCTGTTGCCATACTCGCAATGGTAAGTCTTTCATATAACTTCAGGTTATCAACTATATCTCCATAATATTCAATAACTTGTCCAAGTGCACCCTTCTGTCCGATTCTTCCAACAATCTTCAGGATGATATCCTTAGCAGTTACAGGATATTTAACCTTTCCCTTTAGATTTATTCTCATAGTTGCAGGCACTTCAAACCAGGTTTTACCTGTTTTGAAGATAAATGCGATATCCACATCCCCCATTCCCTGTCCAAAAGCACCTATTGCTCCAACGATATTCATATGACTATCCGTACTGACAGACGTTATTCCCGGATAGATGAGCCCGTGTTCGATGGCAACGTGACTACCTATCCCCATATCCACGTCAAAAACCTTTATGTTCTCCTCCCCGGCAAATTGCCTGCATATTTGCTGATTATCGGCATATGCAATGGTTTTTGCAGGCGCAGATGTATCAAATGTAAAAAAGGTTTTCCCGCAGTCTATGATTCTTTCCTTCTTAAACTTCTCCTTAAGATGTTTGACAACATTGGGACCTCCAAAATCTCTTGCACCCCTGTAATCTATGTCAAGCCATATAACATTACCAACCTCAACCCTATCCTGGGAGTGGTGCTCAAAAATCTTTTCTATTATCGTCTTACCTCTTGACAATTCAACCTTTCACTACATATTATTGCGAATCTTCTCGAGTTCGTCTTCGATCCCAGAAAGATTTCCGTTCAGTTTTTCCATTTGTCTAACCAGGTCACCAAGATGTTTTTCAATATCGGAAAGCGTATAACTGTCCGAGCTCGATATACTCTCGCTATTCCATTCCGCTCTTGCATTACGTGGACCAAAGAGAACAAATCCAGAAATGGCTACGATACCTATAACAAAAATAATTAAACCCGTACATAAAATATTACGAGGAATCTCAAAAGAAACTTTCATCATACCTCCTTCGTTTTTACTCTGTTTGCATTATAAACGGATTTTTCCTCATATCAACTAAATACAATGAAATACGTATGATGTCAATAGAAAAATTGCGAGATTCCTTGGTAAGATTATTTATGATAACCTATAAAAGCAACCAAAAATTCGGAATAACAACTAAAACAAGGGTGCAAATTTTGCACTCTATTTAAGTTCACAAAAGGTTACGCTTAAGGAAAATTGTCTGCTAATGTGCAATTTTCGCACGCTGAAATCTATTGTATCTTACCATTAACCTTCTTAGGATTAAACAAATCCTTGTTAGAACTAAAAAAGTAACTTGAAACATTTAAGATTTTTTTCGTTGACAGTAGAATATTTTAGTTCTATAATGTTGTGTAGTATTAAAATTGAGAGAAAAATGATTGGAATACAATACGGCAAGGGAACTTATTTGAAGTGCAGGAACTAAGATTTTTTTCACGGAGAGAGGCGACATCACCATATAATAAAATAACGAAAGGAGATGTTATGAACAAAGTCATATTTATCAGCATTTCATTGTTTTTTGTTTGTTTTCGTTTACATTCCCAGTCCGTTGATTTTGACGGAGGTATAGAATATTCTGCAGCTGCCAAACACAACGAAAATCCCGTACCTTTCGACCCACCCGGTTGGGCAAACGATACAATCATAAGCCAGAATGACGCGAAAGAATCAATTCACCCAGATGTCCAAATCGATTCAAATAAAAATATCCATGTTGTGTGGAAAGATAACGGTTCTTCAACAAATGGAATTTATTATAGAAAATATGACGGTTCAAATTGGGGTACAATAATTGACCTGAGTAATCCCGGGATTAACAGCAATTCTCCAACAATTGCCGTAGATATGGAGAATAATGTTCACGTGGTTTTCTTGAGATGGTCTGGTGTGCCTTATGCGCATTATAATGTCGGTTACAAAAGATATGATGATTCAACCGGAACCTGGGGACAGGAATGGGTCATTACTACGGACGATTCCCTGGGACTTTCAGCAAGACCAAAAGTAGTTACAGATAGTAATAAAAACGTATATGCATTCTGGCTGGATGAAAGAGACACGCCTCTGACTATCTGGTATAAAGTAAATGATGGTTCTGGTTGGAGTCCCGATATAAGAGTTACAGACACCACGGCTTCTCCAAATGGATATTTTGGTGTTACAGTCTCACCTGATGATTATGTGCATATTTGCTGGCAGGATTACAGAAGCGGGACCGCTGAGATATATCACAAATTTTTCGATGGTTTGTCCTGGTCGGTAGAAGAAGCAATTACGAACAACGGTTTTACCAGTGCTTATCCGAGAATAGCGCCCGATTCATCTAACAATATTTATCTCTTCTATGGCGGTTCCGCTCATCTCCATTATCTTATGTGGGATAGAACCGCACAGACCTGGGGTAACGGACAGAATTTTTCAACGGCATTCGCATTACCTCATGCCGATATTGCAGTTGACCTATTAACGGGAGATAGACATGTCCTGTTCGCAGAATATATAGGTTATTCCGTTATATACTACAAAAAATACGATGCCTCGATAGGAACCTGGGAGATGGACGTGCAGTTGACCTTCACAACCGATGGTTCCTATGAACCACAGGTAGCAACCGATGTAGATAATCTTGTCTATGTAACCTGGTATGATTACCGTTCTGGAACAGGGCAGGAAGAAATATACTTCAAAAAAACTGTTCCAACTGGTATAAAAGAAGATTATTCGGATTTCGTTTCTAATTCCCTTACTAAAATCTCCGCATATCCCAATCCTTTCGTAAAAAAGGTAGAAATAAGAATGCAGATTCCTGAAATTAAGAAAATGGAAAATAGAAATTGCCCAATTGCCCAATTTCCAATTTCGCTTTGTATCTATGATGTGAGTGGAAGGTTGGTTCGTAATCTTGTGACTGGTGACTTGCGCTCTGCTACTCTTATGTGGGATGGTAAGGACAAGGATGGCAGAACTGCAAGGGTTGGTATTTACTTCTTACAAGTAGAAAATATGAATTCAACGGAGATAATATCGACAAAACTCATCAAGATGGAGTGATGCTGCACTTCACCCGTAATTGAGAAATACTTTTCACATTTAATTGCTTCCTTTTGATTATTCCTTGACTATAAAAACTTTGTATGATATGTTCCGGCTTGCAAAGAGTTTGCACAATGAAAATTGTGAAGTTGGAAGTTTTACAATTATAACTTCTTTGTAAGAAGAAAATGTCTATATCTCTATATTTGAGCAGATTTTTAATTCCATTCTATGCCATATTCCTTTTAGCAGCCCTCTCCTTATCCATACTCTCTTACAGAGCACTAAGGGACGAATTATCGAAATTATGGTTCACTCTTTTTGTTGTTTTTAGAACATTTCTTTTCTTTCTCCTTTTCTCTTCGCTATTTTCACTCATTATAGAGTTTCGTCATTCAAGAAATAGAAAACCAATAGTTTACGTTCTCGTTGACTATTCTCGAAGTATGGAAAAACAGGAGGATGGTCAACAGAGGAAAGACATTGCAGCTAAAATAGCTCGCAACACAATCCTTTCATCCCTAAGCACAAGAGCGGTAACGAAACTTCTACTGTTCTCGGATAAGCTTTACGAACCAGAGGATTCCCTGACTATTGCAAAAGGTGCAACAATGATTGGAAGCATATTGGACGAACTTTCAACCATACAGGAAGAATCACCTTCAGGAGTTTTTCTCTTAAGTGATGGAAGAAACACTTCAGATGATGACCCTACCGAAATTGCTGGAAAACTTGACTATCCTGTTTTTACAATTCCAATAGGAGCAGTGAAGAAAGAAAACAATGTGCGGATTTCAGGGGTAATTGTAAATCCTATTGTCTACAAAGGCGATTCAGTACCGGTAACCGTCCTGGTTAGCAACAATGGTAAATCAAGAAAAAACGTGAAGGTGCAGATCTGGAGAGAAGCTAAAATTCTCTCCAGGAAAAACATATCAACCCTGGAACAGGATGTGGAATTACCCATAGACCTATACATTGTTCCCGGAAAAGAAGGATTGGTAAACTATGAAGCCACAATAAGCACTACCGACGATGAGTCTAATAAAGAAGATAACAGAAGTTTCTTTGCTATCAAGGTAAAAAGAAAGCGGAAAACCGTGGTAGTAATTGCCTGTAATCTCAATTGGGACTACCGGTTCTTCAAACACTTCCTCATTCATCAAAAGAATATGAACTTCATCGGGTATGCGAAAATCGAGAAGTCTCAGTTTCTAATCCAGAAAAATAATAAGGAATCAAAAGGACCGATCGATTTAGGTGAAATCGAAAAAACGGATATCCTGGTATTGATCAATCCACAGCATATTGACAGAAATCTTATGAAACTTATTTCAAGCAGAGTTTCCAATAAAGGTATGGGTCTTTTAGTCGTGGGCAACAAACTCTCCGACCTTTCGGAATTTAGGAATATGTATCCCTTCATAACAGGTGGAAGTATCCTTACGGGTGATATCGAGCCAAAACTAACCCAGGTAGGTCACATCTCCAACCTTTTCAACATCAATGATTTCACCATAACTTCCTTTCCCCCACTATCCAATCCTTTGAGGATTAAAGCAACAAAAGCCCTAACAAAAGTATATCTCGAAGGAAAACCTCAAGGTTCTAAGAACATACCCATATTGGGAAGCGTTACCTGTGGAAAAGGAAAAGTTGCTGCATTTACAGTGGAAAATATCTGGCACTGGAAGATGCTTTCTGTCGATTCAAACTCGGGGAAACAACTCTATGACCAAATAATAAACAATATCCTGAGATTCATTACAGTAGAAAATGAACAGGAAAAGCTTATTTTGAGCGCACCCAAAACCAAACTATTATGGGGAGAACCTGTTACCTTGACTGCAACGCTTTATGATGATATGATGAATCCAATTTCAGAAGGTTTTATTCAGATTCACATAAAAAAGGATGGTAAAAAGATAAAGGAACTTTTAATGAACGATGTCGGAAATGGAAACTACCAACAGACCATCAATATGTTAAAACCGGGTAGATACGCAGTTCAAGCGCAGAGTAAATTTCCACTAAATACAAAGTCCAGACAAACACTAAATATTCAGGTGCAGCCACAAGAGATAGAAAATCTTAATACCGAGCCGAATCCTTTATTGCTCGAAAATATTTCGCATGCAAGTGGTGGAAAATTCATCCAGTCGGACAAATTGCAGGATGACCTAAAATCGATAATATTTCCACCGCAAATATTATTCACCAGATTTGCACTTCACTTTTCAAGCAATTTTACCATTCTACTTATAATTACTTCGATTTTCCTTCTTGAATTGTTTTTAAGAAAGCTAAAAAGACTGAAATAACATTAAACCTTTCTTGAATAAATTTGTCAAATAAACAAAGAATGGAAAAGGTTGACATTAACAAATTCAAAATCGGGGATGAGACTCTTTTCCGGAAAATTGTGGAAAATTATGGAGAAAAATTATACAACACTGTATTCAGAATTATTAGAAATGTAGATGACGCAGAAGAAATTGTACAGGAGACTTTTGTGAGAGCATATTTAAAAAGAAAAACTTTCAAAGGTAAATCAACCATTTACACCTGGCTTTTCAGAATTGCATATAACCTTTCCTTAAATTTTATAAAGAAGAGAAAACCTACACTTGAACTGCACCCTAATATTCCCGCTGATGATTCTCCTGGAAAGCAATATGAAAGACAGGAAATTGCACAAAAAATCGACATAGCAGTAAAACATCTTCCTCCAAAACAGAGAACTGTATTTATGTTAAGGTTTTACGAAAATATGCCCTATAAAAACATTGTAAAAATACTAAAATGCAAAGAAGGAACGGCAAAGGCACTTTACCATTTTGCAGTACAAAAACTCAGCGATGAACTCGGTGACCTTCTGACATAAGGAGAAATATAATGAATTGTAATGGTTTTAGGCATAATTGCTTGTTTTTCCTGGAAGGACAGCTTTCTCGAGTTATTGAAAAGGAGATGAAAGAACATCTTGAGAGTTGTGAAGCGTGCAAGTCAAAATACGAGCGGATGAAAAAAACATTTAAACTCTTGAGAATAGATAAAGTTCCTTTGTTTGGTGAACCAAGGAAATCTGCTCTTTTCCCCCTCGTTATGGAACAAGTAGAAGAAAGAAGTAAACGCACAAGAAGACGAAAATACGCTTTCGCTTGGAGTTTTGGTTTTACAATGCTTCTTGCTCTTATATCCACGATTATTGGAATAAAAAGCCAAAAACCAATGGATTACCAGTATGCATTTATGACGAATCCAAATAATCTCATTTACCAAGAGGATTCCGTTGTCACTAACTACATCGCAGAATCACTAATAGAGAATGATACACTCATAAAAGATGTAAAAACCGCTATCGACAATAGCATAATACAGGGTAGTGAACTATCTTCTCTTATGATGGAACTTTCTTCTGAAGAAATAAGTACACTTATCGAAAAATTGAAGAACACCAACTTCGATAATATCTGACAGGTATGGAACAAATATGAAAGAAACCACAGAGGATAGAGAGAAAAAATAAGGAGGGTTGATGAAAAAATATGCGCTCATTTTTGTATTTATGTTAATTCCACTTATGTCATTATTGGCACAAATAGGTGAACCTCCGCCAATCGACAACGACAATGCTATGAAAAAAATTGAAGCGGTCAAGATATGGAAACTAATCGAATTCTTGGATATCGATCAAGAACAGGGTGACAAGTTCTTTCCCAGACTCAGAAAACTGGAAAAACAGAAACGAAAGACTTTCAAGGCAAGGAAAAAGCATCTCGAAAACTTGAGAAAGCTTTTGGGAAATGAGGCAACTGACAGTAAACTTCTTGCTCAGATTAACAAGATTATGTCATTTGACAAAGAAAGCAAATCTGAGGAAACTAAATTAAGAGAAGAGGTGATGAGCGTACTCTCTATAAAGCAGCAAGCCAAACTTCTCCTTTTTGAAGAGAAATTTACAAAGGAGATTAGAAAAATAATACAAGGAATGGATAAAAACAGACAAATAAAGCCTAAACAGGGCAGACAATTTTAGAATCATTTAAACCAAATGAATAGATAAATGTCTAAAATAACAAAATGATAAACGAAAAAAACACAAGAAAGGAGGTTCAAATGAAACACTTCTTACAACTGATAGTTCTGCCATCTGCATTACTTATAATGGTACTCTTTGGATGCGGCAAAGAATCATCAACTGAACCAGAGCCCAAGGACGATAATGAGGCAATAAGCTGGTTGATTAGTGAAAACGCATCTTATTTTAGTTCCGAGGAGCATTACGGAGATGAGGACACAACAGGAGCCACGATCGGAGTTTTCTCACCTATGGTTAACTACTTCTGGTACAGACAACTTCTACCAGACCCACTGATAAGTATTACAGTAAACATCATTGGTGATTCTGCTTTTGTGTCCTGGAGTGGAGAATTCGATGGAATACTTCATCTATTCCTGTCGGATACTTTTCCACCCGATACGATCGATGAATACACAAAGAGTTTTACGGATACAGCACAAAGATACGCAATACTCAGAAGGTTGTATCCCCATAACGAGGACCCTTTACGCAGACGAGGATGGAGACTCGTGAAGATATCCGGAGTGGAAGTAGTATCCCAGGGAAATACAGTTCAAGTCGACAGTGTAAGACTTAACTCTTCGAGCTATCCCGATACGCTTTTCACCGACCCCCTTGCTCTGTTCGCAAAGGAAGATGTTGTAACATTGACACCCGAAGAAAAATGCTCACTTACGGTATATGCAAATAATGAAACAGCCCACGTCTACCTTCATTCCTGGATGAGGCACACTCAACACCACAGGTCTCGATTCCACAATGTGGGTAATGGGATTTTTACCGGCGTATGGTATGCTCCATCGAATGACCCAAATGCAATGAACAGAATTCACCACTGTGCCTTTGATATGCTCAGCAAGGGAGCACTCGAAGATACACTTGCTGCATATGATTCCAATGCCTGGTTATTCCCATATCTTGTAACCACTTCGGATTAACAACAGAAAAACATCGTCGCAGGATAAAGCGGTTGTTGAGTTTAGAAAAAGAATAAAGCATAGAAGCGGACATTCAAGTGTCCGCTTCTCTAATCTGAATCTTTCCATTCTCATTTTCCTTCCATCAAATTTCTTGACTCTTTGCTATTTATATGATATTAAATGAAAAACTAAGAATCTCGGTTTGCAACTCTTTTTTGATAATGTAAATCGTGGGAAAGGAAAATGCTATGAAAAAATATGTCATATTAGTATTTATAACCATAATTCTACTCGTGAAAATCGGTTTTTCATTTGCAGAAAACAAAAAAATGATGTCCCTATATAATGAACTGGCACAGCCAGTTTTCGACACAAAAATGACAGGACATATAGAAGATTTGACACTCTACCGCGATGTTGCAACATTTTACCTGAAAAAGGGAACTATTTATTTCTTCAAACCAATTCAAATTCAAGGAAAATCTGCTGTCATAGGAGCGATTTTCTCGGGAGAAGGCAGTTTCTCTTTTACGCCACCGACTAAAATCGAAAAGGAACAATTAGCCAGGTTTTACAAGAAAGAGACATATTCTCAAGAATTTAACACACTCGTGCTTTATTTTGTCGATAGCACTTTTGCACAAATCAGTAAACATCTTTCATTACATCCAAATGCTGTACCTCCTAAAATAAGAGATGAATGGGAATACTGCCAAAAATATATACTTGAACCACGCAATGAAAACATTTTTTACTATATTATGATGAACCTTCCTTCCGATAACAGGGATGGCTATTTTTATGCCTATATTCGTAAGAACAATTCAGACCCGGTGTTTTTCATTTACAACCCCTTTCAAGTTGAAGAAGTTGAATTTCAGAAACCGCTATCGAAGCTAAACTATGTAACTGAAACGGTCAGTCAATTTCAAAAAAATGAGGATTACTCAAATCACATGGATTATGCCTACGAGCGCAAGGACATAATCTCAATCAAGAATTACAGGATAGTATCCAAGATAGAGCAAAGCGGAGATTTTAGCGCTAAAGCAGTTGTTACCTTCGATGTTATAAAAGACTCGCTAAAAGCAATGAAGTTCTTTCTTGCACCCAAACTTATTGTTGATCAGGTAACAAGTAGCAGTGGTACTTCTCTTTCTTTCGTTAAGAAAGATAAGTCTTATGAACTAATCATTTTCCCGGACCATCCACTAATCAAAGATGAGAAAAGCGATATTAAAATTGAATACCATGGTGATGTTATTGAGAGGTTATATGGCGATTATTATATTAAATCCAGTACTTTATGGTACCCACGTTACGGTTTCAGAAATAGGGCCACTTATGACCTTACATTTAAAACTCCAGAGCAATATGAATTTGCTTCCATTGGAGAAAAGACAGAGGATAGAATAGAAGATAAATACAGAATCACACATTGGTTTATGGAAAAACCTGTTGTCAACGCAGGCTTCAATCTTGGATTGTTCAAAAACTATGATATAAATGTTAAAGGAGCACCTCCTATTACAGTCCTTATGTCAGAAATTGGCCATAGAGAGATTGCCCTTTACTTGCTCAAAAATTACGACATATTGTCAAGCAAAAACATGGAAAAACAGATTGGAGCCGACATTGCTAACAGCATACAGATTTTTAGCCATCTCTTTGGTTCATACCCTTACGAGCGCATCTATGTGAGCGAAATTCCTTATCCTCACGGTGAGGCTTTCCCAGGTTTCATACACCTCCATTGGCTAACCTTTCAAACAACGAGCCGCGAGGGGTACTCGGAGATTTTCCGTGCGCATGAAGTATCCCATCAGTGGTGGGGAGTAACCGTGGGTTATAAAACATACCATGACCAGTGGCTTAGCGAAGGCTTTGCAGACTACTCCGGGTTGTGGTATCTTCAATGGGAGACAAAGGATAATAAGAAGTTTTTTCATATACTCGATGAATGGAAGAACAAAATTCTCACTAACCGAAAATATCTTCTCGGAAGCGGTGTCGAAGCAGGACCAATATGGTTAGGCTATCGAACAAGCAGCTCAGAAACAGAAGGTGACTACGCTCTCATCGTCTATAAGAAAGGTGCATATGTATTGCATATGTTACGCAACTTGCTAATCGATTTACGTACTATGAACGAAGAAAAATTTACACATATGCTTCAAGAATATTATGCAACATATAAAGGCAAGGATGCTTCTACAGAGGATTTCAAGCAAATTGTCAGCAAGTATTGTGGTGAAAACATGGACTGGTTCTTTGATGAATGGGTTTATGGAACTGATATTCCTACATATGAATTTTCATCTTTCACCTCAAAAAAACCAGAAGGTAACTATTTGGTTCACTGCAGAGTCGTTCAAAAAGAGGTTTCGGAAGACTTCAAAATGTATGTACCGATTACAGTGCAATACAAAGGAGATAAATTTTCTCGTATTAGAATACTAATAGATAAGCCAGTTATGGAGTTCGATCTTCCCGCACCTATGAAACCTGAAAAAATTATCTTTAACGACCTTCATTCAGTCCTCGCAAAAGTTAAATATGTGAAATATGAAACAAAATGAAAAATATCCTTCTTGGTAAGCAACATAATTATGATAGATTTCTCATTTTAGTTTTCGATTGAATCAGTTAATTGTGAAAAAGCGGGTTGTTCTTGGGATGAGCGGCGGATTGGATAGTTCGGTCTCAGCTTATTTACTCAAGGAACAGAATTTTGAAGTCACCGGCATTACACTTAAATTTTTGGATTTTCCCATATATTCCGAAGAAGACATTTTCAGTTTAAAACAGATTGCCACTAAACTTCGTATAGAACATCATACAGTCGATGTTAGAGGACTGTTCAGTAAAAAGGTAATAGATTACTTCTCCAGAGATTACTCTATAGGACGAACCCCGAATCCCTGTGCAGTTTGCAACAGAGAAGTCAAGTTCAAGATATTGTTTGAGAAAGCCAAACAATTGGATATACAATTTGTTGCAACAGGTCATTACGCAAGGATTCAAGAAAAAGGCATTGATTACAATCTATTAATGGGAAAAGATGTCAAAAAAGACCAGTCCTATTTTCTTGCGAGACTTAAAAAACAATGGTTATCGAGAATACTGTTCCCGGTTGGAGAATACACTAAACAAGATGTTTTAGCTATCGCAAGGACATCTAATCTTGGTTTCTACGCAAAAAAAGAAAGTCAAGAAGTTTGTTTTATCAAAAATAAGGATTATAGAAAATTCTTGCTAAAGAAGATGCCTGAGTTAATGAAACCAGGTCAAATTATCAACAAATCGGGTAAAGTCCTGGGACACCACAAAGGACTCTTTTTTTATACGATTGGTCAGAGAAAAGGCATACAGGTTAACATAAATAAGCCTCTTTATGTCATATCAATCAATTCCAAGGAAAATACGGTAATTGTTGGGGAAGAAAACGATGTGTTTATAAGTGAATTTATTACTCGAAACCTAAATTGGTTGGTTTCTACCGACAAAATACCGGGCAAAGTTTCTGTTAGGATAAGATCTCAACACAAGCCACAGAATGCAAATATAATTTGTGAGAAAGATAAGGTTCTTGTCAAATTCAATAAACCACAGATGGCAATAACACCAGGACAACTTGCAGTTTTTTATAAGAATGACATTGTGCTGGGAAGCGGATGGATTGCAGACATACCCCTAAGTCCCCTCTTATTAGAGAGGACTTAAGGTCTTGCTATGGCAACCATATTATGTGATGCTGAAATAAATTCAGCATGACAGTATTCAATGTCATTCTGAGTAATCCGTCCCTTATTGACCCAGAAAGAATCTAAAGACGAGATTCTTGGCTCCGCTCAATATGAGAAGGAGACAATCAAATTTAAGGTTCATTTCTTTTTCTTTTTATTTTCACGGTATAAAATTAAAAGAGCAATAATCGACACAACAACAACACAAAGACTCATTGCCTGAGAAAGCGTCATAATCTTAAGCGCCTTTGCTGCTCCTTCATAGTATCTGAAAAAGTCTATTATGAATCGATGAATTCCGTATAATGCAAAAAACAGCCATATTAAAAATCCCTCGAAAGGTTTTCTCCTTGATAAAACCATTAGTATTCCAAATATTACAAGATTGTCAAGTGTCGAATACAGTTGTGTTGGGATAACCGGTAGCGAGTGACTCGCTCCGGATTCAATCAATCCTTGTTTGAGTTGGTCTGCATACGGAGGGCTAAATTCTCTTCCAGGGAAAGCAATGCCATAGCTCCGGGAAATCCTCCCATAGCAACAACCGTTAAGAAAACATCCTATTCTGCCTATTGCAATTCCAATAGCAAGAGACGGGGCTATAATATCACCTGTTCTGGTGAAAACTAATTTTCTTATCTTTAAAAACAGCAATCCTCCTATAAACGCACCTATGAAACCCCCATAAAAAACAAGACCACCTTGCCAGATTTTTAGTATATCATATGGATTCTCGCTGTAATCGCCGAAGTGCTCGGCAACATACCATATCCTTGCACCTATAACAACCGAAACGAGCACCCAGATTGCAAGGTCAAAAACTATATTAGGATCAATGCCTTCGCGCTTTGCCCTACTCACAGCTATAAAAATGGCAGTGAAAAATGCAATTGCTTGCATCACACCATACGTATGAATCTCAAAGGAACCTATACTAAAAAGCGCTCTGAACATTCTATTTCCTTTCCTTAGATGTCTCTTCTTCTTTTTCCATTTCTTCAATTAGAAGTTGCAATGAATCATCATAAAGTTCCAATGTATCCTCATAATCCGAAGGATAAGAATCCCTGTAAGTTTGAACTTCTTTCATTGCTCTCTCAAGGTCAACTCTGCTACGTGTCATATTTGCATTTGTGTAGAGAAGTCTGACAAGGCTCCTTCTCGCATTCTGAGTTTCTACTTTATCTTTTGATGTTTTGAGGTAATTCTCTTTCTCTTTGATATCCGATAGAATATCTATTTGTTTTCTTCCACCTCGGATTTCTAACTCATTCTGCATCCCTGATAGCGCTCCGTTTGCTGCCTCGCTTTCCTTTTTAGCTGGAGCGGCTTGACCTGCAATATCTGCAGACTTCTCCACACCAGCTTTCCCGAAATATCTTTTCTCGCTTTCTTCCGCCGTAACCGAAGGGCTTTTCATTACTTCTTTCGGTGTGGATACCTTTGAAACATCTACGTCCGCTTTTTTTGTCTTCACAGTCTCTCCGTCCTTAACCATCCCCGCTTTCTTCCCAGAAATCGAACCAGTAGAAGAAACACCGATGCCTTCACCCTCACTTGCAGTAATCGTTTCTCGCATTTCATCTTCACTCCTATCCATCAGGACAACATGTTCCAATTGCTCTTTACCTTTATCAACAACCATTTGTCTAAAAACAATAAATGTCAAGAGCAAGACAATCATCCCGCCTGCAAGTTCCCATTTGATTCTTGGAATTCTAAAAGACAAAAATCCGCCGACTTCTCTTGTTCCAATCTTCTTCATTATTCGTTTAGGAAGATAATCCCAGTAAGAATCCGCAGGGAAAACAATCTTTTCCTGTCTTATCTTTTTGTCCAGTGCCTTTAATACATCCAACTCTTTCTTGCATTCAGAGCAAGTTTTTAGGTGTTCCTCGATTAGATTCTTAAGCTTACCATGAAGCTCACCATCCAAATAAGCGCCGATAAGACTTTTTATTTTCTTGTGTTTCATTTCCTAAGATAATCTCCTATACTCTGTTTTAATCTTTCACGAGCCCTATTTAATCTCGACATAACGGTCCCAGAAGGAATTTTAAGTACTCTCGAAATTTCCGCATATGATAGTTCTTCATCGACCCTTAAAAGTAATACAACCTTGAGTTTCTCCGGTAATCTTCGAATTGCTTCTCGAATTCTCGTATTTTCTTCTTTCGCAATAACCTTTTCCAGAAGCCCATCATTACTTTTCACTTTTATAGAGTAAGCATCGATATTGCTCGGGTCTACATCTATTCTCCTTTTCTCTTTCTTAATGAAATTCAAACATAATCTCACTGCAATGGTATAGATCCAATTAAAGAAATTTGCTCCTTTTCTAAACCGCTTAATAGATTTGTAAGCCCTAACAAAGGTTTCCATTGCAAGTTCATCAGCGGTAAAGTGGTCATTAGTCATTCTGTAGGTCAATCTGTAAATCCCTTTCTGATATTTTTTCACAAGCACCTCAAAAGCATTACTATCACCATTCTTAATCTTTTCTATTATATCGTCATCATCAATCTTCACTTCCTCATTATTATCTACCATGTTTTGTGAGAAAAATTCCCTTTTTATGATTACTTTTTCGCTCTATTTCATTTCTTCTTTTGTTTTAATAACCGTGTCCACAATCCCATACTTCTTACCTTCTTCCGCGGACATCCAGAAGTTTCTATCACTGTCGTTTTCTATTTTTTTAATCTCCTGGCCCGTATGTGAAGAAAGAATTTCATTTAGCTCACGTTTCATTTTCATAATTTCTTTTGCATGTATCTCAATATCAATCGCCTGACCTTGAACGCCTCCCATCGGTTGATGTATGAGAATCCTTGAATGAGGTAGAGCGAATCTCTTCGATTTCGTTCCTGATGCAAGCAATAATGCAGCCATACTTGCTGCCATTCCCATACACATTGTTGTCACATCCGGTTTTATGTATTGAATCGTGTCATAAATAGCCAGTCCAGCCGATACTATACCTCCTCCCGAGTTAATGTAAATACTTATATCCCTATCTTTATCTTCTGCTTCAAGGAACAGAAGTTGAGCAATTACAAGATTTGCAAGTTCCTCATCGATTACCGAGCCAATAAAAACTATTCTATCCTTCAAAAGCCTTGAATAGATATCAAAAGCTCTTTCCATCCTTCCACTTTGCTCGATTACCATAGGAATTAAAGGCATGATTACCTCCTTAATATGTTCTGTAGATAAATTATTTCTTAACCTTAGTCACGAAATTCTCCCGGAGAAATATGTAAGTCTTTTCTCGCTTCAGTATTCTAATGATATCCTTAATTTTGCCAGTTTTTTCAAGATACTGCCTGAACTCTTTTTTACCAACAGATTCCCCTTCTGCTTGTCTTTCTATAACCTTTTCAAGTTCATCCTCTGCAATTTCGATTTTATCTCTATATGCAATTTTATCCAGAATTATATTCAATTTAGCCTTGTTTTCTGCCAGTTTACTCAGTTCCTCTTTATCACTATCTCTTTTGCTCGAATTCTTATATCCACTCAGATAATATTGCACTAATGAGTCGGGAACTTCGAACTTATTTACTTCTATGAGTTTTTTAATCAATTTATTCATCGCTTTCTCAATAGCTGATTGTTCACTTTCATTCGAAAGTTGCTTTTTTATCGCATTTTTCAGTTCCCCGAGCGAATCGAACCCGCATGTTTTTGCAAAATTATCATCCAGAGAAGGAATGGTCTTCTCTTTAACTTCTTTTGCCTCAATAGATACTTCAACTTGCTTCCCGTATAGTTCGACAACAGGAAATTCCCTTGGATATTCCATCATCTGTTTTTTCTTATCTCCGGGTTTTAAGTCTTTTATCATCATCCCCAGAGAAACTTTACTATCCGTTTCACTGCAATCCACAGTCATCCCTTGAACACTGTCCAGTTCATCCCCCTTATTATCTGTTACTATATAGTCAAACTCCACAGAGTCCCCGGGTTTTGATGGCCTGTTAACAGGTTTCAGAGTCATGTATTTTTCCTGCAACTCCGTTATCACTTTATTAATCTTGTCATTACCTGTTTTAGGAGACTTATAAGTAACTTCGATATTTTCAGTGACTAAGTCAAAATCAGGAATCACCTGAAAAACAGCGGTAAAAGAAAATTTACCGATTTCTTTTCTTTTTTCAATATCTCTTATGTCTGCATATGTAATCGGGCTGAGGTTATACTCTTTTAATGCCTTGAAGAACATACTCTTTATCAGATTATCCTGAGCTTCGTCTTCTATCTCTTTTTTGAAATTATTAATAACAATCGAAATGGGTGCTTTGCCATTCCTAAAACCTGCGATATGTGCAGTCTTGGCATATTTTCTACCGACTTTTCGAATTGCGTCCTCGAACTTTTCATAGTCAAGGAAAATTTTCATTTCCCTTATGTAAGATTTCGGTTGTTCTACCTTAATGTCCATAATTTCGGGTTATCTATCATTAGTCAACGCTACTCTTATAAACGCTTCGTTTTTTGTTCTTTGTGCGAAGGGGGGGAATCGAACCCCCACCCTTTAACAGGACTGGATCCTAAATCCAGCGCGTCTTCCATTTCCGCCACCCTCGCATTTCTCTCACAATTATTAACCTTATTTGCTATTTATGTCAAGAAAAAAGTGGTTGACATGACAAACACTTTCCACTATTATGCTTCAATTATGAAGTTAAAAACTGAAATCCTATTACTTGTTATGCTCCTGTTCCTAAGTTGTTCAAGAAAGGAAATAAAACCCCCAAGAACACATCTTGAAAATCCGGAAGAACCCCTGGTCATCAATATCCGAGAAACGGATAAAGAAAAAAATATAAAAATACTTAGGGGAAAAATCTCTTCAATCGTAGAAAAGCTTCCCCTGCAAATTAAGATTGGTCAACTGATAATGAGTTATCCGCCTTCCTGTGACAACGTCAAAAAGCACCAGATTGGAGGCATAATCCTGAACCAGAATTTTATTAAAGATACGCTTTCAACAAAAACAATGATAGACGAATACAACAAACAAACACTTATCCCACTATTTTTCGCAATCGACCAGGAAGGTGGTAAGGTAAATAGACTGAAGCATATTCCTGGTTATGAGAAAACCCCATCTGCAAAAAAACTTGGAACTTCTTTCACGAAAAGGGACCTACTTGAATATGGCTACAGAACAGCAGCAACAATGAGTAAATTAGGAATTAATATGAACCTGGCTCCTTCACTGGACCTTTCTGAAAATAAAAACTCGCTTATGTATAGACAGGAAAGGTCATTGGGAGGAAAACCTGTAGATGTAAAACAAAAGGCTGAATCCCTGATAAAGGGTTATAAAGCAGGTGGTATTCTTGTCGTCGCAAAACACTATCCTGGTTACAGCGATGTCAAAATAAACAGTGATGTTACGACTGCTCATTTCGAACTACCGTCCATTCAGATGCTGAGGAATTTCAATATTTTTTCTTCCCTTGCCAACGAGATTGACGGTGTTATGAATTCAAGCGTTATATACGGGGATTTCGATAGCGTTCCAGCGCTTTATTCAAAATCTTTAATCGAACTAATAAGAATACCGAACCCGGATATTCTTGTAATGACGGATGACCTTTATGCACCTGCGTTAAGAATGCTCGATAATGAAAACCTCACTATGATAACGACAAGGGCATTTGTTGCAGGAAATGACATCTTACTCATTATGTGGGATATAAAAGTTCCCATTCTTTTAGAGGGAATTAAAGGAACACTCCAAACAAAGCCAGAATTAATGTCACAATTAGATGAAAGCCTAACTCGAATTTTACTCGCAAAAGAAAGGATATATCCAGGACTTATCGAAAAATTGCACTCAAAATGGATAGAAAACATTGATTCACCTGGAGACTAATTTTGCAAAAGGTTAAGACAACTACTCTATTCGTTGCTTTCGATATCGAAACAACTGGACTTAAGGACTCGGATAAGATAATTGAATTTGGCGCAGTAAAGGTAGACAATGGTGAAGTAAAGGAAAAACTCCAGACCCTTGTAAATCCTGAGACATATACCCCGATTGAAGTCCTCATGCTAACCGGCATAAATAAGGATGACTTAACCAGGGCGCCCAATATTCAGCAGGTGCGTAAATCTATCATAGATTTCATTGCTGATTTGCCACTTGTTGCTCATAATGCACCTTTCGATATTTCGTTTGTCGAAAGAGAAATAGAACCTATAAGAAACAAGGTTTATGATACGCTGCAACTTTCCAGAATTCTACTTCCATTCATACAAAACCACAAACTGGGAACATTGTTCAGTAGCTTTTTTGATGAAACTCCAAATTTCCATCGGGCACTCGAAGATGCTATGGCAACAGCAAGGATTTTTCTGAAACTGAAGGAAATAGCTGAAACACTTTCGCTCGACACTTTGAAGAAGATATTGAGCATTGGACAAAATATGCGCGAAGATACACTTGACATATTTTCCGATGCGTTGAATAGAACTATTACAGACAGCAAAAAAGCCGAAAATCAAAAACCAGTAACAAACTTGTTCAGCGTTCCAGATAATACCGTGGTTTTCAACGCAACTCAAGTGCAGCAGGATTATCCGCCAACGGAAGAAGAGGTGCAGAGAATACTGACGGATAAGACTATATTGAATAAGTTCGTTTCGGATTATGAAAAACGCCCCGAGCAAGTGGAACTATCAAAAAAAGTAATGAAATCCTTTCTCAACGATGAAATACTGCTGTCGGAAGCAGGAACGGGAACAGGAAAAACATTTGCATATCTGATCCCCTCAATTCTATGGAGTGACTCCACAAAAGAAAGAGTGATAATATCGACATATACAAAAAACCTGCAGGAACAGCTATTCTATAAAGACATCAAGAACATTTCCAATGGCGTCAAGATAAGATTTGAAGCAACACTTCTCAAGGGAAGAAATAATTATCTGTGCATGAAAAGATGGAACAATCTACTTACTGAGGGTATACCTTTCCTTGATTCAGAAGAAAAACAATATTTGCTGAGTTTAGTTGTATGGCAGGAGATAACAAATACGGGTGACATTTCTGAAAACACTTCTTTCTGGATTAGTAGCGATTCATCCCTGTGGTCAAAACTTTCCTGTGATACAAAAGAATGCGAAATGAACAAGTGTCCATTTTTCCAGGAATGTTATCTTGCAAATGTTAGAAAAAAAGCGCAGGAATCCAATATTGTCATAATAAACCATTCTCTTCTTTTTTCCGATATAAATGCAGACCAGAAGATACTTGGAGATTACAGCAGAGTGATAATAGATGAAGCTCACAATCTTGAGAAGGCAGCAACAAACTTTCTTGGAATTTCCATTAGTTCCTGGAAGATAAATAATATCCTCAATGCACTCGACAAACAGGGTCAGGGAATTCTTGCAAGAATTCAGAAGTCACTTGCCTTTCTTACCAGCAAAGAAGAAACAATAAAAGCTAGCGAAATGGATAAAACCATTAAACTGGTAAACTCCTCAAGAAAGATATTCTCTGAAATAACCAAGAAAATGCTACAGCAATTGGAGTATTCAGAATACACAGGGAAACTTCGCCTAAAAAAGTCCGATACGATTATTTTAGAACTTACATCCATAAGCGAAGAATTTTACGAAAACCTAAAGCAAATTAGTCTTGTCCTTAAGCATTTTTATGATCTTTTTGAAGGAGATGCCAAACCCCCAATCTTTTCCGAACTTCCTAAAAAGGCATTACAGATAAACAGAGAATTAGAAGAAACCGTGGAAGATTTCCATAATATCGTATCATGCAATGACAAAAATTCCTGTTACTGGATTCAATCCATAGGTCAATATGAAAATCTCAAATTTGTTTCAGCACCCATTGTAGTTGCTCCCCTTCTTAGAGAAAAGCTTTTCAACAACCTTCTATCAGCAGTTCTTGTTTCTGCAACCGCTCTTATCGAAAACCGTTTTAGCTATTTGGAACAAAAAGTGGGCATTGCGGATGATGACAGGCTTGTAGAATTTTCTGCCGGTTCTTCCTTCAATTTCAACGAGCAGGTTCTTACACTCCTTCCCTCTTTTTTAACCGAACCGCAAAGAAAAGGATTTTTCATGGATGTTACCGACATTTTGAGAAAGGTCATTCTATCAACAAGAAAAGGCTCACTGATACTTTTCACCTCTTATAGACTACTAAACAAAGTTTACGAGCAACTTGTAGAAACTTTGCTTACCAACGATATTCCGCTTCTGGCCCAGGGGAAAACCGGCTCAAAAGGTGTAATAACAAAACAATTCAACGAAATACAAAACTCCGTTCTACTGGGAACTTACAGTTTCTGGGAAGGATTCGATGTTCCTGGTAAATCACTTGAGATTTTGATTATCACAAAGTTACCTTTCCCTTCTCCAAAGGAGCCAATAACCGAAGCAAGGGCTGAATATGCAGAATCAGAAAATCTTTCATCATTCGACAGTTTGTTTGTGCCTGAAGCAATTGTAAAACTCCGACAAGGTTTTGGCAGACTCATAAGGAGAAAAACCGACAGAGGAATTGTGTTAATCCTTGATACACGGCTGATTAAGAGAAATTATGGAAGAAGATTCCTTGATTCCCTTCCCGCAGTTGCCAATATGTGCTATACTGAAGAAGAGTTGTTGAGAAACATCCGAGGCTTTTTAATTTGAATAATTTCAGGAAAAATTACTTTTTGGGCATAATGAATGGAGTTTTCTACAATATATCATATGCCTTCCTTGGAGGCTCAACCGTGCTCCCTTTATTCGTTAACACACTAACAAGCTCAAAAATAGTCGTTGGTCTCGTTAACACCATTGAAACCGCCAGTTGGCCTTTACCTCAAGTATTCGTAGCAAGTCTTTTAGAACACAAGGATAGAAAAAAACCGCTTTACATATATATGGCAATTCTCCGCTCCCTCATTCTGCTAATTGCTTCGTTATTTGTAATTTTGTTTTCTGGTTCACCAAAAAGAGAATTTCTAACGATTTTTATCCTTTTGTACTTCGCATACTCTATTGCCGGAGGCTTCTCCGGAGTCTCCTTTATGGATATAGTCGGCAAGGTTTTCCCTTCAAAGAAAAGAGGCACTCTCTGGGCATGGAGAATGGGAATTGGAGGCAGTCTCGGCGTAGTCGCTGGATTCTTTGTGAAATATATTCTCGGAAAGTTCGATTACCCCCTAAATTTCGGAATACTCTTTATCATTGCAACAGTATTTATTTCACTCGCTTTCTTTTCTTTTTCATTGATTCAGGAACCTTTGAGTACAGATGTTGTCAGAAGAAAAAAGACATTCCTCAGTTTCCTCTCGAATGGCATAACTGTTCTCCGAAACGATACAAGTTTCAAAAATCTCTTTCTTACAAGAATCGCACTGGCACTGAACGCTATGTCCGTCCCTTTTTATATCATATTTGTCAAACAGAATCACGGCATTGAATTAAGCACTGTGGGTCTTTTTGTGTCTGCGCAAACTTTAGGCGCTATCGTATCAAACCTGCTCTGGGGAAATCTCAGCAAATACAAGGGTAATCATATCGTTCTTAAATGGACATCCGTTATAAGCATTCTTCCTCCCACTCTCATTCTGATAAGTTACCTTTTTAGTGCAAATCTGCTCTATGACCTCCTCATTTTTTTACTCTTGGGAATTACTATTCAAGGAGTATGGCTCGGATTCCCTAATGCGCTTCTTGATATATCCCCTGATGGAAAGAGGCCAACCTATGTGGGATTTATGAATACAATGATCACTCCAGCGTTGTTTCTTCCTATCGTTGGAGGAATACTCATAGATTTCACGTCTTTTAAGCTGCTCTTTGCACTGTCTCTACTTGCAAGTTTAGCTGCTCTTATATTTGCAGCAAAACTAAAAATTTTAAAGAGGTAAAAGATGAAAAAATTAAGCAAGGGCATAAAACTTAGAAAATTTCTTCATTTACTGACTGCGTTGATTCCAATAACATACATATATCTATCACGTAAAGAAATCTTATTGCTGCTATTTTCCTTAGCAATGGTTTCCTATTTGATAGATATACTCAGACTTGAAATCAGACCCTTTGGAAATGTTTTCTACAGAATCTTCGAAAAATTACTGTGGGAAAAAGAAAAAAGGATATTTACAGGTGCATCTACCTACTTGCTTTCTGCTTTTCTTTCGGTTTTTCTATTCTCGAAAACGATTGCCATAACCGCACTTCTGTTTTTGTCCGTAGGTGACACCGTTGCGTATTTTGTTGGGACCAGAATAGGAAAAATATCTCTTTATGGAGAGAAAACACTTGAGGGTAGCCTTTCGTGTTTCATTATCTGCATTGTAATCTCCTTATTTATTCATGGTCTCCCGATTGCTTCATTAATCTTTGGGGCTGTCGGAGCCGCCCTTGTCGAACTATTTCCTTTTGGTATTGACGATAATATCCTTCTTCCCCTTGTTAGCGGACTTATAATGCAGTCGGTAAAATACTTAATTGCATAGAAAATTATTCGTCAATTCAGACATCTACACTTTTTTCCAGCGACTGCCACTTTGAGAATCTTCAATTTCGATTTTAAGTTCGCTCAAATCTTCCCTTATTTTGTCTGCAATATCAAAAAGCCTCTTTTCTCTCAAATCTTTGCGTAATTTCAGAATAATTTCGATTAATTCTTCTTCATGCCCTATATGGTCTTCCTCCTCTGTCTCAAAAAGACCAAGAACTTTCAGCATTGTTTTTAATGTTATTCTTGCACTAAGAAGCCATTCCTTATCTGGTTCTTTATCAAACGCTTCAAAAACATCCCTTGAGAGTGAAAAAATCACGGAGAGCCCTTTCGGCGAATTAAAATCATCATCCATTGCTTCCACGAATTTGTCAATAACTTCACTGTTCGGCTTTTTCTCTTCACCTTTTACCTGTGATAGAAGAAAGAGAACCTGCTTTAACCTTAGATAACCACCTTCCTGTTCCTTTAATCTCTCCTCATAGAAGTCGAGGGGACTTCTATAGTGAGTCGAAAGAAAATACAGCCTTACAACATCGGGATTGTAAATTTTAAGAATATCGCTTATAAAAAAAACATTTCCAATGGACTTGGACATCTTCTCTCCTGTAAGATTCAATAATCCATTATGCACCCAGTATCGTGCAAATCGTTTGCCCGTTGCTGCTTCGCTTTGGGCAATCTCATTTTCGTGATGGGGAAATATTAGGTCTGCACCACCACCATGTATGTCGAAGGTTTCTCCGAGATAGTGCATACTCATTGCAGAACACTCTATGTGCCATCCCGGTCTGCCCCTTCCCCATGGACTTTCCCACCATGGCTCACCTGACTTTGCTGCTTTCCAGACAGAAAAATCAACTGGATTTCTCTTCAATTTATCAGGCTCCACACGTGCACCAACTCTCAGGTCTTCCAACTTCTTACCAGATAATTTCCCATAACCAGAGAATTTAGAAACATCATAGTATACATTTCCTTCCGAAACGTAGGCGAAGCCTTTGTTAATCAGCAAGGAAATCAATTCTTGTATTTCCTGGATGTGTTTTGTTGCTTCCGGATAAAAGTTTGCTCTTTTTATGTTCAGTATATCGGCACTCTCAAAATACTCATCAATATTCCTCTTTGCAATCCTTCTAAAATCTTTTCCTGTCTCCTCTGCCTTTTGAATAACTTTGTCGTCTATATCAGTTATGTTTTGAATAAGCATAACATCAAAATCTCTATATTCAAAATACCTCCTGATTACATCGGCGGTTATAAATGCCCTAATGTGTCCTATGTGTGGTCTATCCTGAACGGTCATACCACAGAAATACATTCCTACTTTCCCTTCTTGTATAGGTTTAAACTCCTCCTTTTTTCCACTTAGCGTATTATACAACCTTATCACTACTTACCTCCTGATATAATGTTCATTATACTTGTTTCTAAAAAATTCAAATAACAAGACCAACCGAATTATTAACATCTCATTTTTATCCTGTCAAGCGAAATGTGAGAAGCTCTGTGGTCCCGATCTACCTGGGATAGAACAATAGTCTCAAAGAAAAGCGACTTTCCCACATTTTGGAAAAGATTCTTTTATGAACGAGACACTTACCAGTAGCATCAGAGTGTCTATGGTATGTCATAAAAACATATGTGTTCACGCTGGAGAACGTCATTACGGGCACAGAATCGTTTGATTCTGGGCGCGACAATCTCATATTAGCACAGGTTGACAATGCCATTGCTTCAGAAGTCAAAATGAAAAATTATTTGCAATGACAACATTGAGGTTCTTGCTCCTAAAATAGCTTGTAAGTGTTATAAAAGAAGAAATCATTTTAAGAAATATTTAGGCGATACTTTCACAAAATATGGGAAAGTCTCCCATTTTTTTCTTTACACAGTTATAATTTAGTTATAAAATATATCTATCTGAGAAAAAGGAGAAAAAATGGGAAAGATATTATTCCTTTTAATCTTTACATTTTTAATGCTAAGAGCCACAGCATTACTTCCGGATGAGTTTATACATACCCCAGAAAAACAAGAATTATTGGAAATAATTCAAAAAGATTACCCAGAATATATTTTGAATGATATTTCTGTAATAGAAAATAGTTTATGGTTTGTTGTTGGGGCAGCAGAAAACGATGTAACAATAGATTCCTCCGTTGTTAGTATGTGCAGCTTACTCAGGATGACATGTCGTCTTTTTGTCATTTTTGGAAATGAAGTAACCAAAAATCTCGACTCTGCAAAACAATCTAAGAATCTTATGGCAGATTACAATTCAAATATTCACAATGACACCTTTTTTTCTCTTGACAATGACTGGATTTCTGATAGGAATATAGAAACGAAAATAAAAGGAAGTGATGTGGTACGAAATTCTGTAAAGACGAATTGAGGGTTCAAGTTTTTACCCTATTATTTCTCTTTAGAATTGGAGTAGATCTTTGTGCCTGGACCACACCATTTGAGATTGATGGATATTATACACGGTCAAAGAAAAACACTTTTCCAGCAATAGCAGTTGATAAGTATAACCGCTCTCATGTTGCATGGAAGAGTGATTCTATGCTCAATTATGATGCTAATATTTACTACAGGTATAATACCGACCCCAATGATTATACAAAATGGTCTGAAAGGGTTAATCTAACGCAGAACAATATCCCCTATTCTACAAGACCCGATATTGCTATAGACTGGATGGGAAGGCCTCATATTGTATGGGACACATGGTATTCAACGGACATCTGGTGGTCATATTGTGATAGTGTGTGGATACCACCCGTAAATATTTCAAATAATCCAGGAGGTTCACAGCAACCTTGTTTTGTTTCTGACACCTTAAACAATAAACTCTATATTGTTTGGGCTGATGCGACCTATGGTGGAAATCTTGAGATAGTTATGAAAATATTTGAAGGTGATACCTGGAGCCAGACTCAGAGGGTTACTTATGATCCTGAGAGTTCAACTGATCCCAGAGTTACTGTTGATTCCAAAGGTCATCTACATTTAGTATGGATGGATTTTGGGGATTATGATATTCATTATTCTGAATTTGATGGAGATACATGGAGCACTCCTGAAAATATTTCCAACTTGGCAGGGCAATCTTACTTACCAGCAATTGCTATAGACCCCCAAGATAGACCTAATGCTGTTTGGGAAGAGAGAAGTGGGGGCTCATGGGTTTACTATACGAGAGGGGATAGTGGCTCCTGGTCTGAACCATATCTTATATCAGATAATGAGGGATGTGAACCATGTATTGCAATTGGGACAGATAACCAGATTTGTGTTTTATGGGGTTATACTAGTGGTGAATTTTGTAGATTTTACGAAAATGGTTCTTGGGGTGGAGTTGAAACAATAGATACTCTTTTGTCAAGGTTCAACTTTATTCCCCACCCCAGGTTCAGTTTTATTCCCCACT
>CAYMQB010000040.1:0-28065 GCA_964392665.1 uncultured bacterium | reverse complement strand
GACCCCATTATAGCCTTGGAAAATGGATAGGAGCAAATTTCGGTTAGCCTTCTATTCTTTAACTACAATCTTCTGATTGAGTGAAACTCGAGACTTGCATTTTTTGATGCCGGAGGGGAATTTTACCTCGACCTTAACAGGTGTATCGTTACTTCCAAATCCGAAGAATTGTACAAAAGAGTTCTGGCTGGTTGTACCTTTACCTCCCTGAATTTCTCTTATCTGGATTCTATCACCCTGTTTTACTGTAACCCTTGCTCCAATGCCTGAAAAGTCTGATTTTGTACCAATTACCTTAACCTTAAGGTAATTGTTCCCGTTTCCCTCATTCTCATAAAGATGGACTCCAGAACCGCTTGCAACGAATAGGTCTAAATCACCATCATCATCAAAATCGCTTGTTGCACAACCCCATCCATTATCAGTCCTGGCACCGGCAAGATATGTTATATCCCTGAACGTGCCATCTCCAAGATTTTCATATAGAAAGCTTTTTCTCCCCTCATAGATAGACGTCAAATAGAGATCTAAATCTCCATCACTGTCAACATCAGCCCAGGCGGGATCCGAATGGGTCTCCTCGAATTTGAGCCCTGCCTTTTCCCTCCTGTCTACAAACCTCCAGTCCGGCGGTCCAAGATTCTCATATAACCTGGTTTTATTGGAAAACTCGATGTATCTCGGGTGTGCCAAATTTGCAGTAATCAAATCAAGGTCACCGTCGTTATCATAATCACCCCAGGAGGAACCAATGGTATGTCCCCACCATCCATCCACTTCATCTCCGGCTACACCAAGCAGGTTTGCCACATTGGTAAATGTTCCATCTCCATTATTACGCCAGAGAAAATTCTCCTGGAGTCTGTAATTGGAAACGTAGATATCAAGATCACCATCGTTATCATAATCCCCCCAGTTTACACCCCTCCCGGCTCGTTCCTCATTAAAAGGTGGAGACATTCCAACTTCATTTAAAACCTCATCGAATGATTTTCCATCTTTACATAGATAAAATGCATCAGAGTAATACGAATGCTCTGACCAGTTCTCATAGTTTGCTAAATAGAGATCAAGATAACCATTATTATCTGCATCACCCCAACCTGCACCTTCAGTTGAATAATCGTTGCTTACATTTCCTGCTTTCTGCGTTACATTCTCAAATGTACCGGCTTGTGTCTGCTTCCATAGACGGTCTCCCTTCTCACTTTTTCCTCCTGATGTAGAATAGAAATCAAGAAGCCCGTCGTTATTCCAGTCTCCCCAGATACCGCCGGATGCGGAGTAATCTTCAAGCCCTGCAATAGCTGTTACTTCTTCGAACTGCTTTCCCTGTGTGTTCTTGAAGATCCTCGAACCGCTGAGTAGTATATCATCATAACCATCATTATCATAATCCCCCCATGCTACTCGTGAACCCTTTGTTCCACCTAACCCCATCTTTTCGGTAACATCGCGGAACATAACACCCTCATAATTCATTTTACTTCTGATGTAAGAGAGAACATTTTCCTTATCATACATCTTCTTATATAGAGAGCACATAGCACTATCAGCTTTAGGTATCCATTTATTATTCACATCACCTTCAACAAGTGACATAGCGTAAGAACATAAAGCATCTGTGTACTTGCTTTCTTTCTCCTGAATGCTACCCAGCATATAATAGTAGGGTCCATTACCTTTGTAATCGTTTACCCCATAATTGGTATTCTCAATCGCTTCCTTGATCCATTTTTCTGCCTCTTCCATCTTCCCTTTTATAAGTAATGCTCTAGCAAGTGACATACGCGCATCTCCGTATAGAGCCTTCTTTTTTAATTCCCACTGTTTTCCAGCAAGATTTCCCGGCTTTTCATACTGTCCTTCAAGTTCTATAGCCCTGCTCGAATATTCTATAGCCTTATCAATACTGTTCTCAGACTCTACTAAAAGATATGCAAGGTAATCGTAGCCAAAAGGATTTTCCGGTTCTTCGTTTAAGAGCTTTTCTCCCACCTGTATCATTCTATCGATATTTTTCAGTTTATAAAAGGAACTTAACAGGTATTGATAAACTGTCAATCTCCATTCCGTTTCTGTATATCTCTCAAGGAAACCTTCAAGATAATCTACCTTCGCTGTATCATCCCGCCAGATGGGATAGAGTCCACCATAGAATTTGTTTCCAATAACGTTGTATCCCGTTTCACTGTTCGGGAATTCACCTGTTAACGCATCTTCATATGGTTTTATCGCAACAGAATCCGTATCAGCCATAAAGAAAAGTTCGTATGCTATTGAGAGAGATTCTTCCCTTTTCCTCTGTTCATTGAGAAATTCCTTTGCAAGGTTTTTTATCTCATTTTTTACCTTTCCAAGCTTCACAGAATCGGACTCTACGCTTTTCATCCTTGCCTCATAATAATGCAAGACGAGCTCCTTCCTCTTTGATTCTTGAGCAAGCTTTTCATAAAATTCAACTGCATCCTTCCAATCCCTTTTTATGTAATAGAGTTCTGCTATTCTCTCCAGTGTTTCAAGATCACCGGGATATAAAGAAAGAACTGCTGTGTATTCATCAAGCGCTTTCTCATAAAGTCTTCTCTGGAGGTATATATCCGCACGCTTATAAGACTCTTCCTTGGGAAAATGCTCCCTCAATATTTTCTGTGTCTGCGCACAACCATTAAGAATAAAAAGAGAACAGATTATGAGAAAAACTAATTTCCTTTTCATAAATTCCCCCAGTTTGAAAAAGGTTTTTTGGAATATCTTCTGGCAGAAAAAAGCATAAAAGCAGGAGTTTTTGCTATTTACTGTTTGTTGGTTTCCCCTCGCGAACTGATAAAAGCTTTTCTTTCTTATGGTGAAATTTCCCCGGGTGTTTATTAAATTTCACTTTCTTAAAATCAATGTCTTTAATATTCTCAGGGATTAGGAAATAAGATGCTAATTTTTCCCAATCCACATTTCTAATCGTTACGATTCTATCTAAGTAAAAACTAACCCAAACATTTCCAACTTTAGAATCGGATGATTCCTTCGAAAGTTTATCTTTTGTAATATTAACATACTTCTCATCAATATCTATCCCGATAAATCTCCGTCCCAATCTCTTTGCTGCAATAACTGTTGTTCCAGTCCCAACAAATGGATCCAGTATAATATCATTTTCATCAGTGCTCATAAGGATAATTCTTTCTAATAAATGTATTGGTAGCTGACAGGGGTGCTCATCTCTATATTTATTGTGTTTTATGCGATGAATATCTGTCCAAACATCTGAAATTAGTGGACCAAATGGATGTAAACTCGCTTTTTTCCCACCATAATCCTTCAAAAGATAGCCACATTTTCTGCATCTTTTATGCGGATAACGAACTTCATAATATTTCTTCTTTTTTAGGTCCTTTACATAATACAAAATACCATAATGAGAAGGTTGTAAACTTTTCCCCATTGGAGCTGTTGGTGCATCCCAGGCAATCCAATGTTTAAAATATGCAATCTCGTTTAAAAAATTAGCATAATATGTCATCCATTTTGGTATATTATGCACAAAAATAGAGCCTGTAGTCTTCGTAATTCTCACCATTTCGTAAATCCATTTTTTACACCAATCTAAATACGCATCAATTTCTTTATTATCCTTATATCCATTATATTTCTTCCGCAAATTAAATGGTGGATCGGCAAATGTTATATCTACAGAATTGTCTGGAATCTTTTTCATAATTTCCAGGCAATCTCCTTGGACTATTTCATTAACATATTTTCCCATCATACCTTTATACTCCACGTTTTTATGACTATTTCAGCTAATTCTTTTTGTCTTTTTCTTATACTATCCGCTGTCCAGTCTTCACAATAACCCAGAGACTTTGTAATCCATAATTCTGACTTTTCATATTTTTCCTTTTTCTCAGAAAATGCCGAATTCCTAAAATCATTATTTTCTTTTGTTTTCATTAAAGTTAAATTACCGATTTTTTTTACATATGTCCTTACATCTTCTTCTTCAAAATTGGGCCAATTCTCTCCAGGATTTTCAGGTAAAATATGCTCCAGATTTACAGAGTCAGGATTGGTATTTACTAAAAGTTCAGGATCTTCTTCCCCTCGATGATAATTTTCTATGGCACTAAGATAATATCTCGCAAACTTATGTTTACTAACAGTAGCTAGTTTAAATTTTTCTTCAAATTCTTTATCCTGTGGGATAAAATCTTTAAGTGAATTATACAATTTCTTAGTATTTTTTATTTTTCTATCAGATATTTCTTTCGCTTTACTAGCATATGCCTGTTCCAAACTACCACCCCCCAGAGACCCTGTTATAAGATTTCGTACTAACCATGACAGAATTAACTTCAATGATTTAGCTATTTCATTTTTGTTAAATTCTTTGAGAACCGACAAGAGCAATGGCCTATATTGTTCTAAACCAAAGTAATTAAGAGTTTGGATATAGTTTCTGCAATTAGTATCATAGTCATTCCAAAAAGCAGAATTATGATTCAATATCGCTAGATAAGTATCCCCGTCATTTTTCAATCCATTGATAAATGTAATAACCTGTGTTGAACTTTTAATCTTTTTCTTAATATCATTGTATAATTCCTTATTTTTAAGGCGAATGAAACCATTCTGATGAATCCAATAATGTCTAATATATGTTAAAACTAATTTCTCATCTTCTAATTTTGAGATTAATTCAATCCAAGAAGTTTGCGCTTCATCTAGTCTTCTACTGCTTACTTTGCTATATAAATAATTTTTCAATAAATCTATCTGTGCTAATTCTAATCCTCTATCATTAAGTGTCTCGAATATAGTAAAAGCGTTTGCATCACTAGGGACTGTTATAACAACTACTTTAAGCTTCTCATTAATAAAATCCTCCCACTCATAAAGAATATTAGGGTCATCATTATTTAACTCTAATAATTTGGATATTGTTTGGCGACATATTTCAAAAGCATTTTTAATTCTTTTATGGGATTCTCTTTTCTCAGCTATTTCTTTGTTATTCTTAACGATAAATTCTCTAAAAAATTCATTATCTTGTATGCTTAATTCAAGTTTGCGAATATTTTCTTTCTCTCTTCTATCATATCTACTTAGATAATCAAACTGAAGAGCTTCTATACCTTTTTTGTCTTCATAAAAATCTTTTACGGCAGAAAAAAAAATTACAATAGAAGAAATCCTTTGTTGTCCATCAATAATTTCCAACTTTTCTTCCTCCCCTTTTGTTAACACAATGGTACCTAAAAAATATTCTTCCTCATTTATATTATTCTTAATATCTACAAAAAGTTCGTTAATTTGTTGATCCTTCCAAGCAAAAGGCCTCTGATATCGGGGAACAAAAAATATATTCCCTTTTATTAACTTACCTATTCCCTTAATTTCAAAATCAATTGCACTCATAGCTTAAATACCTCCTTAAGTAATAGTTTAAAACGCTCTAATTCTTCTTGATGAAAGGTAAAAACTTCTTCATACGCAGCGACCATTCTCTTTAGATCGTTTTTTCTTACATACCAACCAATACCATCTACAAATCCTATAAAGATTGCTTTTGGATAGTGTTGTTTTATAAGGGTATCGATAGAAATTTCGGTTTTTGATTTATCTCCTTGACCAGATGAAGTTGTAGTTAAAAATGTGCTTTCAACAATAATTAACGGATCCTCTTTGTTCGGTATTATAAAATCCATTGTTCGTTTGGTATTTGGAGCATTAACAATTAATTCGCTTAAATCACCTTTTTCAAATGGAATTTCAAGTTCATTTAATATTCTCTTAATTAAAACTTCAGGATTGTTTTTCCCTTTTGCTGCTCTTGACCCTTTTTCTTTATATCTTGCAAGTGTGTCTATCAGTGCATTTACATCAAAATTTAGTTTTTCTAAACTAAATTTTTGAAGTTCAAATGGAGGTAGAGTTTTTTGGAAAAATTCAGTTGTAGAACCTTCATAGAAAATATTAATCAAACCTTTTCTAAAATACTCGTTTTCTTTCATGAGCTTTTCAATCTTAGATGTACTCCATTCTGAAATCTCATTAGCTTCTTTTTCTTGCAACCATTTTTCTTTGAATACAAGTTCATTTACCTCTTCATTGTCGACTATTCGTATAACAGTTATTAGTCTTTTCAAACTCTCATTAGAAAAACCAGATATTGCTAAAAGTGCTTTTAAACCTAATTCTTTTTTTCTTCTTAAGAAATCCTCAAATACCTCCTTCTTACATCCTTTTATACTAACTTCATTCTTAAGATGTAAAATTGCTTCCTTAACACTGAAAATATGAGTCTCGTAGGTTTCTTCAAATTCTTCATCAAAATAATAAAATGTATTTTTCTGAATTACATTCAAATATTTTTCCTCTAAAGTTTTCATTTTCCAGTCCTCTTCTTAAAGAATAATATATATTCGTCTTTCATTGTATTTCTCATTCCCTTTATGGGTTTTAAGATACTTTTAACCAATGTTAAATTATGCCTTTTGCAGGACTCTATTATCTTACCTTCCAATCTTATGCCTCCAGTCTGATTTGTATTAGACCCTATAATCATCACAAAGAACTTATCTTTTTTTAGTACCCTTGAGACTTCTGAACATACATACTCCATATCTCTAAAATAATTTTCTAATCGCTCACTTTTATTTTTACCAGATAGTCCAATCATTTTGCTTCTAATATCATTAATATCATACCCTAAAAAGTTTAACTGCGCCTCATCATTTTTCACATAATCAATCGCAAAGGAATATGGCGGTGACGTAATCACCCCATCAATTGAATTATCTTCAAGTAGTATTTTCATAGCAGTTGCATTTTCCAGGACATTGACGGTTCCTAAGTCGATTAAATAGTTTGAAGTATTGAAGATGAAATTAACTATCGTATCTTCGTATCTTTTTAGCACTTTTGTAAAGAGCTGCCTGTGATTGGAACTAACCACCCTTTTGGAGTATCCTAAAGCATCTAAAAAAGCAAGAAATGCCAACTCGTAAACTTTTAATTTTTCATAATCTGTAATTTTTTGCAATTGTGTTTTTACATCAGAAACATTGAAAAATTGGAATAACTCCTCTGATTTATCAGAAATTCCTTTTAACAATTCAACATTTATGGATAAACTATTATACTTCACTTTTGTCATAAATTGACAAAAAGGACTTGGATCAATTCCATAAGAGTTTATACCCATTAAGGCAGCTTCAATATTTGCAGTTCCACTCCCACACATTGGGTCTAAAATAGTTTCCCCTTTCCTAATTCCAGTGATGTTAATTAAGGCTTTAATCAACTGCGGATGGAACTTTCCACGATAAGGAAACAATCCATGAGTTGCATAGCCTGTAGAAAACAGTCCATTTTCAAAATACGCCTTTGTGCTCGCAGAACGATTAACTGTAAGTGCTTTGGTAGAATGGTTATACATCAAAAAATGCTCTGTAAATTTTCCATCCACCGATTTAAAATAGGCTAACCTACTGAATAATTCGTCCTTAGGTAAAGAATTGAACTCCAGATAAGCTAATTCCAATTCAAACAATTCACTTACCGATGGTAATAATTCTATTTCGCTGTCGAATAGTTTATGTGAAATTGGGGGCATATTATAAAAGTCTTCACCTTCAGAAGTTAATCTTTTTTCGAGTTCTTTCATTTATATTAGCATTGTAAACGAAAATAATGGTGAAGTCAAGAAAAAATCAAATGAGGATTTTCAAAATCGAACAATCGAACGCCTGCCCCCATTTTCATCTTCACATCTTCAAAAATCAAACAATCTGCACGCAGTGCAAGCGACAATCAGGATTTCAACTAACCTTCTTCGCAATATATAACACAGTAAGATATGGCCTTGTTATTATTCCTCCATATTTTTCATCAATCAAATCGGTGATGTTGGAAAACAATTTCTCCCTTCTTCCCTTATCCAAACATCGGTGAGCAGAATATGTGTTTAGGAGCTTGATATACTGCTCTGTTTTATATTCTTTTTCCCAGGGATACTGCTTTACAAGAACTTTTTCAAACAAACCAGTCCCGTTGATGTAGTCCTCTCTGGACCTAATTTTATCTTCCGTTGATGGTTCGCTGGTGGGGTCTTTCCATTCCGGCACGATATTCCGATAGACCTTTTGAACTGTCTGAAAAAACCCTGTGTATGGAGTTGGATGAAGACTTGAGAAAATAGCTATATATCCGGATTCCTTCAGTATCTGCGCTGCTTTAGGATAGGCAATCTCAGGAGGTATCCAGTGAAAAGCAGTAGCAGACATAACGAGATCAAACGAATTCATCTCGTTCTTCCATTCTTCAAATGATACCGGATGGATGTGCACATTTGGATATTTCTGACAATTTTTTGCAGCCAAAGAAACAAGTCTCTTCCCAATATCCAGGCAGGTTATGCTATAGCCATATTTTGCGAACGGAATTGTAGCCTGTCCTGTACCACAACCAATCTCAAGAATTCTCCCATCCTCCGAAATGCGAGAGATAGAAATAATATCCTGTATCAATTCCTGAGGATAACCAGGACGAACTTCATCATAATCCTCTGCTATTTGATCAAAAATGGTTTTATAAGACATTTCCGAATTCAGCGCAATTACTCGTGATTCTTCCTTAGTATCTATCTTTATCTCCGCTCTCACATCACTATAAGATTTTACATAACGAACTTGTTCCTAAAAGTTATTATACCCTTATACTCTATATTCGCGTCTACTGATATCATATGGTTGCCCCTAATGCTCTAATGCTACTCCTGTGTCTGGAAGATTCAAGTCCTGTTTCTATATATGACCTTGAGCCTGCAATGGTTTTCTTCTCTTGAAAATCACCTTAACTACATCAAAGAGCAGAATAAGCGTTAGGATTAACAACACGAAGCCAATAGTAGAAAGTAGAATTTTGCCCTGTGGCAGAAACATTTTTATTTCAAGAACAATTGCAGTAACCGTGGTCAATAGCATAAAGATTGCCGGGATGAGAGTATAGAGACTATTCTTACCCTTGGAAATGAGGAAGGTTGTTGCTACAAAAAGAGCAAGAGCAGCAACGAGTTGATTTGATGCTCCGAAGATAGGCCAGATGGATTGCCAGGCACCCAGCGAGAGATACAAAGCAAATCCAACAATTATGGCTGTACTTACATATTTGTTACCAAGGAATTTTATTTTTAACGCTTCCCCGAATAATTCCTCTCCGATATATCTCGCAATCCTCGTAGCGGAATCAAGTGTTGTCATAATAAAAGTTTTAAGCATAGTAATACCTATTAGAACTCCAAAAACACCCAGGATAGGTTTTACGATTTCACCGTAACCTACGCCAAAAGTTTTGATCCAATCTCCGCCTTTCATTAGTTCCGGATATATAAGTCCTGGATGGTTACCTTTCCAGTAAAGTCCCGCAGTTACCGCTAAGAGAGCAAGTACTGCAAGAACACTTTCTGTAATCATTGCTCCGTAGCCAATCCTTTTAGCATCTTTTTCATCGGCAAGTTGTTTGGATGTCGTTCCACCCGAAATCAAGGAATGGAAACCAGAAATTGCTCCGCAGGCAACGATAACGAAGAGCATAGGCCAGAGAGTTCCTTTAACGGAATTAAAAGAAATAAAGGGAGGTGCATGAATAACAGGATGCGTAATAAAAAGCCCAATATATCCTGCAAGAAGTCCGATAAACAAAACGAATGCAGCAAGATAGTCTCTTGGCTGAAGAAGAATATTCACAGGTATTATAGATGCAACATAAGCGTAACCTAAAAGGATCAGAACCCAGATTAAAAAAGCATGAGGACCAATGGAAATGGGAAATTTGAAACCCAGAAATATAAGTCCGAAAAGCAAACCAATTCCAATTATTGAGGCAAGAGGAAGGTTTATCCTTGCTTTATATATCAGAAAACCAACAAGTAGCGCGACGAGAATTAGACCAAAAGTTGGGATAACCACCTGTGGGGTTGAACTGAGTGTTTTGGCTGCAACCGAAGCAAAAACAGCAATAACTAAAACCAATGTCAACCAGATAAACGAAGCGAATATCATTTTGGCTCTTCTCGACATTGTTGTTTCGCAAACATCCGCAATAGATTTTCCACCTGTTCTAAGGGATGCCATTAGTGCAGAGAAATCGTGCACTCCCCCTAAGAGAATCGAACCAAAAATGAGCCAGAGAAGTGTAGGAAACCAGCCCCAAACCATACAGGCAATCACGGGACCAAGTATAGGACCAGCACCTGCTATGGATGAAAAATGGTGACCGAATAGAATCAGCCAGTGTTTTGCCGGAACATAGTCTACGCCGTCGAAGTTCTTTTTTGCAGGTGTTTCATTCTCGGTTTTCATATCCCAGAGTTTTGCAATTTTCTTTGCATAGAATAGATAACCTAATGCGAACAGTATGGAAGCAGCAAGAATGACAAATAAAGAGTTCATTTTTCCTCCTACGAGAAAACTCTTTGCATAATTTTGCTCTCTCTGGGTGGGATAGGACAGGGGAGAGGGTGTTTGGAGAAAACAGTGTAAAGTTCTGATAATCTTTCGTAAATTTGCATAGTTTCCTTCTACCATAAATGTTTTTTTAAGTCAATTTTTTTTCTTGCTTTTCCCAATTTTTTTTGTATTATCAACCAATGTTTATAATACCTATAGGGCACGATAAGTTATACAGACGTCTCCCCCTTATTACGATCGTTTTAATCGGACTAAATGTCATCATCTGGATTATTACCTATCCGATCGAACTAAGACAGGAGTCCAATATAAGGAACTTGTTCGATGAACTACGTAAAATAGAATATATTTATTTGATTGAATATGTACAGAAGCATCCAGATGCTTTTAAAGACCCACATTTTCAGGAGAATTTCCACAAATCCATAGAAAATGGTGAAATAATTGAAAAGGACTCTAAAAACTATGCAGAATGGGAGACAACTAATAAAAGATTTAAGCAGTATCTAAATGGGAGGATATTCTATCGTTTTGGTTTCAAGCCCAAACGATTTTCCTTTATTACAATTATCTCGTCAATGTTTATTCATGCTTCATTTTTTCATCTTTTCTTCAACATATTATTTCTCTGGTTGGTTGGTGTGAATATAGAAGACTATTGGGGAAGGCCCCTTTTTCTTGGTTTTTATGTCATTGGTGGAATAGTAGCAACGTTGTTCTACGCCATTTTTAATCTGAGTTCGAACGTGCCATTGATTGGAGCATCAGGAGCAATATCGGCTGTTATGGGTGCTTTTGCCTTTCGATTTTACAAAACGAAGATTCGCTTCTTCTATTTTTTTATTGTGTTGTTAAGACCGTTCTGGGGAACATTTGAACTCTATGCATGGTTTGCACTGGCTTTTTGGTTTGCCGAACAGTTGTTTTACGCAATGGTATCAAAAAGTATTTTTACCGGCGTTGCGTTTTTCGCACATGTAGGCGGATTCCTTTTTGGTCTTATCTGTGGTGGTGTTATGAAATTTCTAAAAGTTGAAGAGAAATATATATCCGACAGAATTGAAGAAAAACTGGAAGGTGTAAAATTAAATCCCAAACTCGAGAAAGCTTTTCAAATGCGAGATGAAGGAGATATCGATAAGGCGATTGAATTACTTCAGGAAGTTATTAAGGCAGAACCAAGGAATACGGATGCAAGATTAGAACTTGCCCGTTCTCTGACTATAGTGGAGAAAAAAAGGGAAGCGAGTGGACAATATGAAAAATTACTGGCTCAGCTTTACGAGAACGGAAAAATGGAAAGACTTCAGAGCATTTATCTTGAGGTATACGAGAAAGAGTACGAAATCTACTTTTCGCCAAAATCACAGTTCAGGATTGGAACTTTCCTTGCATCGAAGGAGGACTACAGGAAAGCAATAGAATTGTTCTCTCGCATTGTAAGAAAATATCCTGATGATAGACTGGCACCGGCTGCACTCTTGAAAACAGGGAAAATATTTTTATGTCAGTTAGGAGATGAAAAACTCGGTAAAGGGTCGCTGGAATTCCTTATAAAAAATTACCCACAGTATAGTGGAATAAGCGAAGCGAAGTTGCTTTTATCTGAACATAAATAGCATTTTTTGTTTTTAGCTAAACACTTGGTAGTAAATACTTGACAAAATTTTTTCTTTATGATAATCAAGAAAGATGATGGATGTATTTCCTCTTTAAACAAGAGCGTAAGGGAGGCTTAAAGGAAAGGAACTGTGTATGAGGAGTAATAAGAGTAACGGAGCAATTGAGGTCACAGCGGCACTAAACAAGGGTTGGGTGATTGCAAACCATATCTTGGTGTCTTTTCACGTTGCATTTATCTCATCTGTTTTATCGGTCCCAGGTTTTGTTAGCAACAAAGGAGAGGTTCTGAAATTTATGTTTACATCGAGGGAAACATTGGTTTCTCTTATCTTCTGGTATGTAAGTTTTCATACAGGGGTTGCTGTGCATGAAATGGGTCATTACTTGAAAGCGATTAGATTGAATGCATTGAATGCTTCTTTGCTTCCAGATGCTCAAAAGAAACTAAATCAATCTTTGTTTAAAAGGGGTTTCTGGTATTTATCCATATTCTTGAAGATTCCTTTTGGCAAACTTAAAGGTGTGAGGAGAACAGGATTAGAGTATCATCCTGATGCACCTTACAATCTGGCAGTTTCAGCAGCTGGACCATCAGCGAGTCAAAAACTGGCAATTATTGCTTTACCCGCTGCAATCATTCTTTTAAGCATAGGACTTATTTATAATATCAGGATTACTGTTTATACTGGAAGATTGCTCCTGGGCGTTGGTTTTGTGGGGCTTCTCGATTTTCTCCTTGCGGACACAGGAAAGTACAGGGAATTCAGAAGAAGGGAAGCGAAGGCAGGAAGCTCCGCAAAAAAGACAGAAGTTATTGGGGAAAAAGGGGCAAAAACATGGGTGGAGAAGGTTAAGGGTGTGAAAGGAATGATGATCTGGACAAGGATGCAGAAGATAATTCTTGAAGGGAAACATGAAATCCTTGTTCCTTGGGAATTCAGGAACTGCGGTATGGGAGGGCGTCATACCGAAAAAGAGTTTCCCGAGAGCAATATCAGTCTTCAGGAAAGTATGTTTATTCCCTTGAGTGCAAGCAACTATGAGGAGGCTCAGGAGATGACAGTTACACTTCAGAACAGGTTAAAAGAGATTATTGAGAATTCAGAGGGTTGTACGGTAAAGGGAATAGGGACTGAAGGAGGTATTGCTGCTTACATACAAAAAGGAGCAGGTGATACCTTGCCGGTTGAAAGATTATGGCGTATGCAGAAACAGGCTATTAAGGATTGTGGATATATTCCTGGCAAGGATGTAGTGATGGCGCTTGACCCGGCAGCGAGTGAACTTGAAAACGCATACAGGGAGACGATGGGGGTAAGGAAGGAAATAGGAATGTACGAAGCATGGAGGGACGAGAACCAGCCTGTTCTATCGCGGGATAATCTGTTAGAGATTTACAGGAAAGCAATCGAAGATGATGACCTGCCAATTGTAGCAATTGAGGATGGTTTTGCAGAGGATGATGATGAGGGATGGAAACTGATAATGGAGAAACTGGGCGATAAGATTCATATCACTGGAGATGATAACATAACGACAAAGGATTCTTCGATCGAAGAAAAAGCAGATAAGGGACTAATAAACACTGCATTAATTAAACTCAATCAAATTGGCACAGTTACCGAAGGAGTTCTTGCTCTTCTTACCGCAATAGGGAAGAATCTTGAGATCGTGGTTTCTCACCGCTCTAAATCCCCGATCGAGGATTTCGAGGCACAGGTGGCTCTTGCTGCGAACTCATTGGGTTTGAAAGCAGGAGGTGGCTCAAACTCAGAGAGATTATATAAGTATGAGGCCATTGTAAGAGTGATGAGAGAAATTATGCAAAAGTCTGCTGAGAAAAAGAATAAAAAATCTGAACCTGAAGAAGAAGCATTAGCTAGAAAATTTACGAATAATCTGACCATAACGGAGATTGTTGCTCGGGAGGCATCAACCAATGCAGGTATCCCCACTGTTGCTGTTGAGGTTAAGGTTGGCATTGAGGGAAGTGATAAGTACTCTAGACTTTTCACATTTGAAGGTGCTACTCCGCTTGGTACATCTGCAGGAACTGATGAGGCGATTCATCTTATCGATAGTATCATTCCAGCTAATTCACCTATTGCTAAAAAATACGGGGGTTTGTTTGAAATTCAGGATGATAAAACATACTGTTTTAAGAGGAGAGTAGATAACAATAAAATTGTCGAAAAAAATGACAAAAAGTTATTAGAAGTATGGCAACGTTCGTGTCGGTACGGAGGAAAGGGTTGTCTTAATGCTGTGGATAATGTCCGAAATTTTATCTCAAAATCCTTTCGCGGTAAAAAGATCTCGGAACTCGGAGAACTGGTTGAATTAGACAGGACGTTGTTGGAGCAGGAAAAAGAGCTGGCGATTGAAAGAGGAACATTGGATTCAAATGCTTCCAGGGAAGAAGTTATACATATAATGCAGAGAAAGGGTAATCTCGGAATGAATGCAATTCTTTCTGTTTCTCTCGCAATGGCTCGATTAAAAGGGAATATGGAAGGAAAATTACTGTGGGAGGTAATTAGGGAGCAGATGACCACAGCAATGAGTAGAACGATTGTAGCAAATGGGGGGATGGATTTGATTGCTTCACTAAAAGAAGAATTGATTGACCATAGAAAGAAAACCTTAAGGCATGAAAATTTAAATAAGTATAGAGGCAACAAAGATAAGGTCAAAGCCATACCTTCCGAGGATTCCACGATAAGAGCTGAGGTGAATAAGGTAATAGAGAATATAAATCGTGTTAAAGATGAAACAGAACAATGGAAGACGATTAAAAAGGTATTGACATTTGGAGAACTATGTATTGGGTTGCAGAAGGTCAATGAGAGTAAATCCGAAAATATAAAACTCTATGAACTCTTGAGAGAACAGTTACCCATCTATAGTGTAGGGAGAAAATAGCGAGGAGTATTGAGTAGGTACAAGAGGAGGAAAAATGAAATTCATATTATTTTTGTTGGTAATAGTTACAATAGCTTCTTGTAAGAGTGAAAAATTCTGGTCTGAAAAGCAAGCCATGATAAGAAAAGTGTTTGCAGAGGACTTGGTAGTAGAATTAGATCTTTCTACCCAGGTGCTCGGTCTAACTATTCTGGAAGAAAGAGAAGAGAGGTATAGTGAGGAAAGAGAAACTGAGACAGTTGAAGCTTCTCTCTATCCCACCCTCTCCAGTATCCCCAAGAATATAAGTCTTGTCTCAGCTTCAGTCATAGCTGCTAAGGCGAAACAGTTTGATGATGGTCTTTTAGCGGCTGTCGAACACCTTACACAGAATGGTACGAAAGAGTTTACCGGGAAGCGCGAAATGCTTCAGAATCTACTTACAGAACTCGGCAAGCTTGAGAAAGAAGCGGAGATGAAGAAAGAAAGTCTGGATTACTGTCGTGGTTTCCTTTATGCTGCAATGCTCCTTGGTGGTATCGATGAAGAAGAAAATAAGACTGTTAAAGAAATAGCTGAAAAGATTAAATCAGGTTTTCTCGCGGATAAACTTCGCTCAAAACCAATTGGTTTCTATACCTGGTCAAAAGAACTATCCCAGATCTTCCAACAGGATAGACTGTTGCAGGAAAAGTTCGGGTGGGAAAGGGCAAGTACACTGGCAGCAGGATTGTCATCTGAAGAACAATCCTACAGAACCTATATTGACCTGATATCAAAACTTACCAACCCTTTTACCGAAAAGAGTCTTATTAGTGTATCGGAAGATCCTGTTTCTAAAGACTCATGTTGTTTTATCCCACCTTCTTCTTCTCATGAAACCGAGCTGGTAAAAAAATTGTATGGTAATCGTTCTATACCAGAAGGTTTTAATCTTATAGATGAACTTATTAAGCGAATCCAGGCAGGGGAGATTGATCTCACTCCAGAGTCTTCCTCAGGTTGGTATGACTACCAGGTTTTTGCTCTTGAACCACTTGTAATACCTGATAGTATGCCTGAAGCGGAAAGATTACACCTTGGTGAGAAATATAAAGAGGAACTTATTGGGCTTTTCAAAGCACTCATAGCTTTGACCAGAGAAACACATATTAAACAATTAGAGGTTCCCAAAGCTGGTGCTGCTCCGCCATTTGAGGAGAAAATACCTGTTATCGATATATGTCCAGAACTATCGCTTGAACCTTTGGCAACATTCTATCTGCGTCGTGCACGAGCATACAGCTTTGTGCGTGAGTTATTGGAATCTACAATTGGTAAAGATGATTTACTCGCTTCAATACGACCCACACCTTACGGAAAGGTAGAAAAACCATTGTATGAAGAATTATTGGATATGGAAAATTTACTTTATGGTACTTACCTCTTAACTTCAAAAGAAATCGGGATGCTACCAGAACTCAATAAGGATGAACTCGACCGTCTTGATTTTGAAAAAACCAGATCCTTTGCAAAGAAATGGTTGTTAGAATACACTGATGATCCCGACGTCGGTTCTGATGTTCGGATGATGGTTCCAGTATTTTATGATATTGAGCGGCGTAAGACCAAGGTCTGGGTAGTTATGGGTTATGCTGTAAAGCCACTTCGTATCTGGTTTAAGCAATCCCCACAAGCTACTATTACTGATAAAAAGGGCAATCCAGCAAAGGCAAAGCTTGAATTCCACAGTACAACACAGTGGCTTACCTACCCGGTAAGCGCTGAGGTTTATGTCAGTAAAATTCTTAATCGAGATGAGTTCCGCACCTTGTGTGATAAATATAAAACCCAGTCAGCAATTCTAAAAGCATTATCTGAACTATAGAGGAAGAAGTCTGTGTATTTTGTCAGAGACCTTGAGAATAGATATTGACTTCCCTCTTTTTTTTTGGTATAAATATTGCATTGAAGATTTTTTAAAAACAAGTATTCTATAAATGCTAATATGAAAACAGCCAAGAAGCAAATAGACTCCCCTGAAGAAATTCTACATCTTTTCGATAGAAAAAAGATGGATAAGGAATGGTCTTTTGTAGGGTATAAATCTAAAAGAATAATGTTTGAATTAATAGAACTCGTAAAAACTAAAAAACCTTGGAGAAATAATTATGGAAGATAAAGCTGTATATACAACAAAAGAAGCAGCAGAATATCTTGGAGTAAGTCCATCTACAATCTATCGATTGGAAAAACGTGGTTTGCTTTCTCCTACAAAAAAATCAGGAGGGCGAAGAAGATTCAACCAGAAGGAACTTGAAAAATGTATGCAAAAACGCCGGAACTTTAAAAACAGCTTAATAGCTGAAAAATCCACTCAATATAAAACTACAGTTAAGGGAGAAACTTCTTTCCAAAATGAAACGATAAGAATTTACACTGCCGATATTTTAGAAATAGATTGTATAAAAGAAAAAACGATCGATTTAATTATTACTTCTCCGCCATATAATGTAGGAATAAAGTATAATTCTCATGATGATACAATGTCTTACAATGACTATTTGATTTTTACAAAAAGGTGGCTCGGGAAATGTTATAAACTGATAAAGGATGACGGAAGATTTTGTTTAAACATACCCCTTGATAAAAACAAGGGTGGGCAACAGAGCGTGTGTGCAGACATTACAACAATAGCAAAGCATGTGGGGTGGAAATATCATTCAACCATTATTTGGAATGAGGGTAATATTTCAAGAAGAACTGCTTGGGGTTCATGGCTTTCAGCTTCAGCACCCTATGTTATTGCGCCAGTCGAAGTTATTGTTATTCTTTACAAAAATCAGTGGAAGAAAATTAGTGGAAGTAGAAAATCAGATATTAGCAAAAAAGAGTTTATGGAATGGACAAATGGAGTATGGAATTTTTCAGGCGAAAGTAAAAAGAGAATTGGGCATCCGGCACCTTTTCCTGTAGAATTACCCCGAAGATGTATGAAATTATTTAGTTTTGTCGGAGACACAATACTTGATCCATTTCTGGGAAGTGGCTCTACTCTGGTAGCGTGCGGTCAAAATAAGCGGAAAGGAATAGGAGTTGATATTGAAAAAAATTACTGTAAATTATCCGAAAAAAGGTTTAAAACAGAGGTACAAATCAACCAGCTTGAATTTGATTTAGGCAAGGAGGTATAACAATATGGGTAAGAGTATTGCTGACTTAGTAATGCAATATTTTAAGAAACATCCTAATAAAGATTTGCATCATGGACCTGTAGTGGACTGGGTCGAGAAGCAATATCTTAAATTGTACGGGCGTAAACCTCGTGATACTTGGAGGCAAATTCGAAAGTTTCATCAGGAGGGAAAATTAATAAAGGTGAAAAAGGGAGTGTATAGATACGACCCAACTTATGTTAAGGAAGTTAAATTATGGGAGTTTTCTGAGAAAGACAAGGAGGAAATCTTTAAACGAGATAATTATAAATGTGTGCTTTGTGGTCGTGGCAAAAAAGACGGTATTGAAATATGTGCTGACCATAGAATTCCCAAAGACAAAGGAGGAACTAATACTGTCGAGAATGGAGAAACGCTATGCATGGAACATAACTTGATGAAGAAAAATTACTCACAAACAGAAGCGGGTAAGAATTACTTTATTAAAATTTACAGACAAGCTGTTGCATGTTGTGATAAAAGAATGATTGCTTTTTGCAAGTGTGTTTTTGAATGTTATGATGAGTATAAAATAAACGGTCACATAAAAAGACCTAATAATAAATAATGGAGTGAAAAAATGGCGAATTACAGATGCTTAAGTTGTGGTTATGCAGGGAATGAATTTGTCTTTCAATTTACAGACTACACTTACTGTGTTGCTACGAATGAAGTAGAAGCTGAATATAAATCAGGGATGCCTGATTGGGTAGAATTTAGGCATTTTGGAGATGCGGAGATTGGAGAACCGGTTGGATGTCCAAAATGTCACGCGTGGGGTGTATCACATTTTGAGAGGATTTAGGTTTTAGGGGGGGGGACTTATTGGAGAGATATGCTTTATGAAAGGGAGATTTATAAAAGGAGGAGAAATATGGCTAAAGCTTATAAACATGCGACACTGATTTGTGCCGTCTTAACCATTATTGCAGCGATAGGTATAATTATTGGTCTTTTGACACTGAAACCTATTGTAGCAATACTTTTCTTGTTACCAGCAGTAATCTATGAGGTCTATCGAACTGAAGGTAAATCTACCAAATGGGCTGCCTGGGTTCTGCTTGCTGTTTTTATTGTGGAGATTATCTTGGTTGTTGCAAATGTGAGTTTTAACTTAGCAACATTTTTGGGCGAAACCGAAAAGTATGTTGGAGGATATAGAGTGCCTTTAGGAGATATAAAGGTCGTCGGTCCTGCTGTGATGGCAATCCTGTCGATTATACTTTTCGTCAGAACACGAGGACGTTACACCAAATGGTTAGCAGTGATTATTTTCATCACCTGTCTTGCCATTGTATATTCACTCGACCCGTCAAACTTCGGTAGGTTGTTCCGTATTGGGATTCAAGAGGGACTGGATAAGATAAATTAATCGAAGAACTAAAATGTGCTGAAGCCTTGGCGTAGGTGGCTTGTGCGTGGGAGGATGTTTGATAAAGGGGAATTCACTGGAGATTAATGTCAGATTTTTCCGTGGTCAATACAAAACGCATTACTCAGAATGACAATAGATATCAAACAATGATATTGACTTTCTTTTAATTCTCTGATAAATTTGGAAAACAATAAAAAAGGAGATAGAGATGCGGAAAAGCATATTTTTCTTTGTAATCCTGTTTTTTGCTGGATATATGTCTGCTGACATAATTTATGTCCCCGGAGATTATCCAACGATACAGCAGGGAATAGATGCTGCTAGCGCGGGGGATATAGTTATGGTTGCGCCTGGAACTTACGTCGAAGAGATAACCCTGAAAGCAGATGTAGACGTAATCGGAGCAGGGGAGGGACTTTCAATAATCGATGGTGGGGGAGACCAAGGCGATGTGGTAACTGCTATAGGTGTAAGTATAACTAACAATACAAAATTTCAGGGATTTACTGTTACTGGTGCAAATTATGGCGGTATGCCAGGAGGAGGTGGGATCTTTTGTAATATGAGTGCCTCCCCGGAAATCTGCAATAATAGGGTAGAAGTCAACAGTTCCGGTATTGCAACATGGAATGGTTCGAATCCATACATTCATAACAATGTCGTCATAGATAACACTTATACAGGCATATCCATAAGTTCAGACCCAGATGTGATTAACAATACGATTGCAAATAATAACAATGGAATATATGACAGTGGAGGATACAAGCCTGTCATTATGAATAACATCGTGACAGGAAACTCGAATATTGGGATGGGTTGTGTTAATTCAAGTGTTCCTACCGATTTTTCATACAACGATGTATGGGGCAATGTTCAAAACTACTACAACTGCTCTGCTGGTCCGGGGGATATTTCTGCGAATCCTCTGTATGTGAACGAGCCAAATAATGATTTTCATCTGCAAGGTGGTTCTCCCTGTATCGATTCTGGTAACCCGGATCCAGCATATAACGATCCAGATGGAACACGGAACGATATGGGAGCTTACGGTGGACCCGACGCAGCCGTAAACATACCTCAGGTTAGTCTTATGAGTCCTTCACAGAATGAATGCAACGTACCCTATGGTACAGATGTTTCTGCTGTTTTTAATATGGATATGGATCCGTTGACTTTCACATCGCTTTCGTTTCGTCTCAGTGGATGTTTTACAGGTTTTTATGCAGGAACAATAACGTATGATAGTGCTGGAAAAATGGTAACGCTTGATCCTGTAGATAATTTTGGTTATGGAGAAGTGGTGACTTCAGTGCTGACACATGATGTTCAATCTCTTTTCGGAGATTCGCTGAAGGGATTTGTCTGGCAATTTACATCTCTGGTTGAGGATGGTTCAGGTTTTTATACTCTGCTGACTGCCTATGCTGCTGCCAGTGGACCTAATTCGGCAATGATTGCTGATTTTAACGATGATGGGTATCTTGATATTACCGTAGCTAATGAAAATTCTAACAACATCTCCGTTTTTCTTGGAAACGGTGATGGTTCTTTTGGCTCGGCATCGAACTTCTCTGCAGGCACCACTCCATACGCAATTTGCAGTGGTAATTTTGATGGAGATGGAAACCTGGATTTGGCGGTAGCAAATGGTGGCTCCAATAATGTATCGATACTTTTAGGTAATGGTTCTGGTGGTTTTGGTTCAGCAACCAACTACTCAGCGGGTAGTCTTCCCAATGCGCTTCGTTGTGGTGATTTTAATTTCGATGGTTTTATTGACCTTGCGGTCGCTAACGCAAATTCCAATGATGTTTCGGTACTGCTTGGGAATGGGGATGGCAGTTTCGGAACAGCGACAGATTTTTCTGTCGGTATTTCTCCCTACTCAGTTTGCGCAGGTGATTTTGATAATGATGGTATTTTTGACCTCGTGACAGCGAACGGAGGAGCCAATAGTGTCTCCGTACTTTTAGGCAATGGTGATGGTAGTTTCGCTTCATCTACAAACTATTCTTGCGGGAGTGTTCCTTACGCGGTATGTACAGGTGATTTTGACGGAAATGGTGACCTTGATTTAGGGGTTGCAAATGGAGGGTCCAATAATGTTTCTCGTCTTACAGGGAATGGTGATGGGAGCTTTGGTTCAGCCGTTAACTACACTGTAGGTGCGACTCCTTATTCGATAGTTACATCCGATTTCGACGGAGATGGTTATTTTGATCTTGTAACGGCGAATGAAGGTTCTGATAACATTTCCGTGCTGCTCGGTAACGGTGACGGTTCGTTTGCTTCGGCAAACAACTACTCGTGCGGCAACAATCCGCGTTCGCTGGCTGGTGGTGATTTTGACGGTGATGGTGATATCGACCTGTGTACTGCAGACTACAATGATAATAATGTTTCCATACTTCTGAATGAAAACGAACTACTTGTTATTTCGACAAATCCTGTTCAGTTCGAGCTCGATGTTTTGAAGTCGGGTGACATTTCTTCTACATTTAATATGGACTTGAATGGTTCTTCAATCGACTCTTCCACTTTCCTTTTATATGGTACACAGACAGGACCACATCCGGGTGTAGTTACCTATAATAGTGGCACAATAACTGCGACAATCGATCCAGATTTAGACTTTATTGACGGTGAGATGGTAACCGCTCTTCTCACAAAAGATGTCCAGGCTACAACCGGTGTTTACCTTAACGGTTTCTCCTGGAACTTTACTGCTGAAGTTACCACTCCTTCAAGCGGAACGTTCGGTACAGCAAATAATTACACTGCTGGCACAGAACCGCGCGGAATGTTTACAGCGGATCTTGATCTTGATGGAGATATTGATGTCGTAACGGTCTTAAGTAATTATCCGAACCCAGGCGCATTATGTGTGCTTCTAAACAACGGCAACGGGACATTCGGAGCTCCATCTTCGTATTCACTCGGTGCTGCAGACCCACTGTCCGTTTTTGGAGCCGATCTCGACGGAGACGGAGATATCGATATGGCAACGGCTCATAATGAACCTGGTACGTCACATCTTGTAATTATGAAAAACAATGGGAGCGGCGTCTTCTCGCTTTATGCATCGTATGCACCTGCAGTCCTTGGTCAGGATATATCAGGAGGAGATTTTGATCTCGATGGTGATATTGACCTGGTTATGGGTGATTCGTGGGGTTCTTATCCCTGTGTTCTGGTTATGCTTAATAACGGGAATGGTAATTTCTCCGGCCCCCATGCATACTCGACGGGATTCCATACGCGTGGTCTCGCTGCAGCAGATGTCGAGAACGATGGTGATATAGATATTGTGGTTTCCGATAATGCGAGTAGTATATCGGTATTATATAACGATGGAGAAGGTAACTTCCCAACCCTTGGAGTCAATGCGACGACAAGTAATCCGAATGGACTTTATGTAAACGACTTTAATGGAGACGGATATGCTGATATCGCTACTGCCAGTTACGCAGGAAGCAATGTTCAGGTTTTGCTGAATAATGGTAATGGTACATTCGGAAGCGCCGCGGGTTATAATACAGGGTCATACACGAGACGCATTATAGGCGGTGATTATGACGGTGATGGTGATATCGATCTTTCTGTTAGTGTTAATGGAGCGGATAGTGTTGCCGTCATACTCAATAATGGGAATGGAACTTATGCAAATCTTTCAAAGTATCAGGTTGGAAACAAACCATGGGGAATCAAGAACGCTGACTTTGACCTTGACGGTGACCTCGATATATCCTGTGCTAATTTTGACTCAGACAATGTGTCAATTTTGTTTAATACGGGTGTGAGTATCGAAGAAGGGCATCAGAAAATGGTAGTCCGGAAACCTTTCTTGAGGATTTCTCCGAATCCATTTTCCACTTCTACCACCATAATATTCACCACTACCAGCGCACAAGTGCACAAGAGCACAGGAGCACAAGCAGGAGACATTGAGTTAAAAATCTACGATGTGAGCGGACGCGTTGTGAAGAATTTCTTAATTTCTAATTTCCAATTTCCCGTTTCTATATCCTGGGATGGAAAGGATAAAAATGGAAATATTCTTCCATCGGGTATCTATTTTTGTCAGCTGAAGGCAAGAAGCACAACATTGACACATAAGCTTTTAAGAGTGAGGTAATATGAAATGTAAAGAAATGTAAATTAACTCTGTCCCTTAGTAGTTTCGAAGTCTACTTAAACGAAAGATATACCTTTTCTATTTTTTTCGCTATATTTTCCCAGATATAATTCTTTAAGATATAGTTCTTTAGGGATGCGGTTTTCTTCTTTGATAAAGATTCAATGATTCCATTTCTTATCGATTTTACACTTTTTGGCTCGACATATTTTGCTTCACCTCTGAAATATTCGGTTGTGCCACCGTATTTGGTGATAACAATCTTGGCTCCAGCAAGCCCTGCTTCAAGGGCAGAAATCCCGGGCGTTTCGAATAAAGAGGGAAGAACGAATGTGTCGCAGGCGGCATAAGCAGATTCAAGCAAAGGTGAATTATGCCTTAACGCTTCAAGTACTTTTATGTTTCTATTTTTGCTTATCTCCTTCATACACAATTTCCCATACGGTGTCTTAACGACAGGACCAATGAAAACTGCCCGAACATCCAATGATTTCAATGCACGGATAAGATACAACGTATTTTTTCTTCCATATCCTATATATCCAACGTACAGGATAAAATCCTTAAGACCAAATTCGTCTATAAATTTATCAGGCGATGCTTGAGCGAATCTTTTTTCAACAGCGTTATGGATTACGGAAACATTTCTTTCCGGGATACAAAAAGCTTTTACGATAAGGTTTTTTTCCATTTCCGTATTGGGCAAGATTCGATTTGCGGAAGCAAGAATCTCTTCGGTATATATATGTGGTGTTGAAATCTTAAAGAGTTTAAAAAGAATTGTATTTATCCTGTTAATATGCCTGAGTTGAAAAGAAGAGTGTTTTGAGAAGTAAACAGGGGTAACAATAAGAGGAATTCCACATCCCACTATTTCAGTCGCAATGATATTGGTTGAAAAATTTGCTCCGAAGAGATGAAAGAAATCGTAAGACTTTGCATCGGGACACTTCCAGGGATTAAACAATTCTATCTCGAAGCCCAAGTTTTCCATATAGGATTTCGTTTTCATAAGTTGTATGTAAAGCCCGCCTTTTTTAATTGCCACTGCAGGATGTGCTCCGTAAAGAATTTTCATCTTTTTATCCAATTTTCAATCTCCTTAAATCTGAGTTTTAATGCTCTTTTCTTTGTTCTCAATTCATTCCTATTGAAAGGTTCTATTTTGGGCACCTGAGAAAAGTCGAGTTCCTTCAAATTAATTTCATCGCTTGCGCAGACTACCGCTTTCTTAGCCGATGGTGCTATGATCTGTAAAGACAATCCCGTTTTTTTGTCTACACCTTTGATCTTAAGCATATCTCCATCGATTGTCATCTCAAGATGCTGCTTGTTTCTTTGGATCCACCAATTATAGAACTCAATATATGTTCCTTTCCAGATATTCTGCTTCTCTTCTATTGTGTGTAAAATGTTTTTCAAAATGGTAGGTTCGCTCGAAAGCACCTTGCTGTGTCCATAGAAGAAGAGTGGTTCGTTGGATTCAAGCTTTTTTTGAATAATATTTTTAAAATAGTGGTCAATTTCATCGGTGGTAAATTTGGAGTATAGTAAACTACCCGGAGAAATAGGGTGAACGGGAATTTGAAGTACTCTGGAGAATTTATTGTCAATTAGCGGGAAAAAAGGTAAATCGTCGTATGACAGGGAGAACTCGGAAGAATATTTAAAGCCAAGTTCATCCAGGAGAATGCCGAGCGTATTATTCCATATGCCATATGGAATGGCAATACCAGTTGCTCCAAATCCAACACTGAAAAGCGCTCTTCTGGCCCTGGAGAAATTTTTGCGGTTAAGAACAGGATCTTTCGAGATTTTGTGTTCGAAACAGTGAACGGCGAGTTCCTGATTCCTTAATTCCTTGAACCTCTGGATGGTATTTTCAATATTAATATTCGAGAAGTCAATGAAAAATGTGAAGTTAACGTTTGCTTTCCGTGCTATTGCAAAAGTCTTAAGAATTCCATCAAATCCTGATGCATCGGTATCAATCCTGAATGTGAATGCGCTTTGCTTTTCGCCTGGGTAATACCATTTGTTAATATAGTAGAAATTCTTCTTCTTGAAAAGGTAGCGAATAATATTCACTATAAGTTTCCTAATCTCCGCTTTTGAGGTAGTCGAAACGGTTTCGGTTGGGAATTTTCCAGTTTGAGAGCAGAAAAATTTCATCATACTTCTTTTGTCGCACATAAGAGAATCGACATCGAAGGGAATGCCTATACAAATACCCTTATTGTATGAAAGTTCGTGTATGGCAGGAACGTTGTTATTTATTCTTCCAAAACCATTTCCCTGTAATACAAAACCGCTGTCGTATACGTCGATGATGCCAACATTTCTGAAAAATTCGGAACTATCGGGGATAATATATTTTATTTTAGTTCTTCTGGAAGTTTTTCCGAGCAACTTCCCTGCCGATTGTAAACTCGTAATAATGGTACCACCTTCTCTCAGATAGTCCATAATATCCGCGTCGTTAGTTAGTGTGTCCACAATCAACACGGGTGGATTATCTCCAGGAGTAAATATTCTAAATGGGATTCCTTCCTGGGTGAGAATCTTAATCCAGCCTGGTTTTCCTTTAATTATCTCAATGCAGGGAATCATATCTTCCTTTCAGGAGTTTCAAATCCTGTTTTGTAATACCTTTCACCAATAAAATAACAACGGTATATGCAAGGATAGAGACAATTATAAGGCAAATTGTAGGAACCTTCCACAAAAGAAACATAAGTATTAGCATAATGAGCGTTGCCACTGAGGGCTTAATAAGGTATTTATGCAAGGGGACGAATAGAATCTCTTTAAACCAAAGAAACATGGCACCGAGCATAACTACCTCCGAGATGATGGTTGCAATTGCCGCACCTCTGATGCCGAAAACAGGAATGAGAATGAGATTTAAGCCAATATTTATAGCTGTGCCAATGACCATTCCATAAGAATATTTCTTTTCCATGTTGCAGCCAAGAAGTCCGAAAGCAAAAATAGATTGAATGCTTGTCAAAGGTATAGCCCAGATGAGTATCTTGAAAGCTGAAGAAGCAGCGAGAAATTTTTCTCCGTACAAAAGACCAATAACCCTTGTTCCCAGTACGGTACCTCCAAATGCAAGTGGTATTACGAGGATTAAAATGAGTTTTGCACCGGTAAAAACAAGAGTATTGAGTTTTTCCCTGGATTCGGTAAAAAACCGCGAAACCATCGGAAGGTAAATCCAGGCAAATGCAGTATCAATCGTGAGTAGGAAGGTTAAAAGTTTGAATCCTGCATTGTAAAGCCCGACGTCGGTTTCGGTTTTCAGTAGACCTATAGTGATGAGATCAAAATGAAAATAGACCTGGTTCATTATCGCTGCGATACCAACGGGGATAGATAGTCTTAGAAGCGATATGTCTATGCGGAATGTCAAGTGAGGCTTCTTGAATAGGAAAACGGAGAGCAGAAAAATGGAGCCTGCACCAATGCCTGCAAACCAGAGAAATGGAATTCTCAAAATATGCTCGGGATATTTGATAAAAGCGAAAATAAGAATAACATACACAAGTTGTGTGATGACGGTTGAGATTGCAATTTTAGCCATTCTCTCCATACCTCTGTAGAGCCAATCGAGATAGAACGCATAGAAGAAGATCGAGAAGGAATAAACAAATAGAAGCACTTTGGTGTCTTTTTGTAATGGGACAAGCAAGGTGAAAAGTAGTATAGCAATGAATGAGAAGATTGCAAGAATAAGTCTTAAAGTTAGTATTTTTGAGGCTAATTCATGGATTTCTGTTTTGTTTCTTGCAATCTCTCTTGTACCCAATACCGTCAATCCGAGATCGCTTAACAGGACTGCGTATGCAAAGATAGAGAACGCGAAGCTTATTTTTCCGAATCCCGAAGCTCCAAGCACCCTTGCAAGGTATATGGTGACAAAAAAACTTAAAATCCACCTGATACCATTACCCAGAATTATTAAAAAGAAATTTTTGACAGGTTTGGAAAGAAATCTGTCGACTGCTACTGTTCGCATGATTGTATTATAATACAGTTCTCGTTTTTAATCAAGAAAAAAGAAAAATATGTCATACTGAATCCTGTGTTAAACAATGTCATTCCGAGTCATTCTGAGTGAGCAATAGTTTATCGGTTGCGAAGAATCTCGGTGTTTCCGGATATGAAATTGCTTTGCAAGAAATTAATAAAAAGTGCTCGAAGTGGCAGATAATAAGGGTGTGATTGTGATATTGTAGATTCTTCCCGGGTCAATATGGAACAAATTACTCAGAATGACACTCTATTGTGTGAATTTTATTGTGTCATTTCAGATAAATCGAAAGTTCCTGAAGATATTATAAATTAAGGTTTTTCATACCA
>CAYMQB010000039.1:0-28460 GCA_964392665.1 uncultured bacterium | reverse complement strand
AAAGTGGGGAATAAAACTGAACCTGGGGTGGGGAATAAAGTTGAACCTTGACAGGTCTCGTTAGTATATGGTTTGAAGATTATGAAAAAGCATTACCATATTTCGAAATTATATGCAATCAAAATCCCTTAAACTATGATGCATTCATGTTAAAAGCATATTGTCTGTATGAAATGGAAAAATATCAAGAATCAATTAAGGTATATAAAAGTGCATTAAAATATAATAACGGTGATTACGAAGCTTTTTATTGTCTTGGTTTGTCACAAGCCAATAATTTAAATTACAATGATGCCATGAAGTCGTTTGAAAAGGCAATTGACTTAAATTCTGAATGTATTGATGCTATGTATGCTATTTCCCTGTTGTATGTTAAAGAAAACAAATATAATCACGCAATTAGTACTCTCAAAAAAATAATTTTAAAGGACCCAGAATATTATGATGCTTATATTCAACTTGGATGGACTTATTATGAACAAAATGATTATAATAAAGCGGTGGAAGTATATGAAAAGTTAATCACTATATTTCCTTATTATGTTGATGCCTATCTTACCTTGGGTGCTTTTTATAAAGAATTCGCAATGTATGAAAAGTCGATAGAATGTTTTGATAAAGCGATATCGATAAATCCTGAAAACGCTGATATATATTGGCAAAAGGGATATGTGCTTAAGTTGAGCCGAAGATACCAAGAAGCCATTAATTTATTTAAGAAGGCGCTGGAACTCAAACCGACTGATGAGCAATTCTATTCATCTCTTGCTTCCGTTTATAACATTACTGGGGAAGATAAGAAAGCTGAAGAGTATTACTTGAAAGCGATTGCGTTAAAACCTGATTCATTCCCGGAAACATATAACAATCTTGGTAGTGTTTATTTAGATTTAGACAAGTATGAAAATGCACTGGAAATGTATAATAATGCAATTTCAATTGATGCTGACTACTCTCCCGCATATTTTGGTATTGGTTTTACATATTATAAACAAACCGATTTTGATAGTGCCCAAAAATATTTGGAAATTTACGTTAAGAAGGATACTCTGAATTCTGATGCATTTAGTTATCTTGCTTTCATTTATGCCAAAAAAAACGACCATGTGAAAGCTATCAAAAAATTTAAAAAGGCAGTATTATGTGATTCCACAGATGCTGTTGCTTACTACAATATGAGTGTTTCATATGGGATACTCGGGAAATTCGAAAAAGAAATAGAATATTGCAAGAAAGCACTTGAAATTAATCCAGAATTATTTGATGCATATGCAAGTTTAGGATACACATATTATGTAACCAAACAATACAAGAATTCTGTCAATTATTATAATAAGGCGATAGAGATTGATTCAAGTTACGCTGGCGGATATATGATGTTAGGATTGGTGTATTATGAAACTGCCAATTATGAAAAATCTATTGAAATGCAAAATAAGTCGATTAGTCTTGATCCAAAGCCTTATAAAGCCTATTTTAACCTTGGTTTAGTATATAGTAAACTCGAAAAATGGGACGATGCAATTGCTCAATATAAACATGCATTAAGCTTGAAACAAGATTATCTGATGGCTCAATCTAATCTTGGTATGGTTTATGCAAATATGAATCAGATAGAAAAAGCAATCAAAGAATTCAACAAGGCTCTTATAATAGATGAAGATTGTGATTTTGCTCATTATTCTCTCGGTTTCTTATATCTGATGAAGGGAAATAAAGAAGATGCCATCAATGAATATACTATACTAAATAAAATTAACAAAGAGCTTGCCAGTAAACTGAAAAAAGCAATCGAAGAAGCCCCACCCATTAAATAGAATCTTATTGTCTCTTTCGGGTAAGACTAGAATCTGCAATTTCAATCGCATTTCAAAGGTTTATTTCTTTTGTTTAATATATTCAAATTCTGTTTCTTTTTAGTTTTTTTATAAGCATTTCAGAATTTTTCTTTCAAGTTCTTTAATTATATAATTTTTAAGTGAAGATGTCAAAAATTTTTGCTTTTCGGTATCCACAAAACCTTATTCTGAAACAGGAGAAAACAAAAAACGTCGCTTTCCCTATTTTTATAATTTTCTACTGGACCGAAACCGATTCAAAACAACGATATCAAGCAACAACTGAAATCGATGAATTCACACATCCCTTATCACTGCGAGATTTTTCAGTCTCTTGTTGAGAAAACTTACATCTTCACGAAATGCACTTATTTTATATTCTTTTGTAACAGTTTTTAGTGCATCAAAATATTTATTCCCTTTTCTCAAATCACCCAATGCACTATAGAACAAGGCTAGTGATCTAACGATGTTTGACCTGCGCAGCGGACTCTCAAGTTTTTCTATTTGCTTTTCCACCTTCTTAATTTCCGGGAGCAATATATAATTGTAATCCGTAATGTTTAATCTTGACAGTATTTCCATGAGTGAAGCTATAACCTCTATTTTGAGTAACCCTCCACCTTCTTCTTTAACCTTTCTCACCAACGATGTAATCGCTCTATCTAACTCCGACATTCTGTTTTTCAGAATAAGGAATTTTATCCTAAGACAAAGGAAACTCAAATAAAGTTCCGGTGTTTTTTCCTTTTTAAACTTCCCTCTCAGCTTTTTCATAGAACCGAAGAATGCATTGAACTTTTTCTGTCTTCTATATATGCTTGCAAGCATAAGCAAGCTCTCTATCATACCGGTTTTATCTCCTACCCTCCTCTGAATATCCAAGCACTTCCTGTAAACCCTTTCAGCCTTCTCTAAATCACCTTCCACATCCGAGTAAATACTTCCAATATTTATGAGTGCGATTGTTTCCCCAAGAAGGTCGCCCAATGAAACGAAAATCTCGTAACCCTTTTTGTAATAGACAAAAGCGCTTTTATAATCCCCCCTCTCATCGTATATTAAACCAAGGTTATTTAAACTGGATGAAATACCGTACATATGTCCTGTTTTCTTCCTCAGATTGAGTGCTTTGAAATTACACTTCAATGCCTCATTGTATTTGCCCTTTTTCCAATACACAAGTGCCATATTATTAAGAACCGTTGCAAGTCCAATATTGTTACGAACTCCAGCCAGAATTCCCCTTGCTTCTCTATAAAAGGCGAGTGCTTTCTCATAATTTCCTGTATACAAGTAAACACTCCCAACATTAATCAAGAAATTGGACTTCTCTATCAGGTATTTCTCTTTTTCCGTATCCTTTACTTCACTCCTCTTGAATTTATCAATGACTGAATTCGAAACCTGTAATGCTTTCTTGTAGTTCCCTCTACGGATGTGAATGTTAATCGTTTGAATTGTGAGTTTAAGCTTAATAAAACTGAAATGATGTCTATTTGCATAAGACAATGCCTTCCTTGTAATCTCAAGCGCTTCTTTAAATTTCCCTGTTCTTTCATAAATACAGTAAATACCCATCATATAGGTAAGATAATCCCTGGGCTCTCGAAAATTACTTCTCAACAGCTTGTAATCCCGCAAACTACCTCGGTAATCACCTATGACATTGTTAACCTCTGCTCTCCCCTTTAATGCCCTTGCGAGCAACTTATCTCTCATATGACCTATTTTAACTTCCATCTTCAGATTCTCTCCCAAATGCCATTCTTATTCTCTTACATCTTTCTTGATATACCGCAAGGTCTCCCGACGTGAGACCAAGATATAATACTAAACCGTTATGTCTCAATATCTGCAAATCCAATGTTTCCATATTTTTGTGCAACCCAAAATTTTCTTTCAAGTCCCCGAACTCAATAATAATAAAGTGAATATGTCAAAAATAGCTTGACTCCCTTTTCTCCCCCGAAACCAGATGTTTACAGGTATACCCCTGTCAACATTTCCCATTTCAAAAGCTTCTGGTCATTTCACTACTGGTGACGCTTCTCTATCAAATGGATTAGTCCTCATAGCAAGAGAAAAGAGGTAGGGATAATTATTTTTCAAATATATCATATAAGTCAGCCATTGATGGACCAACAAGACATATACTCTTTTTATATCACCAGAGAGGTGCTCCCTATCGCTACTCGGTAACTGTCTCATATCATCCCGGTGTGTCAACTCATCCATCAAATGAAAAACTGCCCTTAGGAGTCCTGTAAAGGATTCGTGTTCCAACAGACTAGGATTTTCCAATAAGCGCAGTAGAAAATCTCTTTTATCCATAAGGAAATTGCCTAAATGTTCTAAATCCACCTTTTGAATTTCAATTCCATAATCGTAATTCTTAAGGATTTTGCTGACACTAAAAAATTCTTGTTCGGTCCAATTGTTGGTCACAATAAGTTCCTTTCTAATTTTATCCAATTTGGGGTCAAAATCAGAAAAGCTAGTTAATAACCCTGTCCCAACTTCGCTAAAAAAAGTCCCTATGACCATATTCAACTTTTCCAGCCGAGCCCGTTTTTCCTTTTCACTAAGCAAGTGGTGTATTATTAGGGTAACCAGCAAAACCTCGATAAAGACAAAAGCAATATCTCCTATCAAATAAATCAGGATGTGGTGAATATCTCTAAAGATTATATAATGAATGAGATAGACAATTATGGATAAAACAACCAGCAACAAGCCTAAGACAATTTGCCAGCTCATTCGTTTCATACTTTATCGCTCCTTCTTTTGCCAACCAAATGCTAGACTAAATAGGTTCATAACCACATAACATATCATTGCAGCTAAATATGCAGTGCTTTGTTAACATCCCTATTTTTCAAAAAGTGTTTTATATTCCCGATACCCTTCTTTTTCTAAATCTTCTTGTGGAATAAAACGAAGAGCGGCAGAGTTTATACAATATCGAAGTCCTGTTGGTTCAGGTCCATCAGGAAATACGTGTCCAAGGTGAGAATTAGCATGTTTACTTCTAACTTCTGTTCTTACCGTAGAAAGGTTTCTATCCTCTTTTTCTACAATATTTTCCGTAACAAGTGGTTTTGTAAAACTTGGCCATCCACTTCCAGATTCATACTTATCAAGGGAGCTAAAAAGAGGTTCGCCAGAAACTATATCAACATAGATTCCATCTTTTTTATTGTCCCAAAATTTATTGTCAAATGGATTTTCTGTACCATTTTCCTGTGTAACCTTATACTGTAATTGTGTTAATTTCTTTCTAATTTCTTCTTCGGTTGGTTTTTTGTATTTTTTGTTGTCTCCTTCAGCATATTGAGTTTCCATTTTGTCTCTCCATATCTTGTTTAAGTATTTATCACGACCTGATGCACTTCTATAAGACTCATACCTTATGGGACACTTTTTATAGTAATCCTGATGATATTCTTCTGCTTTATAAAATTTGGAAGCTTTCAAAATTTCTGTAACAATTGGTTTATCATATTTTCCAGATTTATCCAGTTCTTCTTTCGATTTTTCTGCTAAACTTTTTTGTTTCTTATTGTGATAAAAAATAGCTGTGCTGTATTGTGAGCCCTTATCAACAAATTGTCCAGCTGCATCAGTCGGGTCTATTTGCTCCCAAAATACATCAAGAAGCTCTGAATAAGTTATCTTAGATGAATTGTATTCTATTTGAACAGCTTCTAGGTGACCGGTTCCCCCAGCCGATACTTCTTGATATGTTGGGTTCTCTTTATGTCCACCGGTATAACCTGAGACAACCTCTATTACACCATCTAATTCTTCAAAAGGGTGCTCCATACACCAAAAACAGCCTCCTGCAAATGTCGCTTTTTCAATTTTGACATTTTCATTAACATCTGCACAAGCATTTATGATAACTGATAACATTAGAGTAATTAAAACTATTTCTTTAAACATTTCATAAACCCTGCTCACAATTTTAGACCAAACCAATCTTCTAAACGGTGAACTTCTGGATCTTCATCTCTTTCGGTCTAATGTATTCAATCGACTTAATATCAAGTCGAAGCAGCGTGAAATCGGAATCAGATGCATCCTTCCAGAATTGCTTGAAAAAGGGGATATTGTCTGCAAGTGACTTTCTCGTCTTAATGTCCTTCACAATCTTCGCCTTTCCTGCAGCACGAATCGAACCTTTGTATTTTCCTTTCCCTATAATTATGCTGAATTCTATGTTGTTATTCTTCTTGAGCTGTTTAGTCTTCATATCCCTGGTGCCGGTTGACACCCACAGTTGATTCTTGAAGTTCAGCATCGTAACCGGGCGAACCTTCGGTTTTTTTCCAGAACAAGTTGCAAGAAAAATTACCTGCATCTTCTCAAAGTGACTCCACACTTCTTTCTTAAGTCTGGTGTTCATCTTGAACATTTCTACCCCTTTGTCTTATATTGAACAGAACTTTCGATGCGCTTTTTTTTTTATACATCCTAATTTAGTGTAAACCAATTTATTGTTTATGTCAAGAATTTTTGCTCTACAATCTGCCCTATTCATCTCCTCTGTTCCAACAAGAGAAAAACAGAGAACGTTTTGATTAGAAAACTCCCAAAAATCTACTGCCCTCAGGTAAAAAAATGGTCGCTGTTCCTAATTTCGAGACAGAAACAGAGACCAATAAAATGGACACAGAAAAATAGAACTGTTTTGCTGAATTTCAGTTTTTAGCCTGATCCCAATTTTCAATTTTAGACTACTCTTCACAAAGAGCAATAATTTATTGAATTGAATTATCTAACGAGCAAAACCCTTTTTGTCTGAGTTTCTCCTCCCTGGATTAATCTACAGTAGTACACACCTGAAGGAAGCAATCTTTCTTTATCATCCCGACCATCCCAGATTACAACAGCGGAGAGGTTCGAGCTGCTCGTGACTAGTCCAAAATCCTTAACAACACGTCCGCTCACATCGTAGATTTTTAACTCTCTGTCCTCTGCACCTTGTCCTATGCAGAACTTAATCTCTACCTTTTCCCTGAATGGATTTGGATGAATACTGACGCCCATTACTTGGTGCCCGATAACTTCCTCATCTTCAATACCGAGACTCGGATTGTAAGCATACTTTATCTTATAACTTCCTGCTTCAATGGCAAAATAGGCAATGTGGATGCTGCTATCCGGGGCTATTTTGAGACAAACATAAGACACTCCTGTCGGCAATATATCCACGGTCTGAGTAAAGGTTGGTGAACCCATGGTCTCATATCCTGCAAACTTGAGGTCGCCATTATTGGCTCTGTAGGCAAGCCAGACCTTATTAGTATATCCAACTATATCAGCACAGAAATTACCAGAACCCATATCTCCTGGTGTAACAGGGGAGGTTCCTGTCCAGCCCGATACAGACCGCTGTCCATATCTGACATATCTCTCACCTTCGGAATTACCCCAGCAAGCCCAGTCATAATTATTACCCATAGGATTCAAGACAAGTGACACATACCCTCCACCTTTATTGGGCCAGAATCCCCAATTTGACATTCTTATCCTTGTTCCCCAGGAACCACCTACCTTATTTCGGTATGAGGGCAGGATATCGTAATAGGTCGGGTCATCATTATAGAAATAACCTGCTACATGCGGTGTGGTTCCTTCCAGCGCAATTGAAGCGCCGTAGTAATACCAGAATCCATAATTCATCCCTGTGGTGCCAATGTTTTCATCAGCGCCCCATCCTCCTCCTGTTCTCTTTTTGTAATACATAGTTGTATCATTGTAGTCACTATATACAAGATGAACCACCTTACCACTTTCAACTGTAACATCGCAGGCGGTGAACCTTGCTGGCCATGTTCCGGAGTGGTTCCTCACCTGAACAGCTGGTGACCAGGCACCACTTATACCGGCCTTATAGGAGGCGTAGATACAGGAATTATAGTCATAACCATATAGGGTTATTACCCAGAATGTATCATTTTGGGCATCGAATGAAACACAATTCCACGGACCATAAGCCTCCATATCCTCGCAATGTGGACAATTGGTGTTATAAGGCCCCTGCCAGGTACTCCCAGCATCTTTATACTTCTCCTGGACATTTACGCTATCAGTATGCTTTTCTGCATATACGATATGCGGCTTATTGTCACTATCAAGGGCAAGCCCAACCCCTTTGCAGCTATCAGAGATGGTAACGACAGTTTCCACTGTCCATGCCTCCGCTACTCCTTTCACCATCAATAAAATGGCTGCAAATATCAATAACCTCTTCATTTTTCCTCCTTTTGCTTTGTTCAACCAAAGGCTTAATATCTCAACTTGGGCAGTGGGCCCCATTATTTTGGACTAAATAATACATCATAATCTTAAAATTTTTTCTCTTTACCGTCAAACTCTTTCTTTTCAGTGTCATTGCAAGTAGAAAATGTCAGGTTTTTTGCAAATTAAAAATGTCAATATTTCACTGTTGCCAATCTCCTTTCCTTCTTTTTTATCCTTTTTGTAAAGATTTCTTTTTGTTTTAATTCTCTGCATTATATAATTTTTAAGTGAACATGTCAAGAATTTTTGCTCTTCATTCTGCCCTGTTCATCTCCTTTGTTTAAAACAGGAGCAAAACAGAGAGTTTTTGATTAGAAAAATCTCAAAAACCTACTGCCCCTCAGGGTAAAAAATGGTCGCTGTCCCGAATTTGCTCAACACAATCAGTTCAGTTACGTCTATTCGACTCTTACATACATAATTGTCGAAACGACAAAATTGTCGAATTTGTTAACGTTTAAGTCACTATTTCACGATATTTATGTATGGCACACTACTTGCATATAGTATAGTATGTGAAATAAAGGTTGCAGTTTCAATGAAAAGGAAGTATATAAAGAAAGGAGGAAAGCATGAAGATCGCAGCAGTAGTCCTGTTTATCATAGTCTTGCTTACGGGATTTATGATTGCAGAGGAGATCGAAGTAACCGGTGAAATCGCTGCCATTGAAGAACTCTTTAGCGAAGAAGAAGGTAACATCAATATACTAAAACTTCAGGTGAGAACGAGAAACCGGGAAATGGTCGAGGCACATCTGGGCCCGGCATGGTATCTTGATGATGAACTCAAGGTTGGAGATGACCTCGATTTCATCGGAAGGTTTGAAGATGAAAACAAATTCAAGGTTCGGGTAATAGTGCGAAATATGATCAGGCGTGAAATACGGAATGTGCACTATGAACCCCTCTGGCTGAGAACCCGCCTTCAGGAGAGAAGTCATTTCTATAATCCTTTGCGGGAGAAGCAAATGAAGGGACCAATCGAAGATCTCTATATTTACAAGGACGACGCCCTCATGGAAGCAAAGATCAAATTGGAAAATGGAGAGACAGTCAGGGTCCAGTTCTCCCCGGAATGGTTTCTCCAAAATCAAGTCAGATTGGGTGATGAGTTGGATATCAGGGGTTCCGAAGTGAAAGGTGATGCCCAGACAATGGTCCTTGCCCGTGTTATGAGGAATCTGAGAACGAAACTTGAAATCTCACTCAGGAATAGGATGGGTTTCCCGATATGGAGGGCAAAACGACACACGAAACCAGACCCAAAGGAGAAACGAACAGGGCGTGGCAAGAAATAGATTTACTAAACTGGGGGGAGGAATCATTTTTCTCCTCCTCCCTTGTTTAGCTTTTTCAAACAGTGTAAAGGGATTATCGCTTGCATATTCCGCGAGCGATAATCTCTATCTTCTCGCTACAAAGGAGTACGGCAGTCTTCTTGCCCTCTATCCATTCTTGAATTACTCACAATCATTTGATGTGGAATTCAAAGGTAAATATTCCATTATCAATTTCAATACAAATAACCTTTTTCTTGAAAACAAAATTTCTCTTCAAAAACATCTCTATCTCCACGGTGCGGGAAATAACAACTGCACCTACATTCAGTTTTACAATCTGTTCACTCCCTCATTTGATCTCTATCGATATACCACAGTTTCCGCAGGTGATTCAGTAAACTTATACCTTCTCAATAGATTTCTCTGCTCTCCCGATTTCGGGATACGATACCGCTATTTCGCAGCCGACTCAATACCCGGTTATCTCGAACCATATCTGAAATCATCTCTTTCAATCCCACTGCCGTATTTCTTTCTTATCCCGGGAGCGGAATTGGGTTCAAAAATTTACGAAAACGAAACGCTTCCCTTCTACAGGATATTTTCCCGGTTCGATTCCCCCCTTTCCATGAGCCTCTCACTAAAAGCAAGTATTGAGTACTACCACTACGCTTTCTCCGACGGCACTCCCCCAGTCTCTCTATCATACAACGATGAACCATTCTTCGAAGAAGAATCCGTTAATGAGCAGACATCCTTAATAGTTTCTATGAAAAAATTATTTCAAAGAGAAAAAATATCAATGGATATCCAATGCGATGTCTTTAAAAAACAGTACTTTCCCATAGAAGGTGTGCCTCGTTCCGATTCGGGTACGTCCTTATATCTTCTCCTGACGAAAATGCTTGGTCCTATCTCCTCAATTTCAGTCTCTTTCAAGTCACTACTCAACTACTCCACGATTGACGATTTCGACTATTCCAAGAATTCTATAGAAATTCAATACAATCTCCTTTATTAGCAATGAAACGGCGAAACGTAATTCTCATAGGAATATTGCTTTTTCTCTTTATATTTTCCATTTCCATTGTATTACTAACCAACTGGAGTTTAAAAAGAATATACTACTCAAGTGTAAAAAATACCTACTATCTTCTCTCCTTTATTATTGAGCAGCATCTCCAGTCCGAGAAATCAGATAAAGAACAATTGATCTCTGAATTGACACAGCTGAACAGCAAAATCGGGAGTGAGAAGGTAATCCTTGATGAAACAATACTTTCAAATACTATAAAAGGAATCTGGCTGTTCTCAAAAGATAGTACGATATCGATTACCTCCGACGAAGAAAAAGAAGACGATATTATTCGATACTATGAAAGCAACCTAATCGGGCGAGATTCCCATTCCCTTATCATTCTCGATGAAGAACCTTACTACTTGGTCCATTTTCAACACAGCAGGACCCAGGTACTTATCCTAGCAAAAGCAAATAATGATTCAGGGATCAGGATTCATTCGATACTCGACTCGCTCATTTCCTCTTCATCGATCATCTATTTTGCCATCCTCGACAGCAACGACACCCCAATCATATATAGCTCCCTCTACGATAACTTTCTTCCCCTTGTGGGCGAGGGAAACACCATTATTTCAACACCGGTTGGGAGAATCTATCACGTCGAGGAACATCGTGAAGAAATATCCCTTGTTGCCGGGTTCGCGATGAATGCGCTGACCAGAATCACCAGTATCAATGTTCTCTTTCTCATTATCATGACGGTTGCATTTATTGGTTCTGAATCAGTTCTTATCTATAATATGTCCCGCTTCGAACGGTTTCGGCTCCTCAAAGAACATGAAGTTAAACACTTTAAGGAACTAAGCGCGCTCTCCTCCGGGTTCACGCATGAATTCAGAAATTCCTTAAATGCACTTTCATTGCTTTCAAAGGATATCGTAGAACACGAACACAAGAGTATTCTCATTCAGGAAATAATCCGTATGAGAACAATCATGGATTCTTTGAAAATAACAGGGCAACCTTCACCTCACAAGGAATCGCTACTTATAGAAGATATCATTAACGGATCAATCTCTCTCCTTCAGCACGGCATACGCGCAGCCAATGCAACCATTAAGAAGGAAATGCAGTCAGGGCTTGTATGTATGGGAAACAGAGAAATGCTTGGAGTACTCTTTTCTAATCTTATTAAAAACAGTATCGAGGCCGGGGCGACACTCGTTACCATTATCTCAAGAAAGAAGGGCTACTTTTGTGAGATCATGATCCGCGATAATGGTCCGGGGATTGCTAACTCCCTCCGTAACAGGATTTTCGAACCATTCTTTAGTAATAAACAGCAAACAGGTCTTGGCTTATACCTGGTCAAAAAAATTATTGAGTTACACAGCGGTTCTATTGTGTTAGGGAGTAACGGCGGAACCACGTTCACCATACACCTGAAACAGAACATATCATGAAACTTCTGTTAGTCGAAGACGAAGAAAATCAAAGGTACCTCTTAAAAAAGATGCTAACCAAAGAAGGCTACATAGTCAATGAAGCTAAAACCGGAGAAGAAGCGTTACAGCACTTCGAGAATGACTCTTTCGACCTCGTTCTTCTTGACCAACGGTTGCCTGATAGTACCGGGATGGACATTCTGAGAAAGGTGAAGGAAGTCAATCCCATTACGCCTGTTATCATTATCACCGCTTTTGCTAATATACAGGATGCTGTGACTGCAATGAAACAAGGAGCATTCGACTATCTTACGAAGCCGATAAATCCCGAAGAACTACTTCTTGTTATCAGCAAAGCAATCGAAACACTTAGATTAAAACAGGAGAATATCCAGCTCAAAGAGATATTGCAGGAACGTTTCAAATTTGAAAAAATCATCTATGCATCCGCTCCCATGGAAGAAGTCATGTCAATCGTCTCCCGGACAGCAACAAGCAATGCCAATGTGCTCATTACCGGAGAAAGCGGCACCGGGAAAGAATTGGTTGCCGGTGCAATCCATCATCTCTCAAACAGGAGAAAAGCCCGTTTCGTTATTTCCCATCTTGCGGCACTTCCAGAAACTCTCATTGAAACCGAGTTGTTCGGTCATGAGAAAGGAGCATTTACCGGCGCATCAAAGCGAAGAATCGGGAAATTCGAATATGCTTCGGATGGCACTCTCTTCCTCGATGAAATTGGTGAACTCCCGCAGTCGATTCAAATAAAACTTCTTAGAGTGATCCAGGATAAAAAAATAGTAAGGCTTGGTTCTAACGAGGAGATTTCAGTCAACGCAAGATTAATTTGCGCCACAAACAAGGATATTGAACGTGACGTTAACCAGGATACCTTTAGAGAAGACCTCTTTTATAGACTTAATGTACTCAGGATCCATATGCCCCCACTCAGAGAAAGAAAACCGGATATCCCTTTACTTGTTGACCACTTTATCCGTCTCCATTCTGCTAAGGAGAATAAAAAGATAAAGGCAATATCTGATGAAGCAATGAATCAATTAATGAAGTACAATTATCCCGGTAATATACGTGAACTCGAAAATATCCTTGCACGGGCAATTGTATTATCCCGAAATGAATACATCACGAGAGACGATCTTCCCATAACCGTTGCTCAACAAACACAGACTGTCGGAGGAAAGCTAAACGATGCTGTCGAGAGAATTGAAATGGAGATGATCAAGGCAGCCCTGTCAAAAAGCAAGGGAAACCAGATAAAAGCAGCCATTGAACTGGGGATTTCCGAACGTGTTCTGCGATACAAAATGCAAAAGTACGGCATCAAAAGCAAATAGTCGTAAAACCTTTCCTTCTTTCAAATTTTTGAACCACATAATGTCTAACTTAATATGTCAAGAGTGATTTTACAGAGATAAACAGACCAGCCTCTTCTATTCCACCCAACCCTGAGTATCCACAGGGATTTGTGCAACAATAAAACAGTTGACAATAGAGATTATGGAGTGTATATAATCTGTGATGGAGAACCTTTCTATAGCAATCAATTTCTCCATCCCGAAACTGCTAATTTCGCATCTGACATGCGAAAGGAGAGAATAGATATGTCTTTTTCTATAGGTATAGTTGGACTTCCCAATGTCGGGAAATCCACTCTCTTTAACGCAATTACTGATGAAAGTGCGGACTGTTCGAATTTTCCATTCTGCACAATCGAACCAAACAAAGCAATCGCATCTGTTCCAGACGATATGCTTTACCATATTTCAAAGTATGTTTCTGCAAAAAAAACAACACCCACTACACTCGATGTTATCGATATTGCTGGCCTTATAGAAGGCTCACATAAGGGAGAAGGACTGGGCAACAAATTCCTATCCCAGATTCAAAAGGTTGACGCAATCGCCCACGTACTCAGACTATTCAAAGACCCACATATCAGTCATACAGGAGGAACTGACTCTATAAAAGATCTGGAAACTGTTGAAACAGAACTAAAACTGAAGGATTTGGAAATTATTGGAAAGAGAATACGTTCTGTTGAGAAACAGGCAAAATCCGGTGACAAAGAATTAAAAAAGGAACTTGATACATTAACCTTGCTTGAAAAGAAAATATCGGAAAACGAATGGATAAAATTGACAGACGTACAGGATAAAGAGAAAGCTTTAGCTAAAGAACTCGGGCTTATTTCCTTAAAACCTGAAATGATTATAGCAAATGTGGACGAGGCTACTTTAAAAAATCCGGGTGAAAAACTCGATAATCTCAAAGAACATGCAGCCGGTAAGAACATTGAAATTATTCCCATCTCAGCTAAAATCGAAGAAGAAATAAGGGAACTTCCAAAAGAGGAACGTTTGGAGTTCCTTGCCGAATTCAATTTGACCATGGGTAGCCTTGAGAAAATAATACTCTCAGGATACAAACTCCTGGATCTTATAACCTTTTATACATTTAACGAGAAAGAATTGCGCGCATGGACACTAACAAAAAGCGGTACAACCCTGGATGCAGCTTCGAAGATTCACACTGATATGGCAAAAGGATTTATTAAGGCGGAGGTAGTGTCCGCAAAGGTATTTCTCGAACACAAATCGCTTAAGGATGTAAAAGAAAAGGGATTACTCAAAATTGAGGGCAAGGATTGCAAGGTAAACGATAGAGATATTCTGTACATTCATTTCAAGTAGCGAGGGATGGAAGGTCGATAGGAAACGGATTACTCAAAATGACAGGGAACATAAAGACAAGCGTGACAAAATGCGCAAAGTATTTGGCTGTTTTTCTTGACATGGAATCCTAAAACTGTTAAAGTTAAGAAGCCTTTGCCGAGTAGATTCTTGTCGAATACTGTCATTGCAAATGAAGGCAGCAGAGCCTGGATCTCATGGTGCAGAAAACCGAGATTGCTTTGTAACCCAATTAAGTTATAGCTCGTAATTTTATGAAATATTTTTCCTATTTCTATAAGGTGTTAATAATTTTAAGCCTCTTATCTGGATGCTCGAATGAGAAACCCACATTACCCGATACAGAACCTCCCAAAGTAGAAAACGTTTTCTCCTTTGACACAACAAGAGTCCTGATTTCATTTGACGAAAAGATTAAACGTTCTCTAGCTCTCGATACGTTGAATTACATTATCTCAAGTTATGAAACTCTCGGTATTCATCTTGTGAATATCGATCCGATGAACAAAAATTGCATTCTCGTTACCGCGCGCCAGGAGTCCACAATGTATCGGATCGATGTCCGTAACATCGAGGATAGAACTGGAAACAGAATTAAAGACACAACCTTAACCTTCCAGGGTATTGGTCTTCCGCTCGACTCAATCCCTCCAACAGCACACATTATAGAGCCCGTAGAAAATGATACGCTATATGGATTTGAATACTTTTCGGTAATCGCCTCTGATAATACGACAGGTATAAAGAAGGTTTTATTCTACTTAAACGACTCACTTATAGGCGAGGATACAACCTTCCCATATTTCAACATAATGGATGTGAGAAATATTGCAGAAGGTAGCACAGCTGAGATTTATGCAACCTGTGAGGATTTTGGACGCAACAGAGGTTATTCCGAAACACTAAGTGTTTCCATAGGTTACCATCCACCTTTCCCCTATGTGGCAATAGATACGATTAAAACAGGTCATATCCCTTTCAGAATGGATATAACCCGTGATGGAAAGAAAATATTTTTTGCAAAAAATCCCCTTTATCCTTACAGCACAACAAGTAAACTTGTAATGCTCGATACAGAAACCAATTATTCGGAGCCGAAAGTTTCACTCGACCCAGCAGTTCCCATCTACTTCCTGGATGTGTTTGAGAACAACCTTGTGTATTTCACGCATAATAACTGTTTTTCAATATATGATATCACACTCGAACAGGTTACAGAAACAGTAGATATTGGTGGTTCAGCTCAGGGTATTGTCCGAGCAAGCAACGACAATCTATATATCGCAAGAACCTCAAGGAATGATATTGTTGTTTTTGACATACAGGGGAATTCCATATCAGATTCTATACCGCTACCGGGAGCTCCAGCTGCTCTTGCGGTCGATACGTTACATAATGAACTCTATGCCTGTCTTGTAGAAGATAATCTTGTTTCCGTCGTTGACCTCAATATAGACACCGTTATTACAAACATCTCTATTCAAGATCCCTTTGAGGTCATCTTCTCCCCTGACTTCACGAGGGCTTACATTTCGGAAATGAGTAATAATTCAGTCGGTATAATCGATGCAATAAACCATAGCGTTATTTCGAAAATATCGCCACAAGGACTGGATCTGCCAAAAGGATTGGCAATAACAGAAGATGGAGAATATCTCTTCGTTAGCAGTATGATTAACAATGTTTTTGTCGTAAACACCACCGATTACAGTGTAAGATGGAAATTCGATCTGGGCTACTATCCTGTTTCTCTTGTCTTCACAACGTTTGATGAAAGGCTCTATGTAATCTGCCAGGGAAGCTGCGAAATCTATTGTATAGGATACTGATATGAAAAGGGTTGCTATTGGTGTTTCACTTTTTTCTTGACAGACAATGACAGACCTGATATGTTAATTTAGAACTTGTCAGTCTTTTGTTTCTTCAGTCGCCTGGAGGGATACGTATGTCAAAAAAAACACTTAAAACACATTTTCATCTTTTTGTAATACTTTTTCTAATAATATTACTTACGCCGGCTTGTTCAAAAAAGAAAAAACCCGTTGCGCCGGATACGATCCCTCCAGTTGTAAAGACCGTTGTGTCGCTTGATACGACAAAACTATTTATTTCTTTTAGTGAAGAATTAAAACCAACATTTATGCTTGATACGCTAAATTACTTAATTATGAGTTACGAAACACTGGACGTTCACGTGGTGGATATTGACCCAATGAGAAAAAATTGTGTTCTTGTTACAGAACCTCAGGAATCAACTTACTATAATATGGAAATCAAAAATATGGAAGATAAGAGTGGAAACAAGATGGCGGATACTTCACTAACCTTTATCGGGATTGGCGTGCAGGTGGACACAATACTACCAGTAGTGCACTTTATTGAACCATCTCAGCACGATACTCTTTACGGATTCCAGTACCTTTCCGTTAATGCCACAGATAACACGGGAATTACAAGAGTCTATTTTTACTTAAACGATTCTCTGTTAGAAAAAGATAAATATTTCCCATACTATTGCATTGTTGATGTAAGAACTCTGACACCAGGAAATACTTATACCATTTATGCATCTGCAGTGGATTACAGTGCGAACTTCGGATATTCGGAAACCCTCGATGTTTTCATAGGCTATCCCCCTCCTTTCCCATATGTGGTCATTGACAAGATACCCACAGGAAGTACACCTTTCAATGCCGACATAACAACTGATGGAACACAAATTTACTTTCCACAAGTTGATAACGGTATTCCGTCCAGAAAAGATATCGTGATGCTCAACACGATAACAAATACTATTGATAGAACAATTCCCATTTTTACCGGAGTTTCATATTTTGTTGATGTTTTCGGAAACGAAAAGGTTTTCTTTACCTCCGGTAAATCATTTTCAGTATATGATATTCTTTCAAATAGTATAACCAAGACTGTAGAAGTTGCCGAACACACCCAGGGCATAGTTCACTTAAATAACGAAACCCTGTATATTGCAAGAGATATGAAAGAAGATGTGCTTACCTATTATCTACCTTCGGATAGCATGATAGATTCCATATCCGTTTCTGGAAATCCAACCGCTTTGGCAATTGATACAGTTCATAATGAAGTTTACGCTGCAGTCTATTCACAAAACCTTGTTTCTGTAATAGACATTGCAAGTAACACTATTAAGGCAAATATTCCTGTTTCTGGATATCCATTCGATATAATTTTCTCGCCGACCTTTGATAGAGCATACATTTCTGAGTCAAGCAGTAATTCATTTGCAGTTGTAGAAACCTCAAACCATACACTTTTAGATGATATCTCACCAGCTGGTTTGGTAGCTCCAAAGGGTATGGCAATAACGAATGATGGTGAGCACCTCTTCATTACGAGCTCGAGCAATAGCATTCTTGTAATAAACACATTTGACTACAGCGTAGAGTGGGATGTTCAAGTAGGACTTAACCCTTATTCTGTAGTATTCACACCTTCCAACGACAAAGTTTACGCTATTTGCCAGGGCTCGCAAACCCAAGGTCCCGCTATCTATTGCATAGGATACTGATATGAAAAAAACAATAATTTTCTTATTTCTTCTCTTCCCGGGGTCACTCGCCGCTGCAATTACAGGTAAAATAATGGGAAGGGTAACTGATGCAATGACAGGAAAACCGCTCCTGTTTGCAAACATCATTCTTGAAAACACAACGATGGGTGCAGTAACAAACAAGAACGGAGACTATTTTATTATCAACATACCACCGGGAAAATACAAACTGAAATCTCGGATGATGGGATACAGAACGGTTGTAAAAAAGGACATCTTTGTGGATGCAGGCAAGACTGCCCGAATTCACTTCGAGATGGAAGAAACTGTAATTGATATGAAGCAAGTCTTGACAGTCAGAGCAACAAGACCCCTTATTGAATCTGGAGCAACACATTCATCCAGGATTTTTGCTTCCAGAGAGATAGCAAAAATCCCCCGTGCATATTCTGCTCTTCGCCTGCTTGAAACCCAACCGGAAGTGGTGAAAGACTTTTCTCTTGAGGAATACCATATGAGAGGTGGAAGAGGTGGTGAGATCCTGTATCTTGTGGATGGAATACCTGTAAATGACAGGTTCGTTGGTGGAAGTGCGGCGATTGATGTCCCTGTTTTTGAGGTTAAACGCGTAGAAATCCTAAAAGGCGGCTTTGAAACAGAATACGGAGAAACACAATCGGGTATTGTCAATCTAATAACGGCATCGCCTGATACAGTGCTCAATATCCTAACCTCATACAAAACAGACAGAATAAGAAATCAGAATAATACCGACCATTTCAATTTTTACGTTACGAATCCTCTTCCGTTTTCAAAAAATAAGCTTTTATTGTCATTCAGTGGATTTGGTAACTATACAGACACATATGCACCTTTTGGCTATTACCATACAATCAACGAATTTCGTGGTATCCAATACGGGGACAGGCAACATAATACATTTGGAACATCATTCAAGGCAGCCGTTAACCCTCTTAAGAACGGTAGACTTGTGTTTTCCGGTAGAAGCTTTTTTAATATATACGAAAAATATAAGCATCAGTATATAAAAATCCCGAATCACACATATCACTATGAAGAAAGAAGTTCTCTTTATGCACTCTCATGGAATCACAGTATCGGTCATTCATCGTTTTATGAATTAAAATTTTCCACATTTCACACGCATTATCACTACGACCCGGGACTTATTCCACCTCATATATACTTGCTTGAACAAGAATACCTATGGGCAATTGACAATGGTATTCCATCGATTGTAAGCGACAGGGGCGATGTAACCGATTCCAATGAAGATTGGTTCTACGATATGGGTTACGATTCAATCTATCATAATCATGAGGAAACCAACAAATCTGTTCTCTTCGACTTTACAAAGCAATTCGAAAACAAACATCTGATGAAAATTGGCTTCGAGAATCATCTCTGGGAACTCGAAAAACAGCAAATTGAACTCCTCTGGTTCTATGACTCGACAAGAATAGATGAAGAAGGTCCATATCCGGGTTATGGCTGGTCAAGAGATGTCTATTCCGTGCACCCATCTCAAGGAGGAATCTACATTCAGGATAGACTTGAAAGAAAGGGATTGATTCTCAATTACGGAATCAGGTATGACTATTTCTACATTGGAAAAGAGACCGATGCAAGTAAAACATTTCAGGGATATATAAGCCCAAGGGTTGGATTCTTCTATCCATTGACAGATAAAGATGCGTTTACCTTTTCATTCGGGCTATACTATCAGATGCCAGAATACCAGTATATTTTCCTTACAACAAGATGGAGAGGACCTAACAAGCTTATTGGCAACCCCGAACTCAAACCGGAATGCACACGCTCTTATGAGTTCAGAGTCGACCATGAACTTCCCCAGAAAACACTCTTCTCCTTTACAATATATAAGAAAGATATAAGAAACCTGATAAATGCCGAAGTTGTTGGAACATACCCTATTGTCTCTTACAAAATTACAAACTCCTCTTACGGTGACGCAAGGGGCTTTGAGTTTGAATTCAAAAGACCGGCAGGTAAACACTTTACCACTCGTTTGGTCTACATACTCTCATGGTCAAAGGGAAGAAATACAAAAGACCTCGAGAACTTTGAGGATATGGATCTACCTGAAGTGATGAAAGATTATCCTCTAAGCTGGGATGAAAGACACAGGCTCAAGATTATTGCCTCTTATGAAACCGCCAGCGATACTACCCGGAGCCCTGCTGGAATTACCGGGGCCTGGAGTTACGGGAGTGGACTTCCCTATTCTCTTATAGAAGAAGTGAGAAAGGGAAGCCTTTCAAAGAACTCCGCTCGTTTGCCGGCTCATTCCAATCTCGACTTGGAGGCATACAAAAAATTCACTTTGGGGTCTACAGCATTAAAACTTAAACTGATAGTCGAAAATCTTATGGATGAAAGAAACATAATAAAACCAGATATAACCCCTTATACTGTTTCTCTCCGGGATCCAACCACAACAAGTCAACCGCGAACCTTTCTATTAGAATTTGCTATAGAATTCTAATTTACCAGGGCTAACCACTACACCCTTAAAACTGGAGCACCGATTTCCCTGTTAGGGAACGAAAACACGTGGTAATCTATTAACTCAACCTGTATAGAAAAAACATCAAAAGAGAAATTAGCCAGACGAAAACAACCGGTGGAATCAAAAGTCTATATATTGGATTAAAATCTGCTTTGAAATATTCCTTTGTAAGTACAAGACAGAGATGGACAGGAGAAAGTAGTATTCCGGCAAATCCACTTGCATAGGCAAACATTATATATGAAAGATTTATCCCATTCTGCACAAAAAAAGGCAAAAGAATTGGGAAAGCAACTCCAACATAAGCATGGTTGACACCCGTTAAGAAACCCACAAGAAAAGGTGCGATAAAAAGAAGAAACCACAAGGAGATCCCTTCTGGTTTTAGAATAGAAGTTAACGAGTCAATTGCTCCCGAATTAATGAGCACAGCCTTGAAAAACATTACGGAAAACAGTAAAAATATTGTTTTATATGTAAATGCTTGTTTTATAACTCCAATCCAGGCATCTTTTTTTATTCTCGTTAGAATGGTGACAAAAAATGAAATAGCAACCATAACATATAGAACATTTAGCTTAAAAGCCAGAACGAGAATTATAATAATTGAAATGTGCCAGGTTGATAGAAGAAGTTTCTTCAGTGCGAATCTCTTGTTAAGTACTTGAGTAGTCACTTTGAAGGGTAATCTCCTTAGCCCAAAAATCAAACCTGCAAGGATCGCAGCAAGTGTCAGGGGAAACTGAAATCGAGCGATGACAAAAATTGGCACTTGCGTTATTGATGCTGCCAGTATTAAGCCAGGATAAAGAGGCCAGAAGTACTCCCAGATATGCCTGAACCAAAAGTTAAGGTATGTTTTACTTGCCGCTGTCAGGTTAAAATCTTTGGCACCTTCTTTTAACATTGGCGCCGACATAAGAGCACCTCCAGGCATAGGAAGCAACCCCATAATACTCGAAGGTATAACCAGAGATAATCTACTATCCAATATCAATGCACGGAGAGATTCAAGCATTCTTGCAAGGTCTCCTCTTTTTTCAAGCAGTGCTCCCAAATACATTATAAGAATTACTGTCGCGACAAGGGAGAGTGTATCCGTACTTATTATGCTCTTAAGAAGCGTAAGAAAAAAACCTATAAATCCTATTTTAAATAGTATTCCAGATAGAACAGCACCTGCAAAGAGAACTAAAGCAATATTCACACGGAATTTAATGAGACCAACTATTGCGATTACAATGATTAATAGATATATTAAGGATAGCATTTGTTCAAATAACGATATTAATTAAGCAGATTCATTTATCAAATCCAGCAAATCGGAGACCCAGGATTTTTCACTTAACGAAAAGAATTTAATCCCAGCTTTCCTGGATGCGATAATGTCAGGGTTACTATCTCCAACAAAAAGCACCTCATCCTTTTTTAATTCCATCTGCTTAATTGCCATCAGCAATGGTTCTGCGGATGGTTTCCAGACTCCATCGTCCCTTGTAATAATAACATCAAATGAGATTTTAAATTTTTTTAACAGATAATTAACGTTTTTGATTGAATTATTTGTGACTATTGCCTTTTTTAATTTCTTATTTGAAATAATTGAAAGAACTTTTCTTATTCCCGGTCGTAGCCCTGCATTTTTGGTTGCCTTAACTTCGAACGATTCAAGTATCTTGAAGGCTCGCTGTTTGAGTGGTTTTTTCAGACTATCAATGTATGTAAGTATGGGGAGATCTCTTACACCAATTTTGTTTCTTATCAATCCCCAGTCATAAAATGAACTTACTAATGTTCCATCCAGGTCAAAGATCACAGCCTTGAGCACAGTTTTCCTTGCCAATCTGCTCACGCGATCTTTTCCAGAATCTCATCCGGGATATCAAAGTTTGAGTAAATGTTCTGGATGTCTTCCTGTTCTTCCAGTGCTTCCATCAGATTGAGTATTTTTTCCGCACTTTTTTTATCACTTATTTGAACGCTTGATTGGGGTGCTTTTGTTATCTCGGCTTTGAGAATTTTGTATTTGCCTTTTTCAAGTAGAGTCTTCACATTCTCGAAATTTAAAGAATCTACCGTTATTTCATATATGTCCCCTTGTAGCAGGACATCTTCTGCACCACCATCGAGCGATATCTCAAGAAGTTTGTCTTCATCAATGTCATCCTTTTCTAAGTGAATGAGTCCTTTCTGTTGGAATATCCAGGTAACAGAACCGGTTTCACCCAAACTTCCCCCGTAGTGTGTTAGAATATGACGTATGTCGGCTGTCGTTCTGTTTTTGTTATCGGTGAGTGCTTCTATAAGTATAGCCACACCCCCCGGACCATAGGCTTCGAAATGCGTTTCCTCGTAACGTGTCCCCGGAAGTTCTCCTGTTCCTTTTTTAATTGCCCTTTCTATGTTTTCATTCGGCATATTTTCCGATTTCGCGGTTGTAATTGCAGTTCTCAGACGGGGGTTTGAATCTGGATCACCCCCACTTGCCCTCGCTGACACGGTTATTTCTTTAATAAGCCTGGTAAATATGCGACCTCTCTTTGCATCCATCTTTCCCTTTTTTCTTTTTATTGTGCTCCACTTTGAATGCCCACTCATTTTACCTCCTTTATTCCGCCTTTCCGGGTTAAAGGAATGTTTTTCCTACATAAAGGACAGTCATCCGGAAGGTAATTTTTTACTACTTTTTTATAAACGGCATACATTTTATATCCCAGATCAAGTGTTTTTGGGCTTCTATCAATCAACACAGCTATACCTGAAACCAAACCTTTCTTTGCCAATACCGCTTCGACAGTCGCTTTAAGCGAACCACCCGTGGTCAGAACATCATCCACTATAAGAATATTTTCACCCTTTTCGATACTCGTTCCCCTTCTTATTGTTCTTCCACCTTTTCCGTCTTCTTCGGCAATTCCTGTGAGAGTTTCAAGCTGTCTTGCTACCTCGTAAGCAAGGATTATGCCTCCTGTGGTGGGCCCGATTACACGGTCGATTTTGGATGTAGAAAACTGAATTGCTATCTTGCTACAAAGAAGTGATGTAACTTCCGGTTTTTCAAGTACCTTGAATTTCTCAAAGTAAAATTCGCTGTGTAGTCCACTTGTCAGGAGAAAATGTCCCTTTAACAAGACACCACTTTCCCAAAGAAGTTCCTCAATCGGTTCTTTCATTTTTCCCTTCCTTTATCTCCGCTATAATTTCCCGAGCTACCTTGAGTGGCTCCTTGCTGTTGATAATTGGTCTACCAACAACTATGTAGTCTGCTCCTCTCTTGATAGCTTCTTTTGGGGTTAAAACCCTTTTCTGTTCAAATGTTTCCGTCCCTTCTGGTCTGATGCCAGGCGTTAAGACGACAAACTTGCTTCCGCATATCTTTCTTATCCTTTCAATCTCGAACGCTGAGGCAACAACACCATTTAGTCCTGCGCTTCTTGCGAGTTCTGCCAATCTTCCAACTTCCTCGTCAATACTCACATTGGATGTTCCCAGAACATCTCGCAGAAAGGCTTCATTTATGCTTGTCAAAATGGTAACGCCTAACACAAGCGGCTTTTTCTTCTCATTCCACAAAATCTTAACGACACTTTCCATCAATTCAAATCCTCCAAGCGTATGAACTGTGAAAATATCAACGTCGAGATTTATAAGCGATTCAACAGCTTTTGTAACAACGGAAGGGATATCAAAATATTTCAAATCGAGAAAAACCTTAAATCCTCGTTTCTTGGCCTCTTCAATAGATTTAGGACCAACAGCAGTGAAAAGAGCGCATCCAATCTTGAAAAATTTAACAACATCTCCAAGTTCTTCCATTATGCTTATGGCATCTTTTAAGGTTAAAACATCCAATGGAACGATCAGTCTTTCTTCATCCTTCATCTTCATTTTACCTCCAGCTATTTAGACTTCATTTAAATATTTCCATTTTTACTTTTGCTTTCCCTCCGAGAACAATCTTCTGTGCAGCAGCCTTTGAAAGGTCGAGTATAACACCTTTTACAAAGGGACCCCTATCGTTTACCCTTACTACAACTGACTTATTGTTGGATAGATTTGTAACTAAAAGTTTTGTTCCAAAAGGCAGCGTCCTATGTGCACACGTCATTTTATTCATATTGAAGATCTCACCTGAAGCAGTTTTCTTGCCATGGAATCCAGGTCCATAATATGTTGCAAAACCTATAAGGCTATCTGATTTTCTGTTGCTAAATCTTTGAGACGGCGCGCAGGAAAACAATAACGGAAGCAACATTGACAGTATAACTAGTTTAGTTTTCATTTACAATACCTCTAATTTCCATAATCTTATTCATTTTTTCTTTGTCAGAATAAATCTTTAATCCCTGGACAATTTTAATTGCTGCCATGGGATCCCTAAATGTAGCCGACCCTACCTCGATAAGAGTTGCTCCTGCCATAATGAATTCAATAGCATCGGAGGCATCCATTATACCTCCGCAACCAATCACAGGAATAGTAACTTCAGAGTATACTTCAGAAACTGCATATAGTGCCAACGGTTTGATTGCCGGACCAGAAAGCCCACCACTAAAACTCCCGAGTTTTGAAACTTTACCGTCTGTATCTATGGACAATCCCTTATATGTGTTGACCAGAGAAATCGCATCGGCACCGCTGTTCTCGCAAATTTTCGCAATACCCTTAATATTCGTAACATTTGGCGTTAGTTTTACAATAACCGGCAGGGACGTATTTTCTCTTACTGCTCTTGTAATATTTTTAACACTGTCCATATCTTGACCAAAACTCATTCCCCCGTTTCTGACATTCGGACAGGAAATGTTAACCTCAAGCGCATCAACCTTTCCATCGAGGGTTTCTGAAAGTATTTTGTATTCATCAACAGATTCACCAGCGATGCTTGCGATTTTATTCGTTTTAAATTTCTGTATTTCGGGAAGAACCTCTGTTAGAAAATTTTCTAATCCTTTGTTCTCCAGACCAATGGAATTCAGCATTCCACAGGGGGTTTCAACTATACGGGGTGCTGGATTACCTTCTTTGGGTTTAGTCGTAATAGATTTCGTAATTATTCCCCCCAAGGATGAAATATCGATTATTCTACCCATAATTTTACCGTATCCAAAAGTGCCAGAAGCTGTTAGAACGGGATTCTTGAACTTCAATGCTCCTATTTGGACTTCAAGGTTTGCTTTCAAAACTCTACATCCTGTCCCTTAAATACAGGTCCGTCTTTGCAGACTGTTAGATACCCTTTGTTAGAGCTTTTTACACTGCAACCAAGACAAACACCTATACCGCAAGCCATTCTTTCCTCCAACGAGACGTAAACCGGAACGGCTCTTTCTTCCGCCAAGGAAATCGTTTCTTTTAGCATTGCTTTTGGACCGCACGCATAAAGGGCGTATTGCCTCTCGCCCATTTCATCGAAAATCGAAGGTACTATTCCTATTGCAGTGGTTTTATATCCTTTTGAACCATCTTCAGTTGCTATATGGACAATTTCTCCAAACGTTTTTTCGACCTCATTTGACACACCGGAAACAGTTTTTTCACCGTATATCATTGAGAAAGGTTTTTTTCTGGACTTCAATTCTTTTGCCAAAAACCAGAGAGGCGCAAGGCCTATCCCACCTGCTATGAGAATGGAGTGTTCACCAGAAGGGAAAGGGAAACCGTTTCCAAGAGGTCCCAGCATATTCAACTCTTGCTCCTTTCTCATCCCAGCTATTATTCTCGAACCAAATCCAACTACTTTCAGGAGTATTGTAATTCGACCTTTGCCGCAGTCAAAAATACTATATGGTCTCCTTAGGAAAGGGTCGTATGTAGAAACTGATTTCAACATCATAAATTGACCCGGATCCGCCGAACCATCAAAATCAGGTAATAAGAATTCGATTAAAAATATATCGGGCTCTATTTGTCTCTTACTTTCAAGGATTGCTCTAAAATCATTTATTCTTTTCATTGAATTTATCAGAACTGTTCGCTTCTACTCTCAATTTGTTAATTGCTGTTGAAGCCTCTTCAGAATACTCTGTATCCGGGAATTTCTTTATCACCAATTCATACACTATAAGAGCCTTCACGGTATCATTCTTTTCCTTTTCATATAACCATCCAATAGCTATAGCAGCCTTTGGCGCAAGAGGACTTTCGGGGAAGGAGTCCAGAACATTTTGATATTGAGTTAATGCACTATCGATAAAATGCTTACCGAAAAGAAAGGTTTCCGCCAGCAAAAAATGCATTTTGTCAACACCAGTAGTACTATCCGGATTCGCAATTTTCTCCCGGTATGTCCTTATTTCTTTGCAGACAGTGTTTCTCCGGGTAGTTTGAGTCCTGATATCCTGCGTGGGATTGAGTTTTAATGTGTTTTCATATGCCGTGACTGCGGATTCTATATCATTAAGTTCATTCTCGTATATTAGACCTTTTCGATAGAATGCCTCCGCAACAAATGGACCTGTCGAGTATAGAGATACCAAATCATCCAGTTCACTCAAAGCCTTTTTGATATTACCATCATCGATGTATGCATCGGTTATTTCGAAAACGAGCTTTGCGGTTCTCTCCGGAAGCGAAGTTCTTTTTGAAAGTTTTTTAAGGATGGAAAGTCCCTCCTCGATATTGCCCATTCTTATCATTGTAACTGCGTATTTTTCCTCCACATCATTTTTATCTTCCCTTTTTCTTGCGCGATCACGCGCCCTCTTAAGAATTGCTATGGCTTCACTATAATTGCCGTTTTCAATATAGGTGTCTGCCATTAATAGCAAGACCTGTGGAAGAAAAGGGCTTTTTGGGAAACTTTGCAGGAATTTTTTGCCAAGTTGGAGCAAGTTGGAAGAATCACTTTTCGCAGTGTATGATTTAAGTGCTCCATGCGCTGCATCATCAGCAAATTCATTGTCAATGAAACCTATAACATGATCGAAAGAGGCTATTGCGAAATTGTAATCCTCTTTCATATGATGTGTTACACCTGTCAGATAAATTGCTTCGAGCACCAAAGGACTTTCCGGATAGTAAATGGTTAATTCCTGGAATTTACGTATTGCTTTGTCATATTCTCCATTTTCGAAATATGCCTTTCCCATAAGAACAATGGCGTCGTCGACCCATTTCGACTTAGGATAATATTTTATTAGTTTTCCACACTTCTTTATGGTTTTATCGAGCAGATCAGCAGGGGCTTTTTGATTAGATGAAGCTAATTTTGCCTTCATCGCACTGCTATAGGCAGTTTTTGCATTATAGAAGGTGTTATAGTAAGCACAGCTGCTTAAAAGAAGACAGAAAACTAAGATGGTTGCTAGTCCCTTTTTTTTCATCAATTTCGTTCCTTCATACATTATTTGCAAACAAAGTCATCACTCTTTTATCATTTTTTGCATTGTCTGTCAATTACTTTTTCACAAAACCTCAGATCTATCTGCCAAAGTTTATCCTTCTCACTACCGGCGCTACGGAGAATAGATATTGGTGTAAAAAGTCTTTTCTCAATAAAACGGCTTATTCTGCTTACCAAGATACTCAAAAAAGCTTTTCTGAATAAAATCTTATAAGCATATGGAATAATTTTAATCTTTTCACTTGACAAAATGTGTATTTCATAATAATATTCCGATACAATAGTCTAAGAGGAATGTAAAGATAAAAAATTGGGAGGACAAATGATTAAAAAAGTGCTTAGCATTAGTTTACTCAGCATTTTTATTCTGCTTTCTTACAGTTATGCTTATATTGATTCCGAACAGGAACCAAAGATAACACAACAGACGG
>CAYMQB010000038.1:0-30154 GCA_964392665.1 uncultured bacterium | reverse complement strand
CCTAACTGGGGAATTATCCTGACCCCAACTGGGGAATTCCTCTGAACCTCGACAGAAGCGAGTAAACAATGTGTACCTGACACTGTCACAATACCCTTGACTGTTACAAGACATACTTTTTCCTGGACACAACCTTTGCTTGAGAATATGCTCTTTTTTGAATATATCATAGAGAATACAGATACAACAGGAACGGACACAATCAGGGATATGTATGCTGGGATTGTTGGCGATTTTGATGTGGGGAATGCAGATAATGACCTGGTAGGACTTGAAAGATTCAATGGGCATCGGAATCTTGGATACACATATACACTATCGCAAGAAGCAAGCTGGGATGCCTTACCCCCATACTATATTGGGTATAGATTACTTCAAGGACCGAGGGCAGATGATACTGTGAGAGTTGGACAGGATACACTTAATCCCGATACTCTAATTATGCCTGGAGAAAAGATTCCGCTTACAGCATTTAAGAAGTTTACAAGAGATATAGATGCAAACATCGACAGGGAACGGTTCCTTGCGATGGCAGGATATGACTTTACCGTGACACCACCAGTATATAATCCCTTTGGAGATAGTATTGATACAGACCCGTCAGACAAGAGAATGGCAATGTCTTCAGGGCCGTTTATCCTTGCACCAGGTGAAGCAGATACAATTGCATATGTTATGCTTTTCTCAAATGGCAATACGGGTGGTCTACTTTTTCTCAAGCAGCAATCTCTTGTAGCAAAGCAATTCTATAGTATATTTCGCTCTCCATAGTTAGCCCTTCAATTTCATTTTGACAAATACTTATGATTAATTTGTGAGTTCGTATTTGTTCTGCCAACGAGAAGCCAAAGTGCTGTGTGTGCGTTCTTAAAATCGTTTTCTATACTTATCATAGCGTCAAGTTTTTATTGTAAGGAATTCGAGGAACTTAGATGCAAGAGGATTAACTAAAAGAATGAACGCAAAATATCTTAACGTTTTTTCAATAAACCTGCATTTAGTGATTTTGCAATTGTGTTTTTTAATACATACTTGTTCTTTTTGACGAAGTATGAAATATGAGGTGTTATTCCAGGTATAGATGGCACCCTAAAATCCTTATCAATGCTAAAAGATTTAAGTGTCCCTCCTATCGGATCACCTTCTGCATACGAGTTAATCCACTTGTTTATGTTGTTCAACTTTTTTGCCCCTTTGTAATGTAAAACCGAAAGAATTTCGTCTGCTTCCTTAAGCAACCATAGAGGTGAACCAAAAGTGAAGAGTTTATCAAGAGAGAAATCTATTCTGTCCTGATCGAAATCAAAAAGTACATCGTAGGAAATCACAGTCCCCCAGGAATGAGCTATTATTGAAAAAGGTTTTTCGTAATTCTTTTTTAGAAGCGGAACTTTAAGGCAGTTTTTGATATCGTTTCTTAGTTCGCTGTCCACAAGATAATTGACAAAATCCAAAATCACATCCTTAATCCAGTGAATAGCACCAAACTTTTCTTTTAATACTCTCTGTGAAAGAATTCGAAAAAGCGTATCGTAAAGTTCTGTTTCCTCCAGAGATTTTTTCTTTAGTGTTTTCTTGCTAAAAATATCCTGCCAGTAAATCTCAACGAAACGAAGTTTATTAGGAACCAAATAATAGTTTATGTTATCTTGCCACTTTTTGGAGTAACCAGGTTTCTGCTCTCCAATTCCATGAATAATGAAGAGAGTGCCTAAATCCATTTTCAATTTGCACATACGCGGTTTTTAACTCACAACGTCAAAACGAAATAGCTTACTATTTTTCACAAACAATCAAGACTCGTAACCAAGTTCAAATGCTCTTTTATTTATTTTCCAGGTTTTCTCTGGTAATCTTTGTTCGATTACATGATACCAGATTTTCTTCTCCGTATTAAGTTTCTTTCCAAGAGCGCCTAATAGAGCAACATTCATAGTTTTGGGGTTGCCTGCCTTCTCTGCGATTTCAAAACCTTTAATCACTGTTGTGTCTTTAACGTTCATCCTAATCACAGAAAGAATATTCTCTGGATAAGTAGCCAACCCTGAAGCAACTGGAAGTGGGTCTATTGCAAAATCATTAACAATTATGGAAGCGTTCTCTTTTAAAAATTCGATATGTCTCAACCCCTCAAGTTTTTCGAAAGCAAGTATTATATCTACATTCCCCTTGCCAATCAAAGGTGAGAAGACTTTCTCTCCAAACTTAACATTGCTTACGACGGTTCCACCCCTCTGGGACATTCCGTGTACCTCACTCTTTTTCACATCCATCTTCATATCCATCATAGCTGTGGCGAGTAGGTCGCTCGCAAGTAGAATCCCCTGACCGCCTACGCCACAAATCATAACCGTTTTGGTTTTCATTTCAACTCCTTCATTCCCTTACTGTTCTTGAATTATTGCGTCCGGTGGACAAATCTGTGAGCAGACACCACAGCCAACGCAGAAGAGTTTACTAATAATAGCCTTTTCGTTTTCCATACTAATTGCTGGACAACCAAGACCAAGACATATTTTGCAACCAATGCATGCATCCTCATCTACATAGAAAGGTCGTGAAATTTCCTTATTTCGTAGACGAAGCAAAGCGCATGGTCTTTTTGCCACGATTACACTCGGCTCCTCTCTTGCAACCTCTCTTTTTAGTAATGTTTTGAATTCCTTAAGATTATAAGGGTCAACTACAAAAACATTCTTAACGCCACATGCTCTTGCAAGATTTTCTATTTTAATTTCCGTAGTTTCTTCACCCATTAATGTTTTCCCTGTACCCGGATTTTCTTGATGACCTGTCATAGCGGTTATCCTGTTGTCAAGAATGATTACGGTAGTTATACCTTTATTGTATACGATATCGACGAGAGGTGTAATGCCTGAGTGGAAAAATGTGGAATCACCGATAACTGCTACAAGCTTTTTACTAAATTCCTTTCCCAGTACTTTCTCCATACCAAAGGCATTTCCCAAACTCGCACCCATCTCAACACAGGTATCCATTGCATCGAGCGGTGGAAGCGCTCCTAAGGTATAACATCCTATATCACCAGTTGCGGTTAGTTTCAGTTTGTTTATTGCATAAAACACAGGTGTATGGGGACACCCTGGACAAAGGGCAGGTGGTCTTGGGGGAAGGACTGGCATTTTCTTTACCACAATCGACGTTCTCTTTTTACCGAATGCTTTGGCTATGATAGAGGGATTAAGTTCTCCTGTCATCGGAATGATTTTTTTGCCGACGATATCGATACCATGTGCTTTTATTTCCGTTTCCAGAAATGGGTCATTTTCTTCTACCACATAGAGTTTGCTTACTTTTTTACTGAAGGCTTCGATCAATTCAAATGGAAAGGGATAGGTGAAAGATAGTTTCAAAAAGGAAGCGTCTGGCAAAACCTCTTTCGCATACTGATATGAAATTCCACTGGTAATGATACCAATTGATGTGTCTTTTAATTCCATTCTATTATATTCAAAATTGTCAGCAAACTTGGACAGTTTTTTTGCTCGTTTTTCAACAAATGTATGTCTCAGTCTTGCATGTGCTGGTAGAACCAATCGTTTCTTTATGTCTTTTTCATAGCCTTTGACAGGAATATCCTTGCGTTCTCCCAAATCAACTATGCTCTTTGAATGACATAACCTTGTGGTCATTCGCAGAAGGACTGGCGTGTCAAAATCTTCACTTATCTGAAAACCTATTATCGTTAGTTCCTTTGCCTCCTGGCTGTCCGAAGGTTCAAGCATGGCAACCTTTGCTGCTCGTGCGTAATTTCTGTTATCCTGTTCATTTTGGGATGAGTGCATCCCCGGATCATCGGCGCTTACTATTATTATACCACCTGTCGCACCAATGTAGCTCAAGGAAAAAAACGGATCTGCTGCTACATTCAGACCAACATGTTTCATTGCAGTCAAGGTTCTGGCACCCGCGAAACTTGCTCCGGTTGCAACCTCCAGAGCAACTTTTTCGTTCGTTGACCACTCGCAGTAGATACTGTCTTTAAATTTCGCTATGTTCTCCAGGATTTCCGTGCTTGGTGTCCCTGGATAAGCTGAGGCAAAATGACACCCACCTTCGTAAGCCCCTCTTGCTATCGCTTCGTTTCCGGATAACAGACTTTTCATATTACCTCCAGGTCTCTTTTCTTTAATCGCTTAATTAGGACTTGTCCTACTTTTAACTGACACATCTTCCTTTTGCTCCAACGGTAAACCATTGAAGTTATTCACTCACAATCGAATATATCTTAGAACCTGAAAAATGTCAATTAAATTTTTAGCAGAGTTTTTGATGGAGAAGAAAGAAAAAATGGTTGACTAAAGAGAAAATTCTTAGTATAATTAGACAATATGATACAGTGAAAAGAAATATGGAAAAATGTGAAAATATTTTTCCCAGTAGCTTAACAATGATAGGGAGGAAAACATGAGTACAAAAGCACCAGTTAGAAGAGGGCAAAGTACCATGGGAGAATATACACAGGAACAACTAATTGAGAAATTGCAGAATGGTATGATATCATGTTACGATGAGATTTACATGGCAAAAACAGATGAGTGGATTGAAATCGTTAAGATAAAGGGAATGAGGCAGTATATAAGTGAGGATTTTCACTGGAAATACAGAATACAAGGGGAAGTACGCGGTCCATATGCAAAAACCGACCTCATCTTTTTTATTCAAGACGGTAAGGTTAAAGCCAAAGATTGGGTTTATCATCCTAGGTTAGAGGATTTCAAGAAAGTAGAGGATATAGACGAGTTCAAACAATACATAACGGAGAAAGAAGAAAAGAAATCAGAAGTAAATCTGGACGAGGCTATGGAAAGTAGTTTTTACAAGATTTGCCCAAATTGTGGTATGCAAAATTTGAGAAGCTCATGGCAATGCAAAGGTTGCAAATACATTTTCAAAGATGCCGGATAACAGTGAAACCCTCACTACTTGAAGCTAAGTTACTGAAATATAATAACATAACAAGTATTACAGTGTTTACAATTCATAACCACGATATTTTTCTAACGATGGTTCTCTTCGGGATTTGCTTCACGTGAAACATTCCACATTCCTTTATGGATAGACAAAAATTCATAAACACATTACTGGATTTGACGAGAAAGTATCACATCAAGATTCAGGAGAATGGGGCGACAAAATTCTATATCTATTACAACGAGCTATTCAAATGGAATAAAAGCATAAATTTGATTTCTAAAAACCAGCAGAATAATTTTATAACGAGACATATCATCGATTCGCTTTCCATACTGAACACCTTGAACACTGCCAATGGAGATAAACTAATGGATCTTGGATCTGGCAATGGATTACCAGGTGTTCCCCTTGCTATTATGCTTACCAAAAACAAAATCGACCTGATAGAATCGAATATGAGGAAATGTGTTTTTCTACGCCATATTAAATCATGCCTTGAATTGCAAAATGTTAGTATCATCTGTCAAAAACTCTCGAACCTGGATAATACTATGTCGAAATATAACATAATTCTTGTAAGAGGAGTTAAAATTTTAGCAAAAGACAAGAAAACACTTACTAAAATGCTTGAAAGACAGGGAAATCTCATAATTTATGGTTCCGCAAAATCATATCTTTCTCTTTTAAACTCTGATGAGAAGGCAGAAGTCCTGAAAGGTATTGATGGTAGAAAAATCGTAAACATTACACGCTGTTACAATCAGAAAATCATATAATAGAATTATGCATACACTGGCAATTTTTATTTAATGACAAGGAGGATTAAGTGCAAAAAGAGCTTCCAATAAAACAATTGAGAAGAAGGTGTGACGAAAAAAGCCTGGGTTTCAAGAATACCGGAGAAATAAGCACAGTAAAAGAGATAATCGGGCAACAAAGAGCGGTAAAGGCACTCAAGTTCGGACTTGAGATGAAAAAACAGGGTTTCAACATCTATGTGGCAGGTAGAGCAGGGACCGGAAGAGAAACAGCAGTCAAGGGTTTTCTGGAAACCTATGCAAAGAACAAGGGAATTCCTTCTGATCTATGTTACGTTAACAATTTCCGTAATCCCTACGAGCCAAAGGCAATAGAATTACCACCGGGAAAAGCAAAAAAATTTAAGAACGATATGCTTCGTCTTATTGAGGAAGCAACAAGGCTACTACCCGAAGCTTTCAAAAGTGATAATTATGCTGCAAAGCGGGACGCAACGTTGAAGTCTTATGAAGTCCGGAGAAAAAAACTGTATGAAGAGCTCAACAAAAAAGCGCGCAAACAAGGTTTTGTTTTACAAACTACTCCTACAGGTTTGCTAATTATCCCAATTAAAAATGGCAAGCCTGTGAGCGAGCAGGAATTTGTATCCATGAAACCTGAAATGAAAACGAAAGTACAGAGAAAGAAAGACAAATTAGGAGAAGATCTGAGAAATACCGTGCGACAACTAAAAAAGCTGGAAGGGAAAGGTAACGAAGCATTGAAAAAAATGAATAGAGAAGTTGCACTGTTTGTTATAAAACACCTGGTTGATGATATCTATGACAATTTCTCGAAATTCAAAGATGTAACTGCATACTTAAATGAAGTCCAGGACGAAATTCTGGATAACATTTCGCAATTTCTTAAAGACTCCAAGGATACAAGTCAAGATCCAAGGTCAAATGAAACTGATTTCAAAAAATTCGCAGTAAATGTAATCGTCGATAATTCGGATTTGAAAGGGGCACCAGTTATTATAGAGCACAACCCAACATTTCAGAATCTTTTTGGACGAATTGAAAAAGAATCCAGGATGGGGATTCTCTCGACTGATTTCACAATGATACATGGAGGCTCTTTACATAAAGCCAACGGAGGTTTTCTGGTTCTCACAGCCGAGGAGCTGCTTCAGAATATGTTTTCCTGGGAAGGCATCAAGAGAGCTTTAATGAATTCACAGATCACAATAGAAGAAGCGGGAGAACGTTTGGGTTTTATAACAACAAAGGGATTGAGACCCGAACCTGTTCCTCTGAGTGTTAAGGTTGTGCTAATTGGAAACCCTTTGCTGTATCACCTTCTTTATACAAGGGTTATGGAGTTTAAGGAATTGTTCAAAGTTAAAGCGGAATTCGATACAAGCATGCAAAGAAATGCAGAAAATGAGAAAAAGTATGTAGGTTTTATCTGCACCTTTTGCACAAAGGAAGGACTTAAACATTTTGATGCATCTGCGGTGAGTAGAATTATAGACTATGGTTCGAGATTGGCTGAAAACCAAAACAAGCTTTCAACCAAATTTGCTGACATTGGTGATATTATGAGGGAAGCTAACTTATACGCAACTCAGGCAAAATCCAAATATACAAAGGCATCACACATAAAGAGAGCTATTGAAGAGAAAACTTACCGTTCTAATCTCATACAGGAAAAAACCCAGGAAATGATAGAACATGGTCTCTATCTTATAGATACAAAAAGTGAAATTGTAGGACAGGTTAACGGGTTGTCCGTAATAAGTATGGGCGACATTTCCTTTGGAAGACCATCTCGTTTAACGGTCACCTTCGGCATGGGCAAAAAAGGTATCATTGATATTGAGAGAGAAGTTAAATTGGGTGGTCCTATTCATTCAAAAGGTGTTATGATACTAAGCGGTTACCTTACAGCTAAGTATGCCCAAAACAAACCACTATCTCTTACTGCCCGCATTGTCTTCGAACAGAGCTATGGTGGTATAGACGGTGACAGTGCATCAAGCACAGAACTTTATGCGCTTCTCTCGAGTTTATCCGGATTGCCAATAAAGCAGGCATTAGCAGTTACAGGCTCCATAAACCAGAAAGGCGAGGTTCAAGCAATTGGTGGGGTTAATGAGAAAATTGAAGGATTTTTTGAAATCTGCAAGATCGATGGACTTTCGGGAAAACAGGGAGTTCTCATTCCCGCAAGTAATGTCCAAAACTTGATGCTAAGAGATGAGGTTCTGGATGCCGTGAAGTCAAGCAAATTTCATATCTATCCCATTGTTTCCGTAGATCAGGGAATAGAAATTCTAACGGGTGTTCGGGCAGGTATGAGGAAACAAGATGGTACATTCCCCAAACACACGATTAACTATATGATTGACAATAAGTTAATGGAAATCGCTGAAAACCTGAAGCAATTTCCCGAACATTTAAAGGAAAGGGACAACAATTCTCCCCTTAAGTAACCAATAAACTGAAAGAGAAATGGATAATCCTGAGCCTGTAAAGATTTTAACGATTTTTTTCTTAACTGACAAAACTTCTACTAGTATCTATTGCTCTGGAGAAGATCTCGCTAATTCACCCTTAAAAAAGGAGGCAGAATGCCTGAGGAAAAAAAGTACTCTACGGAAACTTGTCATAAAAAATTCGCTGTTGAATTGAATAATCTTGTATGGGGTTTGCTTGAGAAGAATGAGAGGACTAACGAAGAGAATGAAAAAATGATTCATGCTGCTCATTCATCTTGTTATCACTGGGGTGTAATAGGTAAACCCATTAACCTCCAGAGAGGGGAATGGTTGATTTCTCATGTTTATTCAATATTAAACCGAGCAGAACCAGCCCTTTATCATGCAATTAAGTGTATGCAACTTACGGAAAGCCAAACACTTCTGGATTTCGACCTTGCCTACTCTTATGAGGGAGTTGCAAGGGCATATGCATGTGCGGGAAAAAAATCCGTATGCGAGAAGTATTATAAATTGGCACAAGAATTCGGAGCAAAGATAAAGAATGAGGAAGACAAAAAGATTTTTCTCTCTGACTTCGCAGCAGAACCCTGGTATAGAATGAACTAGGATTTTCACTGGAGGAAAAAATGGTAGAAAAAATTAAGATCGGAATAATCATTTGCGACCGCTATCACACCTGCGCTGGTGGAAAGTGCTTAAAAGCACTTAGAAAAAGGGAAGGTGCCTTCGACATATATAGAGGCAAGGATGTCGAAATAGTTGGATATACAACCTGTGATGGTTGCCCGGGGAGCAATATAGAATATGCCCCTGAGGAGATGAAGAAAAATGGAGCAACCGTAATTCATTTTGCCACGGGTTTCGTCGTTGGCTACCCACCCTGTCCTTATATCGCACATTTCCGTGAATTCATTGAACAGAACTATGGCATTAGCATAGTTATTGGTACACATCCAATTCCTCAGAAGTATTATATTGTGCATTCCAGATTGAAAACATGGGATAATCCTCAATGGAAGGAATTTATCCAACCAACTTTAGCGGACGAACAGACACGCCTATCCTACGATTGAAATATTAGCATATCTGCTCCACTGAATTTGCGGAAAGGGGAATGGGGGCAGGCGTTCGATTGTTCGATTTTACTTGACATTTACGCATAGAGTTATATAATGCTATATGGCAAAAAGACCTCGATTAAAAGGACCAGGTTTATATCACCACATATATGATCGCGGAAATGACAGACACCCTATCTTCAAGGGGCCTTGCGATTACCAGCGGTATCTTGATTATCTTTCGAAGTATAGCATGCGCTATAATATTCATGTGATTGCATATGCTCTTATGGAATGGCATGTGCATTTGTTTCTTTATGATCAATATGGGAAAATATCCGAGTTCATTAATGTATTGCATGGAACTTACGCGCAGATTTTCAACAAAATTCGCAATCGCCTTGGTCATGTCTTTGAGAAAAGATTTCAAAACAAAGTAGTTGACGCTAATAACTATGGTATTTGGCTTTCACGATATATACACAGGCAAGCAGTTGAAGCTGGATTGGTCGAGAGACCAGAAAACTATCCCTGGACCAGTTACCGCCATTATATTGGCATGGAAAGAAACACATTCCTGAAAACCGAGATAATCTTGTTGCAGTTTGGGAGGAGAGATTCTGATTGTTATACTGAATACAGGAAATTTGCGGATAGTCAAATTGCCGGACCCGTTAACTGGAAGAAAATTCAGATATTACCGAAATCCATTGTGGGTGGAAAGGAATTTGCTAAAAGTGTGTTGTTAAAATCCGAGAGGTTTCATGATTCTGGATATGACAAAGAAAAGACTTTGGAGCTATTAACTACCCGTTTGGGAATGTCTATTAATGAGCTCAAGAATCCGAAGGGAAGAGAGCAAAAAGAACTTCGTCACGAAGCAATTAGGCTTTTGCATGACGAATATGATATATGGATAAGAGAAATCGCTAGAGTTCTAAATATGTCACCGTCAGCAGTTCATCATGTTTTAAAATCGAACAATCGAACGCCTGCCCCCTAGTGCTCTAGTCCTTTTCTTAGCCAGAGAAAACCAAGAATTGCTCCGAGGGTATTGGCTACTGCTGCAGCGAAAAAAATACCGCTTATCCCAAAGTATAAAGAACCTAAAAACGCGAGTGGAACATAAAAAACGAACATTCTTATAATCATAAGGCCGGCTGCACTAAGAGGTTTGTTCAATGCATTGAACGTGGATGCAGAAAGCATTACAATTCCCAAAAATCCGTAACTTATCGAAACAACTACCATATATAAAGAGGTTGTTGAAACAACCAAAGGATTCTTGTTGAAGAGCATTGCTATGTGTTTTGATAGAAACAGGAAAAGTATAAATATAAAGGCGCCCCACAGGAGAGAAAAAAGATAGCTAAATTTCACCCCCTCTTTTATTCTCATATTTTGTCTTGCTCCCAAATTTTGCCCAACGAATGGCGTGAGAACGGAAGATAAAGCGCCAATGATGGAAAGTGAGAACATCTCGATTCTCAAAGCAACACCAAATCCAGCTACTGTCACAGCCCCATACGCAGCAATTAACCTTGTTATCACGGCTGCAGTTAAAGGTGTTATTAAGTTCGTTCCTGCCGCGGGAAGACTAATGTAAAGTATACTTCTCCAGGAAGCTAGAACTTCCCTTGCTCCGGGAATTCTGAAAGTAATCATTTTTTCTCTTCTTATTAATATCAGCAGTGCCATAATTAGGGTAACCGATCTTGAAAAGACCGTTGTTATTGCTGCTCCAGCCAATTCCATTCTCGGGAATGGTCCAAAACCGAAAATTAGAAGCGGGTCCAGAATCGCATTTATGCAAACACCTGTGAGCATTATGATACTTGGCGTCTTCGTATCTCCTGTTGCCCTTATGGCGTTATTCCCCACCATAGGGATGACTACAAAAGGAACCCCGATATACCATATCCGCATATACGATTTTATCAATTTGACAATCTCGGGTTCTGCTCCAAGCATTCTGAAAAGTGGGTCTATTGTCAATGAACCAGCAATAACGAATACAGTTACTATTATGAACGATAGAAAAATAGCATCCGTTGTCAGCCGTTTCATTCTATATTCGTTGCCTTCCCCAATAGCTCTGGATATAACGGCTGCAGCTCCTATTCCAAGACCGAGTGCAATACTGTGAATGATAAGAACAACAGGAAATGTGAATCCCATTGCTGCGAGTTCCTTAGCGCCAAGATGTCCTATGAAAAATGTGTCGACGAGATTGAAGACACTCATTGCAAGAATGCCAATCCACATCTGAAGGCTTAATTTCGTTAGTGTTCTCGGAATGTTTCCTCGTGTTAGGATTGCCTTATCCCTAATTCCCATTGAAATACCATCCTATTTTTTTACCAGGAAGTTTTTAGCATTTTCTGTCATCTTCGATCCCTTTTTTGTCAGACAGACTTGATATAGCTATCTTATAGGAACGGTCTCTTTCTATTTTTATGTAATCCTCTTCAACCGTACTTAAGGATACTTTTTGCTGTCGCTCCCTTTTCCAAACTGAGAAAATCTGCTATTTCTTTATGTCTGATTTCATCTTTATGAGACAATGCTTTTGTATTAGAAATTGTCGGCTACCTATTTTGCATGGTTTAAGTTACCTATCAAGATACTTCCGAAAATATCTATACAGTATAGAAATATATTCCCCTATCGATGACTTAATGCTTCCTAATTTCTCGTTCACTTTTTTTCTAACATCAATTTTTTGTTTAACATGAATTAGTTGGAAATGCAACTATTTTTTTACTCTTACTCAGCTTTACATCCGTCTTTTGCAACGTTCCTTTTGAGAAATGAATCAATAAGTGGGTCTCAAATGAAGTTATCTTTTTTGACACTGAAAAAATCGGTAAGTAAATTCAGCTATGTATGAAAAAATGGAATATTTATCGATTGAGAATTGCATCGATTTCAAGGAATTGTGTCTGGAAAACCAAAGACAGAGATTGGGTCTCTATGTAAAAGGTCTGTTTTATAAATTGGTTTAAACCTTCTTTGGATTGAACCTTATAACTTCTATGTTAGCTTCTTCTAAGATTTTTTCGGCATACTTATCTGGATAACCTTCTCTAAAAACAATTTTCTTCACACCTGCATTTATAAGCATTTTAGCACATATAAAACAGGGATGGTTCGTAACGTATAATGTTGAACCATCGATATTTGTGCCCATTTTTGCTGCCTGGATTATTGCGTTCTGCTCTGCATGAACCGCTCTTGAAAGTTCTTGCCTTTCCCCGCTCGGAATCCCCAACTTTTCTCTCAAGCAACCTCCTAATTCATCGCAGTGAGGTACACCTTTTGGCGGACCGTTGTAACCCGTAGCAAGTATTCGTCTGTCTTTCACAAGTATTGCGCCAACTTTTCGCCTCAAGCAAGTCGCTCTTGTAGCAACAAGATTTGTTATTTCCATGAAGTATTCATCCCAGGATGGTCTTTTTTCGGTATTCATAATTATGACATCATTATAACAACCATTTTTTCGCGAGAATTTCAATTCTTTTTAAGGTCGGAAGTAGGACAATGCAGAAGATTACTATGTTGGAAACGATATGCATAAAACTGAAAACTATTCCGGTTGCCAGATAGGCAAGAAAGGTCTTTTCTGTTGTAAACGCAATAAATCCGCCGATATTCGTCAATACATCGTAGGCGAAAGTTAGAATTGCACCAGCCAAAGCAAAGAATGTTATTTGTAAGAAAATTGGCAGGTTTAACAGAATGTTTTTTAGATATGCTCCTGCGGTCCCCATTAATATCCCTCCAATTATCTGCGCAGCAAATAGGGGAGGAAGTGAGGCTCCAAGTGGATTGAAAAGTGCAAAGATTGCGAACGAAAGCCCTCCAACGAATACTCCGACATAAGGACCAAAAATCCAACCAGAAGCAAAAATTGAAGATGAAATTAGTTCCACATTGGGTATAAAAAAAAGAATATATCCGAGAGATACTGAAACTGCAGTAAAGACTCCTATCTGTGCTGTCCTTTTAATGTGGAGTTTTCTGTTTTTCTTATCCAAGTTTGTTTTAAAAACCTATTCTTTCATTTTTTCGAGAAGTAGGCTAACTACTCTGTCGCTTTTAATACCTTCCGCTTCGGCATTGAAATTCGTTATTATTCTGTGACGAAGCACAGGGAAAGCTACCTTGCGAATATCCTCCTTGCCAGGTGTATATCTGCCATCAAGAACAGCATTCGTTTTTGCTGCAAGAACAAGATACTGTGTTGCTCGTGGACTTGCCCCCCAACTAACCCATTCCTTGACAAATTCAGGTGAATGCTTAAAGTTTGGCCTCGACATAGAGGTAAGTCGCACCGCATACTGAAGTAATGAGTCGCTCACAGGAACTCTTCTTGTGAGTTCCTGTAATTCAAGTATAGTTTTGCTATCGAGAACTCGATTCAAGTCTTCGCGCATAAGACCAGGTGATGTTTTTGCGATTTCCAGTTCATCCTTCTCCTGGGGGTAATCTATAAGAATATTGAACATAAATCTATCAAGTTGTGCTTCAGGTAGCGGATATGTGCCTTCTTGTTCAATCGGGTTTTGGGTTGCAAGGACGAAAAAAGGTTTTTCCAATGTATAGGTTACTCCACCTGCAGTTACTTTATATTCTTGCATAGCCTGCAAGAGAGCTGCTTGAGTTTTGGGCGGAGTTCTATTTATCTCGTCAGCGAGGACGATATTTGCAAAGATAGGTCCCTTTATGAACCTAAACTGTCTTTTCTTGTCTTCCACTTGTGTTTCGAGTATATCTGTTCCTGTGATGTCAGATGGCATAAGGTCGGGGGTGAATTGTATTCTATTGAATTTCAGCGAAAGCACTTTCGATAGAGTATTAACAAGGAGTGTTTTAGCAAGTCCTGGTACCCCGATAATTAAACAATGACCTCCCGAGATTAATGCAATCAAGAGTTCTTCTATTACTCTCTCCTGACCGATAATAATCTTTGAGATTTCTGTCTCAATTTTTTCTTTTGCAGATTTAAGTTCTTCTACTATCTTTACATCATTCTTAATTTTCTTCAATTTTCTCCCTGTAATTGTCCACACATTATTATAATATTGTGAAAAACTGTGGAAAAATCAAAGTTTCTATATTGCTTAACTTAGCTTTTATAGGTGGATAAGACTATTATGTAAACTTTGTAAGCTTTTGTATTTCAGTTGGTTACACATATAGAATACTGTATAACTTATCCACATTTCCACACTAACTGCCTCTATCAAGTGTGATATCTACAAGTTTGTCATCTTTTCCAATATTTATTAACTTAACTCCCATCGCATTTCGTCCGAATTTTGATATGGAACCTGCCGCTATCCTTATAATTTGTCCGCTGATCGTAATAAGTAAAACTCCATCATCGGTGGTAACTTCCATTGCGCCAATTAATCTGCCTGTTTTATCTGCTACTTTCATAGCAATTACGCCCTTTCCACCTCTATGTATACTCCTGAACTCCGAAATGCTCGTTCTTTTCCCAAAACCTTTTTCTGAAGCACAGAGAAGCGTTGCTTCTCTTCTGGCAACTTCGACACCGACAACCCAGTCGTTATCCGCCAAAGTTATCCCTCGGACACCTCTTGCACTTCTTCCCATAACCCTTATTTCCTTTTCTTCAAAACGTATTCCACTTCCCTTGGATGTCACGATAAGAATTTCCTCGTTTCCTTTTGTAAGCTTGACATCTACAATATTATCGTTTTCCATAAGAGTCGAGGCAATTATTCCACCTTTTCTAGGTTTCGAGAATGCTCCCAGGTTAGATCTCTTGACAATACCTTTCTTTGTGACAACAAAAATAAACAGGGATTCGTTAAAATCTCTAACAGGAAGGATAGCTGAGATAGCTTCATCCTTTGTCATTAAAACAAGGTTGGCAATAGAGCGCCCCTTAGCAGTTCTCCCTCCTTCAGGAATCGCATAAACTTTAAGCCAGTAAGCTCTGCCTTTGTTTGTAAAAATAAGAAGATAGTTATGTGTTGATGATACGAAGATGTGCTCGACGATATCGGTTTCTTTTGTTGTTACCCCGATTACTCCCTTACCTCCTCTGCCCTGTTTTCTGTAATTTGACAAAGAGAGCCTTTTAATATATCCTGTTCGTGTTACAGTAACAACCACATCTTCTTCCACAATAAGGTCCTCGAGCTCAATCTCCTCTTGCTCGCTTTCCATAATATCTGTTCGTCTTTCGTCGCTGAAGCGTTTCTTCATATCATCCAGTTCTTGCTTTATAATTTCCAGAATCTCCTTTGGCGAGGAAAGCATCGATTTATACCTTGTTATTTTTTTTATCAGCTCGAGGTATTCTTCATCGATCTTTTTCCTCTCCAGGCCGGTCAAACGTCCAAGCTTCATATCCAGTATCGCCTGCGCTTGTATTTCCGTAAATTCGAACTTATCGATAAGTCTTGATTTCGCTTCCTGCGTATCTTTCGATTTCTTAATAATTTCTATTATTTCATCAATATGCTCCAGCGCTTTCTTAAATCCTTCAAGAATATGAGCTCTTGCTTCCGATTTCTCAAGTTCATATTTTGTTTTACGCTCGATAACGATCTTTCTATGGTTGATGTACTCCTGCAAAAAATCCTTCAGTGGGAGTACTTTGGGGACATTATTACGTAGGGACAAAAGAATAGCACCGTAGGTCTGTCTCAATTTCGTGTGTTTAACAAGCTGATTTATAGTAATTTCTTTTTGAGCATCCCTTTTTAGTTCGATTACGATTCTCATACCGCTTCTGTCCGATTCATCCCTTAAGTCCTGTATACCCGTTATCTTCTTTGATTTTGCATGATCAATGATGTTTTGAATTAGCGTCACTTTATTCACCTGGTAAGGAATTTCGGTAATGATTATTTGTTCCTTGCCATTTTTAAGTGTTTCGAAATGCGTTCTACCCTGAACTGTTATCTTGCCTGTACCTGTGGTATATGCATCAAATATGCCCCCTCGTCCTAAAATCATTCCTCCCGTTGGGAAATCCGGACCCTTCACATATTTCATTATGTCCCTGGAACTCAGAGAAGGATTATCAATCAAAGCTTTCAGCGCATCTACAATTTCGCCAAGATTATGTGGTGGAATATTCGTAGCCATACCAACCGCAATACCCGAAGATCCGTTTACCAGGAGATTAGGAAATTTTGAGGGTAAAACCAGCGGTTCTTTTAATCTCTCATCAAAGTTTGCAACAAAATCAACGGTATCTTTGTCAATATCGGAAAGCATTTCTTCTGCAATTTGTGATAACCGGGCTTCCGTGTATCTGTATGCAGCTGCTTCATCTCCATCAATCGAACCAAAATTTCCTTGACCTTGGATCAGAGGATATCTTAAGGAAAAATCCTGAACCATTCTAACTAATGAATCATAAACTGCTGCATCACCGTGGGGATGGTATTTCCCAAGAACATCACCAACAACCGTTGCACATTTCTTGAATGGTTTTGAATGCACCAGACCAAGTTCTTTCATAGCGAAAAGTATTCTCCTGTGTACAGGTTTTAAGCCATCTCTGATATCGGGAAGTGCCCTGCTCACAATAACACTCATAGCATAATCTATATATGAACTTTTCACTTCATCTTCAATATTTACTGACAGAACTCTATCTCTTTTCATTTTTCCCTCATAGCAAACCAAAGCACTTTTGTTTTGCTTATATTCATCATTTATCTTCTCATTCTACACTAAATAAATCAGAAAATCAAGTATAAAAGTTCACAATTTTTCCGTTAATTCTCCAATTATAAATATATGTTCAGGTCCGCACATGTTTTCAATCACTCATTTGCGCATCCACTTTGTTTATGTATGAAGGACTTCCTGATCCCGAAAATCCTCTTTGGCTCACTGTTTGAATTGTCTTGCTGGAGATCACGGTATTGTCCTCTATGTACTCCGTGGCTCTGCGGTGAAACAAAAAAGCGGGAGACGGGACTCGGACCCGCGACACTCGGCTTGGAAGGCCAATGCTCTACCAGCTGAGCTACTCCCGCAAAAGTGGAGAGGGGAGGATTTGAACCTCCGAAGGCTGCGCCAACAGATTTACAGTCTGCCCCCTTTGACCACTCGGGTACCTCTCCAAAGTGCAAATGAATACGAAATTTGAAAATGGGAATTACGGAAATAGCAAAATCTATATTAAAGAGTCCATAAGGTATGTAAATTCCCCAAGTTCTAATTTCTCAATTTCGCATCTATTTTCTTGCTTAAATCAAAGAGCCTAAAGCCACCGGAGGGAATCGAACCCCCGACCAGAGGTTTACAAAACCCCTGCTCTGCCTCTGAGCTACGGTGGCATTATTGAAATGCGCTGCATCCTTGCATCTCAATAATAGACTTATATATATCACAAAATTTTTGACTTGTCAACTATTCTTCAAGATAATTTATAGGGAAAGTTAAGGGAGAATAATATTATAGTTTCGTTACTTTTCGGGAATCAACGTCTTTGTATACATTTCTTGTATCGAAGATCAACTTCGCATTTTTAAGTACAAGATCATAATCTATATCTTTATGAGCTGTGATTACGACAACACAGTCATATTTTCTTACAATCTCTGGCTTTAGGGAGATTGATCTAATTTTTCTTCCTCCTTCTGAGAATTCCCGGATTAACGGATCATAATAGTCTACTTTAGCGTTCTCTGTTCGCAAGAGTTTGTATACCTCGAGACTGGGTGATTCTCTCAAGTCATTTACATCAGCTTTGTAGGCAATACCCAAAAGAAGTATTTTTGAGCCATTTATCGGTTTTTTTGCCTTGTTCAGAAGTTCGCAAACTTTATTAAGGACGAATCTCGGCATATTGCCGTTGATGTCTGTAGCAAGTTCAATGAACCTGTTATAGAAGTTGTACATCTTTGCTCTGTAAGACAAATATAAAGGATCCAGAGGGATGCAGTGACCACCAATACCAGGACCGGGGTAGAAAGGCATGAAGCCAAAAGGTTTTGTCGAAGCCGCACTAATAACATTCCAGATATCGATTCCCATTCTGTCGCACATAATTGTCATCTCGTTCACAAGACCAATGTTCACAGACCTGAAAGTGTTTTCTAAGAGTTTCGACATTTCTGCTTCTTCAACAGTATTAACCAAATGAATGTGCTCAAGAAACGAAGAGTATAACGCGAGTGCAATTTTACCACAGGTTTTTGTTACCCCACCCAACACTTTTGGAATATTCCTGGTAACAAAAAGTGGATTACCAGGATCCACTCTTTCGGGAGAATAAGCTGCAAAAAAATCCTTGCCACAAACATATCCCAATTTTTCAATCTCGGCAACAATGAGTTCTCTTGTTGTCCCGGGATATGTTGTGCTTTCAAGAACTACCAGAACTCCAGGATGAAAAACCTTCTTGAGCTCTGTCATAGCTGATGCTATAAATGATATATCAGGGTCCTTGGTTTTTTTTAAAGGTGTGGGAACAGTGATACATACTGCGTCTGCTTTTTTGAGAATTTCATATGAAGTTGAAACCTTTATTCGTTTATTCAACACAACATATTTATGAACTTGATCATCTTTAACATCGGTTATATAACTTTTGCCCTTTTTTAAATTTTCAATTTTCTGCTTGGAAAAATCAACACCAAGTATCAAAAATCCAGCTTCTGCAAATTCCACAGCAAGGGGTAGCCCAACATATCCCATGCCTACGATGCCAATTCTTGCACTTTTTTTATTGATTTTGCTGAGTAAATTGTCAGAATAAGAGGTGCTTTTTTTCATACTTTAATCGATAAGTAAACGGCCCTTTTCAGGTTGTATGGAGAGGTTTACCGCAATAACTGTTGTCTATTCATATAGTAGGAAGATGTGCTTTTTTTGCCCTGGGTCGACATAGATTATTGGTTTTCCATCATATGCAATTCCTATAATCGAATAGTGAACAACGAAAGTGGAATCTCCGGGAGAGCGATATATTGCATAAAAAATCGAACCCGGTTCTCCCTTTAATTCTGCATTTGGACCATCGATGTCTTTATTCTCATATGCAACTGGGTCGTCATAGATGTGCTTTATTACTTCATCGTCAGTCATTGACACCTGAGTGTAAGGGTTCTCAGGCAAACTGCCCTTATCGATAAATTCTCTGAAATCCTTCAATAGTATCGGATATCTTCCGTTGTTAAATGCAGCATAATTCTCTATTGCAACCTGAAGCCTGTACATATTTGTTTTTACATCTTCGATTTTGTTACCCTTCGCAATACTTTTGTAGTTTGGATAAACTATCATGTAGACCAAGAGAATCATTGCAAGTATAATTATGACATTTAGAAGTCGAACTAATCCTTTCTTATACACTGTCCCTCCTTCGTTCTCAGTTAAATGTAAAAACCAGACACACTATACATAAATCCTGGAAAAAGTCAAGGGAAATCTAATGATTAGGATGCCTTTTGACTTGCTCGATTGCGTCAAGAACATGTACCGTAATCTCTGCCTGGATTTGTTCGCTTGCAATATCTACTTCGGTGAGTGCATGTCCCTTTACGTTTGTTGCATATTTTGGCTTCACGTGATTTAAGGCAAAGGTTATCACATCCATCCTGCATTGCTCACATTTACAGAAACCTCTTTCTTTTGAAATCAGTTCATCGGCAATCCTTGTTACTATTTCCTCAATATAATTCTTTATTTCCATAATTTCCCCTATATGACGATTGTTTCTTTTAATAGTTTTCTTTGCTTAAATCGCGTAAACTCCAGTGATTCGACCTCTGGGATTGATACATATGCCCCCTTTAGTATTTTTTCTGAAATGCTTTTCCCTATTGCAGGCGATTCCATTACGCCGTGTCCACTGAATCCAGCCGCCATTATTAGATTCTCTATTGTGGGATGTTCACCGATAATAGCATTTTCATCTTCGGTATTTATGGCATACAATCCACCCCATCCATTTTTTATTCTACAATACTCCATTCCCGGTATTCTTGCTTGCATATATGTATTCATTATATCTACATAATAATCCTTCTCCATTTTGTAATCATAACCTGGTTTCTGCTCTTTCTTTGCTCTTCCTACAAGCAAATCCTCTGCTTCAGGATGAAAATAAACTCCATTATCAATAATAACCATTGGGATATTCTTGAATCCTTCAATTGGGGGATTGTTGACGAGAAAAAGCATTCTCTTTACCGGTATTACGGGTATATTTTGCTCTCCAGTAATGTCAGACCTTTCAAGAAGGTCATGTGAGAATGCGCCTGCAGCAAGAATCACCTTTTCTGAAGCGATCAAATCATCATTGTCGAGAACAACACCCTCTACTCTATTGTTCTTTATAGATATTTTCTTCACTTCTTTACATTTATTTATCTCAACGACTTCTGGAAATCTTTCCAGTGATTTTTCAAAATATGCAATTGCACAAGATGTGGGATTGAATGTTCCGCAATCCGGTCCAAACAATCCTCCTGCTATTTCCTTAATCTCAAGCATTTCGACTATCTCCTTATCAAGATGGTCAATACCCGGCTTGTATCCAGGAACCTTTTTTACAATTCCCTCTGGATTAAGGAGTTCCGTATTGACATCGCTGTCCACCCAAAATTTTCTGAAATCTACAATTGTTTTCCATTCTTTCTCGTAATAGGTGAACAAATAACCTCTTTGTTCGAATCCGATTGAAACACCGGTATCCTGCTTGAAACTCTTAAATTTTTCAATACTGTACGAAGTTAATTTCATATTAACAACCGTTGACCAGATGTTCCTGAACGCACCTGCCGAAAGTGCCGTTGACTCATCTGCAAGTGCATCCTTTTTTTCGAAAACAGCAATTTTGCCTTTGAAACCATCGTTCAGAAGGTTAAAAAGTATGCTTCCTCCGATAATTCCTCCACCAATGATAATAATATCGTTCTCTTTTCGCATTCAAAACTCCAATCAATTAAGAAACAGACAACTCTCCAATACTCGTTTTATGGCACGATGCTCTAACTGTTCTCCCTTGAACTTTCTACAAGACAATCCGTTGCAATACCACAACTTCCTCCCCTTCTACCCTGTTAGATAAGAAACTATCTAATTGAGTTAAACGAGGTTCGCTACTCCTTCAACGCAATAATTATAACAAAATCTGAAAGGATTTTCAAGAAAAAAATAACATTCTCACTATATTTTGTGAGCGTTCCCAATGAGGCTTTTTGTGTTTTATCCATAAACTTTTAGTGAAAAATATCGGAAACTCTCAAAAAAAAATTGTTGACAATCTACCATTCTTAATCTATAAGTTTTCACGTAAGTAATGCCGGGGTGGCGGAACTGGTAGACGCGCATGGTTGAGGGCCATGTGGGGCAACCTGTAGGAGTTCAAGTCTCCTCCCCGGCACCACCTTTCATCCCAACCTTCAGACTTGTTCAAAGCCTTGTAAAACAAATAAATCCTGCTATGGTCAAGTCTCCTCCCCGGCACCACCTTTCATCCCAACCTTCAGACTTGTTCAAAGCCTTGTAAAACAAATAAATCCTGCTATGGTCAAGTCTCCTCCCCGGCACCACCTTTCATCCCAACAACTTGTTCCCTGACTTGAAAAGTTAATAACTCTGGAAGGGGTCGAGTCTCTTCCCCGGCACATCCAACCTACCCATTGACTTGTTCATTGTTTTGAAGAGAAGGAAACCTGTCAACGTTCAAGTCTCCTCCCCGAAACCATCCTTCATCCCAACCTTCAGACTTGTTCAAAGCCTTGTAAAACAAATAAATCCTGCTATGGTCAAGTCTCCTCCCCGGCACCACTCCACCCCCACTTGTTCAAAACCTTGTAAAATAAATAAATCCTGCTATGGTCAAATCTCCTCCCAGACACCACTCCTTTAGGATTAATATGTTGAATCCGTGAAACGGTGAAGAGAGAAGAGTGAACCGGAGATACGGGGAAAGGTACAAGACATCAGACATAAGACCGCAGACTACAGACCGATGAAGTGAAAATCGGAATATAGACGTGTCGGAGAAATGGGGAAACGGAAATTTAACACTATCGCTTACAAACTAAGACTCTTACGGGAAAATTTCACGATAGTGCATAGCATCGGCTATTCTTTTTAGTGCAATCATAAAAGAAGCGCATCTCATAGACTCCTTTTTCTCCTGACTTAAAGACCACACACTATCGAATGCCTTTACCATTATTTTCTCAAGATGGAAATTAATCTGTTCTAAATCCCAGAAAAACGACTGGATGCCCTGTACCCACTCAAAGTAAGAGACTATAACTCCTCCGCTGTTTGCTAATATGTCGGGAACTACGATAATCCCCTTCTCTACCAGAATTTTATCTGCCTCTGCTGTCGTAGGTCCGTTTGCCCCTTCAACAATATATTTTGCCTTTATTAGAGGAGCATTATCTTTAGTAATCTGGTTTTCTAATGCAGCAGGCACAAGTAAATCAATATTTAGAAGAAGCAGTTCTTCATTGCAAATAGGATTGGTACCTTTCTTTTTATAACCTTTGAGGAAGTGATGCTCCGATGTTTTACAATGTTCATCTATATTTTTTAAGTCCAATCCTTCTGGATTGTAAAGACCACCCGTTACATCGCTTACTGCAACTACGTTGCATCCTTGCTCGGCAAGAAGATATGCTGCTACAGAACCTACGTTTCCATACCCCTGAATTGCTACGCTAATATCCGATACATTGCGCTTCAGCTTTTTTAGAAGTTCCATTGCTGAAATCATCACGCCTCTTCCCGTTGCCTCATTCCTTCCCAGCGAACCCCCCAAGTCAAGTGGTTTTCCAGTAACAACGTCAAGAACAGCATGCCCTTCAAACATACTGACTGTATCCATTATCCATCCCATTGTTTCTGCGTTTGTATTAACATCGGGGGCAGGAATATCCCGTTTCCCGCCAATAATGGGCATAATCATAACTGTGTAACGTCTGGTTAGACGTATAAGTTCTTCTCTTGACATTTCCATCGGATTACACCTTACTCCCCCTTTGGCTCCACCATAGGGGATATCCACAACTGCACATTTCAATGTCATCAACATTGCAAGGGCTTTAATTTCATCCAAAGTCACATCCTGATGGTATCGTATCCCTCCCTTGCACGGTCCTCTCAAAGTTGAATGTTGAACTCTATGTCCAGTAAAAACCTCTATGTGACCGTCATTCATCCTCACTGGAATTGAAACAGTCAGTTCTCGCTCCGGGTGTCTGAGAATTGTATGAACACCTTTATCCAGCTTCATCTTCCGCGCAACAGAATCAAGTGTAAATAAAGCAATTTGAAATAAATTTCTTTCCATAGAATCCTCCTTTAACCACATTTCTTAAGAACACTAAAATATAACTTAGCAACTTTTCTGACCTTTGTCAAGAAAAATGACAGGGCAGGTGTAAAACCTGCCCCTGCATTTCATTCGCAGCTTTTTGCCTGAGATTTTCGATTTAGGAATTAAGTACTTTCTCTGACTCTTCCTTATCAACATCCATAATGTATTCGATTCCGCTGATATCGGCGGCTTCATGTGTAAGGGCAGCTATGTCATTACGATTGATGAGATCAAGATTGAATTTTCTTGCTCCTGTCATGAATTGCCGCAACCCCTGTGCAAGTCTATGAGCATATGTATAGACTCCCAATGCACCTGTTGGTATTTCCTCGAATTTTTTACCGAATTTCTTCTTCAGGTCAGATGCAGTTATAAAAATATCTTCCTTAGTATTGCCGAAACGTTCAATATAGACGGGGACCTGCCCTTCATCGATTCTTTTTCCAATGGTCTTTCCTACCATAGCGGCAGCAAGGAAAGAACGTGCCATTCCTATGAGTTTTACATAGGGTGCTCCCAATGCTAAGCCTTTGAATATGTGGTCTTCAAGCGTGTATCCGCCGGCAAGCACCAAATCAGGTAGATATTCACCCTTCTTCTCAAGTTTTTCTGCATACTGACGGAGCAGAGACCAAAGTTCTATACCGGGTACTCCCCATTCGTTCATCATTCTCCATGGGCTCATTCCGGTTCCACCTCCTGCCCCATCAACAGTAAGCATATCTATCTTAGCCTTTGAAGACCACTTTAGTGCCCTTGCAAGATCCTGTGGTCTATAAGCTCCAGTCTTAAGAAATACGCGCTTTGCTCCAGCCTTCCTGAGTTCTTCTACTCTCTTCAAGAAATCCGCTTCATCTGCCATCCCAATACGGGAGTGACGTTCGAATTCCTTGAAAGCACCTCGCTTGAATGCTTTGATGACATTAGCATCGGTTGGATCAGGCAAAACCACGTATCCCCTTTTGTAGAGTAGTTGTGCTTTTTCAAGGTCTTTAAACTTAACCTCTCCGCCGATGTCTTTGGCTCCTTGCCCCCACTTGAGTTCGACTGTTTCCACCCCAAGATTCCTAATTGCGTATTCCTGAACACCCAGCCTTGTATCTTCGACGTTTGCCTGAACTATAATATCCCCGTAACCATCTTGCTGCCAATCCTTATAAAGTTTAAGACGCCACTCAAGGTCTGGTGCTTTAACGATTTTACCATCTTTAAACTTTGAGCCGGGATCCATTGCCCCAACATTTTCACCGATTGTTAAAGGAAACCCGCTAAGAGCAGCACCTATCGCCAGTCCTTCCCAGTTTATCTTTGCGATTTTCGTAGAACCCAAACCTGGAATAACAAAAGGCAGTTTCACCTTCATCGGAGCATTAGGGCAGAGTGTTCTTTCAAGATTCACATTCGGGAATATTGCTTTGTCGGAATCAGCTTCAATCCCCTGAGCACCAATGATACCGCCAAGAATGGTAAAGTGAGAAAGGTCAACAGGATAGTTCTTTTCTGATGCGGTGGTTATGATTCCAAAGGGTTGTGGGTATATAACTTCGTGCCCACGATAAGCAGATTTCCCTATTTCACACATCCCAATACAGCCATCAACACAGGTAGCACACATTCCACTGATAGGAACAATCGAATCCTCTGTCCTATTCTTTGTTAATGTTGCTGCTGAAGCATTGGGTTTTGAATATGACATTTATCCTCCTTCTTTGAAAAGCTTACAGTTTACAGCTGACAGCTTACAGTTATAAAAATTATCCGTGCTTAAGCTTTTTATATAATCCACTAAGCATCTTCTTTATTTCTTCATAACTACTTTCTAAATATGCGTATTTTTTAATGTCTCTCATTTCTTTTTCCTTTCTGTTTGCTGTTGGCTCTTATCCTCTGGCGCTTCTCTTATACAGGTTCCGCATTCTCCCTTCAAGCCCTCGTAACACATATAATCATCATAGTAATCTGTGCAGGTTGGCTGAAGAGAGTTGTAGCAACCTCCGCAAACCACACCAGGGGGTTCTGGACCCTGACAGCGAAGCTGGCAGGCTGGACAGATATACATACAGGCACCGCACGTGCGGCAGACATCAGATTTTACATCGAACGGAGTAGTGATTTTTAACTTACCGCCACGATCAGCAAAACCTATTGCCTTTGCACCCATTTGCTCATCGCATATCCTCACACAAAGTCCACAGTAAACACAGTCCTCCCAGTCTGGTTTAAATCGTGTTCTTGTAACACCAAGCTTTGCTGCTAGGTCCTGAATTGTTTTTGACAAAGGACAACTTGCAAGGAGGAGTTCGATAAGCACCTTTCTCGCATTAACAACCTTTTTTGAAGCTGTCCTTATCTTAAGACCTTCCTGAACAGGATAAGTGCAGGAAGAAACAAGTTTAGTATTTTCTCCTTCACCAATCTCCACAACACAGAGTCTACACCCACCCCAGGGACTCAACCCATCATTATAGCAAAATGTGGGAATTTCAAGTCCTAAAAACCTTGCTACTTCGAGAACTGTCCATCCTTCTTCTGCTTCGAATTCAATTCCATCAATAGTTATGTTGGGCATCTATACCTCCTGTCCGACTACTGAGGTTTGTTTTAATTTTTCTAAAAATTTCTGACCATCTTTTGTCTCGAGGTCGCATCTAAGACAACGACGTGCTTCGTTTACTGCCATTTCCTCATTGAATCCCCCTTCAACCTCCTTAAAATTCGATTTCCTATCCTGAAGAGAGAGTGATGGCATTATTGGTCGTTTTGTCTCAGCAGCCTCTTCTTCCGTAAGCTCGACTGGTTCGATATACACCGAAGGTCTTGTTACATTATACTCTCTTTTTATCTCTTTTCCGGTTAGAAATTGCTCAATAGATTCAGCAACAATCTTTCCCGCAGCCACAGCATCTACAACCGTATTGGGTCCGGTGACAACATCTCCTCCTGCAAATACTCCTTTTCGGTTCGTAACAAGTGTTTCCTCATCTACAACAATTGTCCCCCATCGAGATAGTTTAAGTTGAGATTTTTCATCCACAAATGATGTATCTGCCTGTTCACTAATAGCAATGATAAGGGTGTCAAGTTCTGCGGTAAATTCTGAACCGTCAACAGTTAACGGTTTTCTTCTGCCTGATTCATCCACTTCTCCTAATCTCATTCTTAAAAACTCACAGGCTTTTAATCTTCCACCCTCAGAAATAATTCGCTTTGGTGAAGTTAAAAATTCAATTACAATTCCTTCGTCAAGCGCAGTTTGAACTTCTTCTTTAAAAGCGGGCATCTCCGCAATTGTTCTTCTATAGAAAATAGTCACTTTTTCTGTTTGCCCTATACGTAAAACTGCACGTGCCGCATCCACTGCAGAGTTTCCCCCGCCAATTACGCCTACTCTCTTACCAATCTCTACTCCCTTCCCGAGATTAATAGAACTAAGGACATGCATACTGGATAATATGCCACGAGAATCCTCCCCGGGTATATTCAGTTTTAATGACTTATGTGCACCTGTAGCAACAAATACTGCTTTGTATCCTTCATTAAACAAGTCATCTAAAGAAAAGTCCTTACCAAGCGCACTATTTGTATGGATATCAACTCCTGCACTTTTTATATACTCTATATCTGCATTCAGTATATCCCTTGGAAGTCTGTATGCGGGAATTGCAACTGAAAGCATACCACCCACCACGTCCAGTTTTTCAAAAACTGTAATTCCATATCCTTTCTGAGCAAGATAAAAACCACAGGTAAGTCCTGAAGGTCCTGAACCAATTATTGCCACTTTCTCTTTTCTTTTCTTCTTTCCAGACTCTGCCTTAAGCATAATGCCTTTCTTTAATCCATAATCAGTAACGAATCTTTTCAGGTTTCGAATAGCAATAGGTTCACCGCCCTCACCTGCTCGGCACCTTGTTTCACAGAGATGATTACAGACACGAGAGAGCACTGATGCAAATGGATTGTCCTTCTTAATTACTCCAAGGGCTTCTTCATACCTTCCTTTAACTATCAGTGATATATAAACCGAAGCTTCTGTGTCGATGGGACAAGTATGTTGACATGGAGAAGAAACAATTTCCTTACATACACCTGCTACGCATCTTTTTTTCTTAATATGGTCTAAATACTCATTCCTAAAATAGCGAAGTGTACCTAAAACAGGATTGGGAGCAGTTTGACCAAGTCCACACATAGAAACATCTTTTACCACATAAGCAAGGTCCTCCAGGGTTTTGAGGTCCTCTTCCTTGCCTTTCCCATTCGTAATATCTGTGACTATCTCAAGCATTTTCTGAATGCCCTTTCGGCAGGAGAGACACTTTCCACAGGACTCATCCTGAAGGAAATTCAGAAAATATCTGGCAATATCAACCATACATGTGTTCTCATCCATTACTATCATACCGCCAGAACCCATTATGGAGCCTGCCTGAGTAAGCGATTCATAATCTACCGGTAAATCCATAAGTTTTTTGGGGATACAACCTCCAGATGGACCACCTGTTTGAACTGCTTTGAACTCCTTTTCATCAGGAATACCACCACCTATATCAAAGATTACCTCACCTAAGGTCATACCCATGGGGACTTCAACTAATCCTGTATTCTTAACCTTACCAACAAGCGAGAATATCTTAGTTCCCTTGCTGGTTTTAGTTCCAATTTTTGAGAACCATCCTGCTCCTTTATCAATTATTTTCGGGATATTTGCCCAGGTTTCAACATTATTTATATTTGTTGGTTTACCAAACAATCCTTTTTCAACAGGATAAGGTGGTCTCTGTTTTGGTGAACCCCTCTTACCTTCGATAGATTGAATAAGAGCAGTTTCCTCACCGCAGACAAATGCACCCGAACCACGCGCAATTTTCAAATCAAAATTGAATCCTGAACCAAGTATATTTTCACCCAGAAACCCGAGCTCCCTTGCTTGTTCAATTGCAATGGAGATGTTTTTAACTGCAAGGGGATACTCGTTCCTCACATACATCCAACCCTCTTTTGCTCCAATCGCATAAGCACCAATTATCATACCCTCTATAATAGAGTGTGGATTACCCTCGAGCAAACTCCTATCCATATATGCACCCGGATCACCTTCGTCTGCGTTACATATTACATACTTCACATCCGCCTTCTGTTGTCTTGCCATCTCCCATTTTTTACCTGTTGGAAAACCTGCACCACCTCTTCCACGTAAACCTGCATTTTTAATATTTTCTATTACTTCATCCGGTTCTAATTTCAACGCCTTATCGAGTGATAGATAACCATACATTGCAAGATAATCATCAATAATTGTAGGGTCAATAAAAGGATTGTTGCCCAAAAGATTTCTTTTCTGTACTTTATAGAATGGTATATCTTCCTGATAGGTATAAGGTTTACCCGATTCTGGGTCTTTGTAAAGGTGCTTGTCTATTACTCTCCCCAATATTATTGTATCCTCAACGATGTTTTCAACATCTTCAGGTTTTAGATGTTGATAAAAAATACCTTGTGGATAAATAATTATGTTAGGTTCAGCTTCACAAAACCCGTGACAACCGGTAACCTTTATTTCAATTTTCCCCTGTGCCTCCTTCTCGAATGCATCAATAATCTTCTGTGAACCCCTTGCCTGACCGCAGGTACCTGAAGATACGGAAATAAATTTTTCCTCTTTATTTTTCACCAAGTGTTTATGTAATTTCTGTAAATCCTCAGAGGTTTTTATTCTTTTCACTTCTCCCCCATTTCTATCCTTTTGAGTAATGCAAGTGTCTTTTGCGATGTCATACCCCCATAATATTCTCCGTCTATTACCACGATGGGTCCAATTGCACAGCAACCAAGACAATTGACTGTATCAAGGGAAAATTTCATATCTTCGGTTGTTTCACCAGGTTCAATTCTCAGTTCACTTGAAAGTGTCTCTACAATTCTCTGACCGCCTCTCACATGACAGGCGGTCCCAACACATGCAGTAACAATATGTTTCCCTCTTGGCTTCAAACTGAAGGTTCTATAGAAAGTAGCAACCCCGTAAATATCCATTACCGGTATCCCAATTTCCCGAGAAATAATCCCAAATACTTCCTCAGGCAGCCAATTATATTCTTCCTGAATGTCTTGAAGGATAGGTATCAGAGCACGCCTATCTCTTCTGTTTTTCATTAACACATAATCAACCTTCTTTAGATCTATTTCCATCAGTAGCTCCTTTCTTATCTTCACCTATTTTTTTGTATATAATTTTGTTCTTTGTATACTCTTGGTAAAGTGGACATTCCTTATATTTCTTACAGATACAGAATCTTTCCTTCTCAGAATCCGAGGGAATCATTATTCTCTTTGCAAGTGCCTTACAATATCTCACAGTTATCTCTTCATAAAAAGGACAATTTATACTCATTGTTTAATTATTAAGTAAAATGTTTTACAAAGTGTCATTACGAGTACTCTTCCATAATTTCTCAAGAAGCAATCTTATTTTCTCTCAGTCAGTAGTGAGATTACCACGCTCCCACTGGTTGCTCGCAATGGGCATAAAGGTCATGAAATGTTGTTATTTTTTAAAAAACAATACCA
>CAYMQB010000037.1:0-30490 GCA_964392665.1 uncultured bacterium | reverse complement strand
GGGGAATTATCCTGACCCCAATTGGGGAATTCTTTTGACCCCAGGTGGGGAATTATTCTGACCCTAACTGGGGAATTATCCTGACCCCAACTGGGGAATTCTTCTGGACCTCGACACAAAATAAGTGAAGCACTGAGCGGCAAGTATGATGACGCTATAGAGGACACAATCCTGTGGTCAGATAGTTCGTATGTAAATGACAGTAAAAAGTGGGGTCTTGCATTAAAAAAGGGAAAACTCAAAATATCCAGAATATGGGAAACGAAAAAGACGATTATTATTCTCTCTTTATTTGCATTGGATGGCAACACCACGTTGCAGGCTGAATATCGGGACAAAAAATATGAACCTGATAACGAACTTTAGTCTAATGCATATCTTCTATTTATCCAGGAAAAGTACTACTTAAAGAATTGGAGAATAAGGATTTACAAAAGGTTTATCAACCTGAATATCAAGCCAAAGAGAAATAGTGATACAGCAAGGTTCTACTGTACTTCTGTGTAAATATTTATTCGATGTATCACTGTTGTATCTGTCATAGATACACCCAGAATATTAATCTTCTCTATTCCTAAGGTTGAATTTGTAAACACCTTTATATCAAAACTATCTTTTAGTTCGGGACTAATCACCAAAGTATCCGTAATAACAGGAGCAGGCATATGGCACAATCCTCCTGAACACATTTGCCACCACCAACCAGGAACAGTATCAACCTGTGAACCCGTAACAATAAAGGAATCACAATAAGCACTCATATTCTTGATGTGGAAATCAAAAGTTGCAGTTGTTCCAGGTAGTACACTCTGAAATGTATCGGGTAACACCGTGAGTTCAAACTGTGGAGGATTTATAGGTGATTTTCCAAGATTAACACTGCCACCCTGGTATATCGTATTGTCATCAGCATTCTGAATGAAAATATTAAGCCATACATTACCAAGAGAATTCCAGGAAAGTGGGATACTTCCCGAAGTGTTGAATGGGTTATCCGCTGTTATGGAAAAATCAGTTCCCTGTGCATCGGGAAAAACCTGTTTTGCAACAAAATTGTAGGTTGAACCCCCAAATACGACACCGTCTTCAGTAAGCACGAGAAATAGCTTTCCAGACAGGTTATTGTCTGAAGAAATGGTTATGTCGTAACTTATTGATGAAGGACTTGAAAAACTTGCACTAAGTGTTTCAACCTTAAGACTGGATTTCTTTGAAAATCTATCCTCTATCGTATTCATGTATATAGCAAACAACTCACCTGTTCCACCGGTATGAGTTATAAGTCCATCAAAAACAGCAGTTGGAAATCCGGACACATTGTATAATCCCTCTCTGTTCTTGACAAAAGCAATACAGGGACTTATCGTGTCTCCATTCAAAGTATCATGGTATTCGATAACAACAAGACTATCTCCATGAATTGCGTAAACGCTGTCAATTGCTTTTTCTGCAAAAGGGCAATTTGGACAACCATGATAGGAGAACATCTCTATAACCACATTTCGTTTATAACCAGTCGGTGGTTCTGGATGAGTTTCTTTCGTACAACCAATGGAAATAATCATAATAAGAACCAATAGCAGGGTAATCAAAAAAATCTTGTTCATCAAACCTCCTTTCAAATTCCTACCATTTTAGTCAAATTTAGAGACATTGTCAAGTATTTTTTGCAGGTTTGTCCAATCTTTTGGGAAACAGTAAATGAATTATCCTCTTATAATGGTATCACCTGGAATATTTCCATTATCGAAGTGCTTATCTAACCAGCCAGAAACAACATTCTCTCGACTGTCAAAATGTTTAACATAAGGCTTTATATCAAGAAGAGGTGTCCCATCTAAAACATCCACTTCCGTGAAATACATTTTATTTCCTTTTATATTTCCAATTTTTACAATAGAAAATCCTATATGGTTAGGACGATGAGGACTTCTTATGGCGAATATTCCATGTATATTTTGTTCGAGAAATGGCTCTCCTTCTATTTCCTCTCTCTTTGACTTATGAAAATAGTATATTATTATGGCATGACTAAATTCGTCTAAGTCTTTTAAACCTTTAACATATTTATCTTTCAGTTCAATCCAGGCTTCTATTTTGTCCTTAAAAGCTCCTTGAATAGGAATATCCTTATTTTTCTTATAAGGCGAGTGAATTATTCCGATTGGATGTATTATTATTTTATCCGTAATTTCACCTGCTGTATCCAGCCCGAGATTGTTGAAGCGCCATTATTTTTCTTCTGAATTCCTTAGCCATATTATTTATATACAATCAAATAGATGGTATGTCAAATAAAAAATTGGCTTCGTTTGGTCAACTATCAATCTAAAATTCTTGACAAAATTCTCAACCACTGTATAATACAGAAAATGAAAAAACTGATCTCTTTGTGCTTAATTATTTCTGCATTTTCCACATCCCTTTATGCTGAAATCAATATCTATTTCACGCACTCCGTAGATACAACACTGGCGAATCCCAAAAAGGCAAATGGTTTCACTCACCTTGACGAGAAACTTATACACAGAATCACAGAAGCTCAATATTCTATCGATTTCTGTTTCTACAATATCTGGAAATGGAACATTACGGATTCTCTAATATCTGCATACTTGCGCGGGGTCGATGTCCGTGTAATTACCGAACATGACCATATCGATAATCAAGCTGTCCAGAATATAATCAGCGCAGGTATTCCTGTTATCGATGATACATTTGGAAGCAATTCGGGAGATGGATATATGCATAACAAATTTGCTTTATTTGATTTCAGAGACTCATCTTCTGTAAATGACGATTGGATCTGGACAGGCTCGTATAATATTACCGACTATGGGACGGAGTCGAATGCGAATAATGCAATCGAAATCCAACATAGTGAAATTTCTCGCGCCTATACACTCGAATTCCAGGAAATGTGGGGAAGCAACACAAACATCCCAGATTCATTAAACTCAAAGTTCTCCTATTTGAAAACGGATAATACGGAACACAATTTCCTGATAGATTCTGTCCCTGTTGAACTCTATTTTTCCCCATCAGACCACTCGACTGATGAAATCCGTAATTCCATTGACACTGCAGATTCATCGATATATTTCTGTATTTTGGCTTTTACCAGACAGGATGTATGCAATGCAATGAAAACTAAGTGGGATTCGGGCGTTTTAGTAAAGGGTGTTTTCGACGAAGGAGATTGGCTTGGCTATTACAGCAAAAGCCGGGACATAACAGGAGACCCATCCAGCAATAATCCATGGAGTCCACCCGCTCCGGTTTTTTCGGATTCTGTCTCGTCAGCCTGGGGACCTGAACTCCTGCACCACAAATATATGCTTATAGATTCCGATTTAAATTCAGAGCCGGTTGTCGTAACCGGGTCACAGAACTGGTCTAACAATGGAGAATTACATAATGATGAAAATACACTCATCATTCATAGTAACGAAATAGCAAATCAGTTTCTGCAGGAATTCGTGGAACGATACAGAGAAGCAGGTGGTATATATGTTGGTTGTTATGAAAAAGAGAAAGTTGTTCGCTTAAATAAGATTAAGGTTTTCCCAAATCCCTTTATGAATGTGTTAACAATTGAAGGTTGCTCAGGAACAAAAATTTATGACCTTACTGGAAGATTAATTGCCGAAACGAACCATAAATGGGATGGCAGAAATTCAAAAGGCAGTCAAGCCAAGCCGGGAATTTATTTTCTAAAAACTAAAGATTGCAAACTCAAGAAAGTAGTTAAATTGAAAAATATTAAAATAAGATTAAAATATTAGAAAATCGATCCTCTCCGTATCTATAATACTTGTTATCTTTAACACAGAAAATACTAACTTTATAGTAAATCATAGATAGCTTTATGTATTGCATTCTCAGCTTAAATAATCTTCGCAATTAAATACACCGAAAATTATTGACAAAAGCCGTTCTGTATGCTATAGAAGTTTTTAAGAAATTATGAGTGTTGAAAGAGAATCGGTCGAATTTGTCAATTTTTTCACAACCATGCTTCATGATGATGAAGAAGGAGTATTCGTTATCATATTCAGCGGTTCTATGGATAAAAATCCAATACTCAAACTACAGGAAAAAATTAAGCATATGATTGCAAAAAGAACATACAATTTCATTATTGATCTCAGTAATGTTACATACATTAGTTCGTCTGGACTCGGTTTTCTTATGTATATAATGAAATACAGAAAGAACTACATCTTTCTCTCATCCCCACCAGAGGAGATACTGAAGGCATTCAAACTTCTGGATATGGACGACCTCTTTATGTTTTACTACAATCCTGAAGAATTAAAAAAACGTGCAAAGTTATCGGATGAAATAATCGAAGCCATTAAGCATGAAATAGTTGCTATAAAGACTATTCGTTACAAAAAAAGGTGGGTAAAGATTTTCAGGGAGAATTTTCCAACACAAGTGGAGGCAGTTAAGGAAATCGAGCAAATGCTGCCTTTTATACTTCAGGCTGAACAGACAAACGAAATTTCCCTCCCGAGTGATGAAAAATACACCTGTGTATTATACAAGTTCGTTGACAAAGTACTTAGAAACATTGCAAAAATTGATAAAGAAGTGGTTGATGATGCACTTATCGAACTTATTGCAAAGGAACTTATGACGAATGCAGTAAAACATGGCTACGATTACAAAAAACAAGGTATAATCGAAGCCAATTTCAAGTTCAGCGATGAAAAACTCCAAATCAATGTTATCGATTACGGCAAGGGATTTTCTCCTTCGAAACCGAGCCACGATGTTCTTCCTTCAGCCGGTTTAGAACTGCTAAAGCGTATCTTCGATGACATAAAGATAAATGCCGCACCAAAAAAGGATGTCAAAGGTCTTGTTCTCGGCGAGGGGACAATGGTAACAATGATAAAATCTTCAAGCAGGGAACCCGAGCAGTCAGTTCAAAGAACTTAACTCCTCATATTCATGTCTTTGAAGCACCTCAAAAACATTTGTATCTCTGCCTTTCCGTGTAATTAATCTCGAAATTGTGTAGGCATCCATTTCTTCTTGCTCGAATGGTTTAAGCATTGAATTTATCACAGTTCTATCGATGTTTTCATCCAACCAATGTTTCTCATCTTCCTTTTTTAATATAACTGGCATCCTTCTCTTCCTGTTGTGAATTTTCTGCATTAAGGGATTTGCTTCGGTAGTAATTATAGAAAAAGTGCACTCCCCCTTCCCTGCCTTTTCCCAGACATCCCACAATCCTGCAAGGGCAAATAAATCTTTACTTTTCAGAAAGATATAGTATGGATATTTTTTACCATTTACTTCCCTCCATTCATAAAATCCATCTATAATTACAAGACAACGTTTTTTCTTTATGGAACTTTTGAAAGAAGGTTTCTCAAAGATTGTCTCTGCTCTTGCATTGAATGTAGAAAATCTTATTTTGTTTGCATTCTGTTCATCTTTAGCCCAAAATGGAACAAGACCCCATTGAAACATCTTTATATGTCTCGCATCGTTGTTGCAGATAACCGGTAAATAAGGTGTTGCGAAGGCTGAAACATGATACAATGGTCTGAATAGTTCCGGGTGCAAGAACCTGGCAGTAAATCTGCTCTCTATGTAATTTCGATTTCTTGTGCATGATAAATGATAACACATATTTTCTCCTTTTTTAAAATTATATCATATGTTAATTGAATTGTAAATAAATTTTTCCGTGATTCGCACAAAATCTCGGTATCTCTGGATATGAGATTGCTTCGGCAGAAATTAAGAAAAGAACACTCGCAATGACAACCTTGCTTCATTCTATTAGAAGAACGAACGTCATTCTGAGAAAACAGTAGTTTATTGCTTTCGAAGAATCTCGGTATCTCTGGATATGAGATTGCTTCGGCAGAAATTAAGAAAAGAACACTCGCAATGACAGCCCATATAAAATACCAAAACTCTTTTCTCGATATTGTTTAGATTCTTCCAGAGTAAATATGAAAAAGATTACTCAGAATGACATTCACTTTGGTGAATTCCAAAAGCACTATTTAAAAAACTATTGACAAACTTATAGAAAAACAATATAATAAAAAAGTGTAATAGAAATGAAACTATCAAATATACTGATGATTTGTACTTAAAAACCGGGAGGAAAGGTGAAATACTTGATTATTTTATCGGTTTCAATAATCCTTTGCTGTTCTTCGCAAGGAGGCCTGTCTGAACCGGACGAAACCTATCCTGTACAGGTGAACGTTAGAATCTATGGTGATGACTCTCTCAATTTCTCCGGTGAATATGGCAATAATACTGATACATCGATAGTTACGGGAATTGTCCCGGTGGGAGCTGCAAATTACGTCTCATACAACAGTACTATCATTGGTGCATCGGATTCCGCGTTTGCAAAATTCCGCAAGGAACAATCGGAGGGACAGCTGAAAGTAACCATCTATGTCGAAGACCACCTTAAAACATGGAAAGCAACTTCAAATTCCTTCGACAGTGTTTATGTTAGTTGGAAACCATAATATAAAAAGGCGAAACAAATGTTTCGCCTTTTTACTCAAATTACAGGTTTTCTATTTCATCATAATAAGCTTTTCAGCTTTCAAACTCATAGTACCAACTCTAACACTGCAGAAATAGATACCAGCAGGAAGTTTCTTTCCTTCAGAGTTTACGCCTTTCCATACAGTTTGTCTAATGTTTTTGAATGAACTCGACCAGACTTTCCTTCCGCTAATATCGGTAATTTCCAGATTGATTTCCTTTTTCCCTGTGTTAAAAAATCTCAGAGCAATTTCTCTTGTAAATGGATTTGGTCCAACAATAATCTCAGGTTTCCTAACAGCCGGAGACAGCTGATTCTCTTCTATTCCAACAATCAACCCAAACCAGGCAAGAATTCTTCTTAAAACCTCAATTCTACTTGGAAGAGAATTTATAGCTTCATATCCAAATGAGAAATAGACCATCTTGTATGAACCATCATATTTGACCGCACACGGTCCAAGCGTACCTGCATATTTGAAAACTGAATCTGAATCGGCTATCTTTGAGATTGCACTTGGAGAACTTTGGTTGTTGGCTCCACCTCCACCTACGATCGTAAGTGAGATGCCACCACCAATAGGGTCACCTGGTACCCCAACTATTCCATAATAATTGACGTCATCCGTTACATAAACTGCATGGAGATAGTTGGTATAGAAAGTTGTTCCACCTATGTCGTGACCAATATCCTGACCCGTTATAAATAATTTCCCCCCTCCATCAAGATAATTGGAAAGAAGAGTCTGATCTGCACTGGTTACAGTATTCACATCCAGTGTTCCTGTAAACCAGACAACGACCAAATACTCATTGAGGAACTGCATCTCTATTGCCGAATCCGAAGCAACATCGTAAATAATACCTAAACTTTCTATTGCTGCAGTAAAATACTGTTCGACATTTCCGTGAGTATCTCCCCCATCATTATCTACAAAGATAATATCAGGTCTACCAATCATAGTCTCGAAAGTGTCGGTTGTACTATAGTTATTTGGCTGGGCACTTATATTCATAACGAATTGCGCTCTATGAACATTCGCAGAAGATGAAACGGAAAAACTGAATGGGTCAGCCGAATTATCCTTAGTGCTGTCCGCTGAAATATCCGGAAAGTTACTTGACGAGTTTATGAGTGTTATATCCGTGTCATTTGTCGATATCGTTGCAGAAACGCTAGTGGCATCCTTGAAAGGTGGGCTGTTGTAGAGAGATACAATCATATCTACAGTTTCACCAGGATCCGCCCTTCCATCATTGTCACCCGAAGAATCATCGATTGAATGACCAACGTAAGTAAGATTCGGTACATCGATCGGAATTCGCCACTTTGCAGCTTGCTTAATTTCCTTATTAAGATCCGTTTGAATAAACACCAAAATATAGCTATTAATGAAGTTCCATGAAGGGTCGAATGTGAAACTTTGATTATCATTTACCGTATCTCCCGTAGACAATGAAATAGGAACACCGTTTGCGGATGGAAACATTTTCCTCTCGACAAAATAAAGGCTATCTCCCCCACCCCAGGTATATTCTATATCAGTTTCTATTATTGCATATCTCAAGTATAAATTCGTTCCTGGTGTCCCCGTTGCAATGATTTCTGCACTTATGTTCCCCGTATGTGATTGTGGAGAATAGTTTCCATCAAGATTAATCTCAAAAGGACTCGATATGAGTTTCCTTGCATTGAAAGCACCCCTGTATTGCGCGTAATTTCCGGTTCCTCCTCCAACATATTGATATACGCCGTCAACTTGTACTGTTGGTACACCTGTAACTCCATAATAACCTGACCGGGAACTTCCATAACTATTGGCGAAAGGGTCGCTAAGATGATATTCGACCGCTGCGAGACTGTCACCTGTTTCTTCTGCAAGCTGCTTTACCGCACGAGCAGCATACGGACAATATGGTCAGGTGGTTCGAATAAAACCTTCGATCAAAACAACGCGTTGTGTTGCACTTAAACAAACTGCAGTTAGCAGAAGAAGGATAAATAGAACAAACTTCTTATAGTATTTCATTAGCTCTCCCTGAGGTTCCACTGAACCTCGATAAAAAACTTTGATGTATGGATCAAATTACAACAAGTCAATAAACGAACGAATGTTTGCTGGGTTTTCTTAATATTTTTTATCTTACCTCCTTTCCCATTATTAGTAATTTACTAAAAATTGATTCCCTTGTCAAGAAAAAAACTTTTTCACTTGATTTTTTCTACGCTTTATGCTAAAGAACTTGTGGTTGTGAAACTATTATATAATTCGTTGATTTCTTAAAGCGCAACTCTTTCCAATTTTGGAGAAAAAGCTGTACTCCACACCGTAGCTGCTGATAATGAAGGCAAAAAAACAGATCAAAACTTGAACTGTTTTCTTGGTATGTCATTCTGAGTAGTCTTTTCCATTTTGACCCGGGAAGAATCTAGAAATACCGAGATTCTTCCGTCATTTTATTTCCTCAGAATGACAATTATGGAGTATCGCCTCCGCTATCTAACTAATCTTTGCGCCTGAATCAATAGGCTTATCAATCGTGAGAAGTGATAGCTCGTTTCCTTTTGTAGCTGCAAGAAGCATTCCATTTGATTCGACACCTCTGAGTTTTGCAGGTGCAAGATTGGTTACAACGACTATCGATTTCCCGATCAACTCATCGGGAGAATAATATTCAGCAATTCCGGCAACAACCTGCCTTTTTTCTCCGCCTATATCAACAACTAATTTTATAAGTTTCTGGGCATTCTCGACCTTTTCCGCATTCTCAATAGTTGCAATCTTCATTTCTGTTCTTGCGAATTCATCAATCGTTATAATTCCAGCCATCTTTTCCTCCCCTATTCCAAGTTTTTGTTTTTCCATTATAATTCGCTCATTTTCTGTTTTAGCGTAAAGAATGTTTACCTTTCCCAGTTGTTTGTTTTTGGGTATCCTTGGTATTCCAACATTATCCCACTCATTTCTTTCAATATTCAACATCTGGAGAATTTGGCTTGAGCTAAAAGGAAGATATGGTTCCATCAAAGTTGCCAGTCCATCTACAACCTGAATGCATGTATTCAGGGTTGCACCACATTTTTCTTTGTTTTTCTTCACCGTTTCCCAGGGTTTTGATTTATCAAAATACTTATTTGCTTTCTTGGCAAGTTCCATCAACGCTTTTATTCCTTTTTTTAACTGGAATTTCTCTATTGTATCCTGCATGGTTTCTTTGGTGTCTGCAATGAATTTTAGCATTTCATTATCTTCACTTAGCGGATTAGAAACACCGGGTACTTTTCCAGAAAAAGCACTAACAACAAACCTACCCGTTCTGTTAATAAAGTTTCCCAGGATATTTGCAAGTTCATTGTTAACTTTATTCTGAAAATCATCCCAGTCGAAATCAGTATCTTTGTTCTCTGGTAAGTTAACCGACAGTGCGTATCTTAAGGTGTCCGGTTCAAAAGAATCAAGTGTTTCGCCAAGCCATATAGCTTTTCTTCTGCTGGTTGACAATTTGCTACCCTTTATATTCAAAAACTCATTTGCAGGAATCTCTTTAGGCAAGATATAATCTCCATGAGCCATAAGCATTGCCGGCCAAACTATTGCATGAAATACAATGTTGTCTTTTCCAATGAAGTGAACTAGTTCCGTCTCAGGATTCATCCAGTAATCCTTCCACAACTCAGTTTTGCCTATCTTCGATGACCACTCCATGGTTGAAGAAATGTAGCCTATAGGAGCATCAAACCACACATATAAAACCTTGCCTTTCGCTTCCATTAGAGGAACAGGTACACCCCAATTGAGGTCTCGTGTAATTGCCCTTGGTTCAAGACCTTCCTTGAACCATCCTTTGCAGAATCTCTTCACATTATTCTTCCAATTTTTACGTGTCTCAATCCATTTTTCAAGTTCGGGTTGAAGAAGGTCAAGTCTGAAGAACCAGTGTTCTGTTTCTCTCATATTTGGAGCACTTCCACATATCTTACACTTCGGTTCTCCAAGTTTCTGCGGGTCCAACCAGCGACCACAATTCTCACATTGGTCTCCTCTTGCTCCAATAGAACCACAGTAGGGACAAGTCCCTTCTATGTATCTGTCGGCAAGAAATCTATTGCAGTTTGAGCAATAGTACTGTTTAACCTTCTTTGTAATTATATATCCTTTATCATATACCTTCTTAAAAAACTCCTGGGCATTTTTGTGATGTATAGGAAGCGAAGTTCTCGAGAAATTGTCATGGACAATACCCAATCTTGCAAAACTTTGCTTTATATCTTCATAGTATACGTCTACAAGTTCTTTTGGCAATTTACCACTTTTCTCAGCCTCTATCGTTATAGGCACACCATTCTCATCAGTTCCACATATATGTATAACATCCCTTTTTCTTTGTTTCTGATATCTGTAGTAAATATCAGCAGGTAAATAAGAACCGGCGAGATGTCCCAAATGGATGGGTCCGTTTGCATAAGGAAGGGCACTTGTAATCAGAATTCTTCTACTCATCCTTTTTCTGCCTTTTAAGAAAACTTCTTCGGGGAAAAATCTTCCACATCCTCTTTTCGGGTTGTTTTATTTTGTCACTTGCAATCACTTCTTCTGAATTATCTTCATACTTAATTGTTAGTTCTTGCGAAAATATGTCGATTTTCGTAATTACTCCTTTCCCTTTTTCTGTCTCTAATTTCGATCCAATTTTCGGATACTTTTTAAGTTCATTCTCATAGAATTCCTCTTCATATGTAAGGCAGCACATTAATCTACCACATACACCTGATATTTTTTGGGGATTAATATTTATATCCTGATTCCTTGCTACCCTTATTGTTACGGGTTGAAACTCCTTTAAGAAAGTACTGCAGCAAAAAGGTCTTCCACAAAGCCCAAGTCCCCCTATCCTTTTTGCATAATCTCTTACTCCGATCTGTCGCATCTCAATTCTTGTTTTGAATGTTGCTGCAAGATCCCTTACCAGATTTCTAAAATCGATGCGCCCATCTGCTATAAAGAAGAACTTCAACTTATGTCTGTCAAATTGACACTCAACATCAATCAGTTTCATTTCAAGATTACTATCAGAAATATTTTCTTTGCAAAACTCAAATGCCTTTTTTTCAAGCTCCTTGTTTTTATTCCATTCAGCAATATCCTCACTGGATGCTTTTCTTGCAATTTCGCCCTGTATATAGGAGTCCTCGATATAATCGACGATGGCAACAACTCTACCGAACCCCTGTATATCATCTGCTCTCTTAACAACCACATAGTCATCTTTATGCACATTGACAAGTTTCGGATTTGTAAAAATGTTTTTTTCGCGTTCCCTTAGAATTACCTCGTAAAGCATTTCTTAATCCCTAATCCTGTTATATGCGATATTGGAAATTAGTTGCGGATTTATGTTACCAGAGATACCCAAAAGACAATTTCCCAGAATTCTAACTGTTTCTCGCAATTCTTCAATTGTGTAATTGTGGCTACTTGCTTTTATCTGTTCTTTCAAGTCATCATTTATCAGCTCTCCGCCTAATTTACCTATATATGTATCTCTTGAAAACAATAGAAGAAATTTTAAGAATCTTTCAAGTGTATTCTTGTCATAGGTTTCATCAAGAATATCGTATTCGTTATCGAGAACAATTTTTTTAAACATTTTTCTCTCACCAATAAATTCTTCACTAAGAAACTCCATAGCTTTTTTTATGCTTCCTTGCGAGAGTCTGGAAACTAATATAACTTCTTCATCTGTAAATGTGCCCACCGTAGAAAGAAATTCCTTCATCTTAGAAATACTCAGTCTTCTGAAATTTATTCTCATACATCTTGAGCAAATCGTAGGCAACAAGCGTTCTGGGTGGGATGAAGTAAGAATGAGTGAAGTATTTTGTGGAGGTTCTTCCAAAATTTTAAGAAAGGCATTCTGCGCAGTTTTCCTCATGGTTTCCGCATCAACTACAATTATTGCCCTTCTTTCTGCTTCGAAGGGTTTTAGCAAAAGTTCTTTTTCAATGCTGCGAATATCGTCAATAGTAATCACATCCGTCTTTGCATAAAGATGCATTTTCCCCTCTTGTAGGATGCTCAATCTCTTATGATTATCTCTCATCTTTTTCGATACGGGAAAAACAACCTTAATATCCGGATGGGAAAAAATATCAATCTTCTTGCAGGATGAACATTTTTCTTCACTGTTCGATAAGCACGAATCATTCACTTTATTCTTACAGTTCATAGCTCTCACAAAATTAAGAGCCGTAATGGTCTTTCCTACACCTTCAGGTCCACAGAAAAGATAACCAGAAGCTATCCTACCATTATTCAATGTCTTAACAAGAAATTCTTTAACCTCTTGCTGCCCGATTATTTCGCTAAAACTCATCTGTTCTGTTTGAGGAAAGGAATGGGGTCGATTGGCTTCCCGTTTTTCCTAATTTCAAAATGCAGTTTTGCACCTTCCAAAGAACCTGTATCACCAACACTTCCTATGACCTGGTCTTTCTCGATAATCTCATTGACACTTACATTAATGTCCTGAAGATGAGCATACAAACTGTAGTAGCCTTTCCCGTGGTCTATCAAAACAACGTTACCGTAACCAAGAAATCTATCATTGTATGCGACTTTGCCTTTAGCAATTGAGTGAACAGCCGAACCCCGAGACGCCCTTATGTCGATTCCATTATTCTTCACGGTCGTACCATATTTTGGATTGATTTTTTCACCAAAAGTCGATATTATACTTCCCATCGTCGGCCATTTTATTTCTCCAAGAACCTTCTCGAAGTAGTTTTTCGCTCCTTCTCTTTTTTCTCTTTCTTTTCTCTCCTTTTCCAATTTTACTATTATAGACTCGATTTTCCTTGCAGATGCTCTTAATTCCTTTGCCAACTGCTGTTGCTTTGTTTTTTCCTTTTTAATTGATTCCAACAGACTGTTTTTTTCTCCTCTCTTCGTCTTGAGAAAAGTGGTTTCTTTTTCAGCCTCAATATTTACCTTTTTAATTTCATCAAGGTTGGTTCTTAAGAACTGCTTTTTCTGTTCAAGTTCGTTCTTTAATGTGATAAGCTCGTTGAAAACTCTTTTATCTTGTTCGGCGATAATTGTTAGATATTCGAATCTTTTTAATGCATCTGTAAAGGTTTTGGACATAAGAAGTATTTCCATTGTATGCATTTTCCCCTTTTTGTAAATTGTCCTAAGCCTTTTGTTCAATATTTTACTCCTCACTTTCCTTTGTTTTTCCAGGATGTTAATTACATTTTCCGTTTTATCTATTTCATCGGAGATAATATTTTCTTTGTTTTTGAGTGCACTGAGAAGTTTTTGCGTTAGAGTGAGTTCTTCGTCTATCCTTGAAACCTTTTCTAAAACAGTTTTCTCAGACTGTTCAAGTTCCTTTGCTTTTTTCGTTGCCTCAGTAAGCTTTTCCCTCAGCTGCTTTAGTTTCGTTTCCTGTAGAAAAATCTTGTCGGAAAACTCGTCCGCTAAACCGAAAGATAAAATACTCACCATTAAAAAACAACCAATCCATAATTTTCTCATAATTCCTTTATTAACACACATTCAACTGAATTTCAAGTAAATAAATTTTTATGCTTATCTGCTTAACTCACAATATCACAAGAACGTCATTGCGAGCGTTTCTTCTTGCTCCACAAATGCGAAGCAATCTCGCTGTTAACTATCTCAAGTATCATTACTTAAAGATGAGATTGTCACTTTGATTCGCTGCCCGCAATGACAAACTTTCAGACTAAATATCAAAATGGGAGTTAAGAAGATAAGTAAATAAATTTTTTTCTTTACATATGTCACAATTAATGGTATTTTGATTATTTGAGTTATAGGAGGAAAGATTAAGAAATTTTACACATTTCTAATTATACTTTTTTCGATTAATTCGTTATCTCGCGCAGAAGTTTCCGGTGTTAGATTGACCAGATGGCTTGACCCTTACGGAAGAAAATCTACCGAACACAGCACATGGACAAGTAAACACATCGATGAGGAGGCGAAAACAGGGATCGGAACCGTGTTGCAAAAGCATCGAAGAGATAGACTAAATTTAGTGAATGTAGTAATAAACAGCATCATTTATCCTGAAATATTAGCCCATATTGACACATTTACAAATGATCTTGCAGATGCAGGTTATTCAGTTCAGGTTGATACAATTACTGGGATGTCACACATTGCCCTTAGAAGTCACCTTGCAGGTATCCCTGAACTTGTAGGTGCCATCTTTATTGGTGAAGTACCTGTTAGCTGGTTTGAAACGAATGGGTTTGGCAACTGGGAAGAATTCCCTCACGATATCTATTTCAGTGACCTCGATGGAACATATATAGATGCAGACAATGATGGATTATACGATAATCATATTGGTAGCGTTGCACCGGAAATATGGGTGGGGAGAATATATGCTCGTAATCTAACCTGGGATAGCGAGGTAAGGCTGTTGAAAAACTATTTTCGCAAGAACCATCAATACAGAACTCAGGGGAGTTCCCTACCTCAGAGAGGATTATCGTACGTTGACGATGACTGGTCATACTGGGGCAATTGTTACCTCAATTTAATCTATTCAAGTGTTACCGTAATAAATGACGCTTACCAGACCACGGCAGCAAATTACAGAAGTCAATTGTCTTCTGGATATGAATGGGTTCATCTGTGCGCACATTCTTCTCCCTGGGGACACACATTCAAATATGGTTCAGGAGCCTATAAAGGGACGGTGTTCAACTATGAGATATTTACGCTTGAACCACACGCGCTTTTTTACAATCTTTTTGCCTGTTCCGGAACAAGATTCATCGAAGAAAACTACTCTGCAGGTTGGTATATCTTTGAAGACCCTTACGGTCTTTTAGCTATAGGTAGCACAAAAACCGGTAGTATGCTGTATTTTGATGATTTTTACAGTTCTCTTGGACAGCAAAAAATGAGTATCGGTAATGCATTCAAATACTGGTTTATCATGTGGGGAGAGTACGATTGGGATTGGTTTTACGGATTAAATATACTTGGTGACCCAACACTCAAACCCAAAAACCAAATAGCCATAGAAAACACTTCGTCTTTTCTTACCTCAATACCGAAGCAATCTCAAAATCCTGTTGCAGATAAGGATTTCCAGAAGAACTGGTCACAACCTGAAATCGTTGCATCAGACCCGGAATCAGATGGATTTCCGAAGATTACAGCGAATTCTGACGGAAACATCTGGCTTGTATGGCAAAGCGGAAGGTCCGCAACAAATGGACGCTCAGATGTTTACTCCTCTCACAGAAGCGGAGGTTCCTGGTCAACTGCATCTGTAATCGGGTCATCCTATTACTGGGATTACTGTCCCAATATTGGTTTGGACCATCTTAACAAACCTGTTGCAGTATGGGCAGGATGGCAGGATGGTAGTTATCAGTACGACATATTTTACAGTATTTACTCCGGCTACTGGTCATCCAGACAGATTTTATATCCCCTGGATCCCGGTTTCGACTTAAAGCCTACCTTAGTTCGCGATAATTCTAATTATCTTTGGGTATCATGGGAAACGCGCAGGGATTTAGACCTGAATATTTACACATCAAAATTCAGTGGTTCAAGTTGGTCTCCCCCCGATAATGTAACGACAAACGCAGCAGATGAAACATCACCTGAAATGATTGTTGATAGCCAGGGCAAGGTATGGGTGTTTTACACAAGAAGAAATGCCGGTCCAACACAAATCTGGGGAAACTACTACAGTGGTTCAAACCGGATTGAATCAGGTCCTGTGTCAGGAAATCAAAAACACGCATATGGACCAACTGCAGCAGTAGATGCGCAGGGAAGAATTTGGGTAGCCTGGCACTCAACAGATGAGGGTAATGGAGATATTTACTTAAGTGTATATAATGGAAGCAATTGGTCTGCCCCTCTTCAACTAACAAATAATCCTGAGAATGACCTTTTTTGTGACCTAACAGCGGAAAATGGTGGTCCCCTTTGGCTTGTTTATCAATCGAGGAATGCAGGTGATTGGGATATATACTATTCTTACTACGCGGATTCCGTCTGGAGCTCTCCTGTACCAGTTGCAAACATAGTCGGAGCAGATATTAATCCGCAGGTTACCTGTTCATCTAACGATGAAGTGTGGGTAACGTGGCAGAGTTATTCAACAGGAAACTGGGAAATAATGGTATCTCATCGAACTGGCTTGGAATTCGCAGAAGGAAGGAAGAAAGCCCGAGAGCTTAATTTTCATGTTTCCTCAACGCTCTTTTCACGTAATCTTAGAATAACCACAATAAAGCCACAAGAGAAGGTTACCATCTACGATATAAAAGGTTCGCTTGTCCGAACTCTATATTCGGACCAGGATAACATTATATCATGGTCTCCGGAAAACGTTCCCTGCGGTATATATTTTGTCGTTCTCCCCGATAGAACAAATCACCTCTGCAGAAAAGTTACATTCCTAAAGTAAAGTTACATAGGATTCCTTCTCAGTTGAAGCAAATCCTCGAACTTTAAGAAGAATTTCTCGAATTAGCTTTTATTTAATATTCAATGTAGGGATTGCTTTCTTTCTCCTTTCCGATTGTTGTCACTTCACCATGTCCAGGATACACGACCGTGTTATCTGGTAATGTAAGCAATTTGTTTTTAAGAGAATCCATTATCTCCTCATACGAAGAGTGAAATATATCAGTCCTTCCAATGGAACCTGCAAATAGAGTATCTCCACTAAAAAGAACGTGCTCTTCTTTACAATATAGTGATATACTTCCTTTACTATGTCCCGGGGTATGTATAACCTGTAGCTTGAGATTTCCAAGCGTCACCATGTCTCCATCTTTGAGCGTTTTATCAGCAGGGGGAGAAGCAAAAAGGTCAAAATGCAAACCACAATCATCACAGTTTACAGTTGCCTTTTTTCCACTTGCATCTACCTTTAAGTAGGCAGACGAAGAACCACAGGCCGGGCATTTCGAAGATTCGCCTTTCTCCACCATTTCGGTAATGCCTTTCCAGGGTTCTGATAAAAGCTCGGCATCTTTTTCGTGAACCAGAATTCTGGCTCCTGTTTTCTCTATTATAACAGCATCACCACTTGTATGATCACTGTGCCCGTGTGTAATTACAATAAATTTTACCTTTAGATTTTCTTTTCCTATTTCTTCAAGTACTTCCACCCCACCACCCTCAACAAACCCCGGGTCAATCACGATTGCCTCTCTGGTTTTCTCACAGGAAACAACATAACAATTCGTACTGAGAGGACCTACCACGAAACGGTTTACTTTCATATTTTCTCCTCTTCATAGATCGCTATTGGAAAAATATTTTGAATCGAGATTCCGAAATATATTCGGAATGACATCCCGTTTAGAACGATTGAATCACCCGAACTCATAAACTCGTTTGCTGTGTTTTCACTCTATCCACTCTTTTGTAAGAATAGACCAGTACAAGAATCCCTATAAACACAAGAATTGCAGCAGACACGAAAGACATTTTGTAGGAAAACATTTGAGATTTGCCCGCCTTGGTAAGCAGGTCTACTATTGGACCTGCAATAAAGGTTGCACCGACACCCCAGCTCAAGAAAAATGTTGCATTAAACAGGGCAAATTGCTTTCCTCTTTGAGACGGTGGAATTAACTTCGATGCATAGGAGTATGATGAAGCAAAAATTATTACCTCGGACATACCACCGAGGAAATAACTGATAAAAATCACAGGAAGACTTTTCGCGAATACAAATCCAAGTAAGTAAAGAATCGCCAGCAGTGAACCGGAAAACAATACTACCTCATCTTTCAAAACCTTCGAAGCTTTTCCAACAAATAAACCTGTTATGAAAATGGCAATAGCTGCGGTATTTGCAATATAACTCAGCAACCTGCTCGATACGGCAAATCCCTGATCCAATGTAAGGTACTGAGCTCGCAGCAAGGCAATGGAATTTCTTCCAAAATTTATGAATACCATGGCAATAAGGAACATAAAGAATGGTTTAGAATGGGATAAAACGCTCTCGATTTTCTGCCCAATTCCCTTCTCTTTTCTTTCGGTAGTAGGTCCAACAACAACTCCGCCCTCGGGAATAAAAAACATAGGAATCGTGGAAATCAACATCACACCGGAAGCAACAAAAAACAAAAAACCTTGAGAAAAACCCCAACCGTCAAAATATCTTGACAGTCCATCATAAGCAAGTCCACCAAGCCAGATACCAATGAAGTTCCCAATAGCACCAATACTTCTCAGTTTTCCCTGAATGCTCGAACGCTGTTTAATACTGTACAGGTCAGATATTATGGCAGTCCAACCAACATTGGACATCGACCAAAATATCTCTACGACCGTCAATCCAACTATTATAATGTAGCCAGCAATATGATTATTTGAAGGTAAAGTATGCAAGAACCACACAAAAAAAGTGGATATGGAAGCAGATATTTCACCCAGTATAATCAGCGTTCTTCTTTTTTGAAACTTATCGGAAATGGGACCCCATACAAATGTTTGAAATACAATATTCAGAATCATGGGCAAAGTTGCAAACAACGTTGTTTCAGTTACACTTAGTCCAAGAAAATAACGGAGGTAAATCGATAGGTATGTGTAAAACAATCCTCTCCTGAACATCGCAAGTATTTGAAACGAAGAAATACAGAAAAAAGTTTTTCTCTTGTTATTTTCCATATCTGTCTTTAATATCTCCTTATTACTTTCAACAAACAAACCAATGTGCTTCTATATCAAAAATAAATGGGGAAGTCAACCAAAAATCTAAATGGCATTGAAATTCGGACAACAAAGAGTACGTTCTATTAAAATTAACTTACTAAATGAACAACAAATGAATCTATTTTCTCTCTAAATATGACTTTGAAAAAATCCTTGAAGGAATATTAATATCCAGTTCAACATCCTTCAAAATAAGTTCGGTATAGGTATTCTTACGCAGTTTGTTTACCATTTTAATTTTCGTAGGATAATTGTATGTTCCGATTTTCTTAAATTCACTCACAGTGATTTCCTTAAGAAGTTTTCCGCTCTTGGCATATAGTTCGACTTTGATTGGAATATAAGAGTTTTTAGCTACCCACATTTTCCTGGAATAGTAATTAACTTCTAGTTTTTTTGCCGTCAAATCCAATACATAGCATTCCTTGCTATCGACGGTATCTGTTCCAAAGAGTTGGATTGCATACAAATCCTGCAATCTCTCATTTTCCGCAACGTCGTCGTAAGAAAAATCACTACCCATCATGCTCTGTTTGAGCATATGCCCTGCGATTTTCGTTGCCGACTCGACCGCAGGTAGATAGATCCACATTTCGCCAGCGATTTTTAGAAACCTCGTACCCTTATCACGAGCAGGTGATGTAAATTCCGTATAGGTAAGTTCCTTTCCCTGAGCATACCCGATGAATTCCTTCTCACGCATTGTGCCTTTTAGACTTATTAGCATCTTTGCATGATATTTCGTTGTCTTTACCACAGTGTTATTATCCACTTTTTCGATAATTTCTTCGCCTGTTTCCGCAAAAACCATAGAATAAAAAACGAAGAATGCAATCGCTAATCTCAGTGCTCTGGTAACTATCCTGTAATCGGAATTTCTGTTTCTTTCTATTATCTGCATTTCATACCACCTTTAATGACGTAACGCTTCTGCTGGTTCTAACTTCACTACTCTGCTTATGGGCAGGAGCGCGACAATAACCGTAGTCAATACCCCAAACAAAAATCCACCTATTAGGATGAGCGGTGTAGGAGAAAGATATATAATTGGTCCGAAAGGCATATCAGCCGATGTACTTGCCGACATCATTGCCATATTAATTCCCTGGTATTTTAGCCAGTAACTCAAAACAGCACCAATAAGCGTGCCTCCCAAACTTCCAATAACACCAATAATAGCTGATTCAATTGCAAGTAAACCCATAATAGGAAAGTTGCTCAACCCCATGGCTTTCATCATCCCAATCTCTTTTGTTCGTTCGAATACCACCATCAACATCGTATTGGCAATAGCTGAGCAGGCAACAACCATAATAATAAAATACAAGAATGAATACACAATACCGGCAACATTTATGTAGCGGAGTATAGTATTATATTGAAAGGGAACTACAGAATATTCGAGACGAGACTGCATCTCACGAGCAACATCTATTGCACTATTCTGGTCATTTAAAATTATAACAAATTCCGTTGCTCGTCCTTCCAGGTCGAGTAACCTTTGACCGACATCGAGTGGGATGTAAAAAAGACTTCTATCCATACCGCCTATACCTGTTTTAAATATACCTTTAATTAGAAGTTTGATACCGGTAGGTGAATCGTATGCGGTCTTCGTAACGATGGTTAAAGTATCACCGACAGTGACATCAAGACGTTCGGCCAGACCTTCCCCCACAATGGTTGCATTTTCTCCTGTGCCAATGTAAGAGCCATTAACCAACCTTTTTTTAAACCCCGAAATACCAATTTCTTTTTCCGGGTCGATAGCATAGCCTAATGCGGGAATGCTTAACTCTTTTTCACCTAAGAGCACACCAAACTTGATACGTGGAGAAAACACCACGATCCCTTCATTTCTTATTGCCTCATAGAATTCAGGTGATAGGTCTATTGCTTCGGATAAAGGAATCAGTCGCTCGCGTCTTTCGTATTCCCTGGTTGTAATCCTTATATGTCCTGATATCAATGTAACAACATTATTACCTATATTGTCCGTTATACCTCTTATATAGCTTTTTGCAAATATTATTGCGGTGATAGCAATTGCTATACTGAGACCCGAAATTATACTGCGTCTTAGGTTCCGGAAAAAGTTCCTATACGCAAGTTTAAATATATACATTTTATACGTGCCTCAGTGCATCTACTGGTTCGAGCCTCGTTGCACTCCTCACTGGCCAGAGCGTAGCCAGTATAGATACGGCAATACCAAATATGAACACATACAGAATCATCTGGTAATTAATTTCACCCTTAATAATAAGCTTTATCGGATAGATTATATCCATATCTTTAACTGCATTACTCATGTCTATTCCATATACAGTAATGAACAGCGATAGAATCAGTCCAAAAAAACACCCAAGAATACTTCCAAAAACACCGATAATGCCTCCCTCGTACATAAACATCTTCACAACATTAAAATTGCTGAATCCTATTGCCTTCAGGGTTCCTATTTCCGCTATGCGTTCCATTACTGCCATCAGCATTGTATTGATTATTCCCACTGCTGCAATGATTATTACGACAAGCACAATAATGAATTGAGCCATTCTCTTTCCGCTTGATATCTCAAAAACGCTTGAATTGAGTTCTTTCCATGTATACAGTTCATAATCGGTACCTAAAACTTCGGAAATTTCTTGTTTTACCTTCATAGATTTTTCATTATTATCGATTTTAATACTAAGTTCCGTTACACCATTTGAAATTGCCAGAAGTCGTTGTGCTGCTTTAATAGATATAAGTGCTGCATTTCTATCTAAAAGCGGATGTCCCGTATTTATGAGACCACAAACAGTAAAATCGTAAGCGTTATGGGTGCCATTGCGATCCATGGTAATCACGGTCAAATAAGAGCCAACTTCCAGATTCATATCTCTCGCCAAACCCGTTCCAATGAGAATATCTTCATCATTTTCAAGAAATTTACCTTTAACAACTGAATTCGGGGTTTCGAATACAGTTTGTTCTTTTTTCACATCTACTCCGATTCCCAGAACAGGAAGTTCATCATTGCCATCGCTTAACCGGGCTTCGAATTTTACACGTGGCACTATGTTCTTTACATGCTTTATATTTTCCACTTTTTCAATAATAACTATTGGATTTTCTATAATCGTGTCGAGAGGAAACACGCCCTCCTCTCGATAATAACCTTGGGCAAATATTTGAATTGCACCGGTTTCAAAATCTATTATATTCCTCGAAGCCATGTTATTGACTCCATTCATCATCGTATCCATAAAAATCATTACGGCAAGTCCAACCGAAATTGCTGCAGCAGTTATCATCGTTCTTCGAGTGTGCCTGAATACATTGCGCCATGCGAGAATCAATATCTTCATCCCGTTCCCCTTGTCATATCCTTCACCACTTTACCGTCCCTCAAATTTATAATTCGGTCTGCAAAATCCATAACAAGCTGGTCGTGTGTGGAAAATATAAAGGTCGTCTTCAGTTTTTTGTTTAATTCCCTCATAAGTGATAATATCTCCTTACCCGTTGTTGAATCAAGGTTCGCAGTAGGTTCGTCCGCAAGGACCATAGCGGGATTTTTAACGAGCGCGCGGGAAATTGCAACACGTTGCTGCTGACCACCACTCATTTCATTTGGTTTTCGGTGAATATAATCAGCAAGCCCAACCTCTCTCAAAATTGATATTATTCTATTTTTCCTTTCCTCAGGTGATATATCGAGTAAGAGTAGCGGCATTTCAACATTTTCATAGGCAGTTAACACCGGAATCAAGTTGAAGGTCTGGAATACGAAACCGATTTTCATTCTCCGCAAATCAGCCTTTTCTTTCGATGAAAGCTTCTTTATATTCGAACCATCTATTATGACCTCCCCTTTTGTGGGTAAATCGAGACAACCAATAATATTGAGCAAGGTCGTTTTCCCAGATCCCGATGGTCCCGCAATAGCTGTAAAGCCCCCATCCTCGATACTTATAGTAATACCGCACAGGGCAGGAAATAGGACATTACCGACTCTATAATCTTTATAAAGATCTATTGTCTTTACCAAAATACCTCCTTAAAAATAGACTTTACCCCACATATATATCTGACCATCGAACGGTGTAATCCTTTTAAATTCACATGTTCGAGAACCAAGAAAAATATTAAGTCCCGAAACGATCTCAGCATTCTCGAAGATCGAATAACTGACTTGAGGAATAAGAACAAATCCTTTATCATTCACATTGATTATTGCATTTATTGTCGGTCTGAGAAATGGATTATACACCGAACCTATCGAAATATAGAGATATTGCTGAGCAAGAGTTACCCTATTTTTTCGTTGGATTTGCAAAAAGTCATAATTTTCCGGATTACTTTCTCCACTGCCGTCAAAGTAGTACTCGAGCATACTATATACATTCAAAGGAAATGTATAGTCCACACCTACCGATACCTTGCTATAGTTTGCCGTATCATCCCATGTATAACTGAATTCACTCCAGTAACCAAATTCTAACTCACCTGTAACCTCTGCACCAAGTATCGTTTTCTGCGGTCTTGGCTGGTGCATAATGTTCAATCCAATGTCGTTCCTATATAGATTTGAACCAAACCGGAAACCACCGATAGACTGTTTTACGTCAAATCGTGGAATAACAATGCCACGAATACTCGTCAAACTTCCCAGTGAAACATAACCAAGTATTGCATTCGATCCTTCCCTTTCGTATCCTGGCTCATAAAAATTGGTTGGGTTGAAGATATCAAGAGGCTTAAAAACCCTTGCCACACCCCAGTATAATCTTTGTTTGCCAACCGTAATGCGTAAATTTTCCGAACCCAGCCAAAGTGCAAGCCTTGATATCTCTACATTGTTTTTCCCATAGCTAAAATAGACGGTATCATATGGAACACTCAGAGCGAATGCTAATTGTGCACCATAATCAAAATCGTCTGTTTTGAATTCCACCCACCCGTTATTGCTTCCAGATGTATGCACAGAATCACTCCATGCCAGATATGGACGGGTTTCAATATAGCCCGAAATATCGAGCTTTGCTACAACCATCAACATAATAAAAAAACTTAAGGGATCAAGTTTCAACATTCGATATATACCCCTCCAGATTATGAACTTTGTTGCACATATTTATTCAATATAGTATGATTCTTTTTGAATGTCAAGAAAGTTTGCTCTTAGGTATTGCATATCGAAGCAAAAAAGGTACTTTGCTTTTTCTCTGTTTACTTATGTTTTCCGGGACTCCAACCATCACGGGTCAGCCACTTAATTCCTGATTGCTCTGCATGTTCTTCAATTTTAGTAGACATACTATCATTCCAGCGATTCAAATAGCCAAATAAGGCAATTACACCCAGAATCTCTACGATTTCTCCGCCTTCCCAATATTTGTGTAGACGAATTTCTAATTCTTTATCAACACAATTCGGAACTGCTGACGCAGCAAATGCAAAATCAAGTGCCGCCCGTTCTGCATCGTTAAATGCGGGATGGGTTTTGTATTCCCCAATATGCAATAGCTTTTCTTCTTCTGCGCCATAGCGTTCAGCTGCTCTTATGGCATGGGCTTGACAGTATCGACATCCAGCAACATTACTGGATATATAAGCTATGAGCCGTTTCAATGAACTCGAGACACGACCTTTGTTTTCCATAACAGCCATATTAAGAGAAATAAACGCTTTAGCGATTTTTGGTCTATGTAACATAGTAAGTATGCTGTTGGGACAAAACCCTAATGTCTCATTATAGAAGCGTGCGAGCTTTCGAACCTCTTCATTAGTATCTTCTGATAATGAATTGACTAATGGCACAATAATTACCTCCGTTCCCTGCTATTACCTGCCGATTTATATAATTTCTTGTTTATATATCCAACTTGATTTTCGGTGTTATTTTATTTTGATAATCTTCTGTCTTATTTTCCCATCTATCTCCAAAAAATAAATACCAGGTGCAAGTTGATTTTTGTTGACTTCTCTCCCTACGACGTTAAAAACTTTGTATCTCTTTCCTTCTTTAAAATTCAATGAACCAGAAAACAAAATCGATTCGTATCGCCAGACTTCTTCAGCTTCCGTTCCATCTTCCTTGATACCTGCGAGATTGCTTTCCCACCAACTTACCTCACCTGCCCCCTGTGCTGATGACACAACATCAATATCACCATCCCTGTCAATATCTACTGCAAGTAAATCATTCGGTCCACCGAAGGCATTATCAACAATGTGCTTGGTGAAATTTTCCAAGCCGTCATTCTCCCACCACAGAATATTATTATCGTAATAAGCCGTTCCGACTACATCTACATCGTTATCATCGTCAAAATCGGTGGCAAACACGCCCGCAGCACCGTTAAGCGCTCCGTCTATCACATGCTCGTTGAAGTTAATATTGTCAACATTCTCGAACCAACTGATCGTCGAATCGGTGAAAGCCGTGCCAAGAACGTCAATATCATTGTCCCCATCCAGGTCGATTGCGTATACGCAACGTGCTGAACCATAGTTAGAGATAATCGTGTGCTTTGTAAAATTCTCTGCTCCATCATTCTCCCACCAGGCAATCTCATCCCCATAGTAAGATGCAGCCAATACATCAATGTTGGTGTCCGCATCAATGTCAATTGCATAGATGCCCCAGGGAACCTGGAAAGTATTATCAATTATGTGTTGTGTGAAATTTTCTCCTCCATCATTCTCATACCATGCAATTGTATTTACGTAGTAGGCAGATGCCACAATGTCAATATCAGTATCACCATTAACGTCAATAGCTAAAACGCTTGCAGCGCTGATAAATGAACTATCAACTATATGCTCCGTGAAGTTTTCACTACCGTCATTTTCATACCATAGTACATGATTTAAATTAAATGCTACAGCAATGACATCGATATCGTTGTCACCATCGAGATCTGCGGCAAAGGCAGAATATGCGCCATCACAATCTGTATCTATCGTCCGTTTTGTAAAATTCTGGCTACCATCGTTTTCATACCAAACAACTTCGTCTAAATCATAAGAAGAAGAAACAACATCAATATCGGTGTCACCATCAACATCAATTGCGAAGACAGCATCGGCAAAATCAAAACTTGTATCAATTGAATGTTTGGTCCAGGAAATTTGACCACAGAGACAGATGGGAACGCACAATAAGACCACTAAAAGACCAACGAACCATTTCATAAAATCCTCCTTTAAATTGGGTAACATCCCATTTTCTCAGGCTTTGGTTTTGTTGAATATTTTTTTATTCTTGCTTAAACCGGTATGAATGACAAATTCACAGGTTTTTGCTCCTGTAATAATGGAACCGATAAGTTCTACTTCAATGTCTTTTCCCAAAACAGATTCAAATAGTTGTTTATACCAACCAACGCTACATTGACAATATGTTTTTGTTGGGAAAGGTTCTTTTGTTTTCTTGACCTGTCCACAATAACATCTATCATATCCACCAGTAATTGTGTTTTTGCCTTTTAATCTTAATCTACCGCCACCGATTCCACTTTCATTTAACTTATTCAGGAATTCTTTAGCTGACTTCGATTCACTCATAAATTGTTTAGCATATTTTCTGCTACTTATTCCGCAACATTTACGACCACAACTTTCCATTATCTTAATGCACAATTTTTGAGAAATATGGGTTTCGAGCCGCTCTATCATATCCTTAATCCACTCGGCTTTTTTCGAATAATTTTTTGTGGATTCGAAAATATGGAAATCCTTCATAATCTTTTCAGCAATTGAGGGATTAGTTTCCTTTAGAATAATATTTGCCAATCTTCCAATTCGTCCACCGACAGGAACCTTTGTTTTTGAAACATTCTTTTCCGTGATTCTTGAGTCCTTTCCTTAAAACTTGTGGGTTATGCTGTCAGGCTGAAAAATAGAAATAACTACTTGGAACCTGAAATCACCCAGTCTTCGTTCTCTTTTAATGTTGACAATATATTAACAGTAATTTACAAAATTGTCAAGAAATTAAGAAACGATATATCAAGAGGGTATGCTACCTTTTATAACTGTCCTCATTACCCCGCAAATCTCAAGGGTACCGCAATATCCTGATTGAGACTCTATTAAAAAAGGGCGCGCTGTCCCTATTTTCGAAAAAGGATGTTGGCATGGTCGCAGACGGCAGTTCAGGCTGAGTTACTCAAACTGAACAAAGTCCTCGACGGACTCATAAGCCACATCTGCGACCATGCCATATTCCTCATTATTATATCATAAAAAAGGTAACTTATATATCTCATTTTTTGATTATAGACCCCATTTATACCGTTTAATCCTCTCAAATGTCAAGTCTTTTTCTCAGCTCTCTTTCTTAATATTTCCTGGGATTGATTTCTTTAACCTTGAAATTTTTCTACCACACAATAATTCAATAGTCTTTCCGCTTCATTTCTATTATTCTTATTAGAAATTCAATGTTTGACTCTAAATCATAAACCGCTTTGCACCAAACAATTATTACCATCAATAAGAAAATTATCCATCCTAATTCTTTCCAATTAATCCAACACAAAAAGGAAATGACAATAAAACAAATAAATATCAGACAAAGAAAAGTAATTAGAAAATATAGAAACTTTTTTCTACTTTTGTTTTTACTCCACCGTTGCAATTTCTCTAATCTCTTTATTTCTTTTTTCTCTAATTCCATAACTCCCCCTTAATGGATACATCACTTTGATAAGGTTTCCAACGACATGCACATTCAATCATCCATGCGATTCGATAAAACGGACAATGAGGTGGATTAATATACCGAGACCCAGGACCTCTCCACCAAGGGATTCTCTTTCCCCAACTTCTATATTAACCTGCAAAATATGTATAACAATCCCACCAATTTTTGAAATTCCTGGCTGGGAGATCCTTTGGTTCTTTAGTCCTTCTAATTCTGGAAGAATGCCTTCAAGGTATTTTTTATCTTTTGGAATTTTAACTTTTTCAAGTCCTGCCTCAAGCCATACTTTAGTTGTGTAATAAAATTACAAAACAAGGTACTTTGTAATGTTTCTCACCTTGCAGTTTGTGTTTATAAGTAAAATTAATTTCAATTGGATTATCTAAATCAGTTTTATCAATAATTCTTCTAATTCTAGCAATCGAAACATCTTCATCAATATAAACAATTAATAGTCTAGGGTCTGCTGCAAATCTGCCTTCATCTTGATATTCGTATAAGTATTCAGCAACCAGTTCAGGTTTTTTCATTGCCACATCTCGCCAGTTATCTTTGAAATGTCTTTTAAATTCGTTTGTTGGGCTTTTAGCAACTTTCTGGTCGAAGGAAATTCCATTTATGAAGAAGTCAACACCTCGTCTATGTTTTAAGGTAGGTAAAATGTTTTTATTTTTCTCAAAAATTAATGTCTCAATAAAATCATTTCTGACTGTATTTATTTCTTTTATCCTTCGATACTTAACTGCCGCAACCTTGACTTTTTCATCTTTTACAAAACCGCTTTCCTCGCCTGAGTTTATTCTTTGAACAAAATCATCAAAAGCACCTTGCGAAAAAGGCCAACCGATACCACCTAACTTCAAAGATTGCCATTCTTTGATAAGAATATTCATTGCATTATCAGCCTCTTTGCCATTTTTGTATTTATCCGTTTCTTTGAACATATCTCTTATAATTTTTCGGCTAACTTCATAATCCCAAGTATTAACAATAGCTTTCCAAAGCTCCTTTGTGCTTAAATCCAAAACCTTTTTGCCCTTATTTTTTCCTCTGCTTATATTTTTAGTACTCAACGAAGGTATTGCCTTGACTTTATTCAAACGCACTAAGTAGCTTTCTGCATTTTCTCGATTCCCAAGAAGTTTTTTAGCCAGGTCATCAGATAATTTTGATTTAATGTACTCCATAATTCACCTTTTAAAAAGCATTATATATTCATGCTTGAAAATGTAGAATCCGCCGACCAAAGCTCTATATCGCCATAGTGCTTTTTGGTTTCTTTTACCCCGAGTCTCCTCAAAGTTTTTTACAATAATGCTTTTCAATAAATATCCTCTTTTCAAAACCTCGTTCATACAATAAAAACCTAAAGGAATCCATTCTCCTTTGTAATATTTATCTCCAATTACTAAAGCAAAATATCGTCCTTTTTCCAAATATGGTGTCGCATTATCAACAACATCGCCAAACATGGTCAGGAATTTCTCAGTATTTCCTGCATTTGAAAGGTCTCTGCCATCCTTTGAAAATCTAATAATATCGTGATACGGTGGATGCATAATTAGAAGCTGGACTTTCTCTTTTCCATGAGTGTCTAATATTTTCTTTATGTCTGTTGTTCTGCTGTCTTCTGTTATTACTTCTGTAGTCACCTTATCTTTGTTGTTTTCTTTTTCAATTAACTTCTTCGCTTCTTGGGCAACTTCCGGATTTAATTCAATCCCAATTCCATTTCTCCCCAACCGCTTGCATTCAATCAACGTTGTACCACTACCTACAAAAGCATCCAGAACCCAGTCACCTTTTTTACTATATCTCAACATCATTTGATGTGGAATTTGCGGAATAAAATTTCCCCAATACCAACCAATATGTGCACCAGAGGTATCTCTCTTTCCCATCACCCAAAGACTATCCGTTATTATCTCATCATACTCTTTCCAGCGGTGTAGATTTATATCGTTTATTTTGCTTGTCTTGATGTTTCCAATCCCCGTTTTTAGTCTAGTTAAATAATATTTTGCTCGTTCGATAGTCTTTGTTTTTAATATCTGGTCTAATTCTGAGATAAACACATCTCTACGCAAGGATACAGTGTCTCCATTGGAGTCAATATTTAGAAAACCTTTTTTATCATTTTTGTATGAATGGATTGCACTTTTTATACCGTAGATTTTCCTTTTTAGTGCTTCCGTATTCTTTTCATTGAGACACTCTTCCAAAAGTCGAGTTGTTATTTCCTTGTTCAATATAATGGAACCGTAAGCTCGTGGTGCTGCTTCTAAATTTTCAAGTAGTAACTGTTTTGTTTCCTTCACTTTCATGTTTTCCTATCTTTTTCTCTTAGAGGAGCAAAGTTTGAACCTTTTTCGCTTCTTACTTTATGGTTTTGAAGCTTTCCAACCAGTTTGCTGCATGTTTATACTATAGAGGAAGCTATCCATTTTGTCAAGAAATTCTTGCGACAAAAAGGGGACACGCAATACAAAATCGAGATTCTTCCATAGTCAATATG
>CAYMQB010000036.1:0-31083 GCA_964392665.1 uncultured bacterium | reverse complement strand
CGAGTCGCACCCAAACGGAAATATTCAGATCGGCAAATTCGTCGTGATAAAATAAGGGAGGGAATATGGCGATACAAAAATCAAGGACTCTGGCATTTTGTTTTACCGTAATACTGCTTCTCTGCTCAATATCTCTGTTCGGGCAGTCAAAAGTGGGAACTGCCGGATTTCAGTTTCTCAAGATTGCACCAAGTGCAAGAGGTGCAGCTATGTCGAGTGCTTTTTCTGCAATTGCAGACGATGCTTCAGCACTATTCTATAATCCAGCAGGGATAGCATTGCTAAAAAACTATGAGTTGATTACCAACGGAATAAAGTATCCGGCAGGTATTAATTTAGGATATGCAGGTGTCGTCGTGCCAATTTCTCCACTTTTTGGAAACATAGGTTTTAGTTTTACATCACTTTTCTTAGATGAAGCAATGCAGGTTACCGAACCAATGATAGGGGGAGAGCACGGCAACTGGACCGGGGAGTACTTTCTTTGTTACCAGTATGCAGGTCAGATTTCCTATGCAAAGTCCCTTACCGATAGATTTTCAGTTGGCGTAAATTTAAGATATGTGTTTTCAACACTGGATGATAGGGATAACACAAAAAGCCAGGGTATGGGTGCTGACGTAGGAACACTATATGATACTCAGTTCAGGTCAATAAAGTTGGGGATAGTAATTGCCAACTTCGGTCCCGATGCGGCATATAAGTCCTTTGATGCTACTGACCCCAGCGTTGAGGAGTACGAACATGAAAGTTTCCCACTTCCTATGTCTTTCCGGGTAGCTATCTCAGGCGTTCCCTTCAGCAGTGGTCCCAACAGAGTGCTTATTGATATAGAAGGTGAGCATCCAAATGACAACTATGAAAGGGCGTATGCTGGTTTGGAATACAGTTTCAACGATATGTTTTTCCTAAGGGGTGGATATAAGATTGGAACGGATGCTGAAAAATGGTCTGCCGGAGGAGGAATTCATCTTCCCATAGCAGTTGCAAAACTTAATGTCGAGGCAGCCTACAGTGATTATTCCTATCTGACAAATGTAAAAAGGATTTCGGTTAGTTTGGTATTTTAAGAAATATTTAGAGAAAGGGGGTGAAGAGTTTTTTCGTAACCTTAAAAACCATAGAATAAGAAGGAGGTATGAAAAATGAAGTTTTTTGGCATAATTGTTGTAGTAGTATTACTCGGTGTTGGTTTCCTTTTCGGATCGTTCCCTGCAGAGAAAATTGACGGAATGCTTCCGACCATTGGAGCTGAGGGTGGAAATATTTCCGAGAACCCACCTGCTAAAGATAGCATTTGCCTGGTTTTTCCTAGTGTTGATTATGGTGATGCCTTCAGTTCACCGCAGAACTATGTTAATGCAAAGCATATCACGAACGCTGCTGCAGGTAGTTACTATTTCCCTGTTGTCATCTGGGAATCGGGGGTATCCTGGGCAACACAATCACTTTTTTCTTACTGGGATGATATGTTCAAGTTCTGGAGTTATCCCGACAGTTTCACTTCGAACCAGGGACAGGATACTGGAAGACCGGCTGTTTGTGCAGACAGCCACGGTAATCTTCACTTCATCTGGCACCAGACAGGTTCACCTGATGGTTACGAATCGTTCTATACAAGGGCAATACTCGATACTTCGGCAGGTGTGATCCAATATAATGTTGAGAGACCTGCTCAGTTCATTTCTGCAACGAATGGTGAAGAAGAGAGTTTCCCTGTGATTGCAATATATGAAGATACACTAATAATGGCTGTTTACAATGTGGGAACGATTGGCGGAGAACATGCGGTAAACTACAATTACTCGACGGATGGTGGAACTTCCTGGGCTGGAAATGCCACGGCATATGAAAATGGAACTGTGATGCCAGGTTCATGGATACTGCCTTGTATCGCTCCGGATCCGAATTCAGGAGATATGCAGGTTGTTATAAATTTTGACAAGTCCGGAGACGGCAATATGGATATTTTTGGACTCCACTGGACTGCCTCAACAAATACCTGGACCAATGAAATTATTGCTACGGGTCCATCGAGTATGCATCCCTATGCCTGTTGTGGAGTAGTTGTTGACTATAATAGTGTTCCTCATGTTGTATTTCAGGAAAATTTGACTACAACTGGAGGCTCTGGAGGTCTGTCAGGATGGAACCAGTGTGGTCCCGCGGGTTCGCTATATTATACTCACAAACAGGGGGGCTCCTGGGCATCACCCCAGAAAATTGTTATGACAAGCTGTATTCAGCGCTCTTACTGTGCCGGGTTTCCATCTCTTGGAATTGCGGATGACAACACCGTTTATTTTTCGACAACACTGCCGGAGAGTGCATCGACCGATACGGGAGCATATGCTCCTTTCAATGTCAACTACGCAGAGATATCACCATATACCGGAGCAGTCAATTTCGGAGGAAAGGTGAGTGGCATACCAGTACAGGATTCAATAAATGCTATCTTTGCACACTCGACATACAACGTTCCTCTCGATGGTCCTGGTATAACCTGGTGTCAGATGGCTAACGGTATTCAACCAGCAGATGTTTATTATGTCCACAAAGACACTATTCTTGGTATTACCGAGAACGGAGATATCGCTCAGCTCACAACTGTGAAGCTTTTCCAGAACTATCCGAATCCTGTTAGTGAGAAAACGATGATAAGATTTAGCGTTCCTTCCAGAACATCGATTTCTCTCGATATCTACGATATTTCGGGCAGATTGGTCAAAACACTTGCAAGAGGTATTCCCGGTGCCGGCTCCTACTTTACCGTCTGGAATGGCACAGACAACAACGGTAGCAAGGTTCCCGGAGGGGTTTATCTTTACAACCTTAAAGCAGGTCCGTATTCGGAAACACGGAAACTGCTGGTTATTCATTAGAGAAAACACATTACTCAGGAAGGGAGGGGTGGACATTCACCCCTCCCTTTTTTTACTAAGGAGGGAGAAATGAAAAGAAAGGAATGTTTGATATTCATTTTATCTTTTCTCCTGTTATCTTTTGGGCTTTTTGCATCGGACATTTCGTACGACCTTGCAAGAGATGTTGCATATAACAAAGCCATTTCCGTTTTTGGCAATAATATTTCGCTGGGTCGAGGAATCCCATACTATGATATAGAGGATGAACTTATGGGTTATGAATTTGGGATTTCAGTAAAAAATGAATTTCCTGAAAGGTCACACATTCTTAATATGATTCGGGAGAAGAAAGAGTTGTTAGAGAAAGCGAAATTGCAGTACGGTTTTGGTGATGCTGTTTCTATAGAAAAGGAAATGGCAGGAATTGGCAGGTATGGTTATGTTTTTGTTTCTGCTAACAGTGCAGATTTTCCTGTGCCGGAGTATGGGAGTGTTCTTCCATACTACTATCAAAAGTACACTGATGCACAGAGGGTAGCAAGGAAATACTTAGATGCTGAACCGACATTCTCCAGGATGTATTACCTGACACCTTATATGAAATGGTTCAAGTTCTCTGCAGCAGGAAAAAGCGTTCTTGTAAATGAGTTTACTCTAAACTGCGAGAATGAAGACTATTTTGCATCGATTGAATTGGAAAAATATGCAGATGCTAATGTTCTTGAAACCAGGCACAAGAATATCTGGAGAAGCATCGCGGAAGGAGATTTCTCGGTGCTCCGTTCGAAGGGAAGGGCAGGATACATAGATAGCGTTCCCGAGTATGAATGGAGTTATGGATGTTCACCAACTGCTTCTGCAATGGTTATGGGTTACTGGGATGAAAGAGGATATGACAGATTGCTGGACTGGTATTTCAATCATTACGACGTTGCCGTCGGGCATACCGTGTTGAATGTTCCCAACGGGCAGAGAGAACTTGCCATTGCAATGCATACCGATACTACGACCGGAGGCACTCAGATTACCTGGATTGCACAGGGACATCTGACAATGGCAAATAGCTATAACGGCTATTCGTTTTCCGCCTCGACAAGCCCTCAGGGGACACAGGGAAATGATTTCGTCTGGAGCTGGATTACAAGCGAGGTTGACGCAGGAAGACCTTTTCATTGGGCAAACCTTTACTACTGGTTCCAGAATCAATTCATACATCATTCTGTTTGTGGGTATGGTTATACCGATGATAAGTATGTAATAATCTACAACACTTGGGGATGGGGTGAACAAGAGTGGTACTATTATACATACCACAGCGGGACATACTCCAAACCGTATGTAGTGACAGCTGTTCCAGGTGGTGCCCTGACACACAAAGTTACCCTGGTTACCCCTGATGGTGGAGACCAGTGGTACGCAGGGACTACAGAAACCATAGAATGGACAACAGCAGGTAGCATCGACCATCTTGGAATTTGGTTCTCGAGAAATGCTGGAAGCGACTGGACAAACCTGACCTCCAATGCACCAAACACAGGCTCATACGATTGGTTTATTACACCTGATACCATAAATACTTACAGAGCAAGGATTCGTCTCGAGGGATACAATTCCAGTAATACGCTTCTTGGTGCGGATGGAAGCGCGTTTGATTTTACCATTCACGCCCAGACAGGATGCACGCTTTATGTTACTGACCCGAATGGTGGTGAGGTGTGGAATGTTGGTGAGGTTCATCAGATTACCTGGGATACTTATGGTGTCGAGCCGCATCATGTGGTCATAAGCTACTCCGCTGATGGTGGCAATGTTTGGAACAATATTATTACCTATCCGAATACACATTCTTTCAACTGGACCATACCGAATGACACGACACATTCTGCGCTTGTCAAAGTCAAAGGGCTTACTTCCACAAATGAATTTCTGGGTGAAGATGTCAGCGATGATTTCTTCACGATAGCGGCAGTCGGAATTTCGGAAGAATCTTCGCGCGAATGGTTGGGACCTTTTTCTGTAACTACTTTTCCTGTTCCCATGGCATCATCTGTCAGGTTTAGTATCTATGGCAATCGTTCCTTTAAATCGTCGATCGAGATTATCGATGTCAGCGGTAGAATTGTAAGACATCTTGATGGAAAAGGCAATATTGTTGTCTGGGATGGTAAGGATGATAAGGGTAAGTTTGCAGAATCGGGTGTTTACATTTACAAGATTATTTCAGGCGATGAGAAAACTACAGGAAAGATTGTGAAGATAAAGTAAAGATTTATCAGGGATAAAAAAAGGGCAGATTTTTGGTTAGTCTGCCCTTTTTTGTTTTCCAAAATACTAAGGCATCTCATCCAATTCCGTCAACATTTCTCTAATAAGGCGATGTCCTTTTCCATAATCGAGATAGGACATGGGAAATCCTAAGTAGAAGAATGTAGGAATTGTTGTACCTTCTGCAGTAAACCTTGTTCCACAGGGCATTCTTTCGAATTCGCCGTTGTCTCGATAGTGGTTTATTGAGAATACTATGTCTAGTGTGCCGTTGTATTCACCCCACAGGTCAAGAGCCAATGCCTCTGCAATAACTTGAAAGTCTACTATAGGATGCCAGAGTAACGATGAATTAAGAGAAAGGTGAGGGAAGGAGGAATTCTCACTGAAAAAAGCAGTGTCGCTTGCAGCAGGGGAAATACTCGTATCTGTTGCAGTTCCGGCATTAAGCGTTTTGTATTTGTCGATGTGAAGTTCTGAGAATGGAAAGGGTTTTTTGATTCCAAATGATTCGTTCTCTGCATACTTACCGGTTTTGAGTATTGATGAACCTGTAAATATTATTCTTCCCCCTACCTGAAGAAAGTCGGTAAGAAGTTTTTCCTTATCCTGTAATGATGTTGCAGAACCGTCTTTGTCCCCTCTTGACCAGAGAATTGTGGAGTAATTACCAAGCATGGTATGGTCACACGCTCCCGTCGAATAAGCAAGGGTATCGTAGGAAAGTCCAATTATTGAATCATCGAGTATAGAATGGTAAAACGGTCTTGTTATGTTGTTGTTTATGTAAGCGTTTGTTACGAGGTTAATCCAAAGCAAGTTCCTGTAGGTCGGATCTTCACCTATATTGGGAATAACGAAGCGAATCGTTCTCCATTGATTGTATATATCGTAAGTTGTATCCCATGGTGTTACGGATGAGTCTATTTCCTCTATTCCAAGCGTATCACACAAGGATCGGTCGATAGAGCCTGCATCATCAAGTGCCCTTAAATAGACTGTATGATAGCCTTCCCCATATGGAGAGTTTTCACCCGTAAAATAGAAAGACTCTTCGTTCACAGGGGCAGACCATCCTTCGTGTGTTACAGTATTGAAGTCGATTGTGGTATCATCCCAGCAGTACTGGAACTGTGCAGGAAAGACCTTATCGCTGTCAATTGCCGTCCATTCGAAGTTGATTCCAGCCCATTTGTCAGTCGCACTTGCAAGAATGAATCTTTGTGAACTGTCATCGGGTGTTGATATAAATCTCGTATTCGGAGGAATATTACTTGTGTTGAAAACTTTATGGGAAGGTGTTGGGTCCGGTGTTGTATCGTTATCAACTGCTCTTACATAAAATGTGTGGGTATAGACCGTATCAGGTAGTGGTGCCTCGAATGCTATCGTATCCTGTGTAGCAAGTGTCGAATCCATATAAAGATAATGCCATCCAGAACCTGGAATGTTTTGTGAATATGTTGTATCATCTATTGCCCAATCATATCGGATTATTTTACCATCTGCATCCGTACCATACCAGTAAATTAACCTTGCATGATATATATACCCGCTATCCGGTGGAATGTTAACCAAAAAGGTTTCTGGTGGTTGATTATAAACGGGAACATCCGTAGGTTTTTTTGTGCATCCAAAAAACAATACGAAAACAATCAAAAGTATAGTAAAAGATAGGAGAATCTTTTTGCTCATTTTACCTCCTTCTAAGTTTCGGTCATTATAAAATATAATAGGATATATGTCAAGAAAAAAATAAACAAAACAGGTTTTTCTTTCAAGAAGGTTTGTCATTGCGGGTGTTTCAAGTTCCCTCTAAAAAGAGGGGACTTGGGGGTGTGTTACTACCGAAGCAATCTTAAAGCCGGGAAAAGCGAGATTTTTCGTAAGTGAGAAACTGCTGCTTACTCAGAATGATAGAATTCAATGCTTCGTTCAGAATGCCATAGGAAAGCAAATCATAAACAATAGTAAAGAAAAACATTTTGACATTTTTCCATTTATCTGTTAATTTTTGTTTATGAAAAAGTCGAACGTTAATGTAGCACTGTTTGCCATTATAATTATTGGCAGCATTTTGCGTTTGGTCTATCTTTTCCAGATAAGCAAATCTCCATTTTTCTATTTTCCCTTTGGAGATCCTGGTTATTTCGATAGATGGGCAATTGGGATTGCACATGGAGATTTAGTCGGTAGTGATGCATTCTTTAAGCCGCCTATGTATGCTTATGTTCTTGCTTTTTTCTACAAGATATTCGGACATAATCTTCTTATTCCAAGATTACTTAATACTACATTCGATTGTGTCTCGGTTTACTTGCTTTTTCTAATAGGAAAGAGACTTTATAATGAAAGGGTTGGATTGATTTCCGCACTTATTGGGTCTCTATGTGGCATTTTTATTTACTTTTCAGGTGAGATACTTGGAACATCACTCGCTGTGTTGCTTTCGCTTCTATTCTTATACCTTCTCTTGATTGCAGAGGATGATATGTTCAAGTGGTTTATCGCAGGATGCGTTTTGTCTCTTGCCGTTATCGCAAGACCCAATTTTCTAATTTTTATTCCTGGGTTGGTTGTTTATGTTTTCATAACACAGAAAAGCACGAGAATCAAAGTTAAGACTACCGTTGTTTTTTTGCTTGGAACATTAATATTCTTGTTACCGACCTGTATGAGAAATTATGTGGTTGAAAGGGATTTTATTCTTGTGAACTATTCCGCAGGAGTGAACTTCTTCATTGGTAACAATAGAAGCAGCGATGGTGTAAGTGCTGTTTTGCCCGGTTATGGAAATGACTGGGATGAGTACTCGATTGCAGAGAGAGAGTTGAAAAGCGTCCTGAAACCAAGCGAGGTTTCACGTTTCTGGCTCGTAAAAGGATTAAAAAACATAAGAGAATTTCCAGGACATTCGGGTTTGCTTTTGCTCAAAAAAGTTTATCTTTTGTTTAACGGTAAAGAGATAAGCAACAATCAGAATATCTATCTTTACTCGAAGAGGTCTAATATTATGAAATTTCTGTTATTCCTTATTGGAAACAGAAGGTTGTATTTTGCTTTCCCCTCGTCTGTTGTTTTTGCACTGGGTTTGACAGGTATCATAATTTCATTGCAGAAAAGAATAAAAGCTTCGTATTTGCTCATATTTCTTGTTTTGGTTTATGGTTTTTCCGTCATCATTTTTTTCATATCATCAAGATACAGAATGCCTATGGTTGCCTATATTATTCCATTTTCTGCGTATTCCATTTTCTGGATATCCAAAAATACTAAGAACAAAAAACACCTGATTACCTGGAGTTTCACTTTTGTTGTCTTAATGGTTCTATGCAATTTCGACCCTTTCGGAACCAAAATGGCAAATCAGGCACTGGAAATGTATAATCTTGGTAATGCATATTACAGGAAAGGGAACTATGAAAGAGCAAAAACATTCTATGAGAACGGTATAAAAATGAATGCATCGTTTCCCGGGATTTATCTCAATCTCGGAAATATCTATCTTAAGGAAAATAACTTAGAATGGGCAACAAATGAATACAGGATGGAAATAAAAGTAAATCCTAATGATGGAAGAGCATACAGCAATCTTGCTTTGATTTATGAAAGGGAAGGGAACCTGGGAAAAGGCAAAGAATATGGAAGGAAAGCAGTAACAATTATGCCAAGACTCGTTTCCTCCTATATTACTGTCGGAAGGATATATGTTAAGGAACAGAAATATGATTCGGCAAGTGTTTTTCTACGATTTGCAAATCGAATAAAAAACAATGATGTTAGGATTCTTTCTCTACTTGGGCTTGTTAATCTGAAACTTGAACAATACAAGCAATCTGTAGATTTCTATACCAAAGCACTTAAAATTCAGAGTGACAATCCAAACCTGCATTACAATATTGCAGTTGCATACATTGTCCTGGGGAATCTGAACGATTCCGAAAGACACCTAAAGAAAGCTTTATCATTAAAAAAAGGTTTTCTTGCTGCACATTATAATCTTGGTCTTATTTACCTGCAAGAAGGAGAGAAAGAGAAGGCGAAAGCAGAATTCAAGAGGGTTCTTGTTCTCAATCCTGATTTTAGTGAAGCAAAGAAAATGATTGAGAAAATGGAATAATTGTGTTATGATAACGGCACGAGTTTTTAGAAGAAACATAAATTTGTTTGAATAGGTTTTAACAAAATGAAAGAATTTGTGAGTGTAGTTGTTCCGGTTTTTAATGAGGAAGATTGTGTTTTCGCTATTTTCGAACGTGTGAAAATGACAATGGTTAAGAAAGGTATTGCTTTTGAGCTCATTTTTGTTGACGACGGGAGTACTGATGCAAGTTGGGAAAAGATACAGAACCTATCCGAGAAAGACAAGCGCATCAAGGGTTTCAGACTATCCAGAAATGTTGGGCAGCACAATGCGATTTTCGCAGGATTTGAGAATGCGTCGGGGAAATATGTTTTGACAATCGATGCCGATATGCAAGGAGAACCGAATATACTACCAGCATTATGTGATAAATTGAATGCTGGTTATGATATTGTGGGTTGTAAAAGAAAGAATCGAAGGGATACATTTTTCAGGAAATTTATCTCCTATATGATGCATTTCTCGTTGAGACATTTCACGAAGATGGGAGAGATAGCGAGGAATGGTTTCTCAGATTATGGTTGTATGCTTAGGGGATATAGAAGATGGGTTATAGATGAGATTATCAGGTCAGGTGGGAAATCTATATATTTACCCACATTTTCGACATTGATTGGTGGGAAATTCTGCGAGTTAGAGATTGAATACAGAGCGAGGAAGAAGGGAAGGACAGGATATGGTATCAGGAAGCTTACAGGTTTATACTTCGATATGATTGCAGATATTTCACTATTTCCAGTTCGATTTATCAGTCTGTTGGGTGTCCTTTTTTCTGTTGCAGGTTTTTTTCTGGGTTTTGTGATATTGTTTCGAAGGATATTCATAGGTCCGGAGGTAGAAGGGGTGTTTACTCTTTTTGCTTTTCTTTTTATTCTTGCCGGAGTGCTTCTTGTTTCTGTTGGGATTATCGGAGAATATGTTGGAAGAATTCACAGAGAGGTAAGCAAGAGACCACGATTTGTCGTGAAAGAAAATACAGGCTCCCCAAGGCAGTTGAGAATGGGTGTATTTGCCTATTCAGAAGTTGGCTATATGTGTCTTAAAAAACTTATCGATATGGGAGAAAATATTCTTTTCGTGATAACACACAAAGACAGCAAGGATGAGAACATATGGTTCAATAGCGTAAGTAACCTTGCAGAAAGACACGGCATACCTGTGCTGAAGCCAAACAGTGTCAATGAGTCAAAATTCATCGAGTTAATCTCTTCGGTAAAACCAAATATTTTATTATGCTTCTATTACAGACAGGTCTTCGGGAAACGGCTGCTTTCTATCCCTCTGTTTGGCTGTATAAATATGCATGGCTCTTTACTTCCTAAATACAGAGGTTGTGCTCCCGTAAACTGGGCAATCATCAATGGGGAGAAGGAAACAGGTGTTACCCTTCATTATATGCATGAGAAGGCAGATGTAGGTCCCATAATAATTCAGAGGAAGATAAAAATAGAAGAAAATGACACTGGACTTTCTCTAACAAAGAAGGTAGCAAGTGTTGGAGCCGTGATGGTTGATGAAATTGTTAACTGGCTAAAGGAAGGGAACATCAGCTCAACTCCCCAGGACGAGAGTATAGCAAGTTATTATGGAAAACGAACTCCTGATATGGGAAAGATCAGCTGGTACTGGAGCAATAGTAAAATTGGCAACTATGTTAGAGCCTTGAAATATCCTTTTCCAGGGGCGTTCTTTTACTTAGATGAAAAAAAATGCATAATCTCGGGTGGAAATTCCACAAGTGCCGATAAAACAGGCGAGCCGGGAATGATAATGGTTAGCAATGAAAAATCAACTGCGGTGCAGACAGGGAAAGGATGGTTCAACATATCGGGTTTTGAGGTAGATGGTGAACAGATTTCACCGAGAAGGTTCATCGAGAAATTTAGATTGAAAGAGGGCGATATTCTTGGAAGTTAAGGATTTTTTTAATTTATACTGGAATAAAAAAAGTCTCAGGAAGTTTGACAGATACCATAGTTTTACGAAACTGATAAATGAAAAGTTTTACAGTAACTTTTCTACCTCCGAAAAGAGTAGAATTCTTGTGATTGGGATAGGGGATTCTCCTGACTGCTATTATTTTGAAACATATAAAAGCAAAGTGGTTTCTATTGATATTTCATATAAAGGATTGAGATATAACGATGCGTTTATGAAAATTCAAATGGATGCTAATTCGATGGGTTTCAAGCGTAATATTTTTGATGTAGTCTTTATGAGAACGGTTTTACTACATTTAGATCATCGGAAAGCTTTGATAGAGATTAAGAGGATCATGCGGGATGGAGGGAGATTATTCTGGATAGAGCCTATGAAAAACAACATTTTTCTGTGGCTCTACAGAATACTTGTTTCACCAGGTAGATTTACCCGCATAAATTATTTAACATTCGAAGAGGTTTTGTCGATAAGAAGTATTTTCGAGTGTTTCTGGCACTCCGAATATTATCTATTTAGTGTTTTTCTTTTGCCTCTTCATATGCTTTTCCCAGGAATGAACGGGTTCGTTAGTTTTTTTGTGCATTTGGAAAATGAGTTGCTCGGGAAGTTCAAATGGTTTAAGAAATTCTGCTGGATAAGTTATGGTTATGGAGAAGTGTGAAGACATAAGACTGAACATAAAAACAAGAAATTGACAAATTGGAAAGTCAGAAGAAGAGACCACAGACATAAGACATGAGACCGCAGACCAAAGACCATGAAAGGCGAAAATAGAAATTGGAAATTACGAAAATGAGAACCTTAGCAAACAATAAACAGAAAAGGAGACACGTCGAGGCTTGTCATTCCGAATTTATTTCGGAATCCCGAAGTGAGCTTTCATTCTTGAGTTTCCTCGGGACACCTCTGAGTAATCTTTTAAGTATTAACTCTGGAAGAATCTCTGTTTTAGGCATCGGGCATTGATGAGAGACGGAAAACGGACTTCCGAGTCACAAGAGGTTATAAATGTTAGTAATTGATGTGGGAAATTCGAAAGTCAAGGTTGCAGTTTTTAATGAAAATAAAATTACAAGCAAAGTAAGCTTTAATACAACGGATTTTCTTGAGCAGAAAGTGTTAAGGAGAGAATTAGAAAAAAACTTAAATGAACGCATAATTGTTTTTTCTTCGGTTGTACCGGGTATTGGGGATGGGATTATTTCTTTTGCAGAAAACCTAAAAAAGGACTGGTTTGATGTATCCAGAGCAGAAAAAAAAATATTGACCTTGAACTACAAGGCTGAACAACTGGGTGGTGATAGACTGGCAAATATTGTTGCTGCATTAAGGAAGTACGTACCTCCTCTAATTGTGTGTGATTTTGGAACCGCAACCACATATAATGTTCTGCTTGACGATGGTACTTTTGATGGGGGCATCATAGCACCTGGAATAAAGACCTGCATTGATTTTCTTACGAAGAAAACGGCATTACTACCTGATATTCCTTTGAAGTGTCCTCTAACCTTTCTTGGACACAGTACAGAGGAAGCCCTTGCCTCGGGTTTTTACTACACATTTACTGGGCAATTCAAGGAGATTATCAGTAAGACAAGAGAAAAGCTCAGGAAAGGGTTCAAGATAATCGGAACGGGTGGTCTTGTCGAATTTGCAAGTACTGTATTCCCGGAGATAATTGTGGATAAAAATTTGACTCTTTATGGGATAAGAATGCTCTATGAAGCAAACAGATTGAAGAAAGCATAAGGTTGTGAACAAGGTTATTATTTCAAACAGTGCAGGTGAAACGATAAAAATAGGACAAGAATTTGCCGAAAAATTGAAACAGGGGGATGTAGTTGCCTTTTTTGGAGAGCTTGGCAGTGGTAAAACAGCGATGATAAAAGGGATTTGTAAGGGTCTTGGTGTATCCAAAGGTGTAAAAAGCCCCAGTTTCGTGTTTTTGAGGATGTATAAGGCAAAGTTTACCGTATATCATTTTGATTTCTACAGGTTGAGAGGAGAGGAAGAACTCATACTGTTTGATTACAAGAATTTCTTTTATGATTCTGCAATTGTGCTTCTGGAATGGGCAGAGCGAGTAAGAGATTTTTTACCTGAAGAACGCTTTGATATTCGCATGAAGATTCTGAATGAGAACAAGAGAGAAATATGTATCTCTGACACTAGCTCAAAGAAGCCGTCATTGTTACGACATAGGACCTGAGAGGTAAAAGCGTGAAAGGCGAAATTACGAAATTAGAAATTACGAAAATGGAGGTTGGGAAATTATCCTACATATGCAATGAGCCTTGTCATTGCGAAGGACGGAGTCCTGTGGCAATCTCATTATGTGAAAAACCGAGATTGCTTTGGCAGAAGTTATGAAAGAAAACTCGCAATGACGAATAACGAATACAGCGGTCTAAACCATATTAACGAACAAAACGGTCTAAATGGAGTTACTAATTACTCAATTACTCAATTACTCAGTTACAAAGGAACTGTGTCGATTTACTGTACGAACTTAATAAACCAGGTAAACCAGAAAAATGAATATTATTGGTATTGATACAACGACCGAAAGTTTTTGTCTTGGATTGATTCAGGATGAAGGGGTTTTGGAAAGGCTAATAATTGACCAAAGAGGTTATCAATCGGACCAATTATTGGTTCACTTAAAAAGCGTACTCGAAACACACAATCTAACGAAGAACAAAATTGATGGCTATGCTCTTTCCATAGGTCCAGGAAGTCTCACTGGAATAAGGGTTGGGCTTGCCTTCTTGAAAGGGATTGGGTTTGCAACGGGTAAAGCTGTTATTCCTGTCAAGACTTTGTATGCTATTGCATATGAGTTCAGAGAATCGAAAGGATATATCTGCCCAATACTCTTAACGAGGAGAGAAAGGATTTTCTGCGCATTATACAACTTCAATTCCGTAACCGCAGCGTTAAACACGAGGAAAGGCAGAAGAGAGAAGAGTGAAGAGAGAAAAGCAATGAGGGATGAGGGAAGAGAGAATAGAGGAGAGACAATCGTAGAACAGTCCTGTATGGAGATTGAGGAATTTCTTGTTTCCTTGCAAAATAGGGAAGTTCTTTTTGTTGGAAATGGTATTAAAAAATATAGGAAGGAATTAATGAGAGGATGTAACGGTAAAGCAGGTTTTGCAGGTGAGAGTGTGAAACATCCAGACCCTGTAGTTATAGCAAAGATAGGACTCAAAAAAATAAAAGAAGGCGATATTTCATCAATAGATGCACTCGAACCAGTGTATTTGTAACGTTTTTTCTCATACAAAGGTCGTCATTTTTATTATCAGAAATCTTAAACATAGATAATGTTCAGATTTGATGTTGTAAAACCAGAAATTCAAGAAATAGTTCAGGAAAAACAAGATTCAAAAGAGTCTTTAAGACAGGTGTTTTTCTATAGTTTACTGGAAATTGAAAGACTGAGGGAACATCTTGGAAATCTTGAATTTTATATAGAGGAAGAAAAGGATCTATACGAACTATTGGAATTCGGTGAAAGAAAGATGAATACATATAAAAGTATTGGGAGGAGAAAGAAAATAGTTAGGAATATTTTTCCGTTACTTATGAAAATCATTGTTAAGACATACATAAGAAACAAGGAAATTGATGGTTGGGATTATCTTGTCGTTCTCAAGAAAAAAGAGATAAACGAATTTCTTGAAGCAAGAATAACATATTCCGAACTTATCAACTCTTTTTTTCTTGACAAATGCTAGATATTGTTGTATTCTCTTGAAAATATTGGGAAAGGAGGTGATTCTATGAAGAAGATAAAAATTGCACTGATAATTCTATGCGTTCTTCTCATTGCTTTGCCGCTATTCGCCAGGGGACGGCGTACGAAGGTAAAAACACCGGGGTTGGCATTAAGTATTTATGGTGGTGCAGAAAATGTCACCGGTCAATATTACAAATATTACACAATGGCTGCTGATAGTCAGATGTTTTATTCCTTTGGGGCGAATCTGATAATTCCGGTTTACAGTCAGCTTATCTGCAGATTTGGAATCTTCAATTTCTCGATACATGATGATTGGAAAACCTATGCTTTGGGAACCGGTGTAACTGGTGATTTTATGTATTATTTCCCTCTACAGATGACTTTCACACCTTATGGATTCGTTGGGTTATGGTACACGGGTTTCTCCTCTGATAATTTATCAACAACTGGGCTTCACGCTCATATTGGAGCCGGTGGTGAGATGAAATTAATGTACAATCTGTTTGCAGAGGTTGGTCTTGACCTTTACAATGACAGTCAGGATATGGGCGGAACCAGTACTTCGAGTTCAACCAATCCAATCTTTGTTCATGCAGGCGTAAGAATTCCTCTCATCAGGTAGGAGAAATCGCGATGTAACTGCAGGTTTTTGCCCGGGCAAGTTTGTGGGGCAGACTTTTATGTCTGCCCCTTTTTACATAGATTCCTTGTTTGTCATTGCGAGTCTTTCAAGTCCCCTCTATCAAATCTCCCTAAAGTCCCATTTTTCAAAGTGGGAAAGAGAGGAATCTAGGGGTGTGTAATGTCATCCGTGCACCGGAGCTTTATCCCTTTAGATTCCCGCTTTCGCGGGAATGACAACGACGGCAGGCCTGATTTTCCTTTTCACCGACACTCCTTTTCACCGACACTCCTTTTCACCGATACTCCGTTTCACTCATCTCCCATTTGTCTTCTTTCATTCTCCAATATTTAATACTTTCTATTACACTGCTCGCAGCGCGAAGCCTCTTTTTTTGCCTCTTCTTTTGTGAAGCCCAACTCGACTTCGGAAAATGAGTTTAAGGCATTCTTTTTGGAAATGGTATTCTGTTTTAACCTTGTTCCATTTATGGTTTTTTTTCTGGGGATTTTGTACGGAATTTCGTAGTCGAAGTTTAGGAATTTTTCAAAAGCTCTTCGAGGGCGACTGATTCTTCTCATAAACCAGTCGATACCAGTAGCTGCCTTTCTTCCCATTTCCACTGCATCCACTACAGTTTTCCCCCCGTCGGTAATATCGCCTGCCGCAAATATACCTTTTAATGGGGTTTCCATTGTCGTATGGTCAACCATAATGAAATTATTTGCGAGTATTTTTTGCTTAATGGCAGGAGACAGGAAGGAGAAATCAGGTTGTTGTCCAATGGCTATGATTACAAAGTCTGCGTCGGTTTGTTGCCTTTCGCTTTCATCAAACTTGGGGCTGAATCTCATTGTTTCATCCTGGTAAACTGATATACACTTAACAAATTCTACAGCGGTAACTTCTCCATTTTTTGATATTATCTTTTTTGGTCCCCATTGATCGTGAATTCTTACACCCTCATGTTCTGCTGCTTTTATTTCCCATTCGTGAGCCGGCATTCTTTCCTTTGAATTCAAGTCTTTCGTTTCAAGGCAAAAAAGGTCGACGGTATTTGCAGTGAGACGCACAGCGGAACGCGCACAATCGATCGCGACATTACCACCACCAATGACAATCACGCTCTTCCCTGAAACATTGGTTTTTCCTATTTTGGAATCCATAAGGAAAGGAATGCCAAAAAGGATTCCTTTTTTTTCTGTGCCTTGAATCTCCAACATTTTTGCATTTTGAGCACCTGTGGCAAGAAGTATTGCCCTGTAATCCTTTTTCAATTCATCGAATGAAATATCCTTACCAATTGTGATGCCTGTTCTTAGTTGTATTCCAGTTGCAAGAATTCTTTCTGTATCATACTCCACAGTGTCTTTGGGTAATCTGTAAGAAGGTATAGTGTTGAGTAGCATTCCTCCCGGCGTTTTTGCACTTTCAAATATGGTAACAGGATAACTCATTCTTGCCAGGAAATATGCCGCACTTAATCCTGCAGGTCCAGCTCCGATAATCGCAATCGTTTTCTTACTTGCATTCTTTCCTATAATTTTCGGAGCAGTTGCGGTTCCAAAATCGGTTGCCGCTCTTTTTAGGGATTCTATGGCAATCGAACTACCTTTTTGCCTTAAAGAACAGAGCGTCTCACACGGATGGTAGCATATACGTCCACAGACAGAAGGGAAAGGCATTCTATCTACTATTACCTCGAGTGCATCGTTGAATCTCCCTTCTCTTATTAGTGATACATACAGTGGAATATTAATGCCAGACGGACATTCTCGGGTACAAGGAGCTTCGTTTATCACAGGTCCCTTGTATGCGTCGATGATGTTCAGGCAGTAAAATATGAAGAGTCCCATGATTGTTCCGATAACACCGTAGTTGAATTTCCAAATTTCGGTAAGGAACCAAATCATTAAGAAGAAAGTGATAATGAAAAATAGACCTGCTGCAATTCTTCTTCTAATGAATTGTCCGAGTCCTGGAACAAATAAGGAAGCGAGAACGGCAATCTTCCTTAATCTCCTATCTTTCTCTTTCAACAGATCTATCTTTAACATAGCACAGTATATAATCACAGGTGTGATTTGTCAAACAGTAATTGCAGGTTTGAAAAAAGCGGTGGTTCACCTGTTTATTGAGATGCAAATTCCTTTAAGAATATTCTGTATTTTGTGTCTTCAAAAAGACAGACGATGATTTTCTCCAAGGTAGTTTTCTTATTCAAAAAATCATATATCGCTTTTTTCATAATCTTTGCACAACTATCTACCGGATAACCGAATATACCCGTGCTGATAGCAGGAATTGCAATAGATTTTAGCCCTTTTTGATCTGCAATCATTAAGCTGTTGACAATTGCATTATAGAGCTTGTTGTCCTCGTCACCTTCACCCATTCTTGGTCCTACTGCATGAATAACAAAATGTGCAGGAAGTTCTCCTGCGCATGTGATAACCGCATCTCCTGTGTTTATTGGAGATAGTTTGCTGCTTTCTTTCTGTATTATTTCTCCGCCTCTTGAAACAATCTGTGCGGCAATACCTCCTGTGTGTCTTAGAAAGTTGTTAGCGGCGTTGACTATTGCATCTACCTCGAGTGAGAGCAAATCACTTTTGAGGATTTCGATCTTTGTATGTAGGAAGTCAATCAATCTTTCTTGCATTACCCGGAGGACTACATTGCAATAGTTGCAGGATTCCGAGACCTCTGCATATGTAGGTCGGTTTTGGTACCATAGGATGGGTTAAAAGGTATTTATTTCTTAGCGTCTTCGGATTTTTTGATTTCGGCTTCCATCCAGGGTTTAACACTTTCGCCCTGCATCAGAGAATTTAAGTCTTCATCAAGGTTAGACGGTTTGATAATAACGATCCAGCCTTCACCGTAGGGATCCGAGTTTATCTTCGTTGCATCGTCTTCCAAGTCTTCGTTTGTTTGAATAATTTCTCCACTTACTGGCGAGATAAGCTTCGCAATCCATTTGGCAGACTGTAATTTTCCACAAGTATCACCTTGCTTTATTTCATCACCTTCGAACGGAAGGTCGACATATGTAATATCTCCTGCCGTTGAACCCCACATCTGGTTCATTCCTATCTTGACATTTCCGTCATCCTGTTTCTTTAACCATGTATGCTCAGAATGATAGTAAAGGTCATCCGGAAGTTCGTAACCACCTACATTCATCTTTCCTCCTTTTTTGTGAATAAGTTCACATATTGTTTCTTTTATAATATAAAAAGAGTTTGTTGTCAAGAAAAATTTAATTTTTTTTAAGTGAAGTTGTAATAGATTTTATTGGAAACACAATGGGTTAAATCCTTAGTTATGAGTTTAGATGCACGAGTTTGACCCATTATTGCCTAATTGGGTTTAGTCAAGTTATGTTTAATTAATTTTTTGGGAAAAAACCAGAAATATTTACTTGACAAAAGAATAAATATGTTGTATAAAACGACAATATTGTGGCTTAGCAAAAACTTTTTTAAAAAGGAGGTAAAGGATGATGGAGAAAGTATCTATCCGTGGTAGTCCTTTATAATTAATATTACTATTTTGTATTTTTAGTTTTTACGATTTTTAAAATTCCTTTTATACGAGTTACAAAAAAGGAGGAGCGATGCGTAGAGGATTAACCTTAACAATTGCAGTTCTAATTTCTTTTGTCTTTGTTACATAAGTGGGAGCCTTGGAAATTTGGCAGTTACGTGGTCATGAAATGCTGCAACCTCAGGATTTCACTGCAAGAACATATGGGATGGGTGGTGTTATGTTCACAGCTCGCGGTGCTGAGGCAGTTTTCTTAAATCCAGCGGGTATGGCAGTAGATGTACAAGGAAATGTCGAGATGATATTAACAACCCGCGCTTATATCATGGGTAGGCCACCACAATATGACGATGATGTTTACGAGGATTACTTTGGGTTGAATGATTTTTCCTGCAAAATCCCATTCTATTCCAGCTACATCAGTAATATTGGTGTGTATGCACCTTATCAATTCGAAGACACGGATATTAACATTGCGGGTGGTATTGCTTGGCGCAGATATTATGACCTCGGTGGAAAGATGATTCAGAAATTCGAGTATCAGGGCGATGAACAGGAATCACGGACATCGATGAGTAGCAGTTTGAATTTTCTAACATTTGCCGGAGCTATCTGCTATCAGGAGAAGTATGCTGGAGGATTGGCTTTTGGTTTTCCGTTCATGTCGAACCATAATGCAGATTCTACATTTGAGGTCAAGAGTCAGGATTACGAATTTAAATCATCTGAAGAAGCTGATATTAGTGGTTCTTTTTTTAGATTGGGTATAGTTGCTCGACCAACCCCAATTGTAATGTTTAGTTTTATGTATACAGGTGCCTTTGAGTTGGATTCGGAGGATAACGAGTGGGAATGGGAGGAGAATTGGGGGGGAATTACCTCTAACGGTGAGGGTACAAGTCCTGATGTGGAGTTAGAAAACCCTTCTTTCATGGCACTTGGCGTTGCATTTATGCCAGGCGATATTGTCACTCTTGGAATTGAATATCAAAATAGACCCTGGGAGGATTACGAAGCTGATGGTAGTGAGTTAGTAGATGACAATGGCTTCAGTTTGAGAGTGGGAGGCGATTTTGATTTTGGTGGAGTTTCCTTGAGAGCGGGATATATGATGGATAAGTATTGGTGGGTGGATGAAGATAGCGACCTTATTACGATCCATACACCAACCGGTGGACTTGGTTTTGGTGGTAAAGCATTTAAGGTAGATTTTAGTCTGGGATACGCAATGGCAGGTTATGATGGTGCTATTGGAGACGTTAAGTATAACCTACTGATAACAAGACTTAGTTTATCGTATATGCTGCCATTGAAATTTCAGTAGTTTTTACAGCTGTGTAATTGGTTTTAGAATAGGAATAGATATCTTATTATTTACAATGCAAGGATACCTGTAATTTTATCTATTTTGCGACAATTTTCCATTGGTATCTTAACGCACAATTCTATTTTCCTTTTCTAATGAACATAGTTTAAAGGGGAATTCTAATTATGCATACCTGGTTTTACCTGTTTTCCTTACTATTTCTTTAATTCCTCGGATTTTTTTATTTCGTCTTTTAGCCAGTCTGAAACCGTGTCGCTTGATATAGACCGGCAAGTTCTTCCTCAAGATTTGAAGGTTTGGGTCTGTATTGATAATCGTTGAATCATCCTCTAATTCCTCATTAACCTCAAGGATCTCACCGCTAATTAGGTGCAATAAGTTTTGCAATCCATTTTGCTGATTGGAGTTTACCACAGATTCACCCCGTTAGATAAGTTTTTCTATCTAATGGGGGAACCACAGGTCTGCTTGGCGAAGCTTCGGCGCAGGCGAGGGTTATTTTGTTATAGAACTGGATGATTTAATCCAGTTTTTTAAATCTTCCCTTTAATTTATCCATGACTGCAGGAAAAGTTGTGTATTCCATCTCATCAAGCGGTAATCTGTGTGGTTCAAATGGACCGTGCCTTCGCATATAATCGGCTGCATCGAGCGCCATTTGTCGAGCATTATTAAAACTCGGGTCGCAGAACAGGTCCTGTGGACCTATCAGTTTTCCGTTACAAAGTTGAAATGCTGCGGCTATAACCCTTGGGGGACCATCAAACCTTGAAGGATGTGCATCCTCGAAGCTAACGGGCATAAATGGTCCATGATGGGAGCCCCTCATCCATCCAGAAACCAGATGAGGAAAGGAAAAAGGTTCAATAACTTCACCAAGTGCAGGAAATCCACTCTGACTTCTAACAATCAAAACCGGGTCATCTTTTCCCACATATTTACCAGCCAGAAGATTTAATTTTTGAGTAGAGGACGTTGCAGCGATCTCGTTATCACTCTTTCGATATACATTATTTATGATGTAATGTTCTGTTGCTCCAATGAGTATCAATAAATCATAGAGTTCCTCTGGGCAGCTAAAGGTAATCTTTCTATTCTCAAAAATATCGAGAACCTCGAAGATAAATCCATCGTGCATACTGGGGTCTATCACAAGACCTGCTGTGTTAAATGGGTCGGCAAACATCTTGAAAATAGGATAATTCCAGGCTCCTGGCGATGTCTTATCAGCCATAAAGATGATGATAGGTTCGCTCTTTCTTTCGGCGATTTCCATCTCTGCGAATCCTGGCCCCATGCCTTTTATATTCCCCGAAAATGCATCGGAAAGTAGATCCTGTCCTGCTCCATAAAGTTTTAATTCCTTTGCCACCTCTGTGCATTCTATGAATGTATCCCAGGCAAGTTTGTGGATCTCGCCGCTGTCGGTTCCCTTTTTATGGGTCATAATGAGCTCCAGGTCATCACCGCAATGTGTTACACAAAAATCAGTAAGTAAACCCTTATTTTTTTCAGGCTCAAGGCATTCATTGGCTTTTTCCATCAATGCAGGATGCATCGATGAATGTCCTACATATCCTCCAACATCTGCCTTAATTACAGATAGTGTGATCTTGTCTTCCATAACGTCTCCTTTTTTTGTGGTTTCTTTCATATTCTTCCATAGAATATTTCACACAATTCTTTCTTTATAGTTATTTTGCCTAAAAGTCAAGTCTTTTTTGTTGAAAAATCCATTAATAAGTAAGAGTTGACAAAAGTATGTAAATCTGATAAACTGACGAAAACTAAAAAGGAGGCAGGAAATGTGGGGAAACATCGAGAGTATTTGTCAGAGTTGCGGATTACCAATAGAGGATGATAAATTCGGCTCAAATCCAGATGGAACTTTCAGCGAGGATTACTGTATCAAATGCTATGAAGATGGAGAATTTAATGAGCCAACCATCCAGATGGAAGATTTGATCGAAAGGTCTGCAAGGTATATGTCAGACGATACTGGAATCTCGGAAGAGGATGCAAAAAGGAAATTAGAAAAATTGTTTCCGACACTAAGAAGATGGAATGACAGCTGGTAGAGAATCCGGTTCACAAAAGTACTTAAGGAGGTTGTGTGAAAAAACTCTTCGATAAGCTACATTCTGTGTGGAATTATGGTTTTGCATTGGGGTTTCTTCTTTTGCCTTCTGTCGCAGTCTTACCTCATTCCATAATGCCAGTGGATTCAGTAAAGGCGGGTATGAAAGGTTATGGTATTAGTGTTTTTGGAAGCAACAAGGTTGATACATTCGGTGTGGAGATACTCGGGGTTTTGAAAAAAGCAGGTCCGGACAGAGAACTCATTATTGCGCGTTTGAGCGGAGCAGGTCTCGAGAAAACAGGTATAATTTCTGGTATGAGTGGTAGCCCTGTCTTCATAGATAAGAAAATTATTGGGGCTGTTGCCTATGCCTGGTCTTTCTCCATAGAACCAATAACAGGTATTACACCAATTGAAAACATTCTTGCAGCAAAACAGGATATAACCGGAGAAGAAAATGATGGAGACGAATTTGAGATTCAAGGTGAAGGAAAAATGTCACCTTATTCGGGAGTTACACTTAAAAGAATTAGAACGCCTCTATCTGTTTCGGGATTCGATGAGAGAATGGTCAAAAATATCGATGATTTCTTTAAGGAAAGGGGTTTCAATACCGTCTTAGGAGGTAGTTCGAGTGACGGAAAGATGGGAAGAGATTCATTGTTTCTTGGTTCAGCGGTTGCTGGAAGACTCGTTGGTGGAGATGCTTCAATTGGTGCGGTTGGAACCGTGAGTTACATTGAAGAAAACGACGTATATATTTTTGGTCACCCACTTTACTACTCTGGAAAAACATCCATTCCAATGACCACAGCATACGTTTACGCAGTTTTGCCGAGTCAGATGACATCGTTCAAGATTGCAAGTCCAGAACGGGAAGTAGGAGCAATAATGCAGGACAGAAGGAATGGCGTATACGGCGTATTGGGAACAAAAGCTGAAACAGTATCTCTTAATGTCACAGTTATTAGCGCAAAAAACAAGAGGAAATTTCATTTTGATGTGGTTCAACACAAGGAACTCACACCGTTTTTTTTGGGGATTTCGTTTTCCAATGCAATACTTGCTCAGGCAAGAGGATTTGGAAATCTGACAATCTCGATGGAAATGAATTTGAAACTTGACAAATATGCAGATGTGAATATAAGGAATTTGTTCTCTGGAACTAATGCTTATGTTAAAGCAATGAACGATATTAACCAAGTGCTGAAAATCATCCTGGATGATCATTTTGAAGTTATAAAAGTTAAGGGTGTTGATATTACAGCAAAGATAAGTGAGGAAGAAAAATCGGCAATAATAGTCAATGCAAAACCTGGAGCATTTACCGTTAAAAGGGGAGATAAGGTTAGCATTGAAATATTTCTGAGAGGACTTAAAGGAGAAAAGATGCGAGAGGAATTCGTGCTGAGGATTCCTAAGACCTACACCGATTCTGTTGCATCTATTGCGGTGGTTGGAGCGGCTGCAATGATGGGTCTTGAGATGGAAAGAGCACCTAATAGATACATTGCAGAGAGAAAAGGTCAATTGATTGAAATTCTGAAACTCAGTCCAAGAAACAATCTTCTTTACTGCCTGCTTCTATCCAGAAAACCAGGGATGTTTATTAGGGGTTTTGAATTAAGTTCTCTTCCTTCCTCAATGCTGCATCTGCTTGAGGATTCTCAAGGTTTGGGTGAAGGTAGATTCACCAGGGGTTCTATTGTGTCGAGGAAAGAAAAGGAATTCGATTGTGTTGTTTCCGGGAGCAAGATGATTACACTGAAGATTGTCGACTAAGGGAGGGTTGATGAAAAGAGGTTTTATTGTTTCGATTTTCATATTGTATTCATTTGGTCTTGTTTTTGGCTCAATGTCGAGGCTGATAAAATGGAAAGGAAAAGAAGTAGAGATGAAGTCCAGCATTGAGAATATAACGATTGGAACCAGTGGATTCATAAGTCTTGGTCCCAGTATTGATACGCTTTTCAAGTCAACCGAAATATTCTTATGGGACTGTGCTCTTGATAGCAAAGAGAATCTTTACGTTTCATCGGGAAACGATGGAAATGTTTACAGAATTAACAGAAACAAGCAGGTATTCACAGTTTTTACTTCAAAAAAGGGTGCTGAGATTTACGCACTCGCAATTGACATGCAAGATAACCTGTTTATTGGCGAAAGCCCTTCGGGTATCATCTACAAACTCTCTCGAAACGGTAAAGCAAAGGAGTTCTACAGCACGCAGGAGAAATACATATGGGATCTGGTTCTTGATGAGAAGGGAATGCTTTTTGCTGCAACAGGCGATAGGGGGAAGGTTTTTAGGATAAAACCCGATGGAAAGGGTGAAGTTTATTACAGTTCGAATGAAAACCATGTTGTTTCGCTTTGTCTGGTTAACAAAGAATTGTATGCTGGAACAGAACCGAATGGGCTTTTCATTAAGTTTCTTAGTAAGGATAATATCGAAGTGCTTTATGATGCAAAGGAGAATGAGGTGCACTCGATAGTAGGGTTCGAAAACTCAATATTTTTCTCGACCATTAGTAAACCTGCCGCACCTCCTTTACCTTCATATACTTCATTTTTCGGGGGAGGGAAAATTCCATCTGGAGATCAAAAAACCGATGTTAGTTTGCTTTATAAATATGACGAAGTTAAGAAAACAGTTACCACTCTGTGGAAATGTCCAACGCCACCAATATATTCTATTTCGGATTTTACTCAAGGAAGGATTCTGCTCGGAACGGAAAATGGTAGGCTGTACAGTTCGGATAGTAAGGGTAATGTAGAGCAAGTGAACCGATTTGATGTTGCTCCAATACTTAAGATAGGTAGATACAAACGAGATTCACGGGTTGTCCTTACAGGAAACATTGGGGATGTTTTGGTCATTGGTCCAAACTTCTCAAGTACGGGGTCAATAACGTCCGATGTCTTTGATACGGGTAGAAAATCCGTGTTTGGAAAAGTCGATTGGAATGTTGATACTCCAAAGGGAACGTCTTTCTCATTAGCACTAAGAGTCGGAAACAAGGAAAATCCTTCTGACGAATGGACTGATTGGAAAAAGATGAAGAAGGGACAGAGGATCAATGTTTCACCCTCACGGTTCATTCAGATAAAAGGCAAGCTTTCCACTGCAAGTGGTTATAAATCACCAACTTTGAAGGTTGTCACAATTTCGTATCTTCCGGAAAATAGAAGTCCGGTTATAGAAAAGTTGATTGTGTGCCCTGTTGGGATAAACGCTGGAGGAAATGCAAATGCCGGTTTTGCGGCAATGACTCCTTTAACAGAAAAACAGAAAACATATTACGAAGCGCTTGGTTTTGAACTTCCAGTAACCGTTTACAGGCTTCAAAAAGGAAAAAGGTGTGCATACTGGAAAGCAACTGACCCGGACGGAGATTCACTGAGTTTTATATTTTCATACAAAGGCAAGGAAGAGAAGGAATGGAAACAACTTAAGAAGAACCTGAAGAGCAAATCCTTTATCTGGGATGAAACGGCTTTGCCGGACGGTTTTTATACTATAAAACTAAGTGCAAGTGATATGCCGGATAATCCTGCTACTCGTGCATTGGGTGTGGAGTTGGTTTCAGAACCGTTCATTGTGGATAATTCACCGCCAGAGGTAAGGGTAAAATCATCGAAGGTAAGGGGAGAAAATATCGAACTAAAAGTAGAAGCAGAGGATAAACTTTCTATAGTCAATTCATGTTCGTATTCGGTAAATGGAGGCAGCTGGAATGTTGTTCTTCCGGTTGATGGCATTTTTGACAGTTTCGGAGAAGAATTTAGTTTTACCATCAAAGCAAAAGAGAAGGGCGAGAAAACCGTTGTTATTAAAGTAATGGATTTTGCATTGAATACCGGAACGGACAAGGCTACTGTGGAGGTGAAATAAAAGATCGATGAGTGAGGAGTGATGAGTGAAATGGAGAAAGGGTAAATCGGAGATTAAACGCTATGCTGTAATAAAACACTTCGCTGTAAACTAACGCACTTTGTACTGTGAAACAAATGGCTTCGCCTGTAAAAGGAGAAAGTGACCTAAGCAACTCGAAACGATATTAACGAATAAAAGGATATGAACGTTCTAAGAAAGACATTAGAGCGAAGACTATGAAACACGAAAATGAGAAAGTGGAAATTACGAAAATAACATACCACAACAAAGCCGTCATTCCTGCGAAAGAATGTCACCCCTGCGAAAACAGAGGCAGGAATCCAGTTAACTCTGGAAGATTCTCTTATTTGGGAATTTTGTGTTAGTGAAAGAGGGAGCGCTAACTTACGGGTCCGCATAAACCAGAAGAAGATATGAAAATAGTTGTTGCTCCGACGACATTCAAGGGTTCCATCGGTGTTATGGATAGCTGCATTGGAATTATTCATGGTATAAGAGATGTGTATCGGGGCGCTTCCGTTGTTCAATTTCCTCTATCAGATGGGGGAGATGGTTTCCTGGAATGTCTTCTTTTTAGTTGCGGAGGTGAATTTGTAAATCTCGAGGTTACAGGACCCACAGGAAAGATGATCTCTTCGTTATGCGGCATTCTCAACTCAGGAACTGGTGTTGTTGAAATGGCCAAGGCTTCTGGACTTTCTCTTATTGGTGAAGAAGAAAGGAATCCTCTTGTTACTACATCTTACGGTACAGGTGAGTTCATAAAGACTCTGCTTGAAAAGGCGGTAAAGAGAATTATCGTAGGCGTTGGCGATAGTGCAACGATAGATATGGGTGTTGGTTGTATGCAGGCATTAGGTGTGAGATTTCTTGATAATACAGGAAAGGAAGTTGGCTATGGTGGAAAGGAACTTAGAAAGATTAAAAGCATAGATAGAACTAAGGTATATAGAGGACTTAGGGACGTTGAACTTGTTGTGGCTGCGGATGTCAAAAATCCATTACTCGGGAGTGAAGGAGCGGTGAGCGTTTACGGAAAACAAAAAGGTTTATCGAATAAAGATGTAGCTTTTATGGAGAATGCACTGAAGAATGTTGCTGATGTGATTAAAGGGGAGTTTGGGAAGGATGTTTCAACAATGGCTTGTGGAGGCGCAGCTGGTGGCATCGCTGCAGGTTTTTTCGGGATTCTGGATGCCGAAATAAGGAGTGGGGTAGATGAGTTGATGGATATTACAGGTTTTGCTGAGAAGTGTAAGGATGCAGACTTGCTTATTACGGGAGAGGGCAAAGTAGATGAACAAACAAAATATGGTAAGGTAGCGAGTAAGGTTCTTGAATTTGGAAAAAAGAATGGGATTTTTGTGCTCGTTCTTTCAGGAAAGATAACTCCAGAAGGTCGGGAACTATTCGAAGAAGGTTTTTCAATGGGTTTTGGAATAAATCCAAAGGAACTGACAGAAAGTCAGGCAATGGAAATTACAGGGGAACTGCTGTGGAAAGGCACAGCAAGAGCACTTGAAGAGTTAAAAAAGATGGGAATGGGGCAATAGAGCTGTGGGAGGTAAAATGAAGAGTTCTTTTAAGGATAAAAGAATTGGTGTCCTGATGGGTGGTTGGTCTAGTGAAAGAGAGATATCTTTAAGGTCAGGGAAGAATATTCTTGAGTCGTTGGCAAGGCAAGGGTTGGATGTTGTGGCGATAGATATGGATAAGAACTTCATAACCAGACTCAAAGAAGAGCACATAGATGTTGTTTTCAATATTCTGCACGGAAAACCAGGGGAAGATGGGAGTGTGCAGGGTGTGCTTGATCTTCTGAGCATTCCTTACACAGGCAGTGGTCTGCTTGCATCAGCAATTGCAATGAACAAGTCAATAACAAAAAGGATTCTTCAAAAAGAGGGTATTTTAACACCTGAATTTTATGAGTTTGAAAATTGGAAAGAAATTGCAAAATCTACACAGGAAGCGATTGAGAAGGTTGGATTCCCTATGTTTATGAAACCAATAGAAGAAGGCTCAAGTGTTGGAGCAGAGATAATAAGCGCGAATGATGGATTGAAGGATAGGTTTTCAAAAGAGATGGAGAGATTTGGGGGTTTTCTTATAGAGGAATACATAGACGGGATGACTGCCACCTGTGGTGTCCTGGGTACGGGAAGGGATGCATACAGTTTGCCTATACTTGAGCTGGTATCCAAAAAGAAATTCTACGATTACGAAGCAAAATACACAGAGGGTATGACGGAATTTATTGTTCCCGCAAGGCTCGATGAGAAGACAACCAGATTGGTTCAGCAGATGGCTGTTGATACACATAGGCTCATAGGCTGTCGAGGATTCTCGAGGGTTGATTTTGTGATAAAGGGTAACGAAGTTCCCTATGTGCTTGAAATAAATACAATTCCAGGGATGACGGAAATTTCGGACTTACCAGCAGAAGCAAAAGAGATAGGCATGTCCTACGACGAGCTTGTTATGGAGATATTGAAAAGCAGCATACGATAAAGGTAATAGGGACAGGAATCCAGTTGAGCAAAGAAGATTCTAACCTTTTAGTTATATGTTAAGGGTTTCTAATTTTCGTGATTTCGTGCCTTACGGTCTTGTGAATCGTTTTGTTCGTTAATATCGTTTTGAGCATTCACTTCACTATCTGTCATTGTGAGTATTACAAGTCCCCTCTAAAAAGAGGGGATTTAGGGGTGTGTAACTGCCGAAGTAATCTCATAGCTGGAAAAAGCGAGATTCTTCGTAACTCAGAAACTACTGCACTCATCAGAATGACAATGTTTTAAGAAGCGTGTCATTCCGAACGACCACATTCACTTCATTTAGTGTAAACTCTGGGAGTGTGGCAATCTCATACTGAGGTGAGAGTGAATATGCGATTGCTTCAGAAGTGTGTATGTAAAAATATTCGTAATGAGATTCTTAGGTTATCTTGTTTTTAATGAAATTTCCAACAAAGGGCGGACACATAGGTCCGCCTCTACTTATTTGCCTGCGTAAGGAGGAATTCGAAAACAATACCTTTGAATTTTTTATTCGCAGTTTTCTAGTTAAAAAAGCGAGAGACTTTGTCTCTCGCTTTTTTAATGGTGGAGATGAGCGGACTCGAACCGCCGACCCCCTGCGTGCAAGGCAGGTGCTCTCCCAATTGAGCTACATCCCCGTTCTATTCAGATATGAGACCGAAGACCAGAGACTTTATACCTAAAATCTGACTTACTTATTTGATCTATAACTGTTTTCTATTTGCTGATTGCTGTTTTTTACCTAAAAGAAGTAAGTTGCGCTTACCTTTGTAAAGACAGGTCCTTCTTCACCAGTTAGGAAATATCCATAGGTGAACGGGAAATCTTGACTCAGCAAACCGTGAATCTCGACTGAACCAACCCTGAATCCCAGACCTGCAGTCAGTTCAAAAGGTGCAGTTCTATATGTTGCAATACTCGTAATTCCATTCGTTGTTTGAACTCTATGATTGTGCAATGATTTCTGAAAACCTGCCATTACCGTTAACCAGGTTTTAATTTTCGATTCTATTCCACCGACAAGTTCTGGCACAAGATTATCCGTAATCGTAGTGTCCTCACCTCCAGGACTTATAGTTTGTTCATAAACCTTGTTCTTATATGAAACTCCAAGTATTATCCTGTTTTCTTCAAAAGGAACAAAATTTATGCCAATTCCTGCTCTTCTGTTCGTTGTCAATCGTTTAACCTTTCTTGGGGTTATCTGTCCGAACAATGCTTCAGTGCTCGATAAATCGATCGTGGAATAGCCGAAGAAGGGAATTATACTTATATAATCATTCAGATAAAACAGTAATCTGAGGTTGAAGTTGGTCGATAACGAGTTGTCATTTTCAAACAAGAAGTTATCGCCCTGTTTGTAAGTAAACTTAAGGCTCTTCATCCCTGCAGATATTTCCAGAATATGTTCGTTTCCCAGAAGATAATCAACTCCAAATCGACCTGAATAAACGCTTGATTCGTTCTTAAGATCGTTAGCGGTTCCTTCTTCATCATCATTATCCGCTGCTACACCATATCCTCCCTTTATTCCAATTTTTAGAGCGTCTTTAATTCCAAACGAATAGACGACACTGGTAATTGCTTGAGGTTGTGCAATAGCTGTCTGATATGATGTTGTGGGAAAGTTCGGAATATCAGATTTGTTGAATATAATGCCAATATTTCCAAATCTCCCTAACTCCTTCAAGAAAGAAAAATTGGCAAGAGAATCCGCGAAAGGATAAAAACCACGTTCTACTATTATGCTTTCAACATAACGTTCAAGTGATGAAGGGTAATTATGGATATTAACATAATCGTCGAAGAATAGGTTATATTCTGAACCAAGAGCGGAGATACGTGTTTCGGTAGCATTCAAGCAAAAAAATATCTGGACAAGTAGAACAAAAGATAACAAGAATATTTTCCTCATTCTACCTCCTTTGTGTAAAACAAATAGTGGGCCTGAGTGGATTTGAACCACCCACCTCACGCTTATCAGGCGTGCGCTCTAACCAACTGAGCTACAGGCCCGTAAAAGAAATTAATAAAAAAATAGCGTACATTACCATTTTTTCTCCGTAGAAAGGAGGTGATCCAGCCGCACGTTCCCGTACGGCTACCTT
>CAYMQB010000035.1:0-31287 GCA_964392665.1 uncultured bacterium | reverse complement strand
TCTTGAAATAGAAGTTTGTTGTTGACATCTTTTCTCCAATAATGTATAATAAAAACATGGCAAGACAATTAAGAATTGAATTAGCAGGTGGTCTTTATCATGTTCTCGTAAGGGGAAATAATAAGAAAAGAATTTTTACCACATTACGAGATAGGGACCATTTTCTCACACTACTCTCTGGAGCCCACGAAAAGTATAGCAGTCTATTGTATGCATACGCACTTCTGCCAAATCATTATCATCTGCTTGTTGAAACGAGAAAAAAGAATTTATCAAAACTGATGCACTTTATAAATGTATCATATTCTGTCTATTTTAATAGAAAATACAAGCGGGTTGGTCATCTTTTTCAAGGAAGATTCAAGTCGATTATTGTTCAAAAAGAATCATATTTATTGGAGTTATCCCGTTACATTCATACTAATGTTGATAGAGCAGGAATCAAAGGAAAAACCAACGATAGAAGATGGACGAGCTACTGTTACTATGCCAATTCTTGCAGTCAGGTTCCCTGGCTCCACACAGAATGGATAGTGGAAAGGTTTGGGAAAGACTGGCAGACAGCCCAGGAAAAATACAGACAGTTTGTTGAATCCAATCTGGAAGATAAAATAGAGAGTCCATTTCGGAACACATACAAAGGAGTAATCCTCGGAGATGATAGTTTCGTAGAAGAGATGAAACGATCTTCGGAGAAGGAATTGGGTTGCGATTTTTCGTCACATAAGTCTCTTTCCAGATGGTATACTTTGGATGCAATTGTTGAACTTGTATCACAGCACTTCAAAATTCCACCAAGTGAGTTGTTTGTGCGAAAAAGACTATTTCTTCCCCGTCAAATTGCCATGTATTTAGTAAGAGAGCATACTGACTTGTCGATAAGAAAAATAGGTGAGCATTTTAATGTTACCGCTTGTGCAGTGTCTCAGAATTCAAGAAATATTGTAAAAAACAGGAAGGCTGTGAAACTGATAGAGGAAATCAATAGATTAGTAGAAAACTATTAGCTTCTATTTCAAGACCTGACCCCACTTATGTTTCATTCTGTCTTCACACCCCTTTCTCTATACCAGGCCAGATATACTTTTGCTGTTGAAGGTTGAATCTTACATTCAGATTATCTTCAAGAATCCAATCTGCGAGTTTATCAGGTTTTAGAAAACCATAAGCAGGAGAGAAATTTACTGTAAGTTTCTTGTTAAGCTTGTATTTTTCTGAAATCTCTTTTGCCCATTCATAGTCTTCTCTATTCATTATGACAAACTTAACCTCATCCTTTTCAGTCAAGGAATCGATATTTTTCCATCTCATCCTGTCACTTTCTCCGCTGCCCGGGCATTTTATGTCAACCACCCTTATAATCTCTTCATTTAATTGAGATATGTCCATAGTTCCATTTGTTTCGACAAGGATTGTATAGTCTTTGTTGACAAGTTCCTCTGTCAAGGGATAAATCTCTTTCTGCAAGAGCGGCTCCCCTCCTGTTATTTCAACAAACTTCAAGAAGTATGAATCGATTTTCGCGATGAGTTTTTCTTCTGAAATATCGAAACCTTCTTCAAAGGCATAGGTTGTATCGCAATAAGTACATCTTAGATTACAGCCGGTTAATCTTACAAAAACAAAGGGCAAACCCGCATAAGATGATTCGCCCTGGATACTCTTGAATATTTCGTAAACTTTCATTCCTATAATTTGTCCTTCCACTCTCGCAGGCTAAAGCCTGCGGCTACCATATCCCCGTACCTTGTGCACTTGTCTCAATTCGTCCTTGTATTCCCTGCTTCCCTATCCGTTTCCTTACTTATCTACCCTGGTCTTGTTTCTTATATGCTCGTTTGCCTTGAATAACGCATCCACCGAAGCACCTGCATCACCCCACCAACCCTTAAAAACCTCGTAAGTCATTTTTCCTCTCTTTATATATTCATTATTTACATCGGTTATCTCCAGTTCTCCTCTTCCCGATGGATTCAGATGTTTTATAATTTCAAAAACATTTTGGTCGTACATATACACACCTATTACTGCAAGATTTGACTTTGCGCTTTTGGGTTTTTCCTCAATCCCGGTTATTTTCTCACCTTCTATTGTAGCAACACCATACTGGCTGGGTTCTTTTACCTCCTTCAAGAATACCTTTGCACCCTCTTTTTGTTTTTCAAAAAACTCTACAGCCTTCCTTATATTGCCATCGAGAATATTATCTCCCAGAATAACTGCGAACTTATCATCACGCACAAAATGCTCGGCAAGTCCGACAGCCTCTGCAATTCCGCCTTCTTTCTGCTGATAGGTGTAACTTATATCCTTTAATCCAAATTCACTTCCGTTGCCAAGAAGCCTTAAGAAATCTCCTGCGTTATTACCGCCGGTTACAATCATAATATCCTTTATCCCTGCATCCACAAGGGTTTTTAGGGGATAATAAACCATTGGTTTATCGTAAATAGGAAGCAGATGCTTGTTCGTTATCTTGGTCAATGGAAAGAGCCTTGTCCCAAGACCTCCACATAATATCAATCCTTTCATTCAAGCCTCCTCTGGTATAATGTTCATTATACCTGTTTTTTATAACATAAACAAATATCTTTGTAAAGAAAATTTTCTTGACATTATTGGGTTTTTAATTTAACCTTAGCAAGATGTACATAATATCTATTAAAACAGGTTTTTCCGCATCGCACAGAATTAGAGGATATAAAGGCAACTGCTCCCGTTTACACGGTCACAATTACAGAGTTGAGGTAAATGTTAGAGCGAAAACATTAAATAAATTGGGGATGTGCATCGATTTCAGAGAATTGAAGAGTATTTCCAACAAGGTAATGGAAAAGCTCGACCATAAGAATCTGAATGACATTGCTTTCTTCAAAAAAAACAATCCTACCGCTGAAAACATTGCAAGATTTATTTATAATAGAGTGAAAAAGAATCTAAAGGAAAAATCCTTGCTGCACTCGATAACAGTTTGGGAAACAGAAGAATACGCCGTTACATATGGCAGCCAGACAGCATAGCGCAAGAATGAAAATAGTCATTACTGGTTCAGAGGGTATGCTGGGTTACGATGTTATTAAAGGATTGAAAAGGAAACATACTCTCCTGTGCATTGATATTGACAATTTCGATATCGCCGACAGCAAGATCGTTGATTACTTGCTCGAAGAAAAGCCAGAATTCATTTATCATCTCGCAGCCTACACAAATGTCGACAGAGCTGAGACAGAGAGGGATGAAGCGCGTGCGGCAAATATCAAGGGAACAAAGAACATCGTCAAAGCCTGCCAACGGCTTGACATTCCTGTTCTTTTCATAAGTTCAGATTATGTCTTTGATGGTACAAAGGAAGCGCCTTACATCGAAACAGATTCACCAAATCCTATAAACTTTTATGGTAGCACAAAAAAACAGGGTGAAGACATTATCAAAAATACCCTCACAAAATTTTTTATTGTCAGGACAAGCTGGCTCTTTGGAAAGAATGGTAAAAACTTCGTCAAAACGATAAAGAATATTGCCAACCTGAGAAAAAGAATAGAAATTGTAAACGACCAGTATGGAGCTCCAACTTATACAAAAGACCTTGCTTACGCACTTGAAATGTTTATTCCAAGTAAGAGATATGGTATATACCACATAACAAACAGTGGAAAAACGAACTGGTTTAATTATGCAAAAACAATTGTTTCCTTATATAAAAACAAAACCGAGATTACTCCAGTGTCAAGTACGAAATTCAAAAGACCCGCAAAACGACCATTCAATTCGTTACTAGATAATTCGCTTTTTGAGCAAACTTTCAACTACAGAATGCCTTCGTGGAAAGATGCACTCAATCGTTACCTCACGGAAGAATGAAACCAGAAAGGTGAAAATAGAAGAGAGTGGGGACTTATTGAACTCGTAATGACAACTAAATAAACGGATAAACCGCTAAAAAAGGAGAAGGATTGAATTATAAAAAGCACATAAAAAAGGAAATAGAAGATAGTATAAACGTTAAGAAACTCGTGCTGAGCGAATGCATAGAGGATATAAACAGAGCTGCAGAAATGTTGATAACTGCACACAAAAATAGAAAAAAAATCTACCTCTGCGGAAATGGTGGAAGTGCATCCGATAGTCACCATATTGCCTGTGAACTTGCGGGCAGGCTGAGAAAAAAAACGATATCAATCCCGGCGATTTCGCTTTCAACTAATATATCAACAATGACTGCGCTGGCAAACGACTTCGGATACGACGAAGTTTTTTCAAGGCAACTAAAAGTATACGCAGATACCGGTGATATCCTTATAGCGTTGTCTACCAGCGGCAAATCTACAAATGTAATCAAAACTATCAGGATTGCAAGGAAATTAAGAATTAAAGTCATCTCTTTGACAGGGAAAAAGCACACGGAACTATCAAAAAAAGCTGATGTTGCAATTATGGTTCCTTCGGGTGATACGCCCCGAATTCAAGAAGCCCATATTATGATAGGTCACATTTTTGCCGCAGTATTGGAGAGGGAATTTTGCAGTTGAAAAACATAACGATAAAAGCCCCTGCGAAAGTTAACCTTGGTTTGCACATAGTTAACAAGAGGAGCGATGGATATCATAATATCGAGACTTTAATGCAGACCGTGTCGGTTTTCGACATACTTGAAATCTCCATTAACCAGAGCCATATTACCATCACAACAGACCATCCCAACCTACCCTGTGACAGATCCAATCTTTGTTACAAGGCAGCACAGGTTTTCTTTGAAAAAACAGGGCAAGTTGGCGGCATCTTAATTCATATCAAAAAGAATATTCCCATTGGAGCAGGGCTTGGTGGTGGCAGTTCAGATGCTGCATCTGTCTTGACAGCTCTAAACATCTTGTTCGCAAAACCTTTAAGAAATAAAGACCTCAAGAAACTGGCATTCTTAGTTGGGTCAGACGTGCCTTTTTTTGTCGATGGAGGAACAGCCTATGCCAGCGGAAGAGGCGAAATACTGAAAGCAATAGAGCCCGAACCGTTCTTGAGATACATAATTATTTATCCTGGTTTTGGTATAGACACAGGATGGGCTTATGAAAAAATAAATTCCTTGACAAATAAAAAGAATTATATTAGAATTTTAGATTACAACTTTGATGCTGAATCCATAGGAAGGAATGAGATGTTACTAAAAAACGATTTCGAGGAGGTGATGCTAAAGCAGTTCGATGAACTAAGGTTTATGAAGCAGTTTCTAAGCCAGAACGGGGCAGTTACCGTTTCCCTTTCTGGAAGTGGGTCATCAGTTTATGGAATTTTCGATGACAATAAGAAGATAAAGGATGCTTTTGCCAAAATCAAGGAAAAAGTTTTTTGGGCAAAAGAAGCGTTTTCTATTCCGTCATCTAAAATTCCACAATTTTCTTACAAGAACAAGGAGGAACGACAATGGAGATAACGGAGGTCAGAATTACACTGAGAGATGAGCCTAAGCTCAAGGCTTTCGCAAACATAACATTGGATGACTGTTTTGTCATTAGAGGATTGAAGATAATCGAGGGATCTAATGGATTCTTCATCTCAATGCCCTCCAGAAAGGGAAAGGACGGAACATACAGAGATATTGCTCACCCAATAAACAACGAAACAAGACAAAGAATAGAAACTGTAGTTCTTGACGAATATAAGAAGGAACTTTCCCAAAAAGGAATTCCGACTGATAATATCGAAATTACCAGACGGACACAGACAGAAGCCGAAATAGAATAACATATACTTTTTGGGGTGTAGGCAAGTGGTAAGCCATCCGCCTTTGGAGCGGACATACGGAGGTTCGAACCCTCCCACCCCAGAAATAAAACTCAATTAAGAGGAAATAAGATGAAGATCTTCTGTGGTGGTTCAAATTTGCTGCTTGGAAAAAACATTTGTTCTTATCTAAATGTAGCTGAAGGTAAGATTGATCTTTTGAGATTTTCCGACGGAGAAATCCGCGTTAAAATAGGCGAAAATATAAGAGGAAAGGATGTATTCATTATTCAATCTACCAATCCACCTGCAGAAAATTTACTGGAACTTTTGATAATTATGGATGCTGCAAAAAGGGCATCAGCAAGAAGAATAACGGCTGTCACGCCCTACTTTGGATACGCGAGACAGGACAAGAAGGATGAACCCCGTGTTCCGATCACCGCAAAACTGGTTGCGGATCTAATTACGGTTGCAGGAGCAGATAGGATTCTTGCAATGGATTTACATGTTGAACAGTTACAGGGTTTCTTCGGTATTCCTTTTGACCATCTCTACGCAGCACCCATTATGATAGAATATTTTAAGAACTTTGACCTTTCGAACTTCATCATCGTTTCACCAGATCCTGGCAGCGTTAATAGGTCCAGGGCAATTGCCAAAAGGCTGGGAAATCTCTCAATTGCAATAGTAGACAAAAGAAGACCCGAACCCAACAAATCAAGTGTTATAAATGTCGTTGGAGAAGTGAAAGGAAAAAATGTATTGATAGTAGATGATATTATTGACACGGCAGGCACAATTGCTGGGGCGAGTGATGCATTGGCAAAAAGGGGTGCAAAAGATATTTTCGTATACTGCACCCATCCAGTGCTTTCAGGAAATGCCATTAAAAGAATTAGTGACGCTCCAATAAAAAAGCTCATTGTCACTGATACGATACCGATCGGAGATAAAACAAGAGATTTTATCAAGATTTTGTCTGTCTCCAATTTGCTCGGGGAAGCAATAAAAAGAATACATGAAGAAAGGTCTGTTAGCTCACTCTTCGTCTGATACGGAGGTTCAATGAAAGAAACAAAACTAAAAGCAAAGAAAAGAAGCAATACAGGAAAAGGCCACGCAAAAGCACTGAGAAGAAACGGAGAAATCCCCTGCGTAATCTACGGTCATGGAGAACCAGCAACTCCTGCTTCGATAAACAAAAAGGATTTTGATACTCTTAGAAAGAAGAATCCAGCAGGAATCGGCGTTGTCAATATCGAAATAAAGGGTATGGAAACATTCTGGTCTGTTGTCAAAAAAATACAAAGAAATCCTATCAATGACGACATATGGCATATAGACTTTCAGCATCTTCATAAGGGAGAAAAAATCATAGTAGATATTCCTGTGAAATCTGAAGGCATACCTGTTGGAGAAAAAGAAGGTGGAATACTGGAACAGGTAACTCACAAAATCAGAATCAAAGTTTTACCCTCGAAGTTAATCTCGGTAATAAAGGTAGATGTTACAGATCTATCAATAGGTCAAGCCATTCATATTAAAGACCTTGATATCGGAGATTCTGAGTTAGAGGACAACCCGGAAAGGGTTGTATTACATGTAATCACTCCAAGGGTGATAGAAGAAGTGAAAGAAGAAATAGAAGAAGAGGTCGTAGAAGAGGGCAAAGAAGAGGAACCCGAGGAGGAAAAAGCCAAAGGAGGAGAATAATATCTCCGATAAAAAACTCATCTGTGGTCTTTGTAATCCTGGAGTGCAATATATTTATTCAAGGCACAACTTAGGTGTTATGGTTATAAACAAAATGTTAAAGCAGGAAGGTTTGGCACTAAAAGCAGGCAAGGGTGAATTCCTTTTCGGTGAATTTTCTGTAAACGACACACTCCTTTACCTGATAAAACCCTTAACATTTATGAACCTTTCAGGTGTTGCTGTGAACGAAGCAATAAATTACTTTGATGTTAACCCAAATGACCTAATTGTAGTATTGGATGATGCGAATCTTCCTTTCGGAACCATTCGTCTAAGAAAGAGCGGTTCCGATGGTGGTCATAAAGGTCTCGCCTCTGTAATTTACCACATTTCAAGCGAAGCTTTTCCAAGACTTCGTATCGGCATAGGAAATCCTTCCGGTGATTTGCCACTTAGTGAATATGTTCTGTTGAATTTTCTGAATGAAGAAAAAAAATGTCTTCCAGAAATTATCGATAATTCTGTTAGCTGCATTAGAACCTGGGCAAAACATGGTATCGATAGAGCAATGAATCTGACAAATAAAAAAAGCCAATGAAAACAATCCATATAGCGCTCCTGGCGGCATTTGCTGCACTCTTTACCGTATTTATCCTTACCCTCTCCATACTGAGAAGAAATCCGGGAGATAAATTAATGGTAAATATATCAAAAGCAATACAGGAAGGTGCTCAGACTTTTTTGAAGAAGGAGTATTTTTATGTTTCATTTGTATTGGCTATTGTAATGATAATTTTTATATTGACCGGTATCTTCGCAAATATCTCTGTTGACTGGCGAACAGCTGTATCATTCCTCATAGGTGCTGTGGTTTCAGCTCTGGCAGGCTATATCGCAATGTGGATAGGGACAAGAGCTAATTCAAGAACTACTCAAGCAGCAGCAGCAGGATTAAAACAGGCATTTGTAGTTTCCTTTTCTGCTGGTTCAATAACCGGACTTTCTGTTGTCGGAATCGGATTGCTGGGATTTGTGGCTGTTTACATTATGTTTAAGGGTAATCCTCTAAGTATAAATGGTTATGCTATGGGAGCATCATTGCTTGCACTCTTTGCGCGTGCAGGAGGCGGAATCTTCACAAAGGCAGCGGATATGGGTGCAGATCTTGTAGGTAAGGTAGAAGAGGGGATCCCTGAAGACGATCCAAGAAATGCTGCCGTAATAGCAGATAATGTTGGAGACAATGTTGGAGACACAGCAGGACTGGGAGCGGATTTACTTGAATCATATGTGGAATCAATCATTGCTTGCATAGTAATAGGTATAAGTTTATCGTTCATTGGAAGCAAACTCGTAGAATTTCCCATTCTTATTGCTTCAATAGGGATTATATGTTCTATAGTTGGAATCATTGCCGTCAGGATACTACCAGCAAAAAACCCTCAAAAAACGTTAAATATCGGCATTTATATAAGCGCTGTACTTATGATAGCGGGGAGTTTACTAACTGTCAAACTTATGGGATTATCTTATACAGAGAATGGAAAACTCTACTCAAGTTTAGGCATATTCTGGGCACTATTTTCGGGTATTTTCACCGGGCTAATCATAGGTCTTGTGAGCGAATTTTTCACTTCATACAGATTTTCTATCGTAAAACAATTAGCCGAATCAGCAAAAACCGGTCCGGCAGTTGTTGTTGTAAACGGACTTTCGGTCGGGATGCAGTCAACGTTAATTCCCGCAGTAGTGATTGCTTTCGCTACAGTTGCCAGTTACTATTCTGCTGGGATGTACGGAGTGGCTCTTGCCGCACTGGGTATGCTTTCAATACTTGGTATCACCCTTTCTGTTGATTCATACGGTCCTGTTGCTGACAATGCAGGAGGAATTGCTCAAATGGCTAATTCTGCTCCGCAAATAAGAGCAATTACCGATAAACTGGATGCTATTGGTAACACTACGGCTGCAGTTGGAAAAGGTTTTGCTATCGGTTCAGCAGCATTTGCAGCTTTAGGACTTATCGCGGCATATATAGCAATTGTTTCATCCATAAAAGGCGCTTTTATATTGAATCTTGCTGACCCAAAACTCATAGCAGGTCTTTTTATCGGAGGTATGGTTCCTTTTCTATTCTCCTCTCTCCTTGCAAGAGCGGTTGCGAAAATTGCATTCAGGATAGTTGGAGAAGTAAGAAGACAGTTTAAGGAAATAAAAGGTTTGATAGAAGGCAAAGCAGAACCTGATACGACAAGATGCGTTAATATTGCGACTGTGGGAGCTCTTAAGAATATGATGATCCCTGGTATTCTCGCTATTATTATTCCGGTTGTTATCGGTCTCTTTTTCGGACCAATTACTCTTGCGGGTTTTCTAATGGGAGCACTCATAACAGGATTTATGCTTGGTATTTTTACAGCAAATACAGGAGCAGCACTCGATAATGCAAAGAAATTCATTGAGATGGGGCATTTCGGAGGAAAAGGAAGCTTTGCTCACAAAGCAGCTGTTATTGGAGACACGGTTGGTGACCCACTCAAGGACACGGTAGGACCTTCAATAAATATATTGATAAAGCTTATGAGTGTTATTGCTCTGGTTCTTGCACCGATCTTTGCCAAAATTGGCTAAAAAGGAGGTTAGGTTTTGAAAGGTTACGAAACATTAATAATTTTTGATCCTACCTGCAGTAATGATGATATCGAACAGGAAATTAGTAAAATAACGGAAATAATATCAAACGAACAGGGTAAAGTTATAGAGGTTAATAGATGGGGAAGAAAAAAAATGGCTTATGGTGTCAAAAAAAGGGACACCGGTATTTTCGTGGTTCTACAATTCACACTTGCGCCAGGGAAAATAAAGACATTTACCGATTATTTCAAGTTCAATAACCTTGTTTTAAGAAATAATCTTGTGAATATCGATATCGAAACTGAAATACCATACTCACAATATGAAAATGAAACACAAGATGTTGGAAAAAAAGTATGAAAGCATCTGAAAGTAGTCGCTGAGAAACAGGAGGAAATATGGGTGAATTAAGATTGGCAAGAATAAATAAAATTTTAATGACAGGAAGACTCACCGCCGATCCAAATCTTAGCTATACTCCTGACGGAGTCCCTGTACTCAAATTCAGAATTGCAAGCGATAGATCTTACAAAGACAAAAGTGGTAACTGGACTAAAAGTGTTACTTATATTCCAGTAACTGTTTGGAGAGAGCAAGCAGAAAGGTTTGGAGAAACACTGCATAAAGGGAGTGCTGTATTCGTTGAAGGAAGGTTACAGAGCAGAAGTTGGGAATCCGAAGGACAAAGAAGGAACATTGTTGAAATCAGTGCCTTCCGAATCCAGAATCTGGAAAAGGGTTCCTTCGAATCTAAAGAAGGACAGGAGGATTTAAAAACCGAGGAAGTTTCAGAAAAACAGGAACCTGAAGATGATTTACCATTCTAAGAAAAAAAAATTATGAAACCATAGGTGCATATTGATAACGATATATTGTGATATGAATTCCGGATACTCCACACTGACTGTTCGTAAATATCTATGGATAAAATGTTTCGATGGAGGTGAATAAATGTTCAAAGAAAGAATTAGAAAATGCAAATTCTGTCAAGACCCTTCAAAAAAGATCGATTACAAGGATATCGAGCTTCTAAAAAGGTTTTTAACCGACAGGGGCAAAATACTACCAAGAAGATTTACATCGGTCTGTGCAAAACATCAGAGAGAAATATCCAAAGCAATAAAGATGGCGAGAGAAATGGCTCTTTTGCCCTACGGTGCTGAGTTTTCAATTTAGCATAATGAACCCCATAATAGGTGAGTAAATTAATAACGAGGGAAAAACTATGAAAGTAATCTTACTTGAAAACATTGGTAAATTGGGGGAAGAAGGTGATGTGGTTAATGTTGCTGGTGGATATGCAAGAAACTACCTTCTTCTTAAGAAAAAGGCTCTTTCATACACACCAGGAAATATGAAGAAATTCGAATCAATTAAAAAACTAAAAACAATCCAGTATCAGCGTTCAAAAAAAGAAGCGGAAAAGTTTGCTCTGAAACTCAATACTCTTTCTATAACATCGGTGGTTAAAGCAGGTGAAAACGAAAAACTGTTCGGGTCAGTAACATCTTCCGATATTAATGAACTTCTCAAGAAGGAAGGATACGAAATCGATAAAAAGAAAATCGTCCTTTCAGAACCCATTAAAAGCCTTGGTGTTTACACCATACCTATAAAACTGCATCCGGAAGTTCAGGCTTCTATAAAGCTATGGGTTGTTAGCGAGTCGGTATAAAATGCAATTCACATTCCTATTCTGGCGTCTTTTAGCAGGTCACTTCATTGGTGATTTTACTTTACAAACAGACACCATTTTTAAGATAAAAGTAAAATATCCCTGGGGTGTGATACTGCATGGTTCTATTGCGGGAATTCTCATATGCATCATGGCGATTCCATATCTTTCACATTATCCTATTCTCTGGTTGTATCTTTTCTTGAACATTGCCTTCCATATTTTGGTCGACAAGGCAAAATTATCGATCAATCCAAAAGTAAAAAAGGTTGGTTTCATATTTTTTCTTTTAGACCAGATTATACACATAGCTGCCTGCTGGTTAATTTCCATCTCAGTTCCCTCGTCTCCTCACTATGGTGCATCTATACCCCTTTATGGCAATACCACTTTTATGATATTTATCTCTGTGTATATTGCCGTGACATACGGTGTTTTGTATCTTATCCTCTCGATAAAAACTTCTTTCAACTTACCCGTTGCATTTCCTGGCTGGAATTTGAAGATTATCGAATTTCTGGAAAGGGCTGCAATAACAACTTTCACGGTTCTAGGAAGTTTCTACTATCTCTTTATCCTGATTGCGCTTCTTCCGAGAGCATATTTATCTATTTTAAGGAAAAAGTATAAGATAGGTGCACTCGATCTTATATTGGATCTTATTTTTGCCCTTGTGGCAGGATTTTTGCTTAAAATCGCATTAAGTATAGGAATTTAGAATGATAGAAGTGAAGGTTTCCGCGCTGGCAATAGACCAGGTAAGTAAAACTCCCATAATATTTCTCAAAGAGGTTGAGGGTGATATGGTCTTACCTATATGGATTGGACCCGTAGAAGCAAACGCAATAGCAAGGGAACTCGAGGGTACACACCTTGCCAGACCTTTAACCCATGACCTTATAAAAAATGTGCTTGTTGGAATGAATATCAAACTTCTTAAAATTGTTGTTAACAAGATCGAAAACGATACTTTCTTTGCAACCTTGATCCTGAAAAAGGATGATGAACTATTCGAAATAGATGCCCGACCAAGCGATTCCATTGCCATAGCACTAAGAATGAAGGTTCCCATTTTCGTAGAGGAAGAGGTTATGAAAACAAGCGGAACTTCAATCGAATTAGATAAAGAACTGAAGAAGAAAGCTCTTAAAGAATATGTAAAGAATATGGACCTTGAGGATTTTGGAAAGTATAAACTTTGAAATAAGAGTTCTAAACCTTGTATAAATCCATTTCATCAATACTTCTGTTATTTTTTTCTCTCCTAACTCTCGAATGCGCAAAAGAAGTAAAGCAAGAATCGCAATTTTCACAGGCTGCCTTGGAACACTACACCCTGGGACAATTTTATGAACAGCAGGGTAGCGACAGCCTTGCTGTTTTGGAGTATAGGGAAGCTTTAATCTTCAGTCCCGATAACCCCGAAATTCAATCTGATATTGCATTCGCTCTGGTAAAAATCGGTAACTATTCAGAAGCACAGAAATACGCTGAAAAATCAATCAGGAATGGTGCTGAGGATAAGAATCTATATATAATACTCGGAAACAAGGCAAAAGAGGAGGGACATTTTAATAAGGCAATTTCCTTCTATGGAAAGGCTTTATCAGACACAACAAATTATTTCCTTGTTCTAAATTTGGCACAATTACTGAGAGAATCCAATATGATGAATGATGCAATTTCTCTCCTGCAAGCATTGAAAAAGAGATATCCATTTGACCTGAAAGTCCACACTCAACTGGGGGACCTTTATGGAAGACTAAATAATCTTTCATTGGCTATACAAGAATTCAAGGAAGCACTCGCAATTGATTCTCTGTATTATCCTGCCTGGCTTGGAATTGGAATTATCTACGAGATAAAAAAGTTGCCGGACAGTTCGGTAATCTTTTATAAAAGGGCTTCGCTTCTAAACCCGCAAAACTTGAATCTTAGAAAAAGGATCATTGAATTCGATTTAATGAAAGGTAATTGGAGCGAGGTGAGAGATTTGTCTATTAAAATTCTGCAGGATTCCCCAACCGAAAGTAGTGTTAGAAAACAGCTTGCATATGCCTACTACAAACTCGGTAATAGAGAAAACGCTCTTGAGCAATATCTCCTTCTATCCGGACTATTGCCAAGAGATGCGTATATCCATCATTTTCTTGGACGTCTTTATTATGAAGGTAATGAAATCGAAAAAGCAAAGAGTGAATTTAATCATTCTCTGAAGTTGAATCCCGATTTTACTCCCAATCTGGAGTATCTTTTCTTCATAAGTATAAGGGAAAATGACGAGGAAAGCTTACTGTCCTTGTTCCTCGATTTGCAACAAAAGGGTATGAAACCGGAAGATATCTATTTTTCTGCCGGTACACACTTCTATGGCGAGAAACAATACGAAACTGCGAATACATTCCTGCACAAAAGTGTTGATGAGAACCCCGATTATGTCAGAGCCTGGTATACTCTTGGATTCGTATTCGAAAAACTGGATGATATAGATTCTGCCGAATACGCATACAGAAGGGTTTTGGACCTGGATACCCTGAGTGGAAATACATTCAATGCGTTAGGTTACTTATTTGTTGAACATAATAGGAATCTTGAAGAAGCAGAAAGACTAATCAACAGGGCTATTGCAATCGATTCACTTAATGGATATTACATAGATAGCCTTGGGTGGCTGTATTTTAAACTGGGAAGCTTGAACAGAGCAAAAGAACTGCTAATAAAGGCAACAAAATATGCCCAGGACCCTATAATTTACGAACATCTTGGGGGCGTCTACGAAAAACTGGGTGATATAGAAAAAGCAACCGAGATGTGGCGAAAGTCAATCGAACTCAACCCAGAGAATGACGAAGTAAAGAACAAACTAAAATAGGTTTTCACCACAAAATCGCAAATTACTCAAAGAAATTTTTACTGGTGATATAGGAGCGGTCAATAGAGCATCTCGCCTGTTACTTTTTATGTTTTAACCTTTTTGTCTTTTAGGAAATCCTTTATCGTCTTTATCTTCCCCTCCTCAATATTCCCTTTCTCTTCAACCATTACAATCAAATGTTTTGAAATCTCTCTGTATATTTTGTCATACGATCGCTTTTGTTTTATAAGTAATTTAAGATGTTTTTCTATTGTTTCTATATCACCCCGCTCTACCGGACCTGTAAGTGCATTAAGCGTTCCCTTCTCAAAAATGTTCTTCTCTGTTGCCTGAACAAGGGTTTGAAGCAGCTTCAATGCATCATTCTTTTTTATTCCGCATTTTCCGAGTAGTTCAATCGACATATCCTCAACACCGACAAAAAAATTCGAAGCAAAAATAAGCGCTAAGTGGTAAAGCGCTTTGCTTTTTTCTTCTATCATAAGTGACCTTGCTCCAAGTTTATGCACAATCTCTTTCCCCATTCTGACTGCTTTCTTACTGCCTTCAAGCACAAAAAATACTCCCATCAGTTCATCTTTTTTGTAAGACTTTGACGAAAAGGGAAAACCCGGGTGCATAGAAAGTGCCAACGCCCCGAATTTCTCAACACACTTTATCTCCCCTACACCTAATACCCCACTCGTATGGATAACAAGTTGTTTTCTCTTTATTACTCTCCTTGAACAAAGGTTTTGAACAACACCTCTAACCTCTGCATCTGGAGTTGTAATGAAGATTACATCTGCATCTTTAACAATCTCTTCTGGTTTATCTGACCAAGCAGTATCGAACTTATCGGCTAACTTCTTTGCAGATAACTTTTTCCTCGATGCAATACCTGAAATCGCATAATCCTTTTTACTAATAGCACAGGAAAGATGCCAGGCAACTTCGCCCGCACCAATAAAAATGATTTTCTTTTTCATATTCCTAAATTACCACAACTACCGTTTAAAATCAATAGAAATAAACGTGCGTCACCCTGAACCTTGTGCTGAATTAATTTCAGTATCTTTTCAGGGTCTAATTAGCTGAAACAACAAGATCCCCGAATAATCCTGAAACTATGGAATCCTGAAATAAATTCAGGATGACAATGTTGCGTATAACAACTTGCCTGCAAAAGTACAGCATTTAGCATAGCATTTCACCGAGGGTTATAACATAACGGAAGATTTAATATTTTTGGCATAGCTATGTAAAAAAACTCTTGATTTTTTGGTATAGCTGTGTTATTATTATTAAAAAGGAGACGTGATGATAAAGAGAGAAGTATTGGATGATGTGATTTCATGGCTTGACAGAGATAAGGTTATAGTAATAAAGGGAGCAAGACAGGTAGGTAAAACAACCCTCCTTTTAGGATTGAAACAGCTCCTTGAATCAGAAAATAAGAGGGTTGTGTATATCGCTGCTGATGAGTATAGAGATAGTGAGTCTTTTAGGAACCCTCAGTTATTTTTAAAATTTATTGAATTTGAGTATGGATTTACAAATAATATGTATGTTTTTATTGATGAATTCCAATATATCAAAGAAGCGGGAGTCTTTGTAAAAACTCTTCGAGACATTATAAAGAGGCAAAAATCTAATATAAATATTATTGTAAGTGGTTCCTCAAGTCTTGAAATCACGAAAAATACAGAGTTTCTCACAGGAAGAAAAGTAGAATTTTTACTTTCTCCTTTTTCATTTTATGAATATCTTTCTCCTCGTAAACAATTTTCTCATAAGTTTCAATTATCTGATGGGTTCAATGATATGGTAGATTTCTATAACATATACAAGAAAGAACTGAATCAAGAATTTGCTTCATACATTCGTTGGGGAGGATACCCCGAGGTAGCACTTGAAAAGGAAAAGTCCCGCAAAAAGATTATCTTAAAAGAGATCATTCGTACATATATAGAAAGGGATATTTCTGGTTTTCTGAATGTTGAAAACATTTCAGGATTTAACAAACTTGTAAAACTTCTCACAATGCAAACGGGTTCACTTGTAAATAAGAATGAGCTTTCCAACACTCTAAACCTGCACCATAAAACATTATCGAAATATTTGGATATGTTAGAAGGGACATTTGTATTTTCTTTTGTAAGTCCATTCTATACGAACGTAAGGAAAGAAATATCCAAGATGCCGAAGGTCTATGTGAACGATACGGGCATTTACTACTATTTCAATCCTATTGAACCACTTCTATTTGATTCAATTGCCGGGCAAATAGCGGAAAATTATATTTATAACACATTAAAAAGCTTGAGAGGAATTGACAGTATAAATTTTTATCGTACTATCTCGAAATCAGAAGTAGATTTTGTGATAAAGAAGGAATCAAAAATAATACCTATGGAGGTGAAATTCCGCTCAAAAGTAACGATTCCTGTCCCCTTAAAACATTTTCGCAAATTGTATGAAGCAAAAGAGAGTATTATCATTACGAAAGATGAGATAAAAAGGGAAGCAGAGACCTATTTTATCCCAATATCAATGTTCGGACTCATAGAAATATAAATTCGACCATAGATATATAACAAGGGTTTTAAGAGATTCAAAGCAGTTGATATTTTCCTTGACTTTTACTATACTGTGTATTAAATGAAGTAATGAATCTTCAAGACATAATCAAAAAAGACAAGCGATGCGTAGTGTTAACAGGTTCGGGCGTTTCTGCTGAAAGTGGAATTCCTACATTCAGAGGTGCTTCTGGGTTATGGAAAAATTATAGAGCAGAAGAAATCGCAACACCCGAGGGTTGGATGCGAGACCCCGAACTTGTCTGGGAATGGTATAATTGGAGAAGGGAAATTATTGGCAAAGCAAAACCAAATGCAGCACACTATGTCATTGCGGATATGGAAAAATTCTTCCAGGATTTCATCCTTATTACACAGAACATCGACGGATTTCACCAAAAGGCGGGTAGTAAAAATATTCTTGAACTTCATGGAAATATCTGGCGAAACAAGTGTTTCAAATGCGGTAAAGCGTTTGGAGAAATTACATCGGGAAAACCACAGAAATGTGAGTGCGGTGGATATATTAGACCTCATGTCGTCTGGTTTGGTGAGAGTCTTGACAGAAACATATTAGAAACCGCATTTCGTAGAGCACAGCAAGCTGATATTTTCTTTGTTGTTGGGACCTCGGGTGTTGTGCAACCAGCTGCATCTCTACCCTATATGGCAAAAGAGAATGGTGCGCTTCTTGTTGAAATAAATATTGAGAGAACTCCGATTTCCTCTATTGTGGATGAATTCATTTCTGCTAAAGCGACAGAGGGAATGCAGGGAATGAGAAAAATGTTTATCTAAGAGAAAGGAATGTTACGTGGCAACGGTTAGTGTTCTTCGCTTTGCTCAGAACTGTGATTGGTGCTTCCAGCACGGCATGAGTCCCCGCGGGACGGAAAAAGCCAGAAGACAGAAGAGGTAAAAACAAGTTATGAGATTGCTTTACAATAACACACCCCTAAATCCCCTCTTATTAGAGGGGACTTATAGGAACCCGCAATGACACAAGGTAAAAAAATAATGAAAATTCCTGAATACATACATATTACGGAAAGTAAGAAAGAAACAAAAGAATCATTTGTTAGAATAATAAGAGCCAAACGTTCTAAGAAACTTTTAATTGTTGCATCTGCTGAAATGGGAAAAGTCACAAAATGGCTTTGCGATTTTTTGTTGGCAAGAAACAAAGAATCAAAAAAACTACTATTCGAGAAGAACGATGAAAAGATTACAGGAAAGGTAATTAAAGGATTGGAAGAGGACTCTTTTGACCTATGTGTTGGCATCGGAGGAGGAAAGATACTCGATATTGCCAAATATGCTTCATTTAAGCAAAGGGTTAAATTCGTCTCTTTCCCTACCCAACTTTCTCACGACGGTATCGCTTCACCGGTTGCCGTTATAAAAAAGGGCAAACACTGGTCGGAAAGTAGAAAAGCTGTAAATCCATTTGCAGTGCTCGTCGACCTTAAGATAGTTGTTAACTCCCCAAGCGAATCATTGCTTTCTGGCATTGGAGATTTAACAGCAAACATATTCGCCTCTATGGATGCAGAGAAATATAAAAAAATAAACAAAAAAGACTATAATGCATTGGCAACGAGTATCGCTCGTAGTGCTGCTCTGTTAGTCTTTCCTTATTTTTCTACCATTTCAATCAAAAACATATCAAATAAGGACTTAAAACAACTTGCCTGGGGTCTAATATTGAGCGGTATATCTATGTCAATCGCTGGAAACTCAATGCCTGCAAGCGGTGCAGAGCACAAAATAAGCCATTCGATTGATTACCTTTTCCCGTCCACCGTTCCCCATGGTTTCAAGGTTTCACTGGGTAGTGTCATCTCCGCTTTCCTTCACAAAAAATACAGAAAGGAAATAGTGCAATTTAACCTTTCTCTTGGATTACCTGTCACTCCGGAAGATATCGGAATGACAGAAGATAATTTTGTTAAAACCTTGATGTATGCGCACAAAATCAGACCAGGAAGGCATACAATCCTTGAAGATAAAAAACTTACAAAGAAAAATGCGTTTCAACTGCTCGACGAAATAGAGCAGGTAAAGAAGAAACTTTATGGATTTGACCGAAAAAATAAAGACAAAAGCTAAAGAGATAGGTTTCAATAAGGTGGGTATTACAGATGTCACACCACTCCCGGAAAAAATTCAGTCACTATACTCCAATTGGCTTAAAAAGGATTATAACGCAGGTATGGAATATCTCGAAAAAAGCATTGATATACGCTTAAATCCAGCAAAACTCTTTCAGAATGCAAAATCCATTGTCTCACTTGCCATAAATTACAATCCCGGATTTATCGGCAAAATATCCAGCAGAGATATCGCCTTTATCTCACGCTACGCTCTTGGTAAAGATTACCACAAGATAATCTCACATAAACTGGAACTACTGCTTGCCTACATAAAGCAGGCGACTCGTAATAAAGCAAGCGGAAAGACATATTGTGATACTGGTCCAATTCTTGAAAAACTAATTGCAGAACGTGCAGGTCTTGGATGGATTGGCAAGAATTCAGCATTAATCACAAAGGATTTTGGCTCCTGGGTTTTTCTTGGAGAGATTGTTCTCGACATTGAATTAAAAAAGGATTTACCGGCAAAAAATCTTTGCTCGGATTGTAATCTTTGCATAGAAGCCTGCCCAACAGTTGCCATTGTTGCTCCCGGAGTAATTGACACATCGAGATGTTTGTCCTATCTCACTGTAGAAAATAGAGGAGGAATACCAATCGATCTGCGAGAAGCTCTTGAGAATAAGGTTTTTGGCTGTGATACCTGTCAGGAGGTTTGTCCATTTAATTCTAATGTAGCAAAAACTACTGAATCCTGTTTTTTGCCATGGAAACATTTGCTTGGTATTTCTCTTAAAAAGCTTTTTATAATGGCTTACGAGAATTTTGAGGGATATTTTAGTAATTCTGCCATAAAAAGGACGAAGCGTAGCGGTCTATTCAGGAACATTATTGTTGCTATGGGCAATTCTCAAGATAAACAGTATTTACCTCTGCTAAAAAAATTACTCACGGAAGAGGATTCTATTGTCAAAAATCACGTCGAATGGGCAATAAAAAAACTGAAGGGAGAAAACGGAAGAGCGAGCAGCGTGTCGCTGTGACACACCCCGTCTCTATCGAGACACCCCTCTCAAGAGGGGAATTCACACCCCTAAATTCCTTCTTTTTAGAGGGAACTTTAGACATTCGCAATGACACAAGTGGTTCCGTCATTGCGGGCCCTGTACCATCTGGTGCAGGGCGTGGCAATCTCATAATGACCCAAAAAAGGTGATAGGTATTAGATGATAGGTGTTAGAAAAACAATGAATGAGAATAGGAGATTGCTTCGAGAGTTAATATGGACAAACACTCGCAATCACGAACTAAAAGAACAAAGATGAGAGACGGAGGAAGGGAGATTCTGAAAATAAATTAAGAATGACACCCGTTTTCCACATTAGCCCTTATCTATTTTCAAGGACGAGTTCTGCCGTAATGCATAAAATAGATAGAATTAGGAATAACGGGAATAGGTCAACCCATCTTTTGCCTTTCTCTGCAAATCTTTTAAATTCCACAGAACTCTTAATATTCGGGAAAATCGCTTTTAGTTCTTCAAATGAAAAAGCGTCAAGATTCGATTCTTCCTCTTTCACGTTAACAGCAACAGGTATAGTATCACCGGGTCCAGGGATAAATCTGTAGATACCTGGTAGGTTAGTATTTTTAAGTACATAGAAAAGCTCGTTGCCCTTAGCAACCACAGATGCGGATTTCTTCCTTCCATCCGGCAGTAAAAAAAATGGTTCCTTTTCTTTTTTTGAACTGGCGATACTAATAGATTCTCCGACCCTGAATTCCGGAATTTTTTCCCTCTTCTTTGACAAATAAAATGCTAATCTGTACATAAGGGGTACAAAAATAGCCTTATAAGGTAACTGTGTCCACTGGGGTTCGATAGCAAAAGGGATAATCACAACTTTGCCTCTATTGACATTTCCAACAACCATTAATGGGTCTCCGTTTTTTGCAACTATTACATTTCTAAATTCAGAATCTAATTTGAAATACCTGAATATCTTTGTATCGTATAAATTTTCGAGCCCTTTATGTTTAAGCCCTGAAAGTGGTTCAAAACCGGTGTCAACTGTTTTTACACTGAAAAAGCCCTGTTTTGCATCTTTTTCATCCAGAACTTGAATATCGCTTAAGATTTTTTGATTAGCATCATCCCTGAAACGCTCTCCCATTACAATCAATATCCCCACGCCTTCGGAAAGAAAATGTAACATCTGTGTTTCAATAAACTTATCCATTCCGGTGTCGTAAAAAATAACAAAATCATATTTATCCGTTTTAACTCCCAACAATGATTTTCTGGACAACGTTTCCACCTCTATAGGAGATTTTATTCCAGGAGCCAGTGCAGAGGAAACATACGATGCCCGGTTTTCTTCTGCAATAAGCAGCACTTTCAAACTTTGGGGTACATAGAAAGAGAAATAAAAATCGTTGTCAAGAGAGAGTTTATCACCATCTATGTGAAAATAGCCACTTTTATAACCCCAATTTCCACTGTTTATTTCGAAAAAAGTATTCACTGTCGATTTTTTAAGCCCCTTTATCAAACCGCTCAAGAAAAATTCCACCGTATAGTCTTGTTTCTTATCACGTATTATCTTCGGGTACATCTTCAACTGAAGGTTACTCAATGGAAAAGAGGGAACCATCCTAAAACCAGAAAAATACAGATTTTCTACACTTCTCTCTATTCTTGATGCGTATATTTCTATTCCTTGTTTATGCATTTTCTCAAATACATTCTGCAGATCCTCGAGTGCGTATTTTTGAAAATCGGAAACAATGAAAACCCTTTTCACAAACGCGTTTTTATCTGAAAGTTTCTTCTGTGAAAACTCAAGTGCTTTTCTCATATTTGTTCCACGATATGTGACTTTAATGTCATTCAGAAAAGAATTTATGTTCGAAATACTTCTTACCTCTTCTTCTTTTTCAATTCTGTCGCTAAAACTCACAAGATGCATATTGCTTCGTCCGCCAAAGGAATTTGAAATTCTAATAATCTCATTCCTGGCTTTATCAAGAATCCCTTCGACCCCCATGCTTAGAGAAACATCCACAAGTATACCGGTACTGCCTGGCGCTTCAGAACCAAGAAAAGATACCGGGGATAGTATTAAAGGGTGTGAAAAGGCGGCAACTACGAAGATAATGAACAGCATTCTTAAGATAAGAAGAATAAGGTTTTTTATTCGCATCCACATAGAACTTGCTTTTCTTACTTCCTTTAATAAAAATAGCGAAGAGAAAGGCTTCTCCCTTATCCGTCTTCTTCCAAGAAGGTGAAAAACGAGAGGAACTGCGGCAAAAGCAAGGGCTGAAAGATATAATGGGTTTAATATGTGGAACATGTCAGTTCATTCTTTTTCTTTTTGAAAGATACGAAAGCAGTGCCGTATCGTAAGTATTCTCGGTATTTAAGAGTTGGTAGTCAATGGAAACATTTCTAAAATCTTTCTTGTAAGAGTTTATGAGCCTCAGAATTTTTCTCTTATATTCATGTTTTAATGTTCTTGACTCGACGGTAATCTTTTCTCTGGTTTCCATATCCCTCAGTAACACATCACCCCTGAAGGGAAAGGAAATTTCTGCAGGATCAAGTATATGAAACACGAGAACTTCATTTTTTTTATGACGAAACACTTTTAATGATCTTATAATGCTCTCATAGTCATCAAAGAGGTCAGAGAAAAGAATGATGAGTCCCCGTCTTTTTATCTTTTCGGCAAGTTCAAGCAGCACATTCGACAGAGAAGTTTCTCCACTGGGTTGCAACTGGTTAAGTTCTTTCAGGATAGTATTGAGATGGTTCCTTCTGGCGCTCGGGGCAACATATGAATCCAGTTTCTTTGAAAAAAGCAACAATCCCACGGCATCTTTCTGTCTCAATAAAAGAAAGGACAGCGCCGAGGCAAGGTATTTAACGTACTCAAGTTTCGAGATTCCCTGCGAACCAAATCCCATAGACGCACTTTTGTCAACAATCAGGTATGCCTTAAGGTTCGTCTCCTCCTCAAAAACCTTTACATAGTATCTGTCTGTTTTACCGTAAACTCTCCAGTCTACATATTTCAATTCATCACCAGGTATATATTCCCTGTGCTCTGCAAATTCAACCGAAAAACCATGATAGGGACTTCTGTGAAGTCCAACAAGGAAACCTTCAACAACCATTCGTGCAATAATGTCCAGCCCTTTAATTTTCGATATTACCTTGGGATCAAGGTAATGTGTATGATTTCTTATCATAGTTTTTTATACATCTCTATATGCGGAATACCAGCATCCATAAATAAATCCCCAAATTCCATAAAACCAAGTTTTTCATAGAATTTACTTATATATGTTTGAGCATAAAGAAAAATCTTTCTGGCTCCCTTGCTTTTTGCATAATCCATAAGTTTTTCCATTACCAGTTTACCTATTCCACATCCTCGCTTATCTTCGATAACAGCAAGCCGACCTATAAACCACTTCCCTTTCTCATTAAAAACCCTCCCGGTTCCTACGGGTATAGAATTTTCATAGACAATAATATGAACCGCTCTTCTGTCAATATCATCTACCTCTTCTTCCAAAGGAACATTCAGCTCCTTAACAAAAACATCATTTCTTATATTCAGAGCATCTTCCACACCGTCATCGTAATTCAACAATTTTGTTTCCATTTTAGCCGAATATTCAATTAATACCATCTTAAGGTCAAAATACAACCTATTTATTTTATTATAGCACCAAATGACACTATAGTAAAGTTTTTTTTGTCTAAAGCACAAGCATTTTCCTTAACTTTCAATTTTTCGCTTGACAGGACGCAGGTTTTTAGATACTATATTCGCACAATGACAATAATAGAGTTTGAGAAAACCGTGAAAGAATACAAAAATGGGGAGGTCTTATGAAGTACGCATACATTGCTCTGTTTCTTGTCCTGGTATTCATTGTAGGATGTGGAAAGAACCTTCAACAAACTCCCGAATCCACTATCGAAGCATTCATTAAGAATGTTTCGAAATTGAATGAAACTTCACCCATATCGATAAAACAGGCAAAGACCGTTCTAAAAAAACTCTTTACTACTGAGAAAGCATATGAAGGATTCACCACAACTTTCCGTAATATTGAGATCGAAGAACATAAAATCGGAGAACTCGAAAGTGAAGACTCATATGCAAAAATGCAAGTTGTGATGAAGACAAAAGGTCTCATAACTACCGGGAAGGAAGAAGAAAAGGAATATAGCTTTAAGCTGGAAAAAAAGAACGGTAAATGGTATATCAAAGACATAGCTGGAATACTGCAAGAATTCGAGAAAAAACCTGCACTGGAAAAAACCGAGGAAGTGAACTAAATTTGGAGTTCGATTGTTAAATTTCCTAAAGTACTTTCTCATTTTCATTGGTGGGTTAACCGGAATTTTTCTTTTCTTTCTTGCACTTACAGGTTTCTGGAAAGGGCTTGTAAAACTCGAAAAACAAAGACTTAATGAAGTAATAGGTGTTTTTCTTTTCCTCATATTCCTATTTTTGCTCATCAGTCTATTTTCATATAGGTCAAGTGATTTCGAGAAACTCTCTTCAGGTGGCATATTTAATTTCGGTGGAATTGCAGGATTTCTAATTTCAAACTGGTGTTTTCACTATATTGGAGTCCCAACTTTCCTGCTTGTTTTTCTCATCCTATTATGGGGTATCTTACTCGTAAGAAACAGGGGAACCAACTCCATTTTGAAACCTTCGTCACTCATCATATTAGGAACATACTGGTTAAATATACTATTCGCTCTTAATCCATTCCCGAAAATATTAAACACACCGATACCATTCAGTGGATTTATAGGAAAACTCAGTGCAAACTTTCTCACAAAATACACTGGAACGATTGGTTCTTACCTAATTCTTTCTGTAATTCTCCTCATACTTATATTCACCTTTACACAACTCTCGTTTTCCAAAATTAAGCTCCGACTGACAAAACCTAAAATCAGTAGAAAAAAAAGAGTGCAGAAGGAAAAAAAGAAGACGACCGAAGAACCTATGGTGGAAAAATCTCTTCCTCTGAAAATTGAAAAACAAGAAATCAAAAGTTCCAAAGTCAAAATCCGCTCAAGTGAAGAAATAATGAAAGTGAAAATCGACGACAATTTCAAAAACGAATTTTTTGACCATCTCGATAATCCTCCGTCTTTCAAACCCGATATTGCCGAACCTGAACTGAAAGAGAATGCAAAAAAGCTGACCCTAAAACTCGAAAATTTTGGTGTTTCAGGAAATATTACTTCGATCGGAACGGGACCTGTTATAACGCGATATGAATTCGAACCTGGTCCAGGCATAAAGGTTTCGAGAATTTGCAGTCTTGCAGATGACCTCGCTCTTGCTATGAAAGCACCGAAAATTAGAGTTGTTGCTCCTATCCCGGGTAAAGGAACTGTCGGAATAGAAGTCCCTAATAAAAAAAGACAGAATGTTTTTATTAAAGAACTTCTCATGAGTGAAGACTTCAATAAATCTTCTTCGTTTCTCACCATAGGTCTGGGTAAAAACATTGCAGGAGAGCCCGTACTTGCCAATATCGCAAGAATGCCTCACCTCCTTATCGCTGGGGCAACAGGGTCGGGCAAAAGCGTATGCATAAACGCAATTATTGCGAGCATTCTCTTCAAGGCACAACCAAAAGATGTTAGGTTCATTATGATAGATCCAAAAAGGCTTGAACTACCTGTTTACAATGGAATTCCTCATCTCATCTTTCCCGTCCTTACCGAATCCAAAGAATCGATTCTCATACTAAAACAAATATTACACTGGATGGAGATCCGTTACAGGGAATTTGCAAAGGTTGGAGTAAGGGACATTGAAGGCTATAATAAGAAGAACGAGGAAAAGAAACCCTATATTCTTGTGATAGTTGATGAACTTGCCGACCTGATGATACAGGCTTCAGGTGAGATAGAATCCACGCTGACAAGATTGGCTCAAATGTCACGTGCAGTTGGTATCCATCTTATTCTTGCGACTCAAAGACCAAGTGTCGATGTGATAACAGGACTTATAAAGGCTAATTTCCCAGCAAGAATTGCTTTTCAGGTTGCTTCAATGACCGATTCAAGAACTATCCTCGATATGATAGGTGCTGAAAAACTGCTTGGAAGAGGCGATATGCTCTTTCTTCCCCCGGGAAAGGGGACACCTATAAGATTACATGGTGCATACATATCAACTGATGAGGCAAAGAACATTGCTAATATCTGGTCAGAGCTTCACCTTAAAACACTACTCCGAAACGAGATAGAAAATCCCGATGAAATCGCACAGGATTTAATTAAGAGCAATCTTGTGGAATCAATCGTTAACAGTAATCAGATACCTGGTGCTGAAGAAAGAATTATAAACTTCTCTGAGAAAACAGCAAAAAAGTACAACATGGAGATAGAAAAACTTGTCGTGCTATTAAATAATCTCGAATACTACCCACCACTGGAAGAACAAAGTTCATTCGATAAGGAAATACTTGAAGGGGATAGAAGAACATCTCAAGAATCCATCGATGAAGACCTTGATGACTTTTTTGACCAGGCAAGGGCAATTGTGATAAGACATCAACAAGCATCCGTTTCACTGTTGCAGAGAAAGCTGAAAATCGGCTACGCAAGAGCTGGAAGACTTATAGATCAATTAGAAAAAGCCAACATAGTTGGTCCATTCGAAGGAAGTAAACCACGTAAGGTGCTCATTGGAAGGCAAGACATGTAGTGAAAACAAGTATCTGACTAATGATGTATTTGTGCTTTGTTGCGAAAAAATTGTTGACAATTCTGGTTTTCTTGTGTATATATAAGAAAAATTTTAAGGAGGAAGTTGAATGCCGAACATAAAATCTGCAAAGAAAAGATTAAGACAAAATGAAAAAAGAAGAGTAAGAAACAAATCAGTGAAAACCTACTTAAAGACCATAACAAAAAAAGTAAAAAACCAGGAAGATAAAAATTTTGCCAACGAACTTCTTAAGGAAGCATACAAGGCATACGATATGGCTGCAAGCAAAGGTGTAATTCACAAAAACAATGCTGCAAGACACAAGTCAAGATTGACAAAATTTTTCAATAAGAAATTTGGTCTTGAAGAGGCAATCACGAATCCAAAACCTCAACCAGAAACAAGTTCATAAACCGGAATTTTCTTAAATCTTTCAGGGAATTTGAAACCCACCTGCTTTGCAATACTGTCCACTCTTCTTAAGGGCGAAAATAGAACAATTTTGCCAAAATTATTTTTAACCGCATAATCCTTTGAAAACTCAAGCAAGTCTAGCATCTCTTTTTTGCTACCGTAAATCAGATCTATTTCCAGTGTTTTCTTATCATGTCTGCTGGGACTTATGACGATAAAAGAAGTAATTCTTTTTTCCTCATGGATAAATACCTGTTCTTTGTCTATAAGATAAGAGATAACATCGGGTGTAACCTCTCGAAAAATCCAGCTCCAGGGCAAGAGATTTTTGTAGTAGTCAAGCAAATTGGATAAGGTAATAAGATTAAGTATTCTATCCTTGTCTTTGGCTTTCCTTATATTCCAGGAAAAGACCTTCGGTTTTAATTTATCGAGTTCCAAATAAGTGAATTCCTTTATCTTCGTGAAACCCAATTTCTCTATTAATCTTATACTTTCAATGTTCGATTCTGCAGTAGAGAGCCTGATTACCCTGGGATTTCGTTCCTGAGCCTTTTTAAGCTGAAAAAAAGCAAGCTCTTTTCCTATTCCTTTTCCTCTCAATTCCTTTTTTACCCTTATACCTTCCAGCCAGAGTTCTCCAGGAGAAAGAACGGTAGTCTTTGTGATACCTACAATTTTTCCCTTATCTACCGCTATAAAAATCCCACCTTCGTCGAACCATTCATCAAGAAGTTGGGGAATATAATCCCATCCTTCCCATGTATTAGAGGCAATTGCTATAATATCTTTTCTATCTTTGCGGCGAGCTTCTCGAATCTTCATTAAAGCTTAAGTACTCATCCCTACATATTAATCGTTCTTCTGGAGATAATGTTTTCGCCAGATAGGTTCTGTAAGTCTCGAAAATTCTTCGTCATACCTTATTAAACCGTTGTGGTAATTTTCGTCATTGAGAGCCTCATTGGACGGTATATCTATACCTTTAGCTTTGGTTTCTTTGACTATCTCTGAAAACTTCTTGTGATGATCTCTTATTATACAGGGCATAATCCAGTTTTTATGTTTTTCCGGAGGTTGCTCGTATCCATAATCATTCTGCCATTCTCTAATTTTGGAAAAGAATTTCGAATGCAACGCATCGTTCAGATTTCCTCCCCTTCTATAGATATCATTAACATTATGTGTGGTGTAAGGAACGAAAACACAGGGTGTAACATTTCCACTCCACTCTATGTAGAAATACCCACCACCCCTGCCAGCAGAAATACAACCATCCGAAGAAGCTGCGCTGTTCCAGAAATCGGCTACGAAAATGTCACGTTCCCTGACAAGCTGCCATTCCTTTTCGAAAAGTTTCAGTCTTTGCTCGGGTGTTGGCATAAGGTCAAGTGTATATTCCCTGCCAATGGGCATATATTGAAACATCCACACATATACAGCTTTCTGCTCTTCGAAGTAAAAATCGAAGAATTTGTCACTTAACGGAATATCCAAATTGCTTTTCAAAACAGTAAATGAAATACCAAATGGAACACCTACTTCTCTTAAACTTTCCATTGCGGCAAGAATCTTCTTGAACACACCTTTACCTCTTCTTGCATCGGTCTCCTTTTCAAAACCTTCGACAGAGATTGCAGGCGTGACATTTCCAAGATCTGCCAATTTTCCTGCCGTATTTTTGTCTATCATAGTACCGTTCGTATACATAAGGAAGTAACAATCATTGTTTTCCTCGTATATATCAAGAACAGTTTTTCCCTTGCTCTTATAAAGCAGCGGTTCTCCCCCTGATATAACAAAGAAATTGGAGCCCCAGAGTTCTTTGGCGTCTCCTATGATTCTTCTGAATATATCGAAGTCAAGTTTCTCATGGAATTCTTCTCCTGAATCTGCATAGCATCCTTTGCATCTAAGGTTACAGGCTTTACCCGGGCTAATTGTGAGAAAGATAGGTGGTTTGAAGCCATATTTTTTAATAAATTCTGCCCTTTTGTAGAATCCCCCGAAAAATACATTACCAAGAAAAATTCCCAGAAGCCCCTCCGATGCTTTCATAGAGAGGTGCCCCTCTGTCAGTGCTTTGTCAATCCTTCTGAGCAATGCTCTGCCCATATAGTATTTGTCTTCCTGCACCTTAACAGGTCTATGATATGGATTTGCTTTGATAAGGTCTTCGTACATCCTTTTCTCTATTTTGTTCAACAGGAATTTTCTCAAATACTTATTCCTTACCGCCGTGTGGGTAAGCTTGAGCAATGTTTTTACGCTCATCTTTCTTGATACATTAGAAACTGCAACCCTGACTGTCATAATACCCTCCATTTTAACATCCTAAACAGCCTGTTCAGGTTTTTATAAAAATATAATCACAAAAGTCTGGGTTGTCAAGGGAAAAAATAAAAAATGCAATCTCATAGCCGGAAACAATGGGATTATTCGCAAGTGAGGAACTACTGTTTACTCAGAATGACATTATGGAATGGTCCAGAAGGTGGAAAGACAAGTTGAAAGGAGGTGGAAAAAACAAAGAAGGCGGAGGAAACCCTCCGCCTTCTTAAACAAGAATGTTGAAATTAGTCCACGAGCCATCTAAGTCCATCTTCATCCTGAAAAGATATGTTGAGTGTAACTTTGTTGAAACCGCCATCATCAACAATGTTAACAACATAAATCTTCACAAAATCATCTTCAACCCCCATTGTACCCATGGGCGCACGATCAATCCACATATAATATGTAGCGTTTATTGCAATCATACCTGCTGGCCAAATATCTGTATAATTTCCTGTTCCTGATGCAAGATTATATGGAGATGCTGCATCTGCAAATGCGGGTTCAAGTGAAGTGGTAACCCCAGGCCACCTATCGATACCTTCAAACTGAGTGGCGTTACCGATATAAAAGGTTGCATCATCTGAATTAGCTTCACTAATAGCCGTTGCATTTCCATTTGTGAATTGAACAAATGACGGATGGCTTGGGGATGGGTCTGCTGTGCTCCAGACATCCAGGTTCTGTGTCACAGTAAGCTCTAAATCATGCGTTGCTTTGCTGCTCTCGTCATTACCAATCCATGCCGTCACAGCAACGGAGGAAGCTCTATCTGTGGAACTAACTGTATATGAAAGATTGTAGCTACTATCAATGTCATTACTACCTGCATAGATGTAAAAAATCTCCGCACCGCCTTCGGCATTATCGGTCCACTGTAATTGAAAATCTGCGCCTTCGCTAACTGCAGTATGAACCGTTATTGTCGGAGCAGCAACTTCTGTAGGCTCGTCAGGATTGGGACAACCCGTAAAAAGAAAAACTACTGCTACAATTAGGATAACCAGTGGCAATAAAAGAAAGTTTTTCATTTTTGCTCCTTCAGTTTATTTTATAGCTATTTTGTATGAGGAGGTTTCTGTGGTTTGGGTTTTGGTTTCGGAGTTGTAGTCTTCTTGGAATGATATTTTTCCATATGCTTGTCGAACTCATCGGCAAGTGTATTGAAGCTGTCTGTCAATTCATCAAGCTGTGCTTGCATATCATCGAGCTGGGTTTGAATCTCGTCCATCTTCTGTACTGCTTCGCCTATTTTTTTGAATGCTTCCCCTCCACCGGGTATCTGACATCCTGCAAACCAGACAAGAAGCATCAAAGCAATAGAAATCGCTAATACTTTTTTCATCAAGTCCTCCTTTTTGCTTTTTTCTCTGTTACTTCTTAAAATTCCATCACCTCCTCTTCTTTGTATCAATTTATCCTTTATAACAAAACAATATTTGTTTGTCAAGGTTTTTTTTAGGGAGGGCAGACAAATCGAAAGTAGAATTAAGCAGTGTATCTTTGCACTTAAAAATCATCC
>CAYMQB010000034.1:0-33097 GCA_964392665.1 uncultured bacterium | reverse complement strand
ACCTCTGGAATACTGGATGGATGCATCCTGAAGCACCACAAGGATTATCTTTGTACGTACCAGTCAGGGCTGACGTTTTTGTCCAATGGAATAAGAATCCTGAACCCGACATAAAAGGTTATTTTATATATAGAAGTGACAGTGCAGGTGGTCCCTATGATAGACTGAACAGTTCCCCGTATGTAGACACCTTTTACATCGATACCTCGGCTATTGCCGGACATACGTATTTTTATACAGTCTCTGCAGTCATAGAAGCAGGAACGGAAAGCTACCTTTCCTCAGAAGATTCTATTACAGCAACATCTGCGGTTTGCGAATCCACTGAAACTAATGATAGACTCACACTTTTCTGTCCAACCCTGAATAGAAATACCCTTACAATAGAATTCAGTAATTTGAATGAAAATAGGAATAACAAAATCGCAGTCATAGATGTCACGGGCAGAAAGGTAAAAGAGTGGCAAATATATAAATCAAAAGGATTATTGAAGATAAGTCTGCACAGAGGAATCTATTTCGTAGTACATCAAAACGGAGCTTGTTCAAGAAAAGCTATTGTCCTGTAGGAAAACAAATTATTCCCTTGACCTACAATGGCAGACATAAGACAACATAACTTGAAATCCCAAAACTGGGAAGTAATACACCGCATAAGACGAAATTACACACTCACAATTTAAAACCTTAAACATCAAGATGCTGAAACAATCCTGAAATAAGCTTGTCCTGATGAAAATCAGGATTCAGGATGACATTGTTCAGCATGACATCAACGTAGTGGGGTCAGTCAACGTAGTGGGGTCAGGCTGAAAACTGAAATTTAGCTCCAGTTCTAACTTTCAATGCAGAATGCAGTATTTCCAAAAAGCGCGAACTAAAACTCTGAAGTGGATAATATTGCCTAATTTGCATTGCTTTATAGTTTACCTTTGAGTGCGGACGGTACATGAATGTGTGAATTTTTGCTTTAAGGCCTTCCCCTAATATTCTTGACAAACCAGTTGGAGAATGCTATATTGTATTAGAATGAAGTGCTATTTCTTAGGTCGCGAAAAGTTGCTGATTTAGTTTCACAATGTAGTCAATAATCAAGTTTAAAAAGGAGAAAAAATATGAATAAAGATGAACTACTAACGAAAATGTACAGTGAAATAAAGATTATAAAAAAAGAGATTGAAGAAATAAAAAATGTACTGATACCAGAAGATGAAGCTACAAATGAAGAGATTGAAGAAATAAAACTTGGAATTGCAGAAATCAAAGGGAAAAAGTATAGAGACTGGAAAGACATCAAAAAAGAAATTTAGTTAATGTATAAACTTTTTCTATCAAATAGAGCAGAAAAAAATCTTAAGTTATTGGATAAAAAAGCAAAGGTAAACATCAGGGATGCAATAGACAATCTTACCCGAACTTATTTTCCTAAGAAATATGATGTAAGGAAATTGAAAGGATTTCAACATACATATAGATTGCGGATTGGAAATGAAAGAATAATATACAATGTTGATTTTAGAAAAAGGCAAATCTTCATACTATCCATAGCAAAGCGAGATAAGGTATATAAAGAATTAAGCTCTTAGAAGTAAAAAAAAAGTCTTATGGTCAAAAGTGCGACTGACTTTATATCTATATGCAGATTGCTTTTTACCCCAGACCTGTAAACCTTAAATTTGATAGTAGCTCAATATTAGCGCTCAAGTTCAAAGGAGGATGTAATGATTAAAGCAGTTGCCGTAAATGGTAGTCCCAGAATGAACAAGGAAACCCTCGATGCTATAAGCCGCCCACTCATCTCAGAAGGTGAGCTCATAAGCCGATACAACAATTCGTTGACCAAGGTGAAATGAAGAGGTTTGGAATATCTTCCATTTTTCTTGGCTGTATTCTTTTTTTCTCCCCGGTTCTTGCATCGGTGACAAGAATGCTGCTCTTAAGGAATACGAAATCCTTAAAGGTTTAGATGACAAACTGGCAGAAGAATTGATAAAAAAAATCAATTGAACTGAGGCGCAGGATGTAAAACCTGGAAAATAACATAATACTCAACGCAAGGGTTTGCTTTTGCAAGGATACACAGGAATTTCGAAAAGGATAGTTAAGCAGGACCAAACATGCATATATCAATTCCGTGAATTAGTCCCATGTTGCTGACATTCCGTTATAAACATATTGACTTTTACAATTCACTCTGATATAGGATTCACTATTGGCAAAAATGTAAAATGAAATAAAGATTATGGAAAAACAATTGAAGAAATAAAAAATGCTCTAATACCGAAAGATGAGTAAACATTACCCGAAATCAAAGGTAGAATTATCAGGATTCATTGCAAGACATTATGACATCTTGCTCAATCTTATCACATTTGGCAAATATGGTATACACATTAAAAAGGTTATAGATTTGATGAATATCGAATCTGAAGATAGAATTGTAGACTTAGGAGCAGGAACAGGCAATAATGCCTGTCTTATGATAAAGTACCTTTCTAAAAAAGGTGAAATACTTGGACTTGATATTTCTGAGGAAATGATAGAACAGTTTCATAGCAAATGTGCAAAATACCCCAATGTTAGAATTATACATCAAAGGATAGACCAACCTTTACCCTACAGAAACACATTCGATAAAGCCTTTGTTTCTTTTGTTCTACATGGCTTTCCACATAACATACGAGAGCAGATTATCAAAAATGTATTCTGTATGTTAAAAGATGGGGGTAAGTTTTTTATTCTGGACTATAACGAGTTTTCTTTAATAAATAGTTCAGCCTTTTTTAGGATTCCTTTCAAATTTATTGAATGCGTTTATGCATTCGATTTCATTACAAGGGATTGGAAGAATATACTAAGTGTTCAAGGGTTCGAAAACTTTCACGAACATATTTTCTTCAGAGGATATGTGAGACTTATGAAGGTTGTAAAACCACGGTGAAAAGGAATGTTCATAGAAGATTGCTTCATCGGAAATTATGAAAGCAATTCTCGCAACGACCGTCGTGGTAGGATAGTCTATCCTTTTGGTTTTTCCACTGCTTCATTCGTACCTCAAGGCTTCGACAGGATTTAGCCTAGCTGCCTTGTTTGCCGGGTAAATGCCAAAAAATATTCCTACTCCACTTGAAAATCCAAATCCAAGAAGAACAGCCCACAAAGGAATAGCAGCAGGAAGGTTGGATGCAAGCGAAATAATCTTGGCTATGCTGAAACCCAATACAATCCCAATGAAACCCCCAAAACCACTTATTACTACAGCTTCTGTTAGAAATTGGTAAAGTATGTCTTTGTAACGTGCACCAATTGCTTTTCTAATACCAATCTCTCTCGTCCTCTCGGTGACCGATACAAGCATAATATTCATAATACCAATACCACCTATAAGCAAAGAAAGCGAAGCAACCCCAATCATCACCATAAACGCTGCGCCAGTAATCTTATTATACATATCCATTAATGCATCCTGTGTGTTTATGGAAAAATCATCGGGTTTACCTGGTTTAACCTTTCTCACTCTTCGCAGCACACCTTTTATTTCATCAATTGCTTCTTCCTTATCTTTTGCCAGAACAACAATTGTAATATCCTCTCTCCCCTTTCTTATAAACAGCTTTCTGAATGTAGTGAAAGGTATTACGACCTCGTTATCCATACTCATTCCCATCATCTTACCCTTCTCTTCAAAAATCCCGATAACCAGAAACTTTGACGAACCTATCCTTACGGTTTTATTCAAAGCTTCCTCCTTGGGAAAAAGCGTTTCTACGATATCCGTACCAATTACACATACTCTTTTTTTGTGTGAAACATCAGATTCTGCGATGAACCTTCCAGCTTCAATGTCTCTACCTGAAATTCCCTGATACTCCGGTGTTGTGCCCTGCACCTGAACAGGATTTGTTCTTCTGTCCTTGTATTTCATCCTTAAAGAACGACCATCCATAGGCGCAACAAGTTCCGCGCTGCTGCAGAATCTTCTAATCATATCAGCATGTTCCGGTGTTATGTCCTTCCTTCCTCTATATTTCCACCAGTCATCTCCACCCGTTCTAACCCAGGGCCACTTCTGGATATATATTACGTTTGAACCGATACTTGAAAACATATCCTCTACTTTCTTGTTTAGACCCGAAATAAGGGATACAACTGTCACAACAGTCATAACTCCAATGACTATTCCAATCGTCGTTAAAATAGACCTCAGTTTGTTTGCTATTATTGCATCGACAGCTATTCTAAAACTTTCTCCAAAATGCATTCATACCTCTTTATTGTCAATAATCCGTTATAACCATTTCGGTCATTCTTGTCGTTTAGTTCGTTTAAGACAATTGGTTTTCAGATTCCTCCTGGGTTAATATGGAAACGATTACTCAGAATGACAGATTTAAACTGGTCATTGCGAGTATTCTTCCTTAATTTCTGCCAAAGCAATCTCATTTTTCCCTTCGCAGGCTAAAGCCTGCGGCTACAGCGACAGCGTTAGTTTCACAGGTGAAGCCGCTTTATTTGCTTGCCAATTCTCCGTTTCTCCGATACACCGTCTCGTCTCCGACACTCCGTTTCTCTCCTTTCCCTTCCCCTATCCACCTATTCTCACTGTCTTCTTTTTTGTTCCTGCATTTCCACCCTCGTTCTTACTTCTTTCCTCCCCTTCTTTTTCCACTTTCCCCTTTTCTATCTTTGGTTGAATAATTTTAACATTTTCACCATCCTTGATTTTTGTAAGTATGGAGTAAGGACCAGAAACAACCTCATCTCCCTCTTCAACACCTTCGATTATCTGCATTTCTATTTCGCTCTGTATACCTGTTGTTACAGGTTTGAAATGCGTTTTCTCTTCCAATATAATAAAAACCCCTTCTCTCTTCTTCTCACCCATTCCCCTTTCAACAACGGATTGAATGGGTACCTTAAGTGCACTGTCTTCTTCCGAAGATATAATATCTGCAGAAGCGCTCATCCCTGGTCTCAAACGAACGTCTGTATTATCGAAACCTACTTTTACTTCGAAATTCGTAATTTCTTCCTGACTTCCCGTACCTGACGTTTTTCCCGAATTCGAGATTTCAACAACATGTCCCTGAAAAACTGTATCTCCAAAAGCATCTACAGTTATGTCGGTAGCCTGTCCCAATTCAAGCTCGATTATGTCACTCTCATCCACATCACATTCAACTTCCATCTGCGACAGGTCTGACAAAACCATAAGAACTGTCCCGGGGTTATTCATCGTCCCAGTAACTACAATTTCTCCTTCTTCAACGTTAAGCCTTGTAACAACCGCATTAATGGGACTTCTTATAATCGTTTTGGATAAATTCTCCATTGCCTGTTTGTAATTCGCTTTCCTTTCCTCAAGGGTCAATTCGGCAACTCTCAGGTCTGTCCTGTCTGCTTCGAATTGCTCTTTTGAGATTAATGACTTATCATATAGCTTTTGTCTTCGTTCAAAACTCGACTTTTTCATTTCATAACTGGCTTTTGCTGAGGATAGTGAACTTCGAGCAGATTCAACCACTGCTTCCTCTCTCGTCTTCTCTAACTCTGCAACGATTTCACCCGACCTGACCTTATCACCATCATCGACGTTTAGTTTAATTAACTTCCCCATTATGTCCGAGCTTATGTTAATTTCATTTTTGGCACTAATCCTTCCAGGTGCGGAAACAATTGTTTTTATCGAACCCCTCTTAACCTTTTCAACCTTAACACTAACGGCTTTCCCCTTGAATTTAACATTCAGAAGAACGATAACAAGCAAAACTGAAAAAACAACAACTCCAATTATTAGCTTTTTCTTCATCTCTCACACCTCTTTTTCGGTTAACCATAGAATTCCCAGCGAATTTCGATGCCTCTGTGTTCTCTGCGGTAATAGACCTTATTTTATTCTTTCTCCCAGAAGATTCGTTACATAGAACGAAGCAAGCAACAAATCGAAATAAGCTGAAATTTGCGTTACTTGAGCCTGCTCATAATCCTGCTCCGTATCCATAAGTTCCAATATTGTTGCAGCCCCCAGAGTGTATTTTTCCTGCATCATTCTGTAACTTAAATCTGCCTGCTCTAAATTCTTCTGTGACAACACCAAGGATTTTTTGGCTTCATCGATTGCCAGTAAAGATTTCCTGAGTTCTATTCCTTTTTGCATTACAACATCATCCAGCTCAAGTTCACTCATTCTCACTATTGCTCTACTCTGTTTTACATTTCCCATCCTTGAAAATCCCGCAAACAAAGGCAATGTCACACTGGCTCCAACGCTCCACGAGTCGTTTTCCTGCCAATCTTCTTTCGAAAATGTAAATTTATCTCCCGAATATCCATAACTACCTTGAATCGATAATGTGGGTAAATACCTGCAAAATGATGAAGAAAGTTGTGCTTTGCTTTTCGAGACCGAGAACTTATTTGACTCGATATCCGGGTTGTTCTCTTTTGTTTTTCTAAATAATTCCTTATATTCTTCAATGTTATAATCTCTTATTGAAAGACTTTCTTCTTTTACATCAAATTCCATATCCGGTTCAATGCCAATGAGATATGCAAGATTTGCTCTGGAAATTTCCATATCTTTCTTCGCCTTTATTACGTCGAGTTCAGCTTGATTTTTGACTACTTCCGAACGCAAAAGGTCAACCTTTGAAATTATACCGATATCTAGCATTACTTTCGTCTTTTTTAAATTTTCGTCGCTCTCCTTGAAACCTAATTCCTTTACTACAAGAATCTTCTTCTTTCTTAAAAAATCGAAGAAGGTGCTTGCAATGGCAAACTCTATTTGATTTCTTATTGCGTTAAACGAAGCAACACTTCCTTTTGTTTGAAGCTTTGAAGCTTTTATATCGTAAATACTCGAAAGGTCAAAAACCGTTTGACTAAACGAGAAATTTTCCGAATATGTATCCGTGTAAGGGTTTGTGCCTAATACACTCGAATTTCTTGTTACTGAACTCCTCGCACTCACATAAGGCAGTATTTCCGAGTAACTTGAAAGGTTTTGCGCCTGAGCAATCGTAACATTTTCCCGGTTTTTCTTAATTGTTAGATTACTCTTTATACCCATATCAATGCATTCACTCAAAGTGAAAACCTTTCCTGTAACCGTTGTAGCAAAAAAGAAAGAGTAGAACAAAGAAAAACAGATGAGTGAAAATTGTATTCGTTTTACGAACCGATTAGCTTTTGCCAGGTAAAACCTCCTTTTCAGTTTCATCTTTTCACTTTTTGCTTTTTATCTGATGTTTTTTTATTGTTTTCATCGTTAACGATTAGACCATCCCGTATGTGTACAATTCTGTCCGTTAGTTCTGCAATTTCTTGCTCATGTGTAACCACTATAACTGTTTTCCCTTTATCATGCAGTGCATTGAAGAGCTCCATAATTTCAGAACCTGTTTTCGTATCAAGATTCCCTGTAGGTTCATCAGCAAGTATAACCATTGGTTGATTTACCAATGCTCTTGCCACGGCAACACGCTGCCTTTCACCCCCTGAGAGTTCGTTCGGTCTATGTTTCAACCTATCCAGAAGACCAACTTCAGAAAGCACCTCAGTTGCTCTTTCTCGTCTTTCTTTTGAGTGCATACCTGCATAAACAAGCGGTAGTTCAACATTGTACAGACACGTTTGTCTGACAATTAAATTGAAAGTCTGAAAAACAAAACCAATACTCTTGTTTCTAATCCTGGAGAGTTCGTCATCACTGTGTTCGGAAACCTTTTTACCATTAATAAAATAGTCACCTTGAGTGGGTTTATCGAGACAACCTATTATGTGCATTAATGTCGATTTGCCGCTGCCGGATGGTCCCATAATGGATAGAAATTCACCCTTTTTTATAGTAATGCTAACTCCATTCAGAGCTTTAACTTCGACCTTTCCCATAGGATAAATTTTCTTCACATCGACCAGTTTTATCATAATTATGTTACCTTGTTAACGAAATTTATGCAAAAAGGTTTCAAAAATGTTATAGAAATTAACCAAACATTATTTGCTTGGGTAATACAAATCCGAGTCCAAACTGTAAAAGAAGCCAAAGAACCCAGAAACCGAAGACTATTCCAAACGATTTCTTCCTTGAAATAATATAAATCACTGTGCATCCAAGTGAGATAAGCGCCAGATTCCAGATGGTAAATACGTCAACCCTTGAAAGAATGGTAAAAAATGGTGATTTAGAATCCAGATTAGGTGCAAAGAGTGCAAGGCTCGTAAATACCTTTGTGCTTCCCTTTATAAGCATAAGCGTGGACTTAAGAATAATCTCAGGTATTCCTGTAAGAAATGCATAGCCCACAACTGCGAGTATCTTCTTGAAAACGGTCCTTGACCCAAACAGCGAAAAAATGAGAAAGAATATCCCTGCCTTGATAAAAATGAACAGGAAAGTACTAATGGCAATACTTAAAGTAGTTATAATATAGGGTTTTACTCCTTCGAAATAAGAAAGCGCCCTATCTTTCTGTTCCTGCGTTAGCTCCATTTCCATAATTCCCTTCGACTTTTCCGGCAATATCACTCTTGGAAGGGTAATGATAGAAAAAATGAGAACTATAACGAGCGTAATAACTACTGGGATTATCCAATCAGGTTTATCGTTGAGTTGCGTAAATGTTTTGACTGGACTAAAAAACAAGTCTACTATTTTCTTCATCTTCCCTCCAACATGCTTATTGAATTAACCACTCAATCGTTCGCAAATCTGCGTTTCACTCCACTATTTCTTCTATCACATACCAGCGATTATGTCAAATAAAAATTAACATTGGTCTCACTCAAATGAAAACCAAACATGCTATTGCAGGTTCTTTTCAATAAATCCCTCTTTCCTAAAGGGAGATTTTAAGTTACCCTTTTTCTCTAATCATAAACAAACCCTTAGATTATTTTCCTCATAGTATATTGTTCGACTCAGTAAAAGCCACTCTTTGTAAAGTATACATTCTTTTAGACTAAATTTCAAGACAAATTTGGCTCTTTTTCATTTTGAATGAGTAAACGGTGACACACTCCACATTTTTCAAGAAACCATTAGGACTTTTGCCTTGACACCCTAGTTGAAAAATGCTATATGAAAGGTTATGGATAAAACCAAATGCCCCAATTGTGGTTTTCTCAATCCACCCGAGATGAACTTCTGCGGAAACTGCGGCAAATCTCTCGTTGAACAGGAAAAGACCGGCGAGCGAAAAATCATCACTGTTCTTTTTGCCGATATCGCTGGTTTTACGAGTATTTCCGAAACAATGGACCCCGAAATGATTCAGGATTTACTCAATACGGTATTTGAAAATATGTCAAACAGCATAAGAAAATACGGAGGCACCGTCCATAAATACATTGGCGACGAAATAATGGCTCTATTCGGTGCACCCATTGCTTACGAAAACCATGCTGAGAGAGCAGGAAGAGCAGCCATTGAAATAGAGCGCTCGATAGAAGACATAACCGAGAAAATACATTTGCCTCTGAATCTTCACATAGCTCTTCATTCAGGTGAGGTCGTGCTTGGAAAAGTTGGTTCGGGGGATGTTCAGGATTATACCGTAATTGGCGACACTGTAAATGTAGCATCAAGGCTTGAAAATATAGCCCCTGAGAATAATATCCTCGTTAGTAAAGAATTCTATGAAAGAACAAAACATACTTTTCAGTTCGAACCATTCGGTGAAACAGAGGTGAAAGGAAAAGCAAAACATATAACTTGTTATCTTTTGAAAACCGTTCGGACACAGCGGGAAAAGATAAGAGGAATCAAAGAATTAGAAAGCCCACTTCTTGGAAGAGATAGAGAAATCAATTTCCTTCTTGATAAATTGGAAGAAACAAAGAAAGAAAAATCTATGCATTTACTAATTCTCAAAGGACAACCTGGAATTGGAAAGTCAAGACTGTTTCACGAATTTGAAGAGCAGATAAATGCCGAAGAAACCCTTCTTTTCGAAACACGCTCACTCCCCTTCGGGCAGGAAGAGTTGCATCCATTTAAGCAATTTGTAAGAAGTATCACATCCATAACAACAGATATGGATGAAGATGAAGCAAAAAAGAGTATAATAAACTCATTTAACAATCTATTAGGTACAGTAGATTTGGGAGTCCTCGACCTTATTGACATCATACTTGATTTCACATCTATCAAGGAAGCAAATCTCGAACCAAAGAGAAAACATCAGATCGTATACTATATGATAGAAAATCTGTTGAGAAAACTCTCGGAGAAAAAAACGCTTGCTATTGGGTTTGAAGATTTCCATTGGGTAGATTCTTCATCCTTGCTTGTGTTACGACATCTTATAAACTTTCTTCAGGATACTCCGGTCCTTTTCATCCTTATTACAAGACCCTTGCTTCAAGACGACCCCGTGTCAGATTTTCTTAGTGTTTTTCACGATAAGCCATTTTCTTCAAGTCTCGAGTTAAAACCGCTTGCAGAAGATGTTTCCTTAAAACTAATCGCAACATTACTGAGTATCGATAAAATCCCAATGCAGGTCAAAGAAAAAATCGTCAAGAAGGGAGAAGGAAATCCTCTCTTTATAGAAGAGCTTCTTAAGGCGTTAATGGAGCGGAAGCTAATTACAAAGAAGGGTGTGAACTGGATTGCAGAAGAGGATATAGATGTAAAATACATACCTGATACCATTAATGAAATAGTAATAAGCAGAGTGGATCTTCTTGCCAATATTGAAAAAAACATACTTCAATATGCATCCGTTATTGGCAGAATATTCTGGGACAAACCAATACAGGAAATTTTCAAGCAGACGATGATACAGGAACTCGCATCTCTCTCGACAAAAGGTTTTGTTCAACAAAGGGTTGAGTCATTGTTCGAGGATGCGAAAGAGTATATCTTCAATCATATCCTGATACAGGAGTCAATCTATTCAAGTATACTGAAAAGAGTGAGGAAGAAGCTTCATAGGCAATTTGCAATTTGGCTTGAAGAAAGTTATCCCCAAATGACTACTACCATTGCGAATCTTCTTGCATTTCACTATGAGCAGGGAGACGAATGGAATAAGGCAGGTTACTACTATCTCTTGAGTGGAAAGGAATCTGCAAAGAATTACAACAACGATGAAGCGATTTCGCGTTTCAAAAGAGCAATAACAATTCTTGCATCTCATGAAGAAGGTTCCAAATATTCCTTCGACCTCTACTTGAGTTTGGGGCAGGTCCTGACTCGAATAGGCAAGAATGAGGAAGCCAAAGAAAACCTGGAACTTGCATTTAAATATGCTTCTACAGAAAAAGCAAAATTCTCCACTCTGAAGTCCTTGGCAAACCTATATCAGAAGATGAGCCTTTATGAAAGAGCAAGAGAGAAACTATCACAAGCGAGACAGTATGTTCCTAAGAAGAACTCAAAAGAAATGGTAAGCCTGATATTCGAAGAAATATGGGTTGACTATCTGACAGGAAATATCAGGGAAGCTTTCCGACTTCTCGATGATTTCGAGACTATTTTCGATTTCATAAAGGATAAACTTGAACTTGAAGAAAGAGAAAATATGCAAACAAGTTCCTACAGCAAGCGGGCATTGCTTCTCAACTACACCGGTGACTTACAGAAAAGTCTCGAATACTATTCCAAGGTACTTGAGATCGAAACAAAGAACAACTCGCACGGAGGTTTGGCAGCAGTTTATAACAATATGGCAGGTGTCTATCAAAGTCAAGGAAAATGCAGTAAAGCAATAAAAATGTATGAGAAATCACAGGAACTTGACAAAAAAATGGGAAACAGGTTAGGAACAGCCATCGGCTGCAATAACCTTGCCGAGATGTATACATTCCTCAATGACCTTAAAAAAGCAGAAGAATACTTAAACGAATATCTTAGTATAAGCAAAAAAATACACAATAAACTCGGTTTTGGATTTGCATATATTAACTTCGGTGTAATATACTTGAGAAAAGGTGATAATAATAAAGCACTGAACTACTATAATGATGCTGTAAACATTTTTGAAGAATTGAAAAGCACCTCTATGCTAATGGAAACATATGACCAGCTTTCCTGGTTGTATTTCGAAATAAAAAATGTGAAAAAAGCAACAGAATACACAGAAAAAATAAATCAATATCTTGAACACACCGAAAACCTTGAATTACAAGCATCTGTAAAAAGACTAAAGGGAAACATAAAGATTGAACAGGGAGACTACGAAAATGCCGAACAGATGCTTCTGGAAACATTCAGGATATATGAAAAGATGTCAAACACGGAAGGACTTATTTCTCTTTATTCCGATTTCATCACACTTTTTATGAAAAAAGGTGATGAAAGTAAAATAACCAAGTATAAGAAAAAGGGGAAGCAGATAGTGGAAGGAATCCTTGAAGACATAGACAGTGAAAGGATAAGGTATAGTTTCCTCAAGAAAAAAGAGATAAGGCAAATCCTGTATCCATAGCTCAGGATTCCTTGTGAGATAGTTTTTAAAACATCAAAAATTAAAGAAGCCTATTTTTCTTTCTCTTCTTTACTCTCTTTCTTCTCTTCGCTCTTTGGAGTGAGCGCCTTCTCCACGTCCTTTTGAATATCGCTATTGATTTTGTCCGTTAATGCGCCGCCTATCCAGTTGAATTCTTCTTCTGTGATCCCAGCACTTTCGTATGCCATATTCTGCATATCAATCCATTTAAGAGTTAATACTTTCCAGGCTTTTCGGATATCAGGATGCGCTTTTAAGAAAGTTGTATCAGACATTTGGCTAAGATCTGGATTTACCTTATATTTGTCGATAAATACCTTTATGTTCTCAGAGTAATTATCCATTGCTTTTTTCAGAGCAAAAGAAGCCTTTATGTATGCCTGTTTCTGATTTTCCATAATCTTGCCATCTGCAGGAGGAGTGAATGTCTTTATTTCGCTCGCTTTTCCCGTATTTGCACCCGGTTTCTCCTGGCACCCAAATCCCAGGAAAAGAGTAAAAACAAAAAATAAGAAATACACTTTCTTCATCATCTACTCCTTTTTGCTTGCTTCTTTCGTTTCCGCTACTTTTTTTTCAGTCTTCTTTTCCATTTGCCGTTGTTTATTGTTTTTTTCCGTTTTCTTATGGTCGTTACCGTTTCCATTCGACTTTCTTTTGTAATCGGTTTCATAAAATCCAGAGCCCTTAAATATTATTGCCATATTGGGAGTAATAACTCTCTCCAGTTTACCGCCACACGTAGGACACTTGTGCATACATTTTGAGATACTATGGAATATATCAAATTCCTTCTTACACTTCAAGCATCTGTATCTGTATGTTGGCATAAGTCGCTACTTTGTGACATTGCCGACGCCCTGAGGACGTCGGCAATATTAGTACATCTATTAGTACATCCCTCCCCCGTACCCTCCTCCCGGAGGTGGCATCGGAGGAGTCTTATCTTCCCTTTCTGGCTCTTCCGTTATCATCGCTTCTGTAGTTATTAAGAGTGAAGCAATACTTGCTGCGTTCTGCAAAGCAGTTCTCGTCACTTTTGTCGGATCAATTATTCCAGCTTCGAACATATCTTCGTATTCTCCTGTATTAACATTGTAACCAACATTCTTACCTTTTGTCTTTGCAGTTTCAACAACCACTGCTCCTTCTTCACCGGCATTGTTTGCCAATTGCTTCATCGGTTCTTCCACTGCTTTCTTAATAATGCTAATTCCAATTTGCTGTTCGGGGTCATCGAGTTTCATCTTATCGAGCAAAGAAACAGTTCTCAACAAAGCAACACCTCCACCAGGAACAATACCTTCTTCAGCAGCTGCCTTTGTTGCATGAAGAGCATCTTCAACTCTTGCCTTCTTCTCTTTCATCTCGACTTCTGTAGCAGCTCCCACATTGATTACGGCAACACCTCCTGAAAGTTTGGCAAGTCGCTCTTGAAGCTTTTCCTTGTCATAATCAGAGGTTGTCTCATCAACCTGTATCTTTATCTGAGAAATTCTTCCCTTTATGTCATCCTTCTTGCCTAAACCCTCAACAATCGTTGTATTGTCCTTATCAATCTTTATGGTTTTGGCTTTGCCAAGGTCGCTCACTTTTGCATTTTCGAGTTTCATACCGGCGTCTTCCGATATGACACGACCTCCTGTGAGAACGGCAATATCTTCAAGCATTGCTTTTCTTCTATCACCATAACCAGGAGCCTTTACTGCAGCACAACTCAATGTCCCTCTTAGCTTATTGACAACAAGCGTGGCAAGTGCCTCACCTTCTACTTCCTCAGAAATAATGAGCAACGGTTTGCCCTGTTGAGCCACCTTTTCCAGAAGCGGAAGAAGGTCTTTCATTGTAGTTATCTTTTTATCGTAAATAAGAATTAAAGGTGATTCAAGTATAGTTTCCATTTTGTCCGCATTAGTTATAAAATAGGGGGAAATGTAACCTCTATCAAACTGCATACCTTCGACGATTTCGAGCTCCATCTTCAACCCTTTACCTTCTTCAACCGTAATAACACCGTCTTTTCCAGCTTTTTCCATTGCATCGGCAATAATCTCTCCTATTGTTGTATCATTGTTAGCGGATATAGTACCAACCTGAGCAATTTCCTTTTTTGACTTAGTCACTCTTGCAATATTTTTCAATTCGTCCACAACCTTATCGACTGCCTTCCCAACGCCAATTCTTATTGCCATCGGGTTTGCTCCGGCGGTAACATTCTTCAAACCTTCGCGGAATATTGCCTGTGCAAGAATGGTTGCAGTTGTCGTTCCATCGCCTGCTACATCACTTGTTTTCGATGCAACTTCATTGACCATTTGTGCACCCATATTTTCAAATGGGTCTTTTATTTCTATCTCTTTTGCAACGGTAACACCATCTTTGGTTATTGTCGGTGCCCCAAACTTCTTATCGAGAGCAACATTTCTTCCCTTCGGTCCAAGTGTTACCTTCACAGCATTTGCAAGTTTGTCAACACCCTTTTGAATTGCCCTTCTTGCTTCATCTGAATAAAGGATCTGCTTCGCTGCCATACTCATCCCTCCTTTCAAGTCGTTTTACTATTCTATAACTGCTAGAATATCATCTTCTGTCATTATAAGATACTCTTCTTTTCCTATCTCTATTTCAGTCCCTGAGTATTTTCCAAAGAGTATTTTTTCTCCTTTCTTAACCTGCATTGGATCTTCGTCCTTTCCTACTTTAGCAACTTCTATAACCTTTCCCTTCTGAGGTTTCTCTTTTGCTGTATCAGGGATTATTATTCCCCCTTTCTTAACCTCTTCCTCGATCCTTTCTACAAGCACTTTTCTGTTTATTGGCCTAACTTTCATAAGCCTTCCTCCTTTCTTTAATGGAACTCTTTAAGATTCATAAAAAAGGATCTTAAAGTTTAAATTGTAAAAGAATATAATCACAAAAACCTAATTTGTCAAGACCTTTTTTAGTATTTTTTGGGTATTACAAATGCCAATATTCTCTTCGGTTGTAGATGGAATCCGAGCAAATCGGGTAAGCGAAGAAAAACTGATGGTGGGCGGAACCAGATTTGAACTGATGGCCTCCTGCTTGTAAGGCAGGCGCTCTCACCAGCTGAGCTACCCGCCCACACTCACACTCTTGTATCATAATAAGAATTATCTCCAATGTCAAGAAAAAAAACAGCAGTACAGTCCAAATAGAATCTACGATTAAATTTTCTCTTGACTTTGTCTTGTTTTTTGCTATAAGAGATTATGAAGTATAACAAAATAACTGGTGATATCATAAAGAAATTCGAAATCCTGCTTGGTGCCAAAAATGTGATTACTGCCAATGATGACCTCGTTCCTTATTCGAAGGATGAAACATCCGAGGAAAGTGCAATGCCCGATATTGTCCTTAAACCAGAAAACACACCACAAATATCAAAAATAATGATGATTGCAAATAAAAATCTTATTCCCATTACCCCAAGAGGACTTGGAACAGGTGTTAGCGGCGGAGCAATTCCTATAATGGGTGGAATAGTTCTTAGCATGGAGCATTTTACAAAAATACTCGAAATTGATAAGAATAATATGGTTGCTGTTGTCGAACCGGGTGTTATCACAGGAAAACTTCAGGAGGCAGTCGAAAAACAGGGGCTATTCTACCCACCGGATCCTGCGAGCCTTGACAGCTGCAGCATAGGGGGAAACATTGCAGAGGGTGCAGGAGGTCCAAGGGCTGTTAAGTATGGAACCACAAAAGATTATGTTAGAGGACTTGAAGTTGTGCTTCCAACAGGTGAAATTCTATCTCTTGGCGGAAAAATGCACAAAAATGCAACAGGTTACAATCTAATCGGCATTATAACAGGGTCGGAAGGCACACTTGCAATTATTACAAAGATTATACTCAAACTTATCCCTGTTCCAGGATACCGGGTAGACCTTCTTATTCCATTTAATAGCTTTAGAGAAGCAAGTTCAACTATAAGAAAAATATATGAGACCTCTATTATACCTGTAAACATCGAATTTATCGAAAAGAAAGCAATAGATGCTCTCAAATCGTTTCTCGAAGAGGATTTCCCGTTCTCCGAATCAGGTGCTCATCTTCTTGTTGGAATAGATGGTAATAGCAAAGACGGAGTCGAAAAAAACTATGAGAAAATTGGAGAAGTCTGCCTTAAAGCAGGTGCAATCGATGTCTTTGTCGCAGATACAGACCAGACAAAGGAACGTTTGTGGAAGGCAAGACGGTCACTTCACGATGCACTGGAGCAAAAAAGTCGCATTATGGAGCGTGAGGATGTAGTTGTACCCGTGTCAAAAATACCTGAACTGCTTGATTTTGTATATAGACTCTCAGAGGAATCAGGGCTTGAAATCGTTCCTTTTGGACATGCAGGAGACGGAAATGTGCATATAAATATCCTGAAAATGAACCTGAGTCACGGTGAATGGAAGCGAAAGATAGAGAAAATCACGAAAAAACTACTTACCGAAGTGGTTCGGCTTGGCGGAACACTATCTGGTGAGCACGGCATAGGTACAGTTAAAAAGAGATTCATTCACCTATCCTGGAGTAAAGAAAAGATCGAACTTGCCAAAAGGATAAAAAAAGCGTTCGACCCGAACAACATCTTAAATCCCGGCAAAATCTTTGAATAAACCTAAGGCTTTAACCACGGTTAAATACGATTTCCAGGTTTCCAACTAACGAAACCAATCCAAAAAATGAGACAGGGCTTTTAACTTGAAGCAAATTGCAAACTGAATATAAAAACTGCGCTGTATTTGGCGTTTGCCTATGGTACTCATTACAAATTTTCTTCCTTTAGCTTCCGCTGTCAATGTACTTGACTTTCGAAAAACCTATTACATTTTCCAAAAGATTTCCAATGGACATTGCAGTCACAAGTGCGCTCTTTTTCATACATCCACCACCTAAAACCATCAGTATCGGAATCTTTTTCCCAATCGCATTTTTGAAAACAATCTCATCCCGTTTTATGATTCCTTCTTCGGAAACCTTCATACATCCCGGGTGTAATTTAGATAATACAGTGTCATATTTCACCCCCAAAATAGGAAAACCTCAATAATTGCAGTCGCTGTCATTCTGAGTGTTCTGTTCCATTTTGACCGTTGAAGAATCTAAAAACCAAGATTCTTCCTAAGTGAAAAACTAATGCCTACTCAGAATGACACCCGCCCGTCAACTGTAAGAAGACTGTGCACAATGTCATAATTTCTGACACAAATTCGCACAAGTTATTAAATAAGTTGCTAAATAACGCTACTTATATTATGGCATACTTATTGCTTGTAAATAGTAATTAAGAAAGTGAGAGTGATATGAAGCATGTTGTGAAAAAAGCATGAAAGAATATGAAAAATGAGTGAACGAGATGGGTCTAAGCTGAAACAATACTGAAACTACAATATCCTGAAACAATACTGAAACAAGTTCAGCACAAGGTTCAGGATGACATCGGTCAGCACAGGCTTCAGCATGACAAGACATAAAGGAGTCAAAGGAAAAATACACAAGCACAAAAAAAGGAGGAGGAATGAAGAATATATTGGTAGCGGATGATGACCCGAATATTCGTCTTATTTTTCAAAAAACACTCGAAAGGGAAGGTTATCAAGTTATAACAGCATCGAACGGTGTTCAAGCATTAGAGTCGATTCTCGAGAACTCTTTCGACCTTATGATTCTTGACATCAAGATGCCAGATATTCATGGTCTTGAAGTCCTTAATCTTGTGAGGGAAGCAGGTAACAATATACCCATCATTATGTGCTCGGCATTCGAGGGAATGAGAGAGGATTTTTCTGTCATCTCCTCAGGCATTTTCGATTATCTTGTCAAACCGATTGACTTGAAAATTCTGACAAGCGTCGTGAAGAAAGCACTATTGTCAGGATAGGCTGTCACCAGACATAAATGAAAGAGAAAAGACGGAGAGAGGAAGAGCGAAAAGTGAATCGGAGAAACGGAGAAACAGAGTATCGGAGAAAAATCGTGTATTTTTATTGTGTATTTACAGTACATTAATAGTATATTTAATAGTATATTTGTGGTTTATTCTTAGTATATTTGTTGTTTACAGGGGATATTCTTACTATCGTTGGTTTGAAAGATTTCTTTTTTCCCAACCTGTTGTTAACAGATCTTAATATCAGGAAACTTGCCATTAAAAAAACAATCCCGACTATAAGCCCCAAAAATTCCTTTCCAACAAAAGTTATGTATCTTGCCAGAAAGATAAAACCAATTGATACTCCGGCAAGAAAGAAAACTGCAGGTACAAAATATATCCAGAAAGTTGCAACAAGGAGCACACTTCGTTCTATGCCAATCTCAACAGTATCGCCCTTTACTGCGCCCATCGGATTTTCTACTTCTATCGTAAATTGCTTCCCTTCTTCCGGGGGATTGCATACACCACGAGAAGGACAATGACTACACATTTTTTTTCTTTCTACGAGCACTTTTGCCAAGCCCTCATTAGTCATCTCTATAATCTTTCCTGTTTCTCTATTTTCTTTCATCATAATACCCTATATAACACGAATTTAGCCGCCTCGCTCTTCTGCAAGGTCCTCAGCCAGGGTCTCATCTTTTATAACCGTGCCAGGGCTGCGCCATAGCAGAGAACCATCAGGAGCAAGGATACGAAAATTATTGAAATTATAATCGCATAAATGCAGCTCCCCGTTTTCAGCAACTGCCATCCGCTCCATATCCGTGCCAAGTGGAAAGTTGTTAACATCATTAAGCGGACCAGCCAGAATTTTAAAAGATCCATCAGTACTTATCTTGCCCACATGCGAGAAATTTAATTCCCCTATGTCCCTTTTATGATCAAATAAGATGTAAACTGTGCCATCTCGTGCAACACCACAGTCTTGAATTCTTGCTACACCCTCAAGCTTAGGTTTAATAACTTCAAGCAGTATACCCTGTCGGTCAAAACGGGCAATTCTACCATTGCTGCGGTCCAGAACATAAAACACATTATCCGGTCCACCCGCAAGCCAGGATTCTTCCGGCAATACGGTTGGTTGATTAGCAAGTTCTTCAAAACCTACCTGGTTTTTGTAGGTTAAATTCTCATCGCTAAATCCCTTCCATAAAGGAATCCGATTTCCCTGCGTATCGAAACGGCGCAGAATATTTGGATAAAACACATATTCTTTGGCATACACTAACTGACCTTTTTCGTTTGGAATCAAACGTCTTGGTTTATTGGCTTCTTCACCCCATTTGCGGTTAACAATTATACTGCCGTCAGTGCTTATGGCAATACCTTCATGCTCACGCGCTGTAATCTGCTTAGAATTTTCTTTTTCATTTTCAATTTTGAGCATCTTACGACCTGTCTCGGCTTCAAAGGCATATACGAGATGCTCATCATGGTCGAGCACCCAAATTAACTGATTCTGTTTATCATATAAAAGGCGTCCGTAATCAGATAAAGTAAATTTCTTCGTATGCCAGCGTAGACCACCACTGCGGTCCCCACGCCCGATATGACCTATGGAGTCCTGTTGCCAGAGCAAGACCGTGTCTCCATTGGCCATAGCTTCCAGATCAATAAAATCATCGATATCGCACGGTAATAAGTCCACATTTTCTCCCATGTCAAGAAAGATAAACCAGGGGCGAGCCACAGTAAGTGGATGAAGACGCGACCAAATATCATCCGGGACCAGCAAATCGTGCCCGCAATATCGACACGTAACCTGGCGGCTCGAGCCGTCAAGAGACAACCATGCTCCGCAACCGGGACACGAAATACTTATTCCTTCTTTGCCGCTTTCAATCTTGCCACCTGTATCACGAGGCGATTCTTCCCCAACCAGGAATTTAGAATAGGGTACCACTTTGTCAAACCACAGAGGTGGTTTGCGCACACTCCAGATTTTGCCACACCCGGTACAGCGAAACTCGGTGTGTCCTTTTTCAGCAATTTCAAGCACACTATTGAGCGGCCATATAGCACCGCAGCCGGCACACCGTGGCAACATCTTCCCAAACACCATGCTATAGCTGCCGACACCGCCTAATATACCATTTGCCCAAGTATCGGTTTCAGGTTTAAAGGTACTGGCCTCTATCAAATGTTTCGTTACAAGTTTCTGCCACAGGGCTAGTGGGATTAAAGTCTCCTCGCCGCAACCGCTACATAACATCCTTTCCGCTGCTTTGTTAACGGGTAATGTGTTACCACAATGTGCACAATCGATTGAAAATTTCAGACTTAAACTTATTATGGACATAGTTATCTCTGACTAAATAGCACCTACACCAAAACCTTTGATTCCTTTGCTAATCTCTTGATTGTATTTACGGGACATTTTTCTATTACAAGGTCCCAGTGTTCACACTTATAAACCTTATAGTAATCGATTCTCGCAAGCATACCATCCATAACAAAAGAACCATCACCGCAATTCCTTTCGCAAAGCCCACAACCAATGCAACCTACCTTGCATATTTTTCTAACAACAGCGCCCTTATCAGGATTGTTGCACGCAACTACAATAGAATCATCGTATCTTTCCTTATCGAAAGATTCGAGAGAAATAATGTTACGTGGACAAGCATCCACACACTGCCCGCATCCGGTGCACTTTGCAATATTTACAACAGGTAAACCGTCAACCATTATAATTGCATCGAATATGCAGACATCCACGCAGTCACCATAGCCCAAACAACCATAAGCACAGGATAATTCACCTCCGATTATATCAGCGACTTTGCAGGTTTTTCCTCCAACATACTGCGCTCTCTTTGTCTTCAACTCATTCGTTGCTCCACAGTGAACAAAAGCAACTTTGCTAATAACCTCCTGACTTTCCAATCCAAGAATGGATGCAATTTTCTTTCCCACTTCATTTCCACCAACAGGACAAGAAGCTGGTTCTGCCTCCCCTCTTACGATTTTCCGGGCAAGGTCATAACAACTTGCGCTTCCACAAGCACCACAGTTTGCACCTGGTAATTGTTCAAGCACATTTTCTATTTTTGGATCTTCCTTCACATAAAGCTTTTTATTCGTTATTGCAACAAGAATCGCCAAAAACAAACCCAATCCACCCATTGCAATTACTGAAATCAGAACAATATTCATTCTTTCAACTCCTTAAACATTTATATTTTTACCTTTCAAACTTTATATACTCTCTCCCATCTTTCGCATTATTATACTGACGCAAAGCGATCTTTGCTACTCCAGCAACAACAAGATTGCTTCAACAGAAACTAAGTTTGCCTTCTCGCAATGACTCCTTGTTGTACATTGCTTAGTTTTAATTGATAATTTTTCATTTTGCAATTATCTTTACGATGCACCGATAAGTCCCGAAAATCCCATAAAAGCAAGTGCAAGAAGCCCTGCAGTGATTAGAGTGATTGCTGCACCTTTGAACGCTTCTGGAATGTCCGCAAACTCCATTTCCTCCCTTATCCCTGCCATAATCAGAAGCACAAGTGTGAATCCAACACCAGCACCAAAACCAAAAACGATGCTCTCGAGAAAATTGTATTCCCTTAAGACCATAAAAAGCGTCAATCCGAGAATTGCACAGTTCGTTGTAATCAAAGGTAAGTATATGCCAAGTGCTCTGTATAGATCGGGACTGAACTTCTTTATAAACATCTCTACTATCTGAACAAGAACTGCGATTATGAGAATAAAAGAAACATACTCAAGAAAGGGAACATTAAACTTCAGAAGAATGTAGTGGTAAACAAGCCAGGTAGCCGTTGCTGCAAGTGTCATCACAAATGTAGCTGCAAATCCCATTCCAATTGCTGACTCGATTTTCGAGGAAACACCAAGAAAAGGACATATTCCCAAAAAATACGATAATACGAAATTATTTACAATGGCAGCAGCAACGAATATAAGAATAATTTTCATTTCCCCTCCCTTTTTAACCACAGATTCACACAGATTTTCACAAGATTCTCCTTTTTATTGTTAGACTTTTTTACCACAACATTTCTTATTCTTTGCTAATTTTTGTAATCTCGTGGTTCCATTTGCTTTTCATTTTCTTCCATACTTTTTATCCACTACACGGCTTTTCTCAGTCTCTGGTCGATTACATTCATCAGTGCAACAAGAAATCCAAGTGTAATGAATGCTCCAGCAGGAAGAATCATTATTACCCATGGTTCAAACCAGGTTCCAAGTATTCGATAATCGAGTATACTTCCCGAACCAAGAAGTTCCCTTACTGCACCGAGTAAAACAAGAGCAAGTGTGAATCCCAAGCCCATTCCAATGGCATCAAGGAATGACCTGTGAACAGGATTTTTCTTGGCAAAAGCTTCCTGTCTTCCAAGAATAATGCAATTAACTACAATAAGTGGGACATAAGGTCCGAGTGCTTTGCTGATGGGAGGGAATTTTGCCTTCATATAAAGGTCAGCGATTGTGACAAATGTTGCGATTATTATCGTAAAAGTTGCTATCCTCACCTGATTGGGAATTAGTTTCCTTATCAAGGATACAACGATGCTTGTTGAAACAAGCACAAATGTCATTGCAATACCCATAGAAACTCCATTCAAAACGGATGTCGTCACCGCAAGAGTAGGGCACATTCCAAGAAGCTGTCTGAAAACCGGATTATCTTTCCAGAAACCCTTAAAGAATTCCATATAAAGTTTTACACTACTCATCTTCATCCTCCCCAACAGATTTTTCCTCTTTAACAACTTCCTTTATATATTCTATTGTGCTGTTGAGAATTTTTACAACGGAGCGTGAGGATATAGTTGCACCAGTAATTGCCTGAATTTCATTAGGTTTCTCAGGTTTTTTACCTTTGACATAGTCGATTTGAGGAACAACGCAAACACCTTTGAATTGGTTCCTGAAGTCACTACTTGTGATTTTTGCTCCCAGGCCAGGTGTTTCAACAGATTCAAGAATGTAAATACCTGTTAGTTTCTGTAGCTTTTGATCGATTCCTGTCATAATCTTTATAATCCCCTGATAACCACTTCCTTCGGATACAAAGGCATATCCGACAAGTTTGCCCTCCTTATCCAAACCCTTGAATACAACACGCTCATGTTTTTCTATCCTTTCAACCTCAGTGACTTCGGGTAAAACTTTGAATACTGCTTCCTGCATTGCCTTTTCCGCATTTATCCTAATCAATGACTTGGCATAACGGTCCATAAAAACCAGGGATAGACCTGCAAAAAGGCATACGGCAGTTAGAACAATAATCATACGTGCCGATATATTCATTTTTTCCTCCCACCAAACTGAACAGGAATGGTATAACGATTGATAAGAGGCGTGAATGCATTCATCAAGAGTATGGAATACATTACTCCTTCTGGTAATCCTCCCCAATTCCTGATTATTACTACAAGAATTCCACAACCAACTCCAAACATGTATCTTCCTTTCTTTGTGATAGGCGTCGTAGCAGGATCCGTTGCCATAAATAAAGCGCCAAGCATCAGACCACCTGCAAAAAGATGAAACAGTGGAGAAGCGTATTGCGCGGGCTTTATGAGAAAAAGTATGGAACTTAACACAGCAACCGTTCCAATATAAGTAAATGGAATTCTCCAGTCCATGTACTTCTTGACAAGCAGAAATATCGCCCCGATAATAAGTGCAATTGCAGATGTTTCTCCAAGTGAACCACCGGTATTTCCAACAAATAGAAACAGCGTAGAAGTTACACCGTGATCGAACTTAAACACTGAAAGAGGTGTTGCAGCACTGATAGCATCGAATCCGGGTTTCACCCAGGTTGTGAGCATAACAGGAAATGCAGCCATAAGAAATGCACGACCAATAAGAGCAGGATTAAATATGTTTTGACCAAGTCCCCCGTATATTTGCTTACCAAGCACTATTGCCATAACCGCACCAAGAAAAGCAGCCCAAAGTGGAAGTGACGGTGGGAGGACGAGAGCGAGTAAAAGCCCGGTTAGAAGAGCACTTCCGTCATATACGGTTACAGGTTTTCTTCTCAATTTTTGAAATATTGCTTCAGAAACCACGGCACCAGTAATGCATACGACAATCAGCAAAAATGCTTTTACCTTAAAGAAATAAATGCTGGCAATCACTGCCGGCATCAAGGCATATATAACTCCCCTCATCACTTTTGGGGTATCTACCTTTTCCTTTTGATGTGGTGATATCGATAAAATTAGTTTCTCTCGCATCACATTATCCTTTCTTAGTCTTGATTTTTCTCAAAGTCAGTTTCCCGAGTTTTATATATTGGACTAAAGGTATCCTGGATGGACAGACAAATGTGCAACAGCCGCATTCTATGCAATCCATAATATGGTACTCTTCAAGTCTCTCCCATGTTTCGCCTTTTACGAACTTAATCAATTCTGCTGGCACAAGAAACATAGGACAATGGTCTACGCACCTTCCACATCTTATACAGTTAATTTCCGGGGTAATATCCACTTCGTCTTCGGTAAGAACGAGAATGCCCGAAGTCCCTTTTACGACAGGTGCCTGGAGGTTAGCCTGAGCTATACCCATAAGAGGACCACCCATTATAACCTTTGCTGCATTGTCCTTAAGTCCTCCTGCCGCTTCAATAACATCGTTAAAAGACGTTCCTATAGGGACTATGAAATTTCCAGGATTATTGACTCCATTACCAGTCACTGTAACAACCCTTTCGATGAGGGGTTTGCCATCTCTGAGTGCTTCAGCTATAGAAACAGCGGTCCCCACGTTATGAACGACAGCACCGACATCCATAGGTAAACCTCCGGCAGGAACTTCCCTCTTTAGTAAAGCCCAGATAAGCATTTTTTCAGCTCCTTCGGGATATTTCACTTCAACCAATTCGACGCTAATATTCTTTTCATTCCTGGTTTTCTCACTAATCACATCGAATGCGTCAATTTTATTAGCTTCAATAGCAACAATACCTTTGGCTGCAGATACTGTTTTCATTATTATTTTCAATCCCTGGATACAGTCAAGAGCCTGCTCCAGCATAATTCGATGGTCTGCACTCAAGTAAGGTTCGCATTCACAACCATTAAGTATGACCGTATCGATGGGTTTCTCTTTTGGCGGAGACAACTTGACCGACGTGGGAAAAGCTGCGCCTCCGAGACCAACAATACCCGCCTCCCTTACCTTTTTTCTTACCTCGTCAGGCGTAATTTTTTCAAGTTGGATATGTCCTTTTTTCCATTCTTTTTCCTTAGCATTCTCATCCGTTTCTATTGCTACTGCATCAAAACTTCCCAGTATAGGATGAGGTTGTTTATCTACGCTCTTAACAGTCCCCGTCACGGAACTATGTACGGGCGCACTTATAAAGGTATCTGCCTCTCCTATCTTCTGACCTATTTCTACTTTTTCCTTTTTCTCAACGAGTGCTTTGCACGGAGCGCCAGTATGTTGAGACAGAGGAATTATTACCTTTTTTGGTAGTGAAAGCCTTTTAATGGGTTTTTCACTGCTTAGCGCCTTAAAATACTCCGGATGTATACCCTGTTTGAAAGTTCTTAAACTCATATTTCCTCCTGATAAAATATATGTGAAAGAGTAATCTCGGATTTCCACAGATTTTCACAAGATTCTCCTCACTTCCTAAAATTTATGTTTTTTTAGCACAATTCTTAACATCCGTCAAGGCTTTTTTGTGATAATTATCACAAATTCGGTACGAATTTCACCACAGAGTCACAGAGAACATACATCATCTCAGGTTTTTAACTAATAAAACATCTTTCCAGCCACGGTTACTGCACGGTAAACATCTATTCCAATGTTTCCCTACAACCCAACCAAATCAAATCAACAGGGAATTGAAGAGAACTTGAAGAGATTTTCTTAATTTTCCAATTTCTAATTTTGTAATTTTGTGCTTCATGGTCTCCTGTCTTATGTCTCATGTCTTGTATTGTTTGTCATTGCGACTATTCTTCCTTAATTTCTGCCAAAGCAATCTCATAATTCCTTTCGCAGGCTAAAGCCTGCGGCTACACGTCTCTTCTTGTGCTTTTGTGGCTTGTGCGCCTGTGCTCAGATTTAACTTTTCACTTTCAACTTTTCTTTATCCTTCATCCTTGCAGTTTCTCCGATACTCCGTTTCCCTGTTTTCTTCGGTCTCTGGTCTTACGTCTTAGGTCTTCGGTTTGTAATCTTATATCTTACCCTTACTCCGCAGTTGTTTCTCAAGAAGTTTTATTTTATCTCTAAGAAAAGCTGCGTCCTCGAATTCAAGGTTTTCGGCAGCTTTCTTCATCTTAAACTCCAGCTGAGAAATTCTCTCTATTATGTCTATTTTGGATGTAAACTCCTCTTCCTGTTCTTCATACTTCTTTTCCTTTGTATCCGCTACAGCCGTCGCTTTCAAAACTTCATCCACACTCTTGACAATCGACCTTGGCGTGACATTATGCTGTATGTTATAGTTCTTCTGAATCTCTCTTCTTCTATTTGTTTCCGCAATGGCATTTCTTATGCTATTGGTCATCCTATCAGCATACATAACAACTTTCCCATTAATATTTCTTGCTGCTCTTCCAGAAACTTGTATTAGCGAGGTTTCGCTTCTTAAGAATCCTTCTTTGTCCGCATCAAGAATTACTACAAGTGAGACCTCAGGTAGGTCTAAACCTTCCCTCAGAAGATTTATACCTACCAATACATCGAACTTGTTTAACCTTAAACCTCTTAAAATCTCAACTCTCTCGATCGCATCTATTTCCGAATGAAGATACCTTACCCTTATCCCCACATCACGCAAATAATCAGCAAGGTCTTCTGACATCCTTTTCGTAAGAGTCGTAATAAGGACACATTCATTTCTCTCGACCCTACACCTGATTTCTTCTATAACATTGTCTATCTGTCCTTTTGTTTGCCTCACTTCCACTTCAGGATCGACAAGACCAGTAGGTCGAATAATCTGTTCCACAATGGCATTGCCGCTTTTGCTTATCTCGTATGGACCGGGCGTTGCAGATGAATAAATAACATCGTTTACCTCTTTCTCGAATTCATCAAACCTTAATGGTCTGTTGTCAAGTGCTGATGGTAATCGAAACCCATATTTTACAAGGGTTTCTTTTCTCGACCTATCTCCATTATACATTCCCCTTATCTGTGGAACGGTTACATGGGATTCATCGATAATTGTCAGGAAGTCATCCGGGAAAAAATCGAGTAAACAACCAGGTCTTTCACCTGGCTTTCTTCCGCTTAAGTGACGCGAATAGTTTTCGACACCTGAGCAGTAACCTAATTCTTTTAACATCTCGATATCATACTTTGTGCGTGTTTGTAATCTATGAGCCTCGAGTTCTTTTCCCTGTTTCTTCAGTTCAATCAATCGTTCTTTGAGCTCCTGCTCAATAGACTTAACTGCATCCCTGATTCTTGCATAAGGAGTAATGAAATGTTTAGCAGGATATATTGCTGTTTTCTCGACCTCTTCGTAGGTTTTACCTGATACGGTGTCAAATATTTCGAGCCCTTCGATCTCGTCGTCCAAAAATCTTATCCGAACACCCTTCTTTTCATAAGCAAGATGAATTTCGATGGTATCACCCCTCACTCTGAAGGTAGCTCTCGAAAAATCAATATCGTTTCTTGTATACTGAATGTCAACAAGCCTTTCAATAATCTTCTTTCTTGGAAATTCCTTACCCTTTTCAAGAAAGACAAGCATTGCACTGTGATCTTTTGGGGAGCCTAATCCATATATTGCAGAAACGCTTGCAATTATCAAGCAATCTCTTCTCGTTAACAGAGAGGTTGTTGCACGAAGTCTTAACTCTTCGATCAAGTCATTAACCGATGCATCCTTCTCAATATATAGATCCCTCTGGGGGATATATGCTTCGGGTTGATAGTAATCATAGTAACTTATGAAATACTCAACCGCATTATCAGGGAAAAAACCCTTGAATTCTCCGAAAAGTTGAGCAGCAAGGGTTTTGTTATGGGAAATTACAAGGGTAGGTTTGTTAACCTGCTCGATAACTTCGGCAAGAGTGAAGGTTTTGCCAGAACCAGTAACGCCAAGGAGCGTTTGAGACTGTTTACCTTCCCTTATTCCTTTAACAAGTTCCTTTATAGCCTTCGGCTGGTCACCCGTGGGTTTATATGACGCTCTTAATTTGAAATGTCTCATCCGTTAATATCGTTTAGATGATTGTCAACCATTTAACTTTGTAATTGGTAATTAAGTAACTGAGTAATTGGTAACTCCGTTCAAATCGTTAGAGATGTTTAGATCGTTTGGAGCGTTGTAAAACAACAGATCGTTATTAGCCTGCTGCGTATATTTGCTTCGCGTTATTTGTAGTAAACAATAAATACACTACAAATATACTGCTTAATATAATATAAATATACACGACTTTTGTAATCAATTCCGCAATTTGTAATTTCGTGATTTCGCATTTGTGGTTGTCTCTGGTTTTATTTCTGTTATCTTCTTTCTGTCATGCTGAGTTTATTTCAGCACGTCGTTTCTTTCAGCAAAGTCCCCTCTATCAAGAGGGGATTTAGGGGTGTGTAAAATGTTTCTACTTGTTCCAGTTGGCTCGCATATCCTCAATCTTCTTTCTATATTTCTTCTTTTCAAGTGCAAGAATTTCAACGGCAAAAATAGCTGCGTTCTTTGCTCCACTCTCCCCTATACCCATACCTGCTACTGGAATACCACTGGGCATCTGAATAGTAGAATAAAGAGCGTCAATCCCTCCAAGAGGTGAGCTCGCAATGGGAACACCTATAACAGGTAGTGAAGTCTCACTTGCAATAACACCAGCCAGGTGCGCAGAATAACCCGCACCTACAATTATTATTCTGTATCCCTTTTTAATGGCTTTTTTCGCAATGTTTCTCGTTCTATCCGGATTCCTATGTGCCGATGAAACAAGGGTGTCAAATGGCACACCAAGCTTTTTTAGCATCTTTCCCGCAGAAGACATAACAGTTTTATCAGACTTACTTCCCATTACTATAAGTACTTCCTTGTCCATAAAACCTCCAATCTGGGTTGTAATGAACTGCAAATAAACACAGATAATTTTTTCGTAATTAGTAATGAAGTAATTAGTAATTCCGGTTAGACCATTTGAACGTTTTATCGTTTGGTTCGTTTACACTTTTTCCTTTATCCTTGGCTTTTCTCCGATACACCGACACTCCGTTTCTCCGTTTCTCTGACTCACTCTTCCCTCTTCCCTATTGCATAAACTTATTGGTAACAGGCATTCGTCTTCCAAAACCAAATGACTTGGGTAGAATTTTAAGTCCAACTGGTGCTTGTTTTCTCTTATACTCATTCCTGTTAATCCTCTTTAATACATCAACAACAGTATGTTTGTCAAACCCCTTGTCGACTATTTCATCGAGACCAAGTCCTTGTTCGATGTATAAATCGAGAATTGCGTCAAGCACATCATAAGAAGGAAGGTCGTCGGAATCCTTCTGGTTTGCTTTCAATTCAGCGGATGGAGCTTTCTTAATAGTCTCTTCTGGAATGATTTTATCTCCCCTAATTTCATTATAATAGTCAGCTAGTTTGTATACAAGTGTTTTTGGAACATCCGAAATTACCGCCAATCCACCAGCCATATCACCATAAAGTGTCGAATATCCAACAGCGAGTTCCGATTTGTTCCCGGTACTCAATACCATCGAGCCAAACTTGTTAGAAAAAGCCATAAGAATATTTCCCCTAATTCTTGCCTGAATGTTTTCCTCGGTTGCATTAACTTTCGTTCCCTTATAATGCTTATTTAGTGTATCCAGATAAGCGGTGTAAATTCTGTCTATATCTATTTTTGTAAAATTAATTCCGAGATTCTCTGCTAATCTCAAAGCGTCGTTCACACTACCTTTAGAAGAATATGGACCCGGCATCATAAGTGTATGAACATTTTTAGAGCCCAACGCTTCAGTCGCTATTACCGCTGTTACTGCTGAATCTATGCCACCGCTCAAACCAATAACAATTTTTTCAAACCCATTTTTCCTCACATAGTCCTTTGTCCCGAGCACAAGTGCATCAAAAACATTTTTCACCGTATCATCAACACACTTCACCTTCTCCCCATCAAAGGAATCGAATACAACAAAATCCTCTTCAAAAGACTTGCCCTTAATTACCAATTCGCCTTCTCTGTTGAAAACATAGCTTGAACCATCGAATATGAGATCGTCCTGTCCACCAACCATATTAACAAATACTATTGGAACATTGTTCTTTCGAGCTTTCTCACTTATCAATTTCCTTCTTATTTCTCTCTTGCCAGCATAAAAGGGTGAAGCTGAAACGTTTATAATTGAATCAGCACCCTTTTTTACCTGTTCTTCAATTGGACCATTTTCAAACCACATATCCTCGCAGATATTGATTCCGATTTTCTCCCCCTCGAAATCAAAAATCGGGCTCTCCTTCCCAGGAGTAAAATATCTTTTTTCATCAAAAACATCATAGTTTGGCAGATGTACTTTATAGACTTTTCCTATAATCCGGCAATTCTGGATCAAACAAGCGGCATTATGGAGCACTAATTTTCTCTGAAAAAATGGCGAAGAAATATCGTAAACATTCTCCTCTGACATACTCCTATAAAAATCGATAAAACCAATAACAATAGCAATACCTTCTGTTTGCGCGACTATTTCTTCCAATATGTCACGGTTTTTTTCAAGAAACACCCTCTTATGCAACAGGTCTTTTGGAGGATAACCGCTTATCGCAAGTTCAGGAAAGATAACCATTCTCGCACTTCTTTCTCGACCTTTTTTGATGCCATTTATAATTTTTGCTCTATTTCCTTCAAAGTCGCCAACACTGGAATTTATCTGAGACAATGCAATCCTGAAACTCATTTTTTTATTTTATATTTTAATTGTGCAAAAGTCAAGAAGTATTTGGAGATAAAAAAGGCTCGCTAAATGCGAGCCTTTTTTAGTTAATAAAAAAACAATGCTACTTAACAACAACCATCTTCTTTGAAATAGTCCTGTTTTCTGCTGACAGTCTGTAAAAGTAAACACCAGCAGAAACCTGGTTATGGCTATTGTCTTTCATATCCCAGTAAACAGTTCTTGTTCCTGCAGGAAGGTTGGAGTTATTAATAAGTGTTCTTACAAGTCTTCCGGCACTGTTGTATATCTTAAGTGAAACAGAACCCTTGGTTGTTGTAGTATAGGATATTGCTGTATAACCGTTTCTGGTTGGATTCGGAGCATTCTGTGAAAGACCGAATACGAGTGTAGGTGTCTTATACGGTTCTTCAGAGATTCCTACAACCAGATTGATCAACCCTTCTGTTGCATTTGTTCCAGCACTTGTAGCAGTATTGTATCCGCCAGCGCAGAAGAATGTTCCCGAATCAAGCGTTGGGACAAAGACCGCACACTGTGAATTGCTGATTGGAGTTGGTTTGTCAAGGTCCTGGTGCCAGGTCTGGTCTGCTGGGTCATAGTACCAGGTATCATAAGCAGCAACACCGTGGTCGTCTCCACATGTAAAGTAGAATTTCTCAAGAACACAGGCTCCCTGCAATCTTGAACGTCCTGCTTGAGCGGAAGGACCCATTGGAATGGTCGGTCCGGTTGCCCATGCAATGCTCGTTGGATTTGCAGAATCTATTACACCGATGTATGTTGCTGAAACATAACCACTGCCATTGTATCCACCCGTAACATATATCGTATCACCTGAGATACCGCAAGCAAATGAACGGTTCTGTATGGGCAATGCGGTTCCTGTTGTCCAGGTATCACTTGCCGGGTCATATATCTCAACTACATTGTAGTATGAGGATGCCTGACCGCCTATCACATAAATAAGACTGTCATTCCACGCTAATGCTCCACTGAAGTATCTCGCTGTTGGAAGTGCTGCCATGTCTATGACGGTACCGGCAACAGGGTCATACTCCTGGTTAAAGGCGTGTGCAGTGAATCCAGCATCGCAACCACCCATTACATATATCTTGCCACCGACCACTGCTGCAGCGGTTCTCTGAGCTTCGTGGTTCAATACATAAGATGATGTCGACCAGGTTTCTGTGCTGCAATCGAATTCAAAAATGCTCGTATATGTTAGGTTTCCGCCAAGTGAATAAGCAGTTGGCGTTCCAGTTACATCGGTATAAACGGCTGCATTATAGTAAGATGTCTGTGGCATAGTTGCATATATCTTCCAGAATGCACTTTTGGTTGTAGCGGTAGTAATCAAAGTATCGTTTCCTGTGTTTGCATCACCAGTCAGGACAGTATATGCCCTTACATCGTATGTAACTCCATCCGGTCCCGATGTCCACGTTGGTGCAAATGTATATGTTGTTCCTGCGGCAGGTGGAAGAATCATCTGGGTAGTCGAAGAATACAGAGGTGTTCCACTTGAATCTATTTCGAAGTAAATATCGAATGTATCTGTCAAGCCCCCTACATTTGCGAATGTTGCCTGCGGGTCAAAAACCGTTGATGGCATTATATTCCCGTTAGGTGTTATAATTGCAGTTGTAGCTACATCATGACTCGGAGGTGCTGGTGGTGCATAACCCATCCATGTCAAAACCCTTTGCATCATACTATCTCTATCTGCTGCCGCAACAATATTTTCCCAACCGAATGTGTTGAAATAGAGAAAATATGGAAGTCC